>DATFCZ010000001.1:0-2340 GCA_035252605.1 Steroidobacteraceae bacterium
GCCGAAAGCCGGACCGGTCGTGGAGGGCCCCGCGGTCGTCGGGCGCGCGCCGGGCGCCGGCCGCATCGCGAGCAGCAGCGCGTACACGACGGCCCCGAAGCCAAACACGCCGACCAGCATGTACACGAAGGACCCGAGCACCGGAACCATGTAGAGCGCCAACACCAGCAGGCCGCCCACGAGCACATCGAGCACGGGCGGTGAAGCGGCCGGGGTGCGGGCGAGCCTCAGGCACCGGCTGCCGAGCCAAGCGATGGCAACCACTCGGCCGAAGATGCCCGCGCAGAAGAGCGCGATCCAGAGCAGGGGAATGACCGCGATGCCGACCACCGTGATCACGAGCGCCAGCAGCACCACGGGCAGGAGCAGCACGACGAGGAGGGTGGCGAGGATCGAGGGTCCCGGATGTGCCTCGAGCGTCTGCACGCAGTGCGTCACGCCTTCGCGAAACACTGCCGCCAGCAGGATATAGAAGAGAAGCGTGCCGAGCGCGAGCCACCACGCCCAGGCGATATCGAGCGAAGGAGCGAGCGGCCGGCCGTAGAGGAAACACTGCTCGATCCAGGCGTGCAGGCCCGAGACGCTGCCGATGACGCCCGAGAGCACGTGGACGGTACCGCCATGTACGAGCGCGGTGGGGCTCTGCTGTAGAGTTCCGAGGACCTCCGTCACCTGGCCATTGATCACCGCCTGTGGCCCCAAGGTCACGCTGCCCAGCACCGCAGTGACATCGCCGTCGACCTTGCCGTTGATGTAGACGTCGCCCAGCACGGCTACCGCCTCCTGGCCGACATGTCCGTTGACCGTCAGATCCCCGAGCACGGCAACGGCGGAGTCGGACACATCGCCGTCAGCGGTCGTTGAGCCGAACACCGACACCACATCTTGGGCGCTTTGACCCGCAGGCAGGATGGATTCGTGTCCGACTGAGACGATCTCGCGGTCGCTCTGGAGGGAGGAGCTATCACTGTCCTGCGCCTGCGCCGGAACGATGCAGCCGCAGAGGCATGCGATCAGCGCGCATGGCAACAGCCAGCGGAGGATGTACTTCATGTGAGGTGGGCCTTGGAGTATTCGGTTCTGGGATAGAGCAGCGAGTAGCCGAGCGCGACCAGCGCGAACAGGGCGGCGTAAAGCGTCGCCGTGGCGATGAGGCCGCCGACGAGCCACTCGCGCGGAATGTTGTCCACGATGTGGGTGGTGAAGGTTCCGAGGGAGACGATCGTCCGACCGGTATCCTCAAGGGTGGCGAGCGGGCCCGCGATGCCGGGATGGGTCGCCATGGCGATGAGGCGCGAGGCCAGCCATACCGAGCCGATCCATACCAGGGGGACACATACGGCGCACCCGGCAATCACCGGGTAGCGCACCGCCGCAGGCCAGGACGCGATTGCGCGACGCCACCAGGGCAGCCGGGCCCGCGCGGTGATCTCCCGCAGCACCCGCCCCTCGAGCGAGGCCGGTGCCCGCCGCGGCGGCTGTTCCCGCAATGCCTGACCTACCAGTCGCTCGAGCTTCTCGTCAATCTGATCGCGTGAGCTCATGGTTGTATACCGCGCGTGGTTGCGGGGTGTCGGCGCCGATCGTCGCCGGGCGCGCCGAGACCGCTGGGGGCGAGGAGGGCCGCCATGGCGACCCTTCCCCGGAGAATGTCGGTCTTGACCTTGGCGAGGGAGATGCCCAGGCGGTTCGCGATGTCCTGGTAGGGCATCTCCTCGTAGTGATAGAGGACCAGAGGAATGCGCTGATGGTCCGGCAGACGCTCGAGCGCCTGCTCGATGACCGCAGACCGCTCCTCGGTCTCCAACTCAGTGAAGACGGTGTCGAAAACGGCGGCGGCCGATTCGAGCTCCTCCTCGCGGGTGTCTTCGGAAAAGACCTCCGAGAAGAGGCGCCAGCGCTTGCGGTGCCGGGTCAGGTGGTTGAGCGTCAGGTTGGTGGCGACGGTTTTCAGCCAACCGCCTGCCTTCGGGCTCGAGCGAATGTTCTCGAAGCTCTCATACGCGCGCAAGAAGACTTCCTGGCTGATGTCCTCGGCCTGAGCGGGGTTGGCCGTCAGGCGGACGGCGGTCGAGAAGACCATGTCCTGATAGGCGCGCATGAACGCTGTGAACTCATTCGGGTCGATGGGCCGGGAGCTTGCCTGTTGCACGGGGGTGTCATCGTTTGAGGCAAGAACACGCCGGGCGCCGAAAAGTTACAGCCATGGGACGCATCCTGGGGGGTGCGGTGGGCGGCTACGGGGAAGGGCCAAGGCTACCTTATAGAGCGGCTTGGCGCCCGGAGGTTCGGTCCGTGACCGCCGGGAAGGGCTCAGGAGGGGGGTCGGCTGAGGAGGGG
>DATFCZ010000002.1:0-43023 GCA_035252605.1 Steroidobacteraceae bacterium
GCGGCACGAAGTCCATCACCGACGGCGGCAGCAGCCAGCGCTGCTCTACGTTCCACTCACGAAAGGTCTTCGCCATGCCTTTTAACCCCACAGACCCTGCTCGCGAGTGTATCGAATCCATTACTCGGACGGGCTCCTAGCGGACACGCCCAGTGCCTCGCTCATCCATCGTACGGGCCAGACCCTGCGGTGGCGTGCCATGAAGGCGTACTTCACTGATGGTCTTTCGCGAAGCACGCGAGCGCTTTTTTTAACGTGTCACGCTCCGCCGTGACCTTCATCAGTTCGCGCTTCAACCGAAACAGCTCCGCCTCCTCCGGTTTCATCTTCCCTTTGCCCGGAAACGGATTGTCGGGATCCTGATCGAACTGCCTCATCCACGACTTCAGCACGTTCAGATGAAGCCCCAAATCGCGGGCGACGCGAGCCTTAGGAAGGCCGGTACGCACCAACCGGACTGCTTCGAGCTTGAACTCTCGCGTATAGGATCGGCGCCCCTGCTTCTCTTGCTTCTCCACAGAACACCTCCGGATCCATCATCTCACCTAATGGAGGTGTCCGGGAAACCGGGGGAAGCCCAGTTTAGCTCAGCGGACGAAGG
Source organism: Steroidobacteraceae bacterium (assembly GCA_035252605.1). Taxonomy (GTDB): domain Bacteria; phylum Pseudomonadota; class Gammaproteobacteria; order Steroidobacterales; family Steroidobacteraceae; genus 13-2-20CM-66-19. The sequence continues at coordinate 602 of DATFCZ010000002.1, forward strand.
GCGGGAATTGGCCGGTTGAGGTCGAGACTGCAGGACTAACGCTGAAAACGTTCCAGGAACGCGAGAGTCTCCTTGACAACATACTCAGGCTCCGTCGCGGTCTCTCCGTCGCCGATCGTGCGCGCCGCGATAGCCGCCACGTCGCATCTGACCTCTGCCAATACCGGCGCTTGGCCATTGTAGTAGCTGTCGAAAAGTGCCTGGTGAAGGCGAACACCGAACACCGCAAGGCGCTGGTACTCCGCGATCCCTACGCTGCCGAAGAGACTCTCGATCTGATCATGTGAAATCCGCGCCGAGTGCGCGAATGCCTTGTCGCGTAGTGGGCCGATCGTTTGATTGAACACGGCGGCATGCTGCGCTAGTTCACTTTTCAGGGCGTTAAAATCCGCCTGCGTTGGCTCGTACGCGTCACTTGCGTATTCAGAGCTTTTGCGAGCCGCGAGCGCCTGCCGGGAGAATATCCTGTAATAATCGCCAGCATAATCGAGCAGATAGCGGGCACTCCTCGCGTCGCGACCATCATCGAAGACGCGGCCAATCGCAATCGCGGAGGCCAGCTGCACGGCATGCAACGTCGAGTTCCAGAAGCCGGCGTCCGCGTCGAGCTTCTCAACCAGCGGTGGCGTGCGGCTGCTCCGGTACCGAAAGGCGAGGTGCAGAAACGTGAAGCGCGCTGCCGCAACCGCGTCGTCATGGAACCGGCTAAGGCGCTCTAGGAACTCCAGTTCGTAGCGTTCCAAACTCATGTCCTGTACTCGCGTCGCCCGGGCGAACCGCTGCCTTTTTTCATTATGGCCCCTCTGGCCTTGGTTGCGGAGTTTAGGCTACCCGAACTGCCGCTTTTCGGGACTCGGATCGCAAGTGCTGGTTGTCCGGTCCTGGGCCGACATCGGCGGTTGGGATTCAGTCTCAATCCTCGCCGATGGACGCAAATCGGCCGATAGTGATAATCAGCTGCGACCGATGATCTGCCCGAGATCGCGATTCGAAGCACCCAGGGCGAGAAGTGATCGCACCAGCAGATCGAGCGACACGGTGGGATCGCCCGCTTCCATCTTTGCCACGCGCGACTGACTGGACCGCACTGCTTTGGCCAGTTGAGTCTGCGAGAACCCGCGAGCATGGCGCTTCGCCTTCAGCCCTCGCGCGAGCTTGAGGCGCAGTTCGATGTACGCCGCCTCCTGGTCGGAGAGCTGCAGGAAGTCCTTAGCGCTTCCGATCTTCCAGCCGTTTGCTTCCAGGCGCTTTCGCTTTTCGGATCGCATCTTCGTAATTCCTCAGTCTCTTCCGGCAGGTTCTGATGATCTCCTCAGGAGTCTTTTCCGTCTTCTTAGCAAAAACGGCCAAGATTAGGATCGCGTCAGCGTCGATTCTGTATATCAACCGCCAAGTCCGCCCCTCATCATTGACCCGAAGCTCATGGCAGCCGGACGCAATCGAAGGCATGGGGCGCGACTGGGGCAATCCCAGATTCTCGCCTTGCTGCAAGCGCCTCAGTAGAAAGCCAGTCTCCAGTCGTGCGGTCGTCGAAAAGGGTGGCGTCTTGACCTGCCCGTGGAGCCACGAAAGAGGTTTGTCTTTAGGGCTCACGAGTAACAGTGTATGTCAGCCATGACATATTTGCAAGTTCGTCGGTGAGTGTCGAGGTTTCAAAGTCCCTTCCGGTTTCAGGCGCGTGAAAGCTCCACTATCGCTGTCGTCCGCCGGCGAGACGTCAACGGGGCATTCTGACATCGGGAGCGAGCGAGGCAGGATAGCCATTCGGCTGCTGTTTGATCCAAACAGAGCTTCGGGCGTGTTGCTTCGAAACGGGCGTTATCAGGCTGCTGGGTCACTCGGCAATTCTGCTTCACAGTCGGGCGCAAGCGATACGACGAGGCTCGACATAAGCATTGCTGGCGCGTGCCAGATAATCTTGCTCGAGCATCCTCGTGCGACTTGGCGCTAGAGTCGCATCGCAGCCCTTACCGACCGACGCGCATTACGACTCATCGCGACGACGTGCGGAGTTTGAGCGTCGACCGCCCCTTCGTACAGTCAACCGGTGTCCATGTCCTTCCACGGGTTAATCAATTTGCGCACCGTCAGTTCCTCAGTTCAAATAGACCTCATGACCGGTCACGTGCGCATCGCGACGTGGGTGAGCAGGGAGACAAAGGAGCGCTTCGCGACAGCGGCTGCGCGCCAGAGACTCTCGGAATCGGCGCTACTGAAGCGCCTCGCCGAGCAGATGCTGGGGAGTGCGGAATTCGACACCGCTGCCGAACCGATGACTCCGCCTGATCCACGCGGCGCCCGTCTGACTGTCCGACTGGTGCCTGAAGACCGGGCGCTGCTGCGCGAGCGGGCGATCGCCCGGAGCATGCCGGCCGCGACCTATGTGTCGGTGCTTGTCCGCTCGCATCTGCGGCAGCTCGCGCCGCTACCGGACCGGGAGCTCTCGACCCTTCAGGCATCCGTGAGGGAGCTTGCAGCGGTCGGCCGAAACCTCAACATGATGGCCCGCCTGCTGCACCAGGACGCCCGCCAGGCGGTGCCCGGGCGGCAGGAGGTGCTGGCCATGCTCCGGATCTGCGAGGCGCTGCGCGACCACGTCCGTGCGCTCATCAAGGCGAACCTCATCAGCTGGGACATTGGGCATGCCGGGCAGAGCCACTAGAGCCGGTCGCGGGGAACCGCTCCTCGACCTTCGGAGCTTTGCACGCCGCGGGCCGGGAGGCCGAGTTCGTTTCTCACCCGCCCAGATCGAACAGATCGCGCGTACGGTGTCCCGTGGGCGCGAGGTCGTCGTCAAGGTCACGAAAGGCGCGACGAGCACGGCGGGTGCTATCGGGCACCTTCGCTACATCGATCGCAACGGCGAACTCGAGATCGAGACCGACGAGGGTGAGCACCTGAAGGGGAAAGGTATCGAGAAAGACATCATCGGCGACTGGGATCTCGACTCGGCGAACGCGCAAGGCCGGGGGCCGTACCGCGGCAAGCCGGGTCGCAAGCCCGCCAGGCTCGTGCACAACGTGATCCTCTCGATGCCGAAGGGGACCTCGCCCGAGAAGCTGCTGCGTGCGAGCCGGGATTTCGCTCGGGAGCAATTCGCCCTCAAGCATCGCTACGTCCTCACCCTGCATACGGAACAGGACCATCCGCACGTGCATTTGGTCATCAGGGCACTGGGCGAGGACGGGAAGCGGCTCAATATCCGCAGAGCCACCCTGCGGGAGTGGCGAGGACTGTTCGCCCAGCACCTGCGCGCTCACGGTCTCGCGGCTAACGCAACCGAGCGCGCGGTGAGGGGTCAGACCCGGTCAGGCTTCAAGAATGGCATCCATCGCGCCTCAGTCCGCGGCGATTCCCGGCATTTGCGCGAGCGCACTCAACGCATTGCTCAGGAGCTCCGCGACGGAGGCCTTAAGCCAAACCCGGGAAAGGCGAAGCTCCTCGACACTCGCCGCGAGGTGATCGCCGGGTGGCACGCCGCGGCCGATGCGCTTCTCGAATCAGGGCAGGGCGCGCTCGCGGAGAAGATCTGGCGCTTCATCGGTGGCATGCCCCGACCGCTTACCAGCGACGAGCAGCTGGCAGCGAGGCTCGAGGGGCGGACGCGCGCACGCGAGCGGGAAACGCAGGTGGAGCGTACTCGATGACCCGACGATGCAAAGCGAAGACCTACGGGCCGCCGCCTCTTCAAGCGGAGCTTCCCATGATCGCTGCTCCGCCTCCTCTCCCGCCAATGACGGAGCTCTTCCCCAAAGCCCAGATTGTGGCGAGGCACCCGCACCTGCTCAGCGTCAACCGTGTGACCTGGGCGCTCCGGCGCCGCGCGACGAACGGGCTCTCGACCGCTGTCTTCGATTCACCATGCGGAGAGCTGCTCATTCACGAGCCGTCCTTTCTGGCTTGGTTCCTGGGTTTGAGCGGTCGTGCCAAGCCGCGCGCCGGGCGGCGCGGAGGGCGTCGATCCGGCGGGGTGACTCACATCGAGAAGGATTCCGCGCGGCTGTGCTGAAGCAAGTGCAGGTGGCTGCCGGAGCGAATGCAAACTAAAACAAGGCGATCGTGTTCCCTGCTTGTTAAACGCAGCCTATCGTATGGCGTGAATTCAGCCCCATACTAAAGGTTGGCTTCAGGATGAAGACCGACGCCAAATCCCCGAGCATAGCGGGACGCTACATCACCCAGCCCACCGGATACCGAGCCTTCATGCCGGCACCGCTACCGCCGCAGCCTGCCATCACCTTGGGCGGCGAACTGCAGGGCTTGCTCTCCGCCGCCGACCGGCCTTTGGGTCGGCTCGACGGCTCTGTGCTCACCCTGCCGAACCGGGATCTCATCGTCTTCATGCCCGTCTGAGAGACCCCCGCCGGCGCCGTTGCACTGAATTGCACTGAGACAGGCAATTGCACTGAAAGCTGATGCGTGAAATCGTCGAAGTCCGCTGGTCCTCAGTGCAAATTCAGTGCAGTGACTTACTCCTTGCGACTCTTTGGCACACTTCTTGACGCAGTGTTGGTGCTGCGAGTGCCGCGAGGAATCAAGGGGTTAGGATTTCAGCCCGAGTGTGCCGCCGAGCGCCAAAGTGTTAGGTGTTCGTTTTGTAAACCGTTGGTCGGGGGTTCAAGTCCCTCAGCCGGCATCTCAACAGCTCACGGATTCCAGGGGCAACCTCGCTCTCGATACACGGTCATCGTCTGCTCCGTCTGCTGCGTTCAGCCTCGATGGACCCGCAGTTGTCGCTCCAGGGTTTACCTTCGAGTCGCGCGCGCACCCAGTTGAGTTGCAGACCGATCGTCTTCTCCATGAGTGGATCATGGTCGAGCCCCGGCCGGTGCACGAGCTCGATCGGCAAGTGGTGATGGCAGGCCCGCGCCACACCGGATTTGATGTTGGCGAAATTCACCGAGCGGTCGTCGTCGCCTGCCAGCACCAGGACCGGTCCGCGAATGGGCTTATCGGCGCTACGGCTGTCTCGATTGTAGCGGGCGAGCTCGGGCGACTCATCCCAACCGGGCCGGACCGCCGCCTGATGACCGGTCTCGGCGGCTGCGGCGTAGGCGTAATACCAGCATCCTTTCGTCGTGACATCCTGGTAGCGCGCGAGCATGGCCGGAGAGAGCATCCGCGCGACGTCGAACGAGGGATAGCTCGCCTTCACGCCAAATGCCGTGAACGGCCAGTACATGTTGGTGATCGTGGCGAAGTCGCGTGCGTCATGGGCCTCGAAGCTTTCGTAATCCATATCGCCCGCGACCGAAATCGCCCCTCGGTAGCCTGGGTCTCGCAGTTTCGCCTCGAGCTCGGCAACGCCCCACACCGCGACACCGCCCTGGGAGTGACCGATGGCGACCCAACGACGACCGAGCGATGGAACCGCCGTGCGAGCCGCGACAACCGAATAAACCACATCGTTGGCCTGCGGAATCTTGTTGTCGTAGGGATGATGGCCCGGTGTACCAAGACCGGCATAATCAGTCGCGACGACGGCGAAGCCCGCAGCCACCATGGGCATGAGACCCTCGCTGCCGTATTCGACGTCCTTCATGAGCGAAGGCGCACACATGCGGGCGACACCGCTCGTGCCGTGCGCCCAGGCGATGACCGGCCAACCGCCGCGCGGCGGCGAGCCCGCGGGGATCAGCACGACCCCTGAGACCGCATCGAGCGCGCCACCGAGTGCGCGCGAGACATAGAGGATGCGTACCGCGTGCGCTCCCGGCGGCAGGCTGTACCCGTCGAAGGGTTCGGAGCGTATCAGCGTACCCGGGGCGCGCTCGCCGAGTGGTGGCGGGTCATAAAAGCGCGTGAGCGGCAGCGCATCCTCGGCTTCCATGGCAAGCGCCTGCGCCCGCGACTTGGGCAGGAGGTCATCGGCGGTAGCGGTGATGGCCGAGAGCAGGCACAACGCGGCGATCGAGACTGGAACTGCCTTGCTCATGGACTCCCCATGCCGGCGTGCATTTGCGAGCGCAGCATGCGACTCGCGCTGCGCGACATCCTACGCGCGCAGCCGTAAGCCTACGAGCCTCTATGTAAGGCTGGCGGCAGCACCGGCGCTGCGACGCCGACATCGGCGCCCCACTGTTGATCGCCGGCGGCGCGTCGTCTCTCCATGACCTCCTCGTCGAGCTCGAACATACCCGGCATCAGATCGCGACCAACCTCGGGCTTCTGCGCGAAATGCATGTAGCGCTTTCCTGGCGCGAAGCTCGGCCAGTCGGGCGCTCCGGGTGCTTTGGGAACGCCGGCGCGAGCGAAGGAGGTCCAGTAGGCGATCATCGCATTCGACAGCGCCTCCTCCCTGGGACCCTGCGCCTGCGGCCAATTCGCCAATTGAGGTGCGCCGGGACCGACGCGGCCGAAGACATAGGGAATCTCACTCGCATGGAAGGCATGTAGACCCCGTGCACGTGCCGCCGGGTAGCCGTGATCGAAGTAATAGAGATAGGCGGGCTCACCGAGTGCTGCTTCTTCGCGCACGATCCGCTCGGCGCCCCAGCCGAAGATGGCATCCCGCTCCGCCGCCATCATGCTCCCCTTCACGTCCGTTGCCGGATAGAGCCGCAGGAACTTGGGCGCGAGAGCACGGTAGCGCTTCTCGATCTCCCGCACGTAGATCGCGCTCGAGGAGGGTAGGGGCGGCAGAAAGCCAGGCAGAGTCTCAATCTCGCCGGCATTGAATCCCATGAGCACCGGTACGTGCGCCTCTTCCTTACGATCGTAGGTGTCGACGAGCTGGCGCGGCAGCGCCCAGCCGTCGATGGTGCCGGTCGGATGATAGCCCGCGATTAGGGCGGCGTCATTGAGGCTGGTGGCATCCATGGTCCGGAGGGCCGCGAGATTCTTGGCATGCAGGGCCTTCTCGATCCTTGTGCCGATCGCTTCGGCGGCGGGCAGGCCGTGGTCGGGCCTCTTGAGCTCAGGCTCGGAATAGATGCCGAGGCTCTCGCCGATCGCCTTGTCGAAGAGGCCGTGTGCCAGCGGGCTGGCCAGGAGGTAGGCGACGCAGAGTCCGCCCGCCGACTCGCCCATGATGGTGACGTTGTGCGGATCGCCGCCGAACGCCGTAATGTTCCGCTTGACCCATTTGAGCGCCGCGATCTGATCCAGGAGCCCGTAATTGCCCGAATCGCCGTGCGGCGATTCCGCACTTAAGGCCGGCAGCGCCAGCCAGCCGAGAGCGCCCAGACGGTAATTCATCGACACGAACACGACGCCATGCGCCGCGAACCGACTGCCGTCGTAGTAGGGCTCCCAGGTGCTGCCATAGACGAGCCCGCCGCCATAGATCCAGACGATGACTGGCGCTTTTCTCGCCTGCGCGGGCGCCCACACGTTGAGGAAAAGACAGTCCTCGCTGAAGTGGACGATCCCATCGTTGTAAATGCTGTGCGTGGGCCAGGGAGGCTGGATGCAGCTGACGCCGAACCGGCCGGCATCGCGGGCACCCGTCCAACCGCTCGCCGCGACGGGTGCCCGCCAGCGCCGCGCGCCGGTGGGCGGCTTCGCATAGGGAATCCCCTTGAAGGCGCGGATGCCCTGCGCGTCGATTCGCCCCACGAGGACGCCCTGGGCGATCGTGACGGTCGGCCTCTCTTTCGCGTGTGCGCTCGATGCCGCCCCGCAGGTCAACGCAAACCCGACCACGGCTGCCGCCCAACCGATCTTCATCTTCATCAGCATCTTCATTAGCGCGTCGTTGAATTTTATCGACTGCGGCGAGGGAGGATCTGTGTCAGCGGGGTACGCCGGCCAGCTCGGCCGGAATCCGAAACGTCGCGAGGTGCGTGAGACCGACCGAGCCGACGAACGCGGTCCGCCCGTCAGCGCCGCCGAATGCGAGGCTGGTCGGTAGTCGAAGCGGCCCGGAAACCTGAGCGCAGGCGAGGAGATGATCGAGAGTCCCGGTCCGTCGCTCAACCGCCTCCGCGAGGACTTCCACGGCCGCCGCGTTCGCATCCGAGTACACCACGTGCAGGGCTCCCTCATGGTCGATGACCTGCAGGGCGTTCTGGCTGATGTTGGTGATCCAGATGTTGCCGGCAGCATCGAACGTCATGCCATCCGGAAGTGCACCCCGCCCGAGACTCTCGGGCCCGACGCGCTCCTTGGCCCCGAGCGAGCCGTCCGCTCGGATCCGGTAGCGCACGATTCGAGCGCCGAGCGTCTCGACCGCATGGAGGTAGCGGCCGTCGGGCGAGACCTTGACCTCGTTCGTGAGATCGAGCCCATCGGCTACGACCTCGGCGCGCGCGCCATCCCCATCGATCCTCACGATGTACCCGTCGCGCTCGCTCGATTGCAAGGCGGGAACCCAGGGCAGATGTCGCGTCATGACGGAGAGCCAGATCCGATTCGCACCGTCCGCGCAGGCGTAGTTGACCGCGCCCAACGGTACGCCATCGATACTCTCGAGCAACACGCGCGTGTGCCCGTCCGGAGCGATGAGGTACAACCGGCCGTCGCTGAGCCCCGCAACGACGAAGCTGCCATCCGGCCGGCGGCTGAAGCCGTTGGGATCGGCAATGCCGGCGCCCAAGAGCTCCGGTGCACGATCGTCATGAACGCGGCACACGCCGCCGCGCGCATCCGAAGCCCAGACGCCCTCGCGATCCACCCACACGCATTCGGGACGCTGCAGTCCCTGCCCGTACGGGAGCAGGTCGGCGGCCGTCAATTTGAATGCCGAAAGCGCCATGCGGTTGTTTGGCAGGCTGATGCCAAGACATTCTTTCACATGTGAATGAACTTGACAACCTGGCGCTTACCTGAGACGCTCCGGCACGCCGCCTATCGTGCGGCCCAAAGAAAGCTCGGAGGGGGATCCGATGAAGATCACAGCGTTCGTCAGCGTTGCGCTCGTGTTGGGTGCCGTTGCGACGGCGAAAGCCGACGCGCTACCGGCCTCATCCTCATCCGCGGCCGACGGCTCTCTCGCTGCACCCGCGGCCACGGCCGCTCCGGCCACGGCGACCGATGCGGAAGCGGCTCCTGCCCTGCAGGAGGTGGTGGTCACGGCCGAGAAGCGCACCACCAACTTGCAGCAGACGCCGATCGCAGCCACGGTGCTCTCGGGCACCCAACTCCTTCACAACGGCGTGGTCACGGTGGATCAGCTCGAGACGGTCTCACCCTCGCTCGCGGTCGACAATTTCGGTCAGGGGAACGAGTTCAACATTCGCGGTATCGGCAAGGGCGAGCACAACACGCAGACCCAGGCCGGCGTCATCACCTACCGGAACGGCGTCGCCTCCTTCCCGGGCTACCTCGAGGACGAGCCCTTCTACGATATCGCGAGCATCGAGGTGCTGCGGGGTCCTCAGGGGACCTTCGCCGGCGAGAACTCGACCGGCGGCGCGGTCTACATCACCGAGGCGGCGCCGAACTTCAAAGGTGTGAACGGCTACATGCTCGGGCAGGTCGGCAACTACGACGAGGTCATGCTGCAGGGAGCCGTGAACATGCCGGTGAGCAGTACGGTCTCCACCCGCGTGGCTTTTTACGGCGAGCGGCGCAACACCTTCTTCCACGTCACCGGTCCCTACTCGGGCGGCAACGGCGGCTTGAAGCAGGGCTCCATCCGCTTCGGCCTCCTGTGGCAACCGTCCGACAAGCTGAGCGCCCTCTGGCAGACCGATTACTCCTACATCGATAACGGCGGCTACCCCGCCTCACCCGCCACTGCGACCACGCCGCTCTACGACGTCACGGCGAACGCCCGGATGGATGCCATCGATCAGATCGCCCGCACCACCCTCAACGTCAACTACAAGATGGATAGCGGCATCACGCTGCGCTCGATCAGCGGCGTGCAATGGGGGCGTTCGGTCTACATCACGGACCTCGACGGCACGGATCTCCTGCCGTTCGTCTTCAGCGACCTGGTTCCCGGAGAGATGTACTCGCAGGAGTTCGACCTCATCTCGCCGGAGAAGGGCTTCCTCACCTGGGTTACGGGCATCTACTACCAGGGGCTCGATTATTCCTACCCGCTCGGCCAGGGATACTACGTGGGCTATCCGGCGGGCTTCTACGATCAGTACATCGAGGGCAAGGTGCCGAACGATACGGCGGCCGCCTTCGGCCAATTGGGGTTTCATTTCAGCCACGGCTGGAAGTTCCAGCTCGGCGCGCGCTACTCCTGGAACGACACCACGAACCGCATCTACAACGTCATTCCGGAGTTCTTCTACAACGAGTACGCGCATCAGAGCGAGCACGACGATCGCCTGACGGGCAAGGCGGACTTGAGCTGGGCGGTGAACGCCGACAATTACCTCTACGCGTTCGTCGCCACGGGCTACAAGCAAGGGGGCCTGAACCTCCCGATCGGCACCCAGTATCAGCAGCCGTTTCGCGCCGAATACGTGACCGATTACGAGCTCGGGTGGAAGGCCTCGGCGCTCGATGATCACCTGCGCACTCAGCTCGATGGCTACTACGACAAGTACCACAACTTCCAGGTGACGATCGGCGATCCGCTGCTGCCCACCCAGGGGCTCGAGGTCAACATCCCCTCACCGACGACCCTCTACGGCATCGAGCTCTCCGCCCAGGCGGTGCTCGGTCACTTCGCCTTCGATGCCAATGTCGGCTGGGAGCACACGAGTCTCGGGACCTTCTTCGCCACCGACACCCGCCTGCCGGTGGTCGGGCCGTGCGATCCGATGTCCGGGCCGGCGTCCTTGAGCTGCGTGGACCTGAGCGGCTATCCGCAGTCCTATGCGCCGAGCCTCACCTACAACTTAGGTCCCCAGTACGTGTTCGATCTCCCCGGAGCCGGCACGCTCACGCTGCGCGCGAACTATTCGCACGTCGGCTCGCAATGGGCGCAGCTCTTCGACAACGCGGCGCTCGGCGACTATCTCGGCGCGCGCAACCTGACATCGGCAGAAATCGCCTATGCACGCGGCGATTGGACGGTGACCGCATACGGCACGAACCTGAGCGACGAAGCCTATGTCGCCGCGGCGGATGCGGGTCTGCGTTGGGCCGGATATCCCCGCCAATACGGCCTACGGGTCATGAAGACGTTCTGATCGGGCGCGCTGCGGCAGGAGGATCGGCACGATGCAGCGGTACGCGCTGACGGTGGACAAGTTTCTGGAGCACGCCGCCAAGTGGCATGGAGCCACGTGCGTGGTATCGACGGCGGCCGTGGGCGCGGCCGACCGGATCACCTACCGGGAGCTGCGCGAGCGGTGCCAGAAGCTCTCGGGCGCCATGTTCGATCAGGGGCTCAAGCTCGGTGATCGCGTGGCGACGCTGGCCTGGAACACCCAGGATCATCTCACCTTATATTACGCCGCCATGGGCGCGGGACTCATCTGCCACACCCTCAATCCGCGTCTGAGCGTCGCCCACCTGGCGGAGATGATCATCGAGGCCGAAGACCGTTGGATTGCGGTAGGCGCGGGCCTGCAGCCGCTCGCGCGCCAGCTCCTGGCGGCGTGCCCGAGCTTGGAAACGGTGATCCTGCTCGACGGGCAGGCGCCGGAGGAGAATTTCGAGGGGCGGGCGCGGCAATGGAGTTTCGAGGATCTGCTGCGGCTCTTCGGTCGATCCGCTCCCTGGGGCGAGTTCGACGAGGAGACGCCGGCCGGACTCTGCTATACCTCCGGTACGATGGGAAAGCCCCGCGGCGTTCTCTACACCCATCGTTCCAACTATCTGCATACCCTGCGGGCGCTACAGGCGGATGCGGTCGCCCTGTCGGCGGAGGACTCGGTGCTGTTGGCCGTGCCGATGTTTCATGCTAACGGCTGGGGCTTCCCTTTTGCCGCTCCGGCCGTGGGGGCGAAGATGGTGCTGCCGGGCCGCAGCACCGAGCCCGAGCACCTGCGCGATCTCATCGTGACGGAGCGGGTGAGCGTCGCCGCCGCGGTGCAGACGGTGTGGCTCGGGCTCGTGGATCACCTCGAGAAGGTGGGGGGCGAGCTGCCGACGCTCAAGCGCATCATCATCGGCGGATCACACTGTCCGGAAGCGCTGCTGCGGCGCATCGAGGAGCGTCTCGCGGTGCGGGTGCAGCCGAGCTGGGGCATGACCGAGCTCTCGCCGCTCGGCACCATCGAGCCGCCCAACGTGCCGCCCCGGCCCGGCCTGCGGGCTTCCGGCCGATCGCCCATGGGGCTTGACCTGAAGTTGGTGGATGCCGACGGGGTGGCGCTCCCCGAGCAGCGCATGAAGGTCGGGCGCCTCATGGTCAAGGGTGCGAGCGTCGCCGAGCGCTACTTCAAGGACCCGGAGTCGGCGCTCGATGAGGAAGGCTATTTCGACACCGGTGATCTCGCACTCATCGACGAGGCGGGCCATCTCACCATCACCGGCCGCACCAAGGACCTCATCAAATCGGGCGGCGAGTGGATCAACCCGCGGGAGATCGAGGACATCATCGGCAGCCTCCCCCAGGTCGCTCTGGTGGCGGTGATCGGTCGACTCAACGAGAAGTGGGGCGAGCGGCCGGTGCTGATCGTCGAGCCGTGCAGAGGCCAGAAGATCGACGGCGAGATGCTCGCGAGCGCGCTTCGGGGCAAGGTGCCGGACTGGTGGCTGCCCGACAGCATCGTGCTCCTCGAGAAGATGCCGCTCGCGGCGACGGGAAAGATCGACAAGCAGCGTCTGCGGGCGGAATATGCCGCAGATTAGCGCCGCGCTGTAGCGAGCTCGGCGTCGATCATTGCGTGCGCGGAGAGCGGCGGCCTTGGAGATCCCGTAGGCGCCGGCCAGGGAGGAGCGGACGAGCCCGGCGAGCGACGAAATGATGATGATCGAGCCCTGCCGGCGTGCGATCATTTCCAGCGCGACCTCCAGTGATCGGGTTTGATGTTGGTCTGTGGAATGCGACCAGGAGTATACGATGAGCGGGCGGCTTGACGAGAAGGTGACGGTACGCAGGGCCGCGGTGCTCGGCGCCGGCGTGATGGGCGCACAGATCGCCGCGCACTTGATCGATGCCCGCGTGCCGACGGTGCTCTTCGATCTGCCGGCCAAGGAGGGCGAGAGGAGCAGCATCGCCGCCAAGGCGATCGAGGGATTGAAGAAGCTCCAACCCTCGCCCCTTGCGAGCCGGGAGACGGCCGCACTCATCCAGCCGGCGAACTACGATGAGCACCTCGCGCTCCTCGGCGAGTGCGATCTCGTGATCGAGGCGATCGCCGAACGCCTCGAGTGGAAGACGGACCTCTATCGCAAGGTCGCGCCGCATCTTGGCCGAGAGACCCTCTTCACATCGAACACCTCGGGACTTTCCATCGCGAAGCTCGCGCAGGCCCTGCCCCAAGAGCTGCGGCCGCGGTTCTGCGGCGTGCACTTCTTCAATCCGCCGCGTTACATGCACCTCGCGGAGATCATTCCATGCGCCGAGTCGCTCCCCGTTGTGCTCGATGGGCTCGAGCGCTTCCTCGTCACCACCCTCGGCAAGGGCGTCATCCGCGCCAAGGACACGCCCAACTTCGTCGCCAACCGGATCGGCGTATTCTCGATGTTGGTAACCATGGCGAACGCGGAGAAGCTCGGCATCCGCTTCGACGTCGTGGACGATCTCACAGGTCCCCGCCTGGGGCGGCCCAAGTCAGCGACCTTCCGCACCGCCGATGTCGTGGGTCTCGATACTCTGGCCCATGTGGTCAAGACCATGGAGGAGACCCTGCCTGAGGACCCGTGGCACGAGCTCTTTCGCTCCCCGCCCTGGCTCACGCGCCTCATCGAGGCCGGCGCGCTCGGTGCCAAGACCCGAGGCGGCGTCTACCGCAAGAAGGGCAATGAGCTCACGGTGCTCGACCCCGCGAGCGGGCGATACGTCGAGGCGGGCGGCAAGGCTGATCCCAACGTGGCCGAGATCCTCAAGCTCGAGGATCCGGGGCAGCGGCTCGAACGCCTGCGCGCGAGCGATCATCCGCAGGCGCAGTTTCTCTGGGCCTGCCTGCGCGATACCTTTCACTACAGTGCTTATCACCTCGGGGAGATCGCCCACTCGGCACGCGATCTCGATCTGGCGATGCGCTGGGGGTTCGGATGGAAGTTGGGGCCCTTCGAGATCTGGCAGGCGGCCGGCTGGCCGCAGGTGGCGCGATGGATCGATGAGGACATCGAGGCCGGCAGGACTCTCGCCGACGCGGCGCTTCCCGCGTGGGCGCGCGAGCCGGATCGGCAGGGCGTGCATTTCCCGGCGGGCTGCTACGATGCGGCGAGCCACAAGCTGGCGGCTCCCTCCACGCTCGATGTCTATCGGCGCCAGCTCGTGCCCGACACCGTGCTCGGGGCGGGGCGGGCGGTGCTCGGCGAGACGGTGTGGGAGAACCCGGGCGTGCGCGCCTTCACGACCGGGGATGAGGTGCTCGTCGTCTCCTTCAAGACCAAGGCGCACGCGATCGGTCCGGAGGTTCTCGAGGGCGTCAACCGCGCCATCGAGATTGCGGAGGAGGGATACAAGGGGCTCGTCCTCTGGCAGTCCGAGCCGCCGTTCTCGGTCGGAGCCAACCTCGATTCGCTCCGCTCAGGGCTCGCGGCCGGGGACTGGCAGACCATCGAGGGGATCATCGCCCTCTTTCAGAAGACCTCGATGCGCTTGCGCTACAGCGCGATTCCCACCGTGGCGGCAACGCAAGGGTACGTCTTCGGCGGCGGCTGCGAGTTCGTGCTGCATTGCGATCGCGTAGTCGCGGCTCTCGAGTCCTATGTGGGGCTGGTCGAGGCGGGGGTGGGCCTCCTGCCGGCGGGCGGGGGCTGCAAGGAGCTGGCGCTGCGGGCGGCGCGCGAGAGCAAGGGGGATCTATTCGCCTCGCTCAAGGACTACTACCTGGCGGTGGCGACTGCCAAGGTGGCGGGCAGCGCCCTCGAGGCTCAGGAGCTCGGGCTTCTGCGGGCGAGCGATGTGGTGCTCTTCAACTCAGGCGAGCTCCTCCATGTCGCCAGGCAGCAGGCGTTGGCGTTGTACGAGGGCGGCTATCGCCCGCCGCTACCGGGCAGACGCTTCCCGGTGGCCGGCCGCACCGGCACCGCCTCGATTAAGGGGCAGCTCGTCAACATGTTGGAAGGACATTTCATCAGCGAGTACGACTTCGAGATCGGCTCGCGGATCGCCGAGGTCATGACCGGAGGCGACCTCGAGCCCGGCACCGAGGTGACCGAGGAGTGGCTGCTCGCGTTGGAGCGCCGTCACTTCCTGGCACTCCTCAAGAGCCCTAAGACCCAGGAGCGCATCGCGCATACGCTCGCCACCGGCAAGCCCTTGCGTAACTGATCGACGAAGGAGAACTCAAACATGTCCCAAGAGATCAGAGACGCCTACATCGTCGCCGCCATCCGCACGCCGGTCGGCAAGGCGCCCCGCGGCATGCTGCGACGCGTGCGACCGGACGACATGCTCGCGCACGTCATCAAGAGCACCCTCAAGCAGGTGCCGGCCATCGAGCCCAAGCAGGTGGCTGACGTCGTCGTCGGCTGTGCCTTCCCGGAGGCGGAGCAGGGACTCAACATGGCGCGCATCGGGGCGCTGCTCGCGGGCCTGCCCGATGGCGTTCCCGGCATCACTATCAATCGCTATTGCTCCTCGGGCCTCAACGCCGTGCAGATCGCCGCCGATCGTATCCGGGTCGGCGAAGCCGACGTGGTGATCGCCGGCGGCGCCGAGTCGATGTCCATGGTGCCGATGATGGGCAACAAGGTGGCGCTGAATCCCGAGATCTTCGCCAAGGACGAGAATTACGCAATTGCCTACGGGATGGGCATCACGGCGGAGAAGGTGGCGCAGCAATGGAAGGTGACGCGCGAGGAGCAGGACGCGTTCGCGCTCGAGTCACACCGGCGCGCGGTGGCGGCCATTGCATCGGGAGCATTCCGCAGCGAGATCTCCCCGATCGAGGTCACCCGGCGCACGCCCGATCTCGCCGCCGACGAGGTGAAATATTCCAAGAAGACGCTTGCGGAGGACGAGGGCCCCCGAGCCGACACCTCGCTCGAGGCGCTCGCCAGACTGAAGACGGTGTTCGATGCCAAGGGAACCGTCACCGCCGGCAACAGCTCGCAAACCTCCGATGGGGCGGGCGCGGTGCTGCTGGTCTCGGAGGCGATCGTCAAGCGCTACGAGCTGACACCACTCGCCCGCTATGTGACCTTCGCGGTCAAAGGCGTACCGCCCGCCATCATGGGGATTGGACCCAAGGTGGCCATTCCAGCGGCTCTCGCGCGCTCGGGCATCGCACGGGATGACCTCAAGTGGATCGAGCTCAACGAGGCCTTCGCCGCACAGGCGCTGGCGGTGATCCGCGATCTCGATCTCGATCCGATGCGCGTCAATCCGCACGGCGGAGCGATCGCGCTCGGCCACCCGCTCGGGGCCACCGGAGCGATCCGCACCGCGACCTTGGTGCACGGCATGCGCGGCAAGGGCCTCAAGGGCTACGGCATGATCACCATGTGCGTCGGCACCGGCATGGGTGCGGCGGGGATACTGGAAGTGCTCTGAGCGTCAATCGGGGCCTCACCGAGGCTCGCACGTGCCGCTCGTCGGCGGCAGCTTCGGCGCCCAGAGACCGACGTTCCACCCCCAGGGTTGGTTGCCGGCCGCCATGCGCCGGCAGACCACCTCCTCGTTCAAGCGGTACATGCCGGGCATGAGGTGCGTCTCGGGATGCGGCGCGTCAGTGAAGTGCATGTACGCGCCGGCCGATCCGAACGCCGGCCAATCCGGCTCATGTGTCGCGCGCGGCTTGCCGTCGCGCGCAAAGCTGGTCCAATAATCGAGCATCGCCTGCGAGAGCGCGGCCTCTTGCGGCTCGGCGGGTATTCTCGGCCAACGTGGCGGCGTCCCATCCAGTGTGCCGAAGACATAGGGGAGCTCGCTCGCATGGAAACCGTGGAGGTCGGCATCATCCTCGGTGGGATAGCCATGGTCGAAGAGATAAAGATAAGAAGGGAGTCCGAGCGCGGTTTGCTTGCGCACCAGCCGCTCCGCGGTCCATCCATATAGCCCATCGCGCGTCGTCGCGAGGATGCTCTCTTTGAGGTCGCTCGCCGGATAGAGCCGCAGAAAATCAGGCGCCAGGTCACCGTACTGCGCGCGTATGGCGGCCGTGTATTCGGCGGCGCTCTTCGGTATCGCCGGTGCGAGCACGGTCAGCGAGCGAATCTCGCCGCTGTTGAAACCCGCGAGAATCGGCACGTGCGTCTCATCACCCTTGTTGAACGCCGTGACCATCTGCTCCGGCAATACGTGTCCATCGACCGTGCCCCAGGGTCCAAACTGAGCCGCCGCTGCGGCGTCCGTCAGCTTGCCGGGGCTCATAGCGCGCAGTGCCGCGATGTTGGGAGCATGAAGCGCGGCGGCGAGTTTGCGGCCACTGTCCTCCGCCGAGGGCCAGCCGTAGCGGCTTACCTTGAGTGACGGCATGGCGATCATGTAGGCGCTCTCCGCGATGGCCTTGGCAAAAAGGCCGCGCGCCTCCGGCGATATCATCAAGTACATGACGCTGAGCCCACCGGCGGACTCGCCCGCGATGGTGACGTTGGCGGGATCGCCGCCGAATGCGCCGATATTGTGCTGCACCCACTTGAGCGCCTGAATCTCATCCAGCAGGCCGTAATTGCCGGAGACTTCCTGGGGGGATTCGGCGCTCAGCTGCGGATGGGCCAGCCAGCCGAGCACCCCGAGCCGGTAGTTGATGCTGACCACGACGACGCCACGCTCGGCGAGCTCTGCGCCGTCATAGAGCGGATCGCGGCTCGCGCCGCCCCAGAGCGCGCCGCCGTAGATCCAGAAGAAGACCGGCGCGCGATGCGCATCGGCGGGCGCCCAGATGTTGAGCGTCAGGCAGTCCTCGCTCATCGGCAGGGGTGCGACCGAATAGACGCTCGCCACGGGACTGTTGGGTTGGAAGCATTCAGGACCAAAGGCGATTGCTTCTCGAACGCCTTTCCACCGCGGCAGCGGCACCGGAGCTTTCCAGCGGAGGGTGCCGACCGGCGCTCGGGCGTAGGGGATCCCCTTGAAGATGCGCAGATTCCCCGCCACCACTCCTCGGAGCTCGCCGGCGGGCGAGCTCACGACCGCCTCGAGTGCTGGCGGTGGATTATTTGCCGTCATCGTGAAACTGCCCGCTTGGGCAGCGACCGACACGATGAGGCATGCTGCGCCGACAAGGACTCTGATACGTCGATAAGGCATCATCGGTGGAGGCCTCCGGTGGAGCGGCTATCGCCGCGCAGGATACGGGCCAGCCAGAGAAAGATCACGATGGCGATGAGGTAGAAAGGCGTCATCGTGTAGAGCGCGAGCTGCAGCGAATGCTGCGGATGGCCGGCGTGGAAGAAATCGCTGGCGGCGCCGACGTAAGTGGGGCCCAAGCCGAGGCCGATGAAATTCATCACGAGGAGCAGGAGCGCCCCTGCCATGACGCGCTGATCGGGCCGTACCTCCTCCTGGACGAGTGCGATCGAGGCGGCCAAATAGAAGTAGTTGAGGAACATCGGGGCGGCAAGCAGGAGGAGCGAGAGATGCCAGGAGGGAGCCCAGACGAATCCGAGGTAGAACGGGATCGCGAGCGCAAGCGAGGTGGCGGGCAGGATCGCGTAGGCCGACTTGGAGCGGCGCGTGAAGCGATCGACCATCCGACCGGAGACCAACATGCCGGCGCTCATGGCAATGCCGACCACGAGCGCGTAGTACACGGCGACCTGATCGAGCGTCATGCCCTTCTCCCGCATGAGAAAGAGCGTGGTGAAATTGCCCACTCCGTAGGTGATGAGCTGGGTGACGCCGCTCCCGAGCGCGGCGAGCACGAGCGCCGGCCGCGAGAAAAACTCCCTCACCGTACTCGAGAACCGCGATGACGCCGATGTCGTGGCCGCGGGGGTGGCGTCCAGGCCGCCGCGCGGGGGCTCGCGCACGATGAGGCGGATCGCTATTGCAGCGACGATGCCGATTACTCCGATATCGATGAACGCATCGCGCCAGTTGAAGGCCGCGGCAATGGCGGCGCCGAATGCTATCCCTAAGGCGGCACCGATCGGCGGACCTAAGTTGTAGATGCCGAACGCAGCGCCGCGCTGGCCGGGGGGGAAGTAATCGGTGATGAGAGCGTAGGAGGGCGGCACGCCGCCGGCCTCCCCTACACCCACGAGCATGCGCGCAATGACGAGCCGCGGGTAACTGGTGGCGAGGCCACAGGCGGCGGTCGCGGTGCTCCAGATGGCACAGGCCAGGGAAAGCACGTTGACCCGGTGGGTCTTATCGGCGATCCAGCCGATCGGGATAGCGATGAAGCAGTAGAAGAAAGCGAAGTAGAGACCGCCTATGAGACCGAGCTGACCGTCGGAGATGTGCAGCGTGTCCTGTATGGGCTTGGCGAGGATGGCAAGCAGAGAGCGGTCGAGGAAGTTGAGCACGTACACGGCGCAGAGCGTGTAGAGGACGATCCACGCGCGCGCCCGCGGTATCCTCGATGCCTTCGTCCCCGCCGGATCCGCGTCGGGAATCGCGCTCGTTCTCATGCGAGGCCGCTTTTGCGGGCGCTCGCCAGCTCGAACTGGTGCTGCTCGAATCCCTTGGCGGGCACGAGCTCGCCGGAGCGGTCCGCGATGCGATCCCATTCGGTCAGAATCCGCTCCGCGGTCTGCCCGTCATCCGGCAGGTAGATGCCCGGCGTCATGGTGATATGAGCCAGCTTGAAGCTGCCGCCGCCTGCCAACAGAATGCATTTATTGGGCGCGCCTTCGCTGGCGAGCGCGACCACCGCCGGGCTGACACGCCGCGGATCGAGCGTGACGAGCTCCTCCTGAGTCCAGAGCTCGCCCGTCATCTGCGTCGCAGCGCTCGGCGCCAGGCAGTTGACGCGGATGTCGTATCGCTCGCCTTCGAGTGCCAGCGTCTGCATCAGCCCGACGAGCGCCATCTTCGCGGCCGAATAGGCCGTCTGCCCGAAATTGCCATACAGCCCGGAAGAGGAGGTGGTGAGCACCACACGGCCGTAGCGGCGCTCCTTCATATGCAGCCACACCGCCCGCGTGCAGTTGACGGAGCCCATGAGGTGAACGTCCATCACCAGACGAAAGTCGGCAAGATCGAGTTTGGCGAAACTGCGATCGCGGAGAATCCCGGCATTGTTCACCAGGATGTCCACCCGGCGCCAGCGAGCGAGCGCCGCAGCCACCATCGCCTCCACGGCCGCCAGGTCCCGCACATCGGCGCAGTCGGTGAGGGCCTCGCCTCCGAGACGTGCGATCTCTGCGCAGACCGACGCGGCGGCAGGCGCATCGACGTCATTGACCAGCACTCGCGCGCCATGAAGCGCCATGGCCAGGGCATGCGCCCGACCCAGCCCGTGGGCCGCCCCCGTCACGATCGCGACCCGATCCGCCAATAAGCGCTTCATGTCTCCCCCTCGTCGCTCAGGAAGCACCGGGCGCCGTGCCGATATTAACTCATGTGTGAGTGAACTTGACAAGCCGGCGCATCCCCTGCGAGGCTTGGCCGGGCGCGAGAGGCGCCGGCGCGCGGAGCTCGGCACCCTCCTGGGCGCGGACAACCGCCGCAGTGTGGTGGTAGTCTTTGCGGCTGCAGGGTCAGCGAAGGTTGCAGCGATGCCGAGACGTCCGGCCAACAAACACAAGCCCCGCACCAAGGCGGAACAGCGCGCCGAAACCCTCGAGCAGATGCTGGATGCCGCCGAATTTCTCTTCGCCAAGCACGGCTTGAATGGCGTGACGCTGCGTGATGTCGCCCTGAAGGTCGGCGTCCACACCTCGCTCATGCATTACTACTTCGTCGACAAGCGGCGACTGTTTGAGGCCGTATTCACCCGGCGTGCCGGGATCACGAGCAGTCGTCGCCTCGATGCGCTCGATCGTTATGAGCGCGAGTGCGGCGGCGCGCCGACCGTGGAAGGCGCTCTGCGCGCATTCCTCGATACCGATCTCGACCTTTACATCAGTGGCGGCGATGGCTGGAGGAATTTCGCGGCCTTCGCCGCTCAGGTGAGCAACTCCACGGAGGGCGCCGCCATGATGGACCTGCACTTCGATCCGGTGGTCCTGAAGCTCATCGGCATACTGAAGAAGGCGCTCCCGGGATGCACTGACGCAGATATCTTCTGGGGCTACGACTTCGTCACCGGCGCCTTCATGCACACCCTCGCGAGGACGGGCCGCATCGACCGGCTGTCGGGGGGCGTATGTCGATCGGAGGATTTCGCAGCGGTGAAGGAGCGCATCGCGAGCTTCATGGCGGCGGGCTTCATCGCGCTCTGCTCGAGAGCATCGAAGTCCGGCGCCGCGCGCAAGAAGGCATCGCGCTAGCCCTGAAGGCGCCGCGTTGCCCGTTCGAACTCGGTACGGCACCGTCTCCGGCTGCGAGCTGCCCGCAGGCGTCACGGCATTTAAAAGAATCCGCTACGCGCAGCCTCCCGTCGGTGCGCTACGCTGGCAGGCACCGCGTCCTCCGGCGGCGTGGACCGGAGTATATGCGGCCACCGAGTTCGGTCCCGGCTCTCTTCAGCCGCGCTCGCCGGAAGGCAGTATCTACGCCGACCTGCCGCAGCGGATGAGCGAGGACTGTCTCTTCCTCAACATCTGGACGCCGCATGTCGCGCCGGCGAAATTGCCCGTGATGGTCTGGATCCATGGCGGAGCGCTGCGTATCGGGAATCTCGCGGGCGGTCTCTACGATGGTAGTCAACTCGCGCGCCGCGGCATTGTCGTCGTGACGGTAGGCTATCGACTCGGCGTGCTGGGATATCTTGCGCACCCCGAGCTCAGCGCGGAATCGGCGCAGCACTCATCGGGCAACTATGGACTCCTCGATCAGATTGCGGCGTTGCGGTGGATTCGCGACAACATCACCGGCTTCGGCGGCGACCCGGACAACATCACCGCCTTCGGCGAATCGGCAGGTGCGCTCAGCATCATCGAGCTGATGGTAAGTCCGCTCGCGCGGGGCCTTTTCCACAAGGCGATCCTGCAGAGCGGCTATCTCATGTCGAACCTCGAGCTCGGACGATCGAGCTTCGGTCAGCCTGCGGCTGAGGAGGTGGGCCTTGCTCTCGCGAAGCAGCTGGGCGCGGCGGACCTTGCGGCGCTGCGGCGCATGGATGGGGGCAAGCTCACGACGCTCGCGACTGCGGCGGGCTTCGATCCGCAGGCGACCATCGACGGCTGGGTGTTGCCGCGCCAGGTCGTCGAGTCGTTCGACCGGGGTGAGCAGGCGCCCATACCGGTGATCGTCGGCTTCAATGCCGGGGAGGTTCGCTCGCTGCGGTTCTTCCTCCCCCCGCTGCCGGCCGACGCCGCTCAATACCAACACCTCGTGCGCCAGATCTACGGTGATCTCGCGAGCCGGTACCTCGAGCTCTATCCCGGCCCGGATATCGAGGAGAGCGCCCTGGCCGCGGCCCGCGACGGCTTCTACGGCTGGAGCGCGCAACGGCTGGCACGTGATCAGTCGCGCCTCGGCCTGCCCGCGTACCTCTATTACTTTGGGCATGAATACCCGGCGCAGGTTGGCCGCGGTCTGCAGGCTTTTCACGCCAGCGAGCTGCCGTACGAGTTCGGGCTCATCGGCTCGAGGGGCCGCCTCCCTGCCAACTGGCCGCGCCCTCCCGACGAGGCGAGCGAGCGAGCGCTCTCCGAGGCGCTCATGAGTTATTTCACGAGCTTCGCCGCATCGGGGGCACCCTCGGCGCCCAATGAGCCCGTGTGGCTCCCCTACGCCGCCGACCGCGCCTTCCTCGACATCGTCGCTGGCTGCCGCTCCTCCAGGGACCTGCTGCCCGGGACGTTCGCCTTGCATGAGGAGATCGTCGCGCGCCGGCGCGCAGCGGGGACGCAGAACTGGTATCTCAATGTCGGTCTCGCCTCTGCGCCCGTGCCAGCGGGCTCAGGCGATTTCTTGCGGCCAACACCGTCCTGACATCCAGCGCGACTTGCGCTTCACGGACTATGCCTAATACGCACCTGATCCATCGCCTTGCGGTAGCTCGCGGGTCGAGACGATGAACCCCGCCCAATAGTACGGATGCTGATACGGGTGGCGCCCATCGATGATCTGCGTGCGCAGACGCCTCTGCGCCTGCTGCAGCGCACCGGCGACATCCGTACTGTGGGCGGCGAGACGAAGGTACATCCCGTGCATCAGCTGTGCAGTGCTCTCGTCCTCGACGCGCCATAGGCTGGCGACGACATCCTTGGCGCCTTGCTGCTGCACGATCGTGCTCAGACCTTCGATCTCGCGCCCGTCATCGGTTTGCCCGGCATCCATCGCAGTCTGGCACGCCGACAGGGTGACGAGGTCGAGCCCGCTGTAATCGAGCCCGGCGAGCTGGTCGAGCATCAGGCGCGAGCCGTCGCCCAGCACCAGGAAGGAGCGCATGGCGTTGCCCGGCCGGAGGCTGAAGTGCGTCCCTACGTGGAGCACGGTGTAGGCATGGGGCGCGTGCAGCGAGCTCTCGAATCGCTGCTCAGTGAACGCGCCGTCGGCAAAGCCTTCCCCGGGCAGCGCACCTTCCCCGGCGGCGGTTCCGCTGGTTCCGCTGCAGGCGGCCGAATGCGTCGCGAGTCCGGTGATTGGTCCGTCGACGACGTAGCAGAGCTCATCGGCCATGCCCGGCAGGGGCCTGAAGCCCGCCACCCCTTGTGTCACACCGAATCCGAGCACGCGTAGCGGCGCGCCGTTCGCGGGCTGTATTGGCTTGCCGACGGGCTGGACCGACGCAGCGAGGCCGATGCCGGCGAGCACCTCGATGGCATATCGGTCGGCGAGGTAGCTGCCGTCGGGAGTCTCGAGGGCCCCAAAAGGCACGTAGCGCAGCGGGCCATCCAGCCACAGATAAAGATGTGTGACCTTCTGCTGCCGCGCGACCTCATCGAGCGGGCGGGCGAGGGTGTCGTAGAGCGCCCGGGCGGGCGCATCGATCGGCGCGCGCTGTCCAATGAGATCCAGGAAGTGTCCGATCCGGCGCTGCAGATCGCGCGCATCCACCGACACCGGAATTTCGAGCTGCCGCCGGCGAGTCGCGATCAGGAGGCGCAGGCGGTTCTCCGTGAGCAGGTAGATGGCGATGGCAGAGCCCGCGGGCGCGCGCGCGATCGCCTGTTCGAGACTCCTGGCATTGATTTGCGAGGTCGTGCTCGCGGCGGTTCCGGTACCGCTGCGGCCGCTCGTCACCTCAGTGCCGCCGACCTTCGAGTTGGAGGCAATAAACTGCTGAATCCTCCCCGCCCGCGCGCCTTCCGCTTTCTGCGCGCGCTTGAGCAGCGTATCGAGCCGCTCACGCTCTTTGACGGTGATGCGGGAGCGATCCTGCAGTTGGTGCAGCCGGTCGATCTCTGCCCCCGTGGCGGCATCGGCACGCAGCGCCGCCGCATAGCGGTGGTCCCAGGTGCGCTCGAGAGCAGCGAGAGCGGGTCCGCTTCCTTTTTCCTCTGAGGCTGCGGCGCGCGAGGTGAAGTCGTAGAGCTCCTGCTCCTTGAGAAGCTGCAGCACTTCGAGTCCTTCATCGATCCGTCCGCTCGCCATGAGCCAGTCGGCGACGGTGCGATAGATGCCGATCTTGTCCAAGAGGAAGCCGCGATCGAGCCGCTCGTCCTCGCCGCTGAAGTACCGGCGCTGCCGCTCGATCTCGCCGATCGCACGCTTGCCGAAGTAAATCGCGAGCGCGGTATGGCCTTGGCTCTCGAGCGCGCGCGCGGTGGTGAAGTACGCCCGGGCGAGGGGCTCGGGGGTGCCCAAGCCTTCGGCGGCGGATACGGCCGATGCGGCGAGAGAGACGGCGTGCTTAGGATCGCCTCGGGCCAGGCTCTGGCCGCTCAGGTTGTCGTACACCGCCGCGCGCAGCGCCGGATCGACATCGCGCGTGCTCGAAAGGCGGGAGCGCGCATCGCCGCAGTCGCGGCCGCTCATTGGCGCGCGCTCGCGGATGTCGAGCCCGCAAACCTCATTCACGACGCGCAGGATCGTCGGATGGCGATCCGGCAGGCGCGTACCGAAGAGTTTCAGCGCCTCGCCGTAGTACGCGCGGCTCTCGGGATCCGCGCGCCGGGCGGACGCCTGTGCCAACGTCTCCATGAGATACCCGCGCTGCAACGCGAGCGCCGGCTCCGCGCGCGTGGCTTCGAGCCCCGCAGCGAGCGCCGCAACGGCATCATCCACGTTACCGAGATCGAGCTGCAGGCTGGCGAGACCGCGGTAATAGGCCACCCGCGTCGGCAGCTCCACGTCGGTGGGACTTTTGGCGACAATCCGTCCCATGTGCTCGTACAGGTGCCAGGCCTCGGGCAGCTGACCCAACGCGCGCTGCACGTCGGCGAGGCTCTGCAGCGAGTCCACGAGTGCCGGCGCATCATCGCCCACCGTGCTCCCGCCGAGCGCCACCGCCTGCTCGGCAAAGGGCAGCGCCTCCTTCGGCCGCCCGCGAGCATTGAGCAGCGCGCCGAGTTGGGTGAGGGCGGTCAGCTGATGATGCTGCAAGGGGCCGCCGTGTTGGCTCTCGGCGAGGCGGATCGCCTCGCGCGAGGCCGCCTCACTTCCGTCGTAGTCTCCGAGCCGCTCGTCTATCTGCGCCAGGAACACGTACGCCGGCACGAATTGCCCGATGCCGGCGCTCAAGTGCTTCTCGATCGCGAGCTGCCGCTCGGCGTGCTGCTTCGCCTCGAGGAAGCGCTCCTGGCGAAAGGCGAGATTGGTGTACACGTTCTCGACCGCCGCCCCCGCTTCGCTCACGAGCTGCCCCTGCTCGGCGAGGATGTTGTGCTCGCGCTGCAACGCCGCGCGTGCTTCGGCGAACTCACCGCGCGACACTCTCACCAGGGCGAGGCCCACGAGCGCCTTCTGCAGCTCGATCTTCTCATCCCCCGGAAAGCGCTCGCGGATGCGAAGCGCCTGCTCCCATTCCTCTTCCGACTCGGCGTTGCGGCCTTCGCGCTTGTAGATCCAGGCGTAGGCGACGTGGATGTCGGCGAGCTCGGGCGCCTCCTTGCCGTACCGGCGCTCGAGAATCGGCTGCGCAAATTTGAGGAGCGGCGCGGCCTCGGCGAACTGGTTCATGTAGGCGATCATCGGCATGGTGAGCGAGCCCACCCACCAGGCGAGCTCCGGCGATTGCTCGCCGTACTCGCGCGCGACCCGCGGGATCGCCATGCACATGATGGCGACCGTCGCTGTGGGATCGGTCTCCGCCTTCTGCTCGACTTCGCGCCGCAGCCTGGGGATCGGCGTCTTCGAATCGAGCGGCGCGGCGGCCTTCGCGCAGAGCGCGGGCAGCTCCACCGCGCGGGCCGGCTCGATGGAGCCCGTCGCACCGATGAGAAGAAGGAGCAGGGTAAGGGCCGCTCCGCGCATCAGGGCCGGCTCGGTGGAGCGATCTCGATCCTCAGGACGCCGCTCTCCGGGACGCTCAAGTGATGACGCGTGAGCACCTTTTGCACGCGCGGCGGCACGGGATTGGGCAGACTCGCATCGATGCCTTCGACGCCGAGCTGCTCATAGCCCGTGGCCCGCACGCCGGCGGCGTGCAGCTCATCGAGAATCTGCATCTTGAGTGCCGTCGGGTCCTTCGCTTCGATGTGGATGACCGGCTCGCGCGCGCCACGGAGATGGTCCGTCGGAGGCGCACTGCGCAGGAAGAACGTCAGTGCCACCGCGATGCCGGCGAGGCTGGCGGCGAGTCCCAACCAGCCGCCGATGACTGCCGGACGCATGCGCCGTCGGGCGCGTCGCGTGAGCTGCGTGGGATCGATGAGGCCCTCGCGCCGAGCGCGCTCGAGGAGCTGCGCCTCGCGCTCGGCATCCTGCTCGGGAACGGTCACATCGGGTGCCTGCACGTTCCGTTGGATGAGCTCGCGCAGGCGCTGCCCCTCGCGGATGGCCGCGCGGTGTGTGCCCGTCGGGGTCCTGCCGGCGAGCGCCTCGAGCCAGTCCCGATCCTCGTCCGTCATGCAATCTCCCGCGTGCCGAAGGCGAGCTCGTACCACTCGGCGAGATAGAGCCGCGCGCGCTTGCGGCATTGGGAGATGAACTCGCGCGTGGCGCCGGGCGTGCGGCCCAAGAGCTCGCCGATCTCCTTGTGGGTGAGACCGTCTTCGACGATCCAGGCGATCACCAGGGCGTGAGAGGGCGATGCGACCTCGAAGCGCCGCCAGCAGCGCTTGAAACACTCATCGAGCTGCGCTCGCGCCGCTTCCGTGTCAGGACGCGGAATGGTGTCCTCCGACAGCTCCGTGACCCGAAGCTCCGTCTCGCGGCTCTGATCGTCGCCGCTCTCGAGCGCCACCTCGCACACGGATTTGCGCAGGCGGTCGAGGAGTCCATGCCGCAGGATGGCTTTGACCCAGGGCAGGAGCTCCGAGTCGCCCTGGAAGGTGGCGCAGCGCAGCCACACCTTTATAAAGGTGTCCTGGACCAGGTCGCGGGCAGATTCGGGATCGTTGAGACCCCGGAGCGAATCGCGGAAGAGAATCCTGTAATAGCTGCGATCGAGCAGCCGCAGGGCTTGCTCGATTGCCGCGCCTCCTTCGCGGCACGCGCGCATGAAGGCATACCGGTCCAAAAAGACCCCAGTTCGCCGGGTGTGTTCTTTGATTCATAGCCTACCCCTACCACCGGGCGCGTGCAAAACCGCCGTCGTACGGCAGGGCCGGCTCATTGGCAGACCTGAAGACCGATCCACTGTCCGACCCCGCAGATCTTGCCTTTGAGCCAGACGTAGACACCGGCTTTGCCGAGCGAGTCGACCTGCTCCTGGTAGTGGCGCAGGCAGAGGAGCCCCTGCGACTTGGCGTACGGGTCATCGTAGAGCACTTTGTCGAACATGCAGCTCTCGAAGTCCTTGCGGCTCGTGTTGGCGCAAACGGGCATGCGCTGGCGCAACGTGTCGCTGCCGTGCGCAACGCCAGCGAGGCAGGCGTTGATGTCTGCCTGCGTAGTGGCGACGGCGCGCGCCGTGGCTTCCCGCGAGGCCGCGGTCGGGTCCTTGCTCTGCGCCCATTTCTTTGCGGCCTCCTCGGCCTGATCGAACATCGGCTGCCAGGCCGGTATGCGGCTCCTCGGTGCGCTCCCGCCGCTCGCGACCGGCGCCCCCGGCACCAAGGGCGCCGGAGAGGCGCCCAGCACCCCATGCACCTCCGTGCCGAAGCTCAACGCCAGCGTTCCTCTCGCCAGGTTCGCTCCCTGCGGCAGCGTCAACTTGCACGGCTTGTCGTCCGGACAGTGTGACGGGTCGGGCACCACGATGTTTCGGGCGATGATCGCATGCGCGCCCGCGCGATCACCGACGCGCTCCATGTCGAGCACCTCGAGGAGCATCCGCGGATCGCCCGCCGCGAGGTGCACGTGTAACGCGCGCTGGCACTCCGTGCTCGGTTGTCCGTTGCCGTGGCTGTCGCCCTTGAAGCCCCAACAGATGCTCGAGCAGCGGGGCGCCGCGATCGTCAGCGGGCGCGCGCAGACCATGACGTTGGGATAGACGCTCCCCGGATGAGAGAAGGTGCTGAAGAGATTCGAGATGACCGGATGCCAGAAGTCCCCCTGAGGGGGCCCCGGCACATCGTGCACCCACACCGTGGTCACCGACTCCTCGAGCGTCTGCGCGGGCGCCGAAGGGGCGAGGAGGAGCAGTGTCAGGAGGAGCCAGGGTCTCATCAGGGCTGGGTTTGGGCGCAGGCGTTGATGTACTGTTGGCCGAGGCTCACCTGTCCCGGATAGTTGAAGCTCTGCAGCTGGCCCATGACGCACGCCTCGTTCCCCGGATTGACGGTAGTGCCGCAACTCGCCTGATAGGTGGCCCGCACGGCCGGGGTCAGGTAGTACGTTTGCAGGCAATTGGTAAAGTTGACGTCCATGCGCATTGGGGTCGATGGGTTGGCGTTCGATGCCGAGGAGGACTGAGCCGAAGGTTGGGTCGAGCACCAGGATTCCGGTAAGCCCGGGATGCAGGCGATGGGCTTGGTCATGGTGTGGAGCTCCGGCCACAACTGCTGGGGAGCTGTCGATAGGCAGTTGGCCACATCGCCCGATTCGACGTGTTGGGACAGGCAAAGCTCCAGGGCCGAAGGATTGCCGGCCAGCGGACCGCAGGCGCCGTCGATGATCCGCACCGTCTGGGGCGGATTGGGCGGAGCGGTCGCGGCGGCGTGCCAGTAGCAGGCGATCCGCGCGGTCTGCGCGTCCGAGGCTCCCTGCAGAGCGGCTGTGAGGTAGGGACAGAGCTTATCGACGCCCTCGACGGGCGTGTGCTCGCAGATGAAATCGAACTTGCCGGCGGGGTCGGCGTTATCCCATTGATCGCGGGCGCCGGTGAAAAGATTCTTGAGGCGCTGCAGCAGGTTATGCCCCACATTGCTCAGGCCGTTGCCCGCCGCGCTCGCCGCGCCGCTCGCCGCCTGGCCGGCGGTGTTTGATACGAGCTGCGGCAGCTGCTGCGCGCACCTCGGCAGCCAGGCAATGAGGAGGTAGCCCGCGATGACCAGGACCAGGAAGCGCATGAAGCAGCCGCTCCCGGCGCCCCGGTTTTTTGCCTTCGGGGTCATCGGTGTCAGGCGAGGAGCTCGCTGGCGATCGTATCGGCGGAGCCCGGGTGGGCGCCCACCGGGCCGATGATGCGCATGGCCTCGGCCATCGCGCGCTCCCAGCCGAATTTGATGTCGTAGCTGCGCTTGATGATGACGATAAAGAAGATCGGGAACAGGAACCCGATGAGGAGCACGGAGAGCGCCACGAGGACCCAGAGCCGCGTGCCCTCCGGGACCTTCATGCGTGGGTCGGGGATCCTGAGGTAGCGGCCCTCCGCTTCGGTGCGGCTGTCGTTACGCAACGCGAGCACCTCGAACGGAACGTCCGCGAACGGACCGCTCCTGTCCCTGTTGGGAGTGACCACCGCGACCGCGGCTTCGCCGGTCTTCAGCGGCGCGAGCGTTTTCATGTAGACCAGCCTTCCGCGCAGCGTGAATCGCGTCGCGCCCTCCACGGTGCCGGAATTGGGGTACCCGGCGATGGTGACGGCACGCGCCGTCGGGAACGGGGTGACATCACCCATCACGCCGAGGATCGTCTCGATCGGAATCTGTCGGGCGGTCTTGCCCTGGATGCTGAGGAAGGTGAGCCAGGCCACGAGCGCCATGACCCCGAGATACGCCGGCATCCGCAGGCTCGGCACGAAGGCGACGAAGAAGGTGAGCACCGCGATGCCGATATAGATGTTGCGGGTGCTGTAGAGGACCGCAGGGATGTCCCAGTTGTTGTCCATGACCGAGCCTTCTTTTGGAGTTGCCCGGTAGCGTAGGACGCATCCGGCCGCCGATCGTCAGGGTCCCAAGCCTGACGCTCGGCCGTGGCCTGCGTCTCACTCTTCACGCTGCGCCCCACCGCAGCCGATGAAGGGTAGCCATGGCCGACCATCGATCGCGCACGCGCGCCGTCTCGCTCCGACCCACCGCGGTTTTCCTGCTGCGTCTCCTTTTCTTCTTCATCAGCTTGGCGTTGCTCGCCTCGGGGCGCGCTCCCGCCCTGGATGCGCGCTCGCAGGCTTATGACTCGAAGCTCGGCACGGCCTTCGGCAATACCGCGCTCGATGTCAGCTGGACCACGTTCCTCGAGCGCAGCGGGCAGATTTCCGCGGAGACCTATCGGGCGCGCCTGCAAGGGGACAAGTCCGAGATGGCGCGTCTGCAGCAGCTGCTCGTGAAGCTTCCCGCCGACCAGCAAGCGCTGGCGCGTCAGCAGGCGACGAGCACCTTCAATCAGGGCGTTCCCGTTCTGCGCGCGCGCATCGCGCAATGGCAGCAGCAACATCCGTCCGCAAGCCGGCCGCGCGCCGGTACGGCGGCGCGTTCGCGTCCCTACGTGCCGCCCGCTCCTTCGCCTTACATGCCCGCGACGCCTTACGTTCCGCCGGCACCCGCTCCATCGGTCTGGCAGTCGATTCATTATGGGCGCCTCCTCCTGCTGCTGCTCCTCATTGGCGCGGCAGGCGGAGCGGGCGTGTTCGTGATCAGGCGGCGGCATAGCGGCGGCAGCCCGGCGTTGCCGCCGGAGGCGGAAGAGGTTCCGGCGCGCTCGATCGCACCCGCGCTGTCCGCCGATCCCGCGCCCCTCGCGGCCATGCCGGCCTCGGGATCAGTCGCGCCGCGACCGATCGCTACCGCATCCGGCGCCCCCGCAACGGCGGCGACGGCCCCGAGCGCTGATGTGAAGGAGCGTCTGCTCGGTGAGCAGACCGCGAAATATCAGGCGACGCTCACCGCCGCCATGGATGAGATCACCGCGACCCAGGCCGCGCTCGAGGAGCGCAAGAGCGTGCCCGATCTCATCCGCCAGGATGTCGGCCGCGTGGGTACGCTCGTGTACGAGCGGGTGAAGAAACTGCTGCGCGAAGAGACCCCGGGCATGGGCAAGGCGCTTGCCCAGGCGTTCCTCCTCATGCCGATCTGGCATCGGTTCCGCCGCGGCGGCCTCGGCCTCAAGATCCTGATCGGGATCGGCGTCTGGTATCTCGGCTCGCGCGAGCTCAGGATGCTCGTGGCCGGCTACTACTTCGTCCCGACCGTTCTCTATCTCCTCGTGGTGGCGGTCTGCTTCTACTTCGAGCGCCGCGCTCAGACGCGCGGCACGGCGAAGGAGCTCGAGGCGAACGCCGCGAGCCTGCAGCACCCGACGCTCGTCCATGTTTATCCGGAGCAGGCGCCGGGGCCCATGTGGGCGGTGCGCTTCTGGAGCGCCTCGGACAAGCCCGCCTGCGATGAGACCCAACTCAACCTGCAGAACGTGGATCTGACCACGCTCGCCGGCGCGACCTTCCTCTCCTTCGGGAACCTGGCGACCTATCGGATCGTCCCCGGCGCGGATTCCGTGTTGGTCGCCAGTACGCCCGGCCCCTTCATGAATGCCCGCGGGACACTCCTCCAGAAGGCGGTCGGGGAGTATCAGCAAGACCTCGTCCCGATTCTCAAACATGCGCAGGTCTACGGACAGTTGAAGTGGCGTGAGCGCCGTCAGAAAGGTGAGATCCCGCGCCTCGAGGCGCTGCTCGCCAACGTCAAGCGCCTCGGCGACATCTGGGCGCCGGTCTACGTCTCGGACAAGGTGTTCGAGTTTCTGATCCGCCGCATCGATCTTTTCAACCTGCGCGATCGTGCCACGCCCGCGGGGCTCCTGCTGCACGGCTATCCCGGCAACGGCAAGGAGTTCCTCGCGCGCACCGTCGCGAAGTCGGTGTTCGCCCAGTTTGTGAAGGCGAGCGCCGATCAGCTCGGCTCGGCCAAGGACGTGAAAGCCTTCTGGGCTGCGGTGAAACCCCCGGCGGTGCTCTTCGTCGAGTACGCCGATCAGCTCTTTCCCAAGCCCGGCTCCGAGCAGGATAGTCCCGGCGCGCGCGAGGCGACCCTCGCCTTCATCGAGGAGTGGACGCGGCGCGAGGTGTGGCAGAGCAGCGTCTGGGTGATCATGACGGCGCAGCAGGAGAAGAGCCTCCATCCGCGGCTGCTCGCGCTCTTGGGGAGCTCGAAGATCGAGGTGACCGCTCCGGAGACGATGGCCGACCGCGAGAAGCTCCTCGCCCTCGCGTGCGCGGAGAACGAGCTCCCCGGACGGGCGCCGAAATGGCTCATCGAGAGCCTGGGTGGCGCCTCGGTCCAGGAGCTGCGCGAGATCGTCCGCGAGACCAAGGTGCAGTGCGTGCCCAACGCGCCGCGCGATGAGCACTGGCGAGCCGCGGTGGTGGCCGTCCGGGGCAACGAGGGGGTCGATCGCAGCAAGACCTGGGATCGCCTGGTGCTGCCTGCCGACATCAAGGAGCAGTTGAAGCGCGCCGCGCGGATCCTTCGCGAGGCGGACCGCTACAAGGGCGCGCGGGTCAAGGTACCCAACATCCTCCTCTTCGGCCCGCCGGGCACGGGCAAGACCGACATCGCGCGCACCTTCGCCAACGAGGGCGGCGTCAAGTTCATCGGCGCGACCACCGCGGACTTGAAGGCGCAGTACCAGGGGCAGTCGGCGCATCTGGTGCGCGATCTCTTCGGCCGCGCCCGCGCGAGCGCCCCCTGCGTGCTCTTCATCGATGAGATCGAGTCGGTCGCCGCCAAGCGCGGCTCGCCGAGCGCGGACTCCTACACCCAGGACGTGGTGACCGAGATGCTGGCGCAGATGGAGGGCGCGACCAAGTCCGACCGGGCGGTGATCATCTTGGCCGCCACCAATCTTCCCGAGCGGGTCGATGAGGCCATTCTCAATCGCTTCACCAGCAAGATCGAGATTCCGCTGCCCGACGAGCCGGCCCGGGCCGAGATCCTGAAGCGCCTGATGGCCGAGTGTCCGTGCGATCCGGGGCTCGACGTCGAGGAGGTCGCCGCGTTCCTCGCCAAGAGGCTCAATCGCAAGAGCGGCCGCGATCTCGTCATGATCGTCAATCGCGCCATGGAGCGCGCCTTCACCGAGAGCAATTCGCCGGAGACGGTGTGCCTGACACGCGATCTACTCCTCAAGGAGGCGCTGCCGCAGGCGAAGGAAGTCTCGGAAGCCGCGCTCGCGGAGATCTGGGCGAAGATCATCCTGAAACCCTCCGTCAAGCAGGACATTCTTAACAAGATCCGCGTCTTCAACAGCGCCGACAAGGCGGCCCCCAAGGGCCTCCTGCTCTACGGACCGCCGGGCACGGGCAAGACCGAGATCGCGCGGCGCATCGCCGATTCCGCGAGCTGCTACTTCATGTCGCTCAAGGCCCCCGATCTCCAGGCGGGGTACATCGGCCAGAGCGGCGAGCGCGTGCAGAAGCTCTGGGAGCAGGCGCGCGCGCGGGGACGCTGCGTGATGTTCATCGACGAATGTGAAGGAGTCTTCGCCAGGCGCGGCGGCAGCAACCAGACCTCGTTCAGCGAGGAGATCGTGCAGGCGTTCCTCGCCGAGTGGGACGGGGTCGGCTCGGAGGATCAGCGCGTGTGGGTCGTGGGCGCCACCAACCGCAAGGACCTTCTCGATGATGCGATGACCTCGAGGTTCGGCGCCGAGGTCGAGATCGGGCTCCCGGAGGCGGCCGAGCGCCTGCAGATTCTGAAGCTCGAGATGGAAAAGCTCGAGCGTCCGACCGATATCCCCGACTTTCTCGGCCAGGCGACGGTCGGGTTCTCGGGCCGCAATCTCTCGCGTCTGGCGAGCGATGTCTGTACGCGCGCGGCCCAAAACGGGGGGCTCATCACCGAAGCGTTCTGGCGCGACGCCATCAAGAAGCTCCGTCCGAGCGAAGCGGTCGACGCGAGCGCCGGCTGGGACTCCCTCATATTGGCGCCCGACACCCTCGCCAAGTTGAAAGGCGTCTGCGAGGCCCTGCGCCACGTCGAGACCCTGCGCAAGCAGGGCATCACGCCGCCCAAAGGGGCGCTCCTCTACGGACCGCCGGGCACGGGCAAGACGCAGATCGCCCGCACGCTTGCCAACGAGAGCGGGCTCGCCTTCATCGCCGCCGCGACCGCCGATCTCAAGGCAGGCTACACCGGCCAGTCGGTGCAGAAGGTGCGCGAGCTCTTCGAGCGGGCACGGGGCCGGGCCCCGTGCATCCTCTTCATCGATGAGATCGATGCCATCGCGCCGGCGCGCGGCGGCAGCGGCTCGGATCAGTTCACCGTTGAAATTGTGAACCAACTGCTGCAGGAGATGGACGGCATCAAACAAACGGACCGGCACGTCTACGTGCTCGCCGCGACCAACCGGCCCGAGACCGTCGATGAGGCGCTGAAGTCGCGCCTGAAGGATACGATCGAGATTCCGAACCCCGATCGCGAGCAGCGCGAGCAGCTCTTCCGGCTCTTCATCGGCAAGCTCAAGACCGACTTCGATGCCAACGAGATGGCCGCCGAGCTCGCGCGCCGCACCAACAACCTGGGCGGCCGCGCCATCTCCGCCATCGTCGAGCGCGCGGCGCAGGAGGCGGTGAATCGGGCCATCGCCCAGGGAACGCCGGATCGCGTGCTGCTCACCCGCGAGGATCTGCTGCGCGAGGTGGCGCCGCGCGCCAAGGAGGTCTCGGACGCCGACCTCACGAAGATCTGGGGACGGATCGTGCTGCAGCCCGCGGTGAAATCGGATCTCCTCGACAAGATCCGGCTCTTCAACAGCGGCGACAAGGCGGCCCCGAAGGGACTCCTTCTTTATGGGCCGCCGGGCACCGGCAAGACCGAGATTGCCCGGCGCATCGCCGATTCCGCGAGCTGCTTCTTCCTGTCGCTCAAGGCGCCGGACCTGAAGGCCGGCTACATCGGCCAGAGCGGCGAGCGCGTCAAGAAGGCGTGGGAGCAGGCGCGGGCGCGCGGGCGCTGCGTCATGTTCATCGACGAATGCGAGGGCGTGTTCGCCCGCCGCGGCGGGGTCAATACGGATGCGGCCTCGGAGGAGCTGGTGCAGGCGTTTCTCGCCGAGTGGGACGGGGTCGGGACCGAAGGCCAGCAGATCTGGGTGGTGGGCGCCACCAACCGCCGCGATCTCATCGATGAGGCCATGGTCTCGCGCTTCGGCGCCGCGATCGAGATCGCCTTGCCGGGTGCCGCCGAGCGGCTGCAGATCCTCAAGCTCGAGATGGAAAAGCTCGAGCGTCCCGCGGAAGTTCCTGCGTTCGTTGCCGAGCTGACGAGCGGATTGTCAGGCCGCAATCTTTCCCGCCTTGCGAGCGATGTCTGCACACTGGCCCTGAAGCAGGGCGGCACGATCACCGATGAGCTCTGGCGCGAAGCGCTGAAGCGCCAAACTCAGGCGAAGAGCGAGGCGGTCGACAAGGGCGCGGGCTGGGGCTCGCTCGTGCTCTCACAGGAGGTGCTCGAGAAGCTGCAGACGCTCTGCGCGTCACTGCGACATGTCGAGGAGTTCACCGCTCAGGGCTTCGAGGTGCCCAGGGGGGCGCTCCTCTATGGACCGCCCGGTACCGGTAAGACCCAGATCGCGCGCACTCTCGCCAACGAAAGCGGCATCCCCTTCATTGCCGCGAGCACCGCGGACATGAAGGCGGGCTTCATCGGCCAGTCCGGCCAGAAGGTGCGGGAGCTCTTCGAAATGGCCCGCGGACGCGCGCCCTGCATTCTCTTCATCGACGAGATCGAGACCGTCGCGCCGGTGCGCGGCGGTCCGCGAGCGGACTCGTTCACCGGCGAGATCGTCACCCAGCTCCTGCAGGAGATGGATGGCGTCAAGAAGAGCGAGCGGCACGTGTTCGTGCTCGCCGCGACCAACATCCCCGATGCGATCGATGAGGCCGTGTTGTCCCGATTCACGGAGCGCGTCGAGATTCCAAATCCCGACACCGAGCAGCGCGCTCGGCTCTTTCGGCTCTTCCTCGGCAAGCTCCCGATCGCCTTCGACCGCGAGGCGGTGGCCGATGAGCTCGCGCAACGCTCCGAGGGCCTGGGTGGACGCGACATCCGCAACATCATCCAGAAGGCCTCGCAAAAGGCGATCCACCGCGCGGCGGGCAACCCCAAGGCGGCGCAGCTCTCCCGGGAGGACCTGCTTGGCGCGATGCCGGCTGCGGCGCGCCGCCCTGAGCTGGTGTGGTCGCGCGGGGAAGCCAGTCCGCCCGCTTAAGTCGAGGAGCCCATATGCCACCGCAAGAGCAGCAGCGACAGGCGCGGCGTCAGGAGCGCGCGCGGGAGGAGTCGCAGTCGGAGTCTGCACCGTCGCCGCAGCGCTTGGCCCGCGAGACTGCCGCGGAGGCGGCCGCAAGCACCAAGCAGCGCCAAAGCGATATGGGACTCGAGGAGGCGATCGTCACCGCCGGTAGGGACGGCGCACGCAACATCGCCGTGCGCTGGATCCAGGTCCCGCTTCCCAATGCGGTGCCGTGCCGGTTCGCCGTCACGACCGCGGCCGGCAATGCGCTCGAGGTCTCAATGGAGCAGAAGAGCTACCGCAAGTCCTATCAGGGCACCTCATCGGTGCAGACGGACATCACTCCCGTCGCTCCCATCGGCACGAAGGGCTTGCTCACCGTACATGACCTCATAACCGGCGAGACGCTCGAGCAGCCGTGGACGTGGCGTTCGGGCGTTGGCGGCGGCTCGGGCCTCTGGGCGCTGCTCAAGCGCTTGTTCACCTGAGCGTCGCCGCGGCCTCTCGCCCTTCAAAGATCCGTCGTCACGTAGGCGATGCACGTCCTGCGACGCTCGCTGTCGGATCTCGAGCGCGGTGCGGGCTGAGTCCAGGCGCGATGGCGCGGCGATGACGGGCCCGATGATGTGTAGAAATACGTATTGTCGGAGAGGTCGCTTCGCATAGCCTTTTTCCCCGGGGATGCAAGCTCGTAAGCCGGCCGGGGGCACATGCCATTCACCATCGACTCGCTCTCGAGTGCCATCGCGGCCGCCGGGGCGTTGGGTACCGCGTCCTTCGGAATCGTCGAGGGATTGAAATGGACGCCTCTCGGAGCCGCGGGCTTCGGGCAGATCGGGAGCTACCTCGGAGCTGCTCTGAGCGGATCGCTGCGCATCGCCTACGGCGCGGACTACGAGCGTCTGCTGCGCGCCCAGTACCGGCAGGACTCGCAGACTCAGGCGGCGATCGCCAAATCGCTCCGTCAGGGGGTGCGGATCGGACTGACCTCGGGCAACGCCGAGCAGATCGCGACCTTCCTGGGCACGGTCGACCCCGCGGCCCTCAAGCACGCGGCCGCATGCGTCGAGAACTGCGACTCACTCAGCGATGACGACCGCGCCGCCATCGGCCGGTTCGAGCTCGCCGCGGATGCGCGCATCGAGAGCGCGCTCTCCCGCGCCCGGGACGTCTACCTGGGGTACGTGCGGGTGACGTCCTACATACTCGCAATGATTCTCGCCGAGCTGACCGCGTGCGTTCTCGGGGCGGGATGGCTCAAGGGACTACTGGTGGGCTTCGTCGCCGTCCCGTTGGCGCCGATCGCGAACGATGTCGTGGGCGCGCTGCAGGCGGCGACCAGGGCGATGCGCAGCGGCTGATGATCGGATTCGTACTCGATCTTCGCTCCGCACCCGAGGGTGGCGCAGTGGTGCCGGCGAGACTGACACCTCCCGGCGGGAGCCTCGACCAGCTGCAACAGTGCGGCACGGTCGCCTTCCTGGTGCACGGCTTCAACGTCAATCGGGCCACCGCGACCGGGGAATTACAGGCCTTCGGTACCAAACTGGTCGCGCTCGGGAGCGGCGCGGCGGTGTCGGTTCTCTGGCCCGGCGATTCGGTGGTGGGGCCGCTCTGCTATCCGTTCGAGACCAACAAAGCCGACGACAGCGCGGTGGAGCTCGCGACGTTCATTTCCGACAGCCTGCCGCAGCGGCCCGCCATTTCCTTCATCGGGCACAGCCTCGGGTGTCGCGTAGTCATGGAAACGGTACGCCACCTGTGGATAAAGGACATCCCGGTCGCACAAGTGTGCGTCATGGCTGCAGCGGTCGACAACGATAGCCTCGCTTGCGCGGCGGAATACTTCAATGCCGCGCGATACGCCACACGGGTCGCCGTGTTGTCTTCACCTGCCGACCAGGTGCTGCAGAACGCCTACCCGATCGGTAATCTCATCTCCGCCTTCCTCCATTGGATCTCTACCACCGATGCGGCACTCGGCTACACCGGTCCCCGAACGTCCGCCTTGCCGCCCGGAACCCTTCCCCCCGAAGTCCAGGGAGTCGCAATCCCGGCGGGCGCGCGGGTCAACCATGGGGATTACCTGCCCGATCCCGGCGGTGCGTTCAACGACAAGCAACTCTCGGCAGCTCGATTCGCCAACGCCGTGATAGCCGGACTTACTCCGTTGGTATACTCATAGCGATCGCGTACGCGGGAGTCCGGCCATGGGAGAATTTCGCATTCGGGGAATCCGATGGGGACTTCTGCTGGCCGCGGCGGCTCTCTCGGCAGCCGCGCAAATGCCCGCCCACAAGCAGGGAGGCGCGGCTCCCCGGAAATCGACCGTCCAATCGGCGGCAGCTGCCGCATCGGCCCAATGCACACCGGAATTGTGGAAGCACGTTTACAAACCCGCTCGGCTCATCGTGAAGCAGAAATGCATAGCGGTCACGGGCGTCATCGTCGATGCGACGGCCAATCAGAAGCAACACCATGCCGACGGCGTTCGTCACGAACCGGACGGGGACTCTCACGGATGGCTCAAGGTGGATCCCCCTTTCGCGGATGTGCTGAACGACGGCAACAGGAGCAACGAGGGCGGCAATCTGGTGTTCGAGATCGTCTGCAGGTACCCCATCAGTCAGGCGGATGCGATAAGAGCCTGTCGAGGATATCAGGATGAGGTGCAGCTGCCTCCCGTAGGCTCGCACGTGCGCATCGTGGGTACCTTCGTGCAAGATACCAACCACGAGAAATGGAATGAGATACACCCGGTCACGAGCATTGCAGTCGTGCCATGAAGGCCGGTCCGCCTGCGCCATCCAAGGTACCTGCGTACTTCCTCCTGTTCGCGTGCTGCGCCCTGGGTAAGCCTGCCGTCGCACATGCCGCGGACGCGGCGGCTGCACCCCCGACTGCCTGTGAGGAGCCGGTCATTCAGGGCTACGAGCCGACGACCCTCGGCTATACCTGGCAAGGCAACGATGAGCCGTTCGTCGACTTCAGAATCTCACTCAAGGCGCCACTCTTTCGTCGCCTATTGTGTGATCACCTCCAGGGCAGAGGACATCTGTATCTCACCTTCACGGGCCGCTTCGCCTTTTACGTTCGCACGCGCGCCTCGAGTCCGGTGATCGATCGCGAGTACAATCCCAAGATCCTGTGGCGATTCCTGGATACCCGCGCGACCACGAAATCGATCGATACCTACAACAACAAGCCGATCGAGGAATACGCGCGCTACCTGGATGTCGCCTATGCGCACAGCTCCAATGGCCAGACGATCGACACCCAGCAGGAGTACCAGATCGAGAGCGCTCAGTCGGGAAGCGCTCGGGATGCCATGGACCACATCAGCCGCGGCTGGGACTACCTCGAAGTCGACGCCAGGGAGACGGTACGGGACGTTGCGCCCGGGAGCGGTGATCTTGATATCTATCCAGACCTGAAATTCTTCCTGCGTCATGGTCTCTTTCAGGGGGTGCCCGAGGAGTACCACGCCTGGGAGCGGGATTCGACGCTCCTGCCGCGCCACGCGTTCGACGGTGTGAGCATGGCCCTTGAATACCGGCCCTTCGCCGAGCGCATCGATGGGCAATCGGGATCCACTGTGGCCGCCCCGCGCGAGCGTCTGTTGCTCAGTCTGCGATTCGAGCTCAAATACACGACCGGCTACGATCCGTTTGCCCGCTACAACACGGTGCGCGCCGAGATCGGCGTCGCCCCCTTCGGTCTGCCGATCGCCCTTTGGTTCCAGGACGGCTACATGAATAGTCTCGCGCGCTACTACGAGAAGACCAGCTCGGGAGGTATCGAGCTGAGGTTCGTGCAGTTTTGAGCGGCGCGAGCCCGACGTCTTTCCCGCGGATCGCCCATCGCCGTGCGGAAGTACTCCGATCCGGCCCGATTCGGAGTAAAGTGCTCCTCTACATCGCAGAGGAGAGCTCGTGCCCAAACCGAACTACCGCCACGCCAAGAAGCAGAAGGAGCTGAGCAGGAAGGCGCGCCAGCTCGAGAAGCAGCAACGCCGGAGCGCGCGTGCGAATCCTTCCGGCGAGATCGCACCGCCGCTTCAGGATGCGCCCGTGGCGCCTGGCGATCCGATCGCGAGCGGCGGAACATGAGGCTCGGCTACGCCCGCGGCGCCCCCACGCGCCAGGATCGCTCCTCGCAGCTGCGCCGCGACCAGGAGGCTGCGCCCAAGGTGCGCGCCATGTTCCCCGCGGTCGAGCAGCTGCGCTTCGAGCTCATTTTCGAGGGCGGCGGGCGCATTACGCCGGTGCCTCAGTCGCACGTCCTGCATCCGCCGGCGCGCGCGTATTTTTCGTTTCCCTGTCCGTACGCCGACTGCGACGGGCGCTTCGAGCTGGGCGCGGCCGTGCACGCGGCCGTGCACGCCCCGTCGCATCGGATCGAAGGTGTGCTCGAATGCGGCGGCGTGCGCGCGAGCGACTTCTCGTCCAAGCCGCCCTGTCAGTTGCGTCTGCACTTCACGCTGACGGCGGTGTGCTCACCCGCCCACTGAGCGGCGCTACCTGCGACGGCCCTCCGCGAGCGGGCGCGGCGCTTGCGGCCGGGTGAAATCGACCACGAAGCGATCGCCGTCGAACTCCACAACTTTGCCGATGAGATCGGGACGGACCTGATAGCCGCTCGCCCTGCCCGGATTCTCAGGCTCCGGGAAAGTGACCACCATCCGCACCGGAAGGCCTCCGTCGCGCGCCTGCGTCAGGTGCTCGCTCAGCGTGGTGACGACCTTGGATTCGGCTTGCGAGGCGGAAAGGCTGCTCTCGTAACGCAAAACTCCGCGCGCGGGGTGGCCGAAATGCGTCGGCAGGCACTTCAGTACCATGGCCCCGTCGGCTGCCATGGCCGAGAGGCTGCCGAGGCGGCTGGCCGGCTTGGCGCCGAACCGGCCGAAAGCATCGATCAAGCTCAGATTGATCACCCTGAAGCCTCCTGCACTGCGTGACTTAGCAAACGGGCTGGCTTTGGCACTCGTTCAGCCAGATCTCGAAGCATGTGCGATGCAACCTGACCGTCTGCGGCGTGACGCCCGGCGGAAAGTCGACCTCGTACGACGCCTGCGCGGAAGTGATGCGCTCGCCGCACCCGTCGCACAGGCTCCCGCCGGCATACTCGCCCTGACGTCGCCAAGGCTCCTGGTGCGGCAGCAGGTGCTGTCGCAGCCGCTCGCGAATGACAAGCGTCGCCGCAATACTGTTCATGAATCTGGCTGCTTTGCCGAGGCGGCATCCAGCGCCCAACGCGCCAGGTCAGCATGCACGCCCCGTCCCGAGTGCGCAAGTCATTACGGATCGGCATCCGCCACCCGGAGCAAAAGTTCGGCGCTTTGCTCCCGAATCCTGTAATCTACCGGCCGGCTCGTACCTTTTCGGCTTGTCTGCCTTGGCGCCATGCGCCGCCTCCCGGCGCGCCTTCCGGCCAATGTCTGCCACCCTCGCAAAGCTCCGCGAACCAGGAGGCAGGCATGTACCTGCCGACCCATAGCGCTTTCTTTCACGAGTATTCTGCAGTGACGAAACTATACGTTGGAAATCTTCCCTTCACGGCGACCGAAGAGGGCGTGCGTGCCCTTTTCTCCAAGCACGGCACCGTCGAGAAGGTCTCTTTGATCACCGATCGCGAGACCGGTCGCCCGCGCGGCTTCGGCTTCGTGGAGATGTCGAACGCCGACGCATCCCGGGCGATGCAGGCGCTGAACGGCACCGACTTCGACGGCCGCTCTCTCAAGGTGAACGAGGCCCAGGAGCGCGAACGCTCCGGCGGCGGCGGCAACCGCTTCGGCGGTTCGCGCCGTTACTAAAACTCCCTCTCTCGGCGCCGCTCCCGGCCGTCACGGCCGGGAGCG
>DATFCZ010000003.1:0-71304 GCA_035252605.1 Steroidobacteraceae bacterium
TTCGGATTCTGGACCGCATTGCCTTGCACGTGCTGAGTTGGCTGATCCGACCCGGCAGACGTGCTGGAGGTTCCCGGCTCACTCACCATCAGCGACGAGAGGAGATTTCCGCGGCTGACGGGCCAGGAATAGGCGCTGTGAGCCACGACGTAGTCGGCCAGCTCCGTGGCCGGTACCACCATCATCGGCCGCTGCTGGACCGGCGGCACCACGAAGCTGTCGGACGCCGCGGCGCCCAGGCTTTGAGCGGCGGTCCTTACGGCAAACCGCCTCGGAGCCGCGCTGCTCGCCACGGTAGCGGTTGCTTCGACCACGGAGCCTCCGGGCGGCGCCTGCGAGCGCAGCCAGAGGATCGAGGCCACGGCCACGCCCGCCGCGAGCCCGGCGCCGGCGAGGGGCTGCCACCATTGAAACTCGGGTCTCGCGCTCGCGGCTCGCGCGCCATCGCCGGAGAGAACCGGCTCGCTCGAGAGCGCCGCGCTCACCCGCCCGGCGACCGAGCCGTCGAGGGTCACGCCCCGCTCGGCGCGGATCACCGCTCCCATCACCGCGTATCGGCCCCAGCGGGCCTTGAGCTCCGGATCCCGGGAGAGCCGCCGCGCGAGCAGCTCGCACTCGGGTGCCGGCAGCTCGTTGTCGAACATGGCGGAAAGCTGACTGTCGAGCTCTTCGTTCATCCCAACTCCTCGGCGCGGCCGAGGCCGCCTTCGAAGACTTCACGCAGGCGTCGGTCGATCGCCTCGCGCGCGCGGAAGATGCGCGAGCGCACGGTGCCGACCGGGCATGCCATGGCCGCGGCGATCTCCTCATAGGAAAGACCCTCGAGCTCTCGCAACACAATGGCGGTGCGCAGATCCTCGGGCAGGGCGGCGATCGCGGCGTTCACGGTGGAGCGGATCTCGTCGGTCAAGACGAGCCCTTC
This sequence comes from Steroidobacteraceae bacterium, assembly GCA_035252605.1. GTDB lineage: Bacteria > Pseudomonadota > Gammaproteobacteria > Steroidobacterales > Steroidobacteraceae > 13-2-20CM-66-19. Next base: position 923 of record DATFCZ010000003.1, read on the forward strand.
GGGCGTCTCGGAATCCTTCATTCGGCCTTGCATGTCGTAGGGCTCGTCGCTGTCGAGGCTATTGCGGTCGACGTTGTAGTCGATGGGGCTGCGATCGCGCGAGACCACGGCGTTCTTCGCGGTGTTGATCGCGATCCGGTAAAGCCAGGTGTAAAAGGCGCTGTCGCCGCGGAACTGCGGCAAAGCGCGGTAGGCCTTGATGAAGGCCTCTTGGGCAATGTCCTCGGCTTCGGCCGGGTTGCGGACATAACGCATGACCAGTTTGACGAGTTTGTGCTGGTACTTGAGCACCAGCGCGTCGAACGCGCCCTTGTCACCGCGCTGCACGCGGCGAACCAGGCTCAGATCGCTTGCGTCGGCGCTCATTCGCGCCCTTTCCTCCGGGGGTAAGGCCGCCGCGCCGCGACCTGAATAGACCCTGAAGCCTCTGCAAAGTTCAGAGCCCGTGCGTTTCCCAGCGTCTCTTCCGCCCGCTCGGCGCGCGCTCTCGCCGAGCCGCCCGCACCGACACCTTGGGGAAATTGGACTCGGTCAATGACTTTCAAGTCCGATGATGCGCCGTTTCCGCGGGGTTTCCTAGGGCGGTGAGCGCCCTCGGGGACGCGGTGATGCGCGTTACGAGGGCCGCGATCTGCGGCTCCGAGGGGACCTCCCCTCCGAGGAAATAGCCCGCCAGCTCCGGGTCCGGGCGCGCGAGCAGCCGCGCGAGCAGCCGCCGCTCGATCGCGCCCGCCTGCGGCAGCGCGGCCGCCGCATAGCGCTCGAGCAGCACATCGAGCTCCTTCATGCCGCGCCGGCAACGCCAGAGGAGTACCCGGGCTTCGAGGTCCATGGGAGCCGTCGCTGCCGGCGACTCGCTCATTGTCGCTCGAGGAGCATACGCTTGATCTCGGCAATCGCCTTCGCCGGATTCAAGTCCTTCGGGCACACGTCCGTGCAGTTCATGATCGTGTGGCAGCGATAAAGCCGGAACGGATCCTCCAGCGCATCGAGCCGCTCGCCGGTTGCCTCGTCCCGGCTGTCGATGATCCAGCGGTACGCCGCCAGCAATGCCGCAGGCCCGAGGAAGCGATCGCTGTTCCACCAGTAGCTCGGACATCCGGTCGAGCAGCACGCGCAGAGAATGCAGGCGGCGGGCCGGTCGATCCTCTCCTGCTCCGGCTTCGACTGCAGCCGCTCGCGGTCCGGGGGCGGGGGAGTTTGAGTGACGAGCCAGGGCTTCACCGAGGCGTACTGGGCGTAAAAGTTGGTGAGGTCCGGCACCAGGTCCTTCACCACCGGCAGGTGCGGCAGCGGATAAATCCGGATCTCCCCGCCGCCGAGATCCTCCATCGCGGTGGTGCAGGCCAGGCGGTTGATGCCGTTGATGTTCATGGCGCACGAGCCGCAGATGCCCTCGCGACAGGAGCGGCGGAAGGTGAGCGAGGAGTCGATGCTGCCTTTGATCTGTATCAGCGCATCGAGCACCATCGCCCCGCAGCCGCTCATATCGAGCTCGAAGGTGTCGACCCTCGGGTTCTGCCCCGAGGCCGGATCGAAGCGATAGATCCGGAAGGTGCGCACGCTGCGCGCGCCGGCCGGCGCCTCGTGAGTGACGCCCTTGCGGACGCGGGAGTTGGCGGGAAGTCGGAATTGAGCCATCGGTGAGCCTTGGGATCAGTACACGCGCGCCTTCGGCGGGATGGTGTCGACCTCGGCGGTGAGCGTGTTGAGATGCACCGGCCGATAATCGAAGCGCACGCGCCCGGGTCCCTCGACCCAGGCCAGGGAATGCTTGAGCCAGCTCTGGTCATCGCGCTGCGGGAAGTCCTCGCGCGCATGCGCGCCGCGGCTCTCGGTGCGGTTGGCGGCGGAGTGGATGGTCGCCGTCGCCTGCAGGAGCAGGTTCTCGAGCTCCATGGTCTCGATGAGATCGGTATTCCAGATGAGCGAGCGATCCGTGATCCTGACGTCGGCGAAGGACTCGAAGGTCTGCGCGAGCCGGCGCGCGCCCTCCTGTAGAGACTCGCCCGTGCGAAACACCGCCGCATCCATCTGCATGATCTTCTGCATCTCCAGGCGAATCGCCGCCGTGGGGCGCGAGCCGCGGGCGTTGCGCAGGCGGTCGAGACGCGAGATCGCGGCTTCCGCGGCGTCCTTCGGCAGCGGCGCGTGCCTCCCTCCCGGCCGGATGAGCTCGGCGCATCGCCGCGCGGCCTGGCGGCCGAAGACGACGAGATCGAGCAGCGAGTTGGAGCCCAGACGGTTGGCGCCGTGGACCGACACGCAGGCCGCCTCGCCGACGGCCATGAGACCGGGCACGATCGAGTCCGGATCGCCCGCCTTCGGCATCACGACCTCGCCGTGGAAATTGCAGGGCACACCGCCCATGTTGTAGTGGACCGTGGGCTGCACGGGAATCGGCTGGCGGGTGACATCGACGCCGGCGAAGATGCGTGCGGTCTCGGTGATGCCGGGCAGCCGCTCGTGAATCACCTCGGGCCCCAGATGCTCGAGGTGCAGATGAATGTGGTCGTGCTCGGCGCCGACGCCGCGGCCCTCGCGGATCTCGATGGTCATGGCGCGGCTGACGATGTCGCGCGAGGCCAGATCCTTCGCATTCGGCGCATACCGCTCCATGAAGCGCTCGCCCTTCGAGTTGGTGAGATAGCCGCCCTCGCCGCGGGCGCCCTCGGTGATGAGGCATCCGGAGCCGTAGATGCCGGTCGGGTGAAACTGCACGAATTCCATATCCTGCAGCGGCAAGCCGGCGCGCAGCACCATGGCGTTGCCGTCACCGGTGCAGGAATGCGCGGAGGTGCACGAAAAGTAAGCGCGTCCGTAGCCACCGGTCGCGAGAATGGTCATGTGCGCCCGGAAGCGATGCAGCTTCCCTTCGGTCATGTCGAGGGCGAGGACGCCCCGGCAGGCGCCCTGCTCCATCAGCAGATCGAGCGCGAAGAACTCGACGAAGAAGGTGGCGGAGCGGCGAATCGACTGTTGGTACAAGGTATGCAGCATCGCATGGCCGGTGCGGTCGGCCGCGGCGCAGGTGCGCTGCGCGATGCCCTTGCCGAAGTGTGTGGTCATGCCGCCGAAAGGCCGCTGATAGATGCGCCCTGCTTCGGTACGGGAGAAGGGCACGCCGTAATGCTCGAGCTCGATCACCGCCGCGGGCGCCTCCTTGCACATGAGCTCGATGGCATCCTGATCCCCGAGCCAGTCCGACCCCTTGACGGTGTCGTACATGTGCCAGCGCCAGTCATCCTCGCCCATGTTGCCGAGGGCGGCGCTGATGCCGCCCTGCGCGGCCACCGTGTGGCTTCGTGTGGGGAAGAGCTTGGTGATGCACGCCGTGGAAAGTCCCGCTTCGGCGAGCCCGAGCGTCGCGCGCAGCCCGGAGCCTCCCGCTCCGATCACGATCACGTCGTACGTATGGTCGATGATCTCGTAAGGGGTCACGAGGCGCCTCCCAACGCCACCTTGAGAACCGCGAGCACCCCTGCGGCCGCGACCACGACGTGAAAGAAAGTGACCAGGGCCAGCGTCAGCGTCTTGGCGCCGCTGCCGTGGACGTAATCCTCCACCACGATCCGCACGCCGAGCTGTGAATGCCAGGCGGCCGTGAGCACCAGCAGGATGAGGAACACTGCCGTCCAGAGTTGCCCGATCCAGGCGGTGACGGTCGCATGATCGAGAGCGGGTAGCGAGAGCACGGAAACGGCGAACCAAACCCCGAGCGGCACCAGTGCCACAGAGGTGAGGCGCTGGGCCCACCAGTGGTGCACCCCCTCCTTCGCCGAGCCTTGGCCGAGCACCCTGGCAAGCGGGCTGCGCAGGCTCATGCGTGCCCTCGAGCGTGCAGCGCCCACCACGCGAGTCCCGCGAAGAGCAGGACGCTCGCGATACCCACGAGCACCGCGCTGCGCTTCGACTGTGCGCGCTCGAGCCCATGGCCGGTATCCCAGATGAGATGGCGGATTCCGGCGACGAGGTGATAGGCGAACGTGGCGAGGAGGAGGAGGTAGAGGGCCTTGAGCACATCGAGCGAGAGCACCTGGCGGGCGCCCCGGTAAGCGGCCGGCCCACTCGCGATCGCCACCAGCCAATAGACGAGCAGAATGAGTCCCGCCGAGAGCACGAGGCCGGTGGCGCGGTTGAGAATGGAAGTGAGCAGGGTGTAGCGGTACATCCTGTACACACCCAGGTGCGGCGAGAGCGGTCGTTCGGTCATAGGTGGCGTCGCGGACTAGAAGTCGATGCAGCGCCCCTTGCGCTCCCAGTCACCGAAGCGCGTCGGCTCCGGACCCGCGGGTCCGCCGAGCTCGCCTCGGGGGGCGGCTGTCGCAGCGGCAGGATTCGCGGCAGCGGGGGTGCGGGAATCCGGGTCGGAAGGTGGAACGGAAGGTGACGTTGAGGAGTTCTTCTCTGGGCGCGTCGACATATTTACAAGTGTGCCAGAATTCGGCTCCGGCGGCCACGAAGCGGGCCGGCATGGGCAGGCCCGAACCGTCATTTATCATTAGTCCCGTGAGCGGTGGTCATTTTCAGTTGGTCGAGCTCGAGGACTTCGGTGCGCTGCGCATCGCGGGTGCCGATGCCGTGCGCTTCCTGCAGGGCCAACTGTCAAGCGATCTTGGACGCGTGAGCGCCGAGCGCGCCGCGCTCGCCGGGCTGCACAACCCGCAGGGCCGCACGATCGCGCTGCTGCGCATCGTGCAGCTCGCGCCGAATGACCTGCTCGCGCTCCTGCCCCGCGAGCTGACCGCCACCGTGGCGACGCGGCTTTCGAAGTACGTGCTGCGCGCCAGAGTGAAAGTAACCGACGAGTCGCAAAGCTGGACCGTGAAAGGGCTGGTCGCATCGAGCATCGCCGGTCCGGCGCTGCTTGGCGCCCTTCCCACGAGCGTCGGCGCGCAGCAGCGGCGGGGTGAGAGCCTCCTCCTCTGCGTCGATGAGCAGCCGCGGCGCTGGCTGGTGATCACGCCCGCGGGCGCAGCGGCGGCAGGCCTCGAGGGGTTGCCGGTGAGCACTTCGGCGAGTCGTGATACCTGGCGTCAGCTCGACATCATCGCCGGACTCCCGCAGGTTTACGCGGCGACCACGGAAGAGTTCGTTGCCCAGATGTTGAATCTCGACGTGATCGGGGCGATCGCCTTCGATAAGGGTTGTTATACGGGACAGGAAGTGATCGCGCGCGCGCACTACCGCGGACGGGTCAAGCGACGGCTGCAGCGCTTCAGGTCGCGCGGACCTCTCGATCTGAAGCCGGGTGATAGCGGCGAGCTCGCCGACGGCAGGCGGTTCCAGGTCATCGAGGCGGTGCGGCTCGAGGACGGGCGCTGCGAGTTTCTCGCCGTCGCGCCGCTTGCGAGCCTGGAGCCGGAGCTCGCCGCCGCGACTTACCCCAATGCGCTGCTGGAGCGTGTCAGTGCGCCGGCCGGGGGGCACCCGCCACAGGCCGGCGCGACGACCCACGGCAACCTGGGAGCATCGGCCACCGGAGCCGCGCTGCACGCCGCCGTGCCGAGCGAGCTCAGCAGCACGGGCACGTGGGCTCCCTTTGCCACGGCACCCGCCGCACCGCGGCACGCCGGCTCCGACCCGCTGCCCTCGAGCCTGACCGAGGAGCTGCCGCACGATATCGAGCCGCTCGAGCTGCCCTACGCCCTGCCCGAGTAGCCCATCGCTCGGGCCATTGCCCGCTCCAGCCGATTCATTCCGGGCGCAGGTGCGGGAACAGGATGACGTCCCGGATCGAGGGCGAGTCGGTGAAGAACATCACCAGCCGATCGATCCCGACGCCGAGCCCGGCGGTGGGCGGCATGCCGTATTCCAGGGCGCGGATATAGTCGGCGTCGTAGAACATCGCTTCCTCGTCGCCGCGGTCCTTGCGCGCGACCTGCGCCCGAAAGCGCGCCGCCTGATCCTCCGGATCGTTGAGCTCGGAGAAGCCGTTCGCGAGCTCGCGTCCGGCGAGGAAGAACTCGAAGCGGTCGGTGAGGAATGGATCGGCGTCATTCGCGCGTGACAGCGGCGAGACCTCCGCCGGATAGGCATGCACGAACGTCGGATCGAGCAGGGTGTGCTCGGCCGTCTTCTCGAAGATCTCGATCTGCAGCTTCCCGGGACCGTCGTGCGGCTGCACGGCAAGGCCGAGCCGCTCGCAGACCCTGCGCAGATAATGCGCATCACGCAGCGACAGCGCGTCGAAGTCCGGATTGTTCTCGAGGATGGCCTGCTCCACCGTCAACCGACGGAACGGTCGGGAGAGGTCGTACTCGCGCCCCTGATAGCTCACCCGTTGGGAGCCGTGGATCGTGTCGGCGAGACCGCGGATCGCCTTTTCGATCCAGTCCATGAGCGCGCCGTAATCCGCGTACGCGAGGTAAAGCTCGAGCATCGTGAATTCCGGGTTGTGCTGCGTCGAGAGCCCCTCGTTGCGGAAGTTGCGGTTGATCTCGTACACGCGCTCGAATCCGCCCACGATGAGGCGCTTCAAGTAAAGCTCCGGCGCGATCCGCAGGTACATGTCCAGATCGAGCGCGTTGTGATGCGTCGCGAACGGCCGCGCCGCGGCGCCGCCCGGAATGAGCTGCATCATCGGCGTCTCGACCTCGAGGAAGTCGAGCGCGTCGAGGAAGTCCCGCAGATAGCGCACGATCCGCGCGCGGGTGCGAAAGACGTTGCGGCTCGCCTCGTTGACGATCAGATCGACGTAGCGGCGGCGATAGCGCGTCTCGAGGTCGGCGAGCCCGTGCCACTTATCCGGCAGCGGCCGCAGCGACTTGACGAGCAGACGCAGGCTCTCGACCCGCACCGAGAGCTCGCCCGAGTTCGTGCGAAAGAGCGGTCCCGTGGCACCGACGATGTCGCCCACGTCCCAGGACTTGAAGTCCTCGTACGCCTCGGCGCCGAGCGCATCCTTCTGCAGGAAGAGCTGGATCTGGCCGGTACGATCGGCGATGTTGGCGAAACTGACCTTGCCCTGGCCGCGTCTGAGAATCATGCGGCCGCCGACGCTGACCCGCGTGGGGTTGGCGTCGAGCCATTCCTTGTCGCGCTCGCCGTAGGCGCTCTGCAACTCCCCGGCGAGGGCGGTGCGGCGAAAGTCGTTCGGGAACGCGGGTCCGCGCGCGCGCAGGGCCGCAAGCTTGCGCCGCCGCTCCGCGATCAGCTTGTTCTCCTCCCCGGACTCCGGCGCGGAGCCGGAGCCGCCGTCTTGCTGGTTGTCTGTCATGTCGCCTACAGGCCCGCCTTGAGCGAGGCCTCCATGAATGGGTCGAGATCACCGTCGAGCACCGCGCTGGTGTTGCCCACCTCGAGGCCGGTGCGCAGGTCCTTGATGCGCGATTGGTCGAGCACATAGGAGCGGATCTGGTTGCCCCAGCTCACATCCGATTTGGACTCCTCGAGCACCCTCGCGGCGGCGTTGCGCTTGTTCACCTCGAGCTCGTAGAGCTTCGCCTTCAGCATCTTCATGGCCGTCGCGCGATTCTTGTGCTGACTGCGCTCATTCTGACACGCCACCACGATGCCCGTGGGCATATGGGTGATGCGCACCGCCGATTCGGTCTTGTTGACGTGCTGGCCGCCCGCGCCCGAGGAGCGGTAGACGTCGGTCTTGAGATCCGCGGGGTTGATGTCGATCTGGATATCATCATCGATTTCGGGCGATACGAACACGGACGCGAAGGACGTGTGCCGGCGGTTGCCCGAGTCGAAGGGGGATTTGCGCACCAGGCGATGCACGCCGGTCTCGGTCCGCAGCCAGCCGTAGGCGTACTCACCCTTCACCTCGATGGTGGCGCTCTTCATGCCCGCCACCTCGCCGGGATTGGAGTCGATGACCTCGCAGGCGAAGCCGTGGGCGGCTCCCCAGCGCAGATACATGCGCAGGAGCATCTGCGCCCAATCCTGGGCCTCGGTACCGCCGGCGCCCGCCTGAATATCGAGAAAAGCGCTGTGCGAGTCCATCTCCCCGCCGAACATGCGCTTGAGCTCGAGCCGCCTCACCTCGCCCTCGAGCCGCTCGGCATCGTTGCCGATATCGCGGGCCGCAGCCTCATCGCCCTCCCCTTCGGCGAGCTCGAGCAGCTCGGCCGCATCGGCGATGCCCTTGGCAGTGCGGTCGATCTCGCTGACTGCCACCGTCAGGCGCGCGCGCTCCTTGCCAAGCTCCTGCGCGCGCTCCGGTTGCGACCAGATGGTCGGGTCCTCGAGCTCCCGGGCTACCTCCTCCAGGCGCTCTTTCTTGCGGTCGTACTCAAAGAAACCCCCGTAGCGAGGCGGTACGCTCGCCTAGGTCTTTGAGGTGGCGCTTGAGCTGATTGACTTCCATAAAGAGAGCCGTGGGAGGGGTGCGGTAAGGAAGGCCGGCATGCTAAACGGGCGGCCTCGCCGCGTAAAGCGGCGGGATTGCGCCGCGCTCAGAAGCGCACCGCGACGCCGAGATTCACCACCGGATACCACCGCAGGATGTTCGCCTTGTCCCGCAGCTTCTGCTGCTCGGTGGCGACGTTGCTCTGGATCTGGTTGCAGAGAGCCGACCCGGGCGGCGCGGCCGGCCCACACTGAGCGCTCAGCGAGACGGTCGGGGTGCCTCCATAAATGGCGCCCACATCGAGAAGGAGATGAAGATGACTGCTCTCGCCCGTCGGATTGCCCCAGCCAAAACCCAGGTAGGGCGCGACTGAGTTGCCGAATTTGAGCTCGCCGGTGAGCGAGCCGAGCTGCGAGCTCGAATACGTGGCGCCGTCGATGGTGTAGAACCCCTGGCTCGGTTGACCGACGACATCGAGCTTGGTGCCGTTGCCGGCCACGCCCGCGGTCAGGTGAAACCCGCCTTGGAAGACGTACCAGTCCAAGAGACCCGTGAAGGTCCTGAGCTTGAGCCGTCCGTCGTAGTTGACGTCCGAGGTGTCGATCGAATGGTTGACGTTGAACCCGGCAAAGCCGACGCGGATGCCGAACGAGGGCGTGAGCCCGAGATCCAGATCCAACCCCGCCCCCGGAGTGCCCGCGCGCACCGCCACCGCAACCTCCGTCGTCGCCGCCCCGGCGTCCGCCGGCGCGACAAGGCAGGCGAGCATCAGGGCCGCTGCGGCAGCGGCTGCGATGGCGCGCGCGAGCGTCATGACGCTTGCTCGTGAAAAGTCCGCTATGTGAGCCAAGATGACCTCCCGCGCGGAACCGCCGCGGCGAGCGAACGTTAGCGAAGCCCGCCAGCCCGCACTGCGACGCCGTTCACGGGCGGCAAGAGCCCTGGCAGGCGTCGCCAGACGGCTACAACACCGGCAACACGTGGTCCACCAGCAGCTGCAGCCGCCGCTCGCCCAGGTATTCGTTGACATCCAGCCGGTAGACGAGCTGCAGCGAGCCTTGTGGAAGAGTGAACGCCGACTCCTCGTCGATGTGGTTGAAGGCGATGGCATCGAAGGAGCGGCCGGTGCGCGGCAATTCCAGCCACATCTTCAGATGCCGCTCGCCGACCACCCGGGCGCTGCGGATGGAGAAGACCCCGTCGAAACAGGGCTCGGGGAAAGCCTGGCCCCAGGGGCCGCCGGCGCGCAGCGCGTGCGCCGTCTCGAGCGCGATCTCCTGCACGGTGAGCTCGCCGTCGGTCTCGATGGCATCGCTCGGACCGCACTGCGCCACCCAGGCGGCGACCTCCTCGTCGAAGGCGCGCGCGAAGAAATCGAGCCGCGAGCGCTCGAGGGTGAGGCCGGCCGCCATGGCGTGGCCGCCGAACCGGCCGATGAGCTGCGGGTGACGCGCATCGATGTTCGCGAGCACATCGCGGATGTGAATGCCCGGCATCGAGCGCGCCGAGCCGCGCAGCTGCCCATCGCCCGCAGCCGCGAACGCGATCACCGGACGGCGGATGCGCTCCTTGATGCGGCTCGCCACCAGTCCGACGACACCCTGGTGCCAACTCTCATCGAAGAGGCAGACGCCGCTGCGCTGCAGCGCGCGCGGTCCGGGATCGCGCAGCCGCCGCACCGCGACCAGCGCCTCGGCCTGCATGCGGGCCTCGATTGCGCGCCGCTCCTGATTGAGCTCATCGAGTCGCGCGGCGAGCGCGGTGGCCGCCTCCATCTCATCCGCGAGCAGACAACGGATCCCCACCGTCATGTCATCGAGTCGGCCCGCGGCGTTGAGGCGCGGCGCGACGGCAAAGGCAAGATCGGCCGCAATGAGGCCCTCCAGGGGGCGTCCTGCGATCTGAAGCAGCGCGCGAATGCCGGCCGAGCAACGGCCGGCCCGAATGCGCCTCAATCCCTGGGCGACGAGCACGCGGTTGTTGGGATCGAGCGGCACGAGATCGGCGATGGTGCCGAGGGCGACGAGATCGAGAAACTCCGCGGCACCGGGCGCATCCGGCGGCGTCAGCCGCTCCTCGTCGAGCCGCCGCTTCAACGCCGCCATCACATAGAAGGCCACGCCGACGCCCGCGAGCGAGCGGCTCTTGAAGAGGCTGCCGCTCAGGTTGGGATTGACGATGACATTGGCGCCGGGCAGCTCCGCGCCCGGGAGATGATGGTCGGTGATCAGCACGTCGATGCCGCGGGCGCGCGCCTCCGCCACTCCGGCGGCGCTCGAGATGCCGTTGTCCACGGTGACGATGAGCGTCGGGGCTCGTGCCGAAGCCAACCGCACGATCTCGGGCGTGAGGCCGTAGCCGAACTCGAATCGGTTGGGCACGAGGAAGTCGACGCCGGCGAAACCCCACGCGGTGAGCGCCCTGATGACGAGCGCGGTGCTGGTCGCCCCGTCGGTATCGAAATCCCCGATCACGAGCACGCGGCCCGCGGCCCGATGCGCGAGCAGCAGATCCACGGCGGCGGCGATGCTTTCCAGGGTGCTCACCGGCAAGAGCCGATCGAGCGAGAGATCGAGATCGCCGGAGCTGCGCACGCCGCGGGCGAGGTAGATCCGGCGCAGCACCGGATGAAGCCCCGCGTCCAACGGGGCTGCATCGTCCGCGCAAGCGCGACGCACGACGCGCAGCTTCACATGAGTCCCGCGAGCGCCGTGCGCTTGCGGCGCCATAGGCGCCAGCGATCGATCGCCCGAAGAGAGAGGCATCGATCATTCGCCCCCAGCGCGAGCCGCTCTAGCTCGCCGTGACGGAGCGCCTCGAGCGCGGGCGATATCAGCCGACGGTCGATCTCCGTCACGGCATCCGCCAGGCGCCAGGATGGTTCGGCCTGCATCAATTCGCCAATCTCCACCACGCCGAGCGCGCGCTGCGCGCGCGGCTCACCGATCACGGTCCTGAAGTCTACCGGCATCGGCCGGATTTCTCCTCCCGCAAGCCGCCACAGACCGCTCACATAGGCATCAGCGCCGAACGCCGCCTCCATGAGCTCGCGCGAAGCGGCGCCAGGCGCGATGGCGGGCGCGCCGCCGCCCCAGAGCCAGAGTGCGGAAATGGCCGGCGCGCCCCGCTGCTCGCGTTGCGCGTTGACGGCATGTCCGTGCAGCCACATCTCGATTTCCGCGCTCAGACGCCGAAGCGCGGGAGCGCCCTCTCCGACCGCGAGCGCCTCGGTGACTTCGGTGAGCAGCAGGCGCGCGGGCTCCGTGGTCCTCGAGGGCGCCCAATCCGCAGGCCCGCAGAGCAGCAGCTCGCCGCTCTCGAGCGGATGCAGGTCGAACCCCGAGCCGTGAAAGACTTCGCGGAAGCTCGCCGCGAGCGCATCGGCTTCGGTGCGTGGCAGGCGAAGCATGCTGCGCCGGTCGAAATGCACGCGCGTGAGGCCGGCCGTCAAGTGAAGGGGGCTCGCGAGCCAGACCGCGCGACCCGCCACCCTCGCGGCGAGGGGGGCCGCGGCGATACTGGCCGGCGCCTCGGCGGCGTATTGCGCAAGGCCCGCCCACCGCGCAACCCACGCTCGCCATCCCCCGGCCAAAGGAGTAAGGCTGCCGAAGCGCAGCAGATGCTCGAGGGCCGGTGCTGCGCCCGCGCTCGCGTCGAAAGCGGGCGGGCCTTCGGGCTCCCGCTCGAGGTAGAGGTCCGCAATGACGATGACGAGCTCGCGCATGAGGGTTATCGTAACCGGCTATGAAGTTCACCTTGGAGAGCAATACGCGGCTGAATCTCGTGCGCGCCTACTCGCGCACGGAGCTGCGGATCGGCGAGCAGCGCATCCACTCGAGCTGCATCGTCTGCGCCGAGGAGCTGATCACCGAGTGGCCGCCGGCGCGGTTCGAAGCGCTGACGCCGGCGCACCTTGCGGCGATCTTCGCGCTTCAGCCTGAAGTCGTGCTGCTCGGCACGGGCGAGCGGCAGCGTTTCCCGCCCGCCGAGATTCGCGCGGCCTTTGCGCTGCGCGGAGTCGGGCTCGAGGTGATGGATCTCGGTGCTGCCTGCCGGACTTACAACATCCTGGTCCAGGAAGAGCGGCGCGCCGTGGCGGCGTTGTTTTTGGAGTGAGTGGCCGCTGACGGCCGCGCTCTTCCGGCGGCAAAGCCGCCGGAAGAAGACACAGGGGGAGGGGCATCAACCAACCGACCCACCATCCCAAGCTGACAGACTCGGACGGCGGAATGCTTTTCTTCTTGTGAGTCGCTTTTGTTGCTTTTCTCGCGGCATCCCCTCCTCCCTGTGCCCTCTTCCGGCTGCTCTGCGACCTAAGACAGACTGTCGTCACTAAGCGACAGCGGCGACATGTTAAACAGGTCCCAGTTCCCTTGGCAACTTCATATTTTTAATTCAAGCATTTTCAGATAGTTATCTAATAGTTCTAATCTTAATTATCCAGTCCCTCAACCCGTTCCTCCGAGGAGTGGCACGAATGCGACCGGCCCCAGCGACTCCCGCTCGATGCGTTGCTCCCGGCGGGTGAAGCGCACCAACTGCTGCTCGCCCTCCGGGCCCACGGGCACGAGCAGCCGCCCGCCCACCTGCAACTGCTTGAGCAGAGCCTCGGGCACGACGAGCGGCGCGGCCGCAACCAGAATGCCGTCGAAGGGTGCCTGCGATTTCCAACCCGCGCTGCCATCGCCATGCCGGAACCTGACATTGCGGATGCCGAGCTCCTTCAACCGCTCCTTGGCGCGCTCGAGCAGCGGCCCGATGCGCTCGATGGTGTGCAGCCGCTCAACGAGCGGCGCCAGCACGGCGGTTTGGTAGCCGCAGCCGGTGCCGACCTCGAGCACTCGCTGCAGCGGTCCGCTCTCGAGCAGCGCCTCGGTCATGCGCGCGACGATGTAGGGCTGTGAGATCGTCTGCCCGAAACCGATCGGCAGCGCCGTGTCCTCGTACGCACGGCTGCCGAGCGCCTCGTCGACAAAGATATGGCGCGGCACGTTGCGGATCCGATCGAGCACCGCGAGGCTCGTGATGCCCTGCTCGCGCAGCCGCTGCACCAGCCGATCGCGGGTGCGCGCGGAAGTCATGCCGATGCCGGAGAGCCGCAGATCAGCCATGGAGGCCTTCGAGCCAATGCTGCAGCGCGGGCAGCGCGGAATGGCGTGTCAGGTCGATCTGCAACGGCGTCACTGAAACGAATCCTTGGGCGATGGCTTCGAAGTCGCTGCCGGGTCCGGCATCCTGCTCAGGCCCCGCCGGCCCCACCCAGTAGACGGGCCGACCACGCGGATCGCGCGCGGGCAGTATGGGCTCGGAGCGGTGCCGAAATCCGAGTCGGGTGCCGCGAAAACCCTGCAGCGCCGCAAACGGTACGTTGGGCACGTTGACGTTGAGAATGAGCGTCGGCTCGAGCGGGCGCTGCACGAGCTGCCCCACGAGCTCGCGGGCAACCCGCGCCGCCGTCTCGAAGTGCGCTTCCGCATCCGGCACCGTGCACAAGGAGATCGCGATGGTGGGAAGTCCGAGGAAGCGGCCTTCGATGGCGGCTGCCACCGTCCCGGAGTAGAGCACGTCATCGCCGAGGTTCGCGCCGTCGTTGATGCCGGAAACCACCATGTCGTGCTCGTAGTCGAACAGCCCCGAAATGGCCAAGTGCACGCAGTCGGTCGGCGTGCCCTGGACGTAGTAGACACCGGGCTCGGCTTCGAACACCCGCAGCGGCACATCGAGCGTGAGGGAATTGCTCGCACCGCTGCGGTTGCGGTCCGGAGCCACGACGGTGATCTCGGCGATGCCGGCGAGCGCCTCCTTGAGGAGGCGGATTCCCCGGGCGCGGTAGCCGTCATCGTTGCTGACGAGGATCTTCAAGGTCCCGATGTAAGGTATTGCAGGGGCTGAAAGGGCGCGTAACTATACTGGAAGCAAAATCCGCGGAGGTAGAGTGAGGCTTCGAAAGCCGAAAGAGTATCCCGGTGACTCCGCCGCCGCCGACGATGCGCGCCTCTTTCGCGAAGCGGTCCGGGACGTCAAACCGCTCAAACGATCCAACGAGACAGCCGATCAGCGGCAAAGGCGCCCGGGGCGGCCTCGCGCGGCGGCACGCTTTGCCCGTGCCGACCGCCTCGCCGTGCTCGAGGAGAGCCTGCGGAGCGAAGCCTTGGATCCCGCGCTGGCCGGCGGTGAGGAACTCGTCTTCCACCGACCGGGGGTCCAACCCGCCGTGCTTCGCAAGCTCCGCCGCGGCGACTATCGCGTGCAGGGGGAGATCGACCTGCACGGCCTGAACCTGCGCGAGGCCCAGCAGGCGCTGCGCGAGTTTCTCGCCTTGGCGCTGATGCGGCAGTGGCGGTGCGTGCGCATCGTGCACGGCAAGGGGCTTCGCTCGGGGCACCGCGGACCGGTGCTGAAGGGAATGGTCGGCGCAGTGCTGCGCAGGCTCGGCCCGGTGCTGGCGTACGTCTCCGCACGGCAGGTCGATGGGGGGACCGGCGCCCTTTACGTGCTGCTCTCGTCATAGCCGTCCAGGGCGAAGAGCTCGCGCAGTACTGCCGTGGCATAGGCGCCGCGGCTCAGGCGGAACTCGAGAATGATGCCATCGGCAGCTGCGGGCTCCCGATGCCAGCGCAGATCGCGCACCGCGAGCCGCAGGCTTCGCCTCTCCTGCTCCATGCCGGCTGCCGCGACCAGCTCGCATTCGGCAGGAAAGCGCGCCGCGATGCGCCGCTCGAGCTCCAACACGCGGCCGCCGCTCGGCGGCGCTCCGCGACCCCACAGCGGGCCGGTGGGATGGATCTCGAGCCGCCCGCATCGCGCCGCAAGCGTCTCATCGGCCGCTTCGACGGGAAAATGGCTCGCTCGCCCATCGAGGCTCGCGAGGTCACCCGGCTCGAGGTGCTCCCAGCTTCCCTCCACCACGCGCTCGGCGAGCACGGCGTTGAAAAGGAGACTGCGCGCCGCCGAGAGCACGAAGCCTCGCTCCGCGGGCGACAGCGCGCGTAGACCGCCGCTGACGCGCTCGAGATTGGCGCCATCGCGCCCGAAGCGCTGCGGCCCGAAGTAGTTGGGAACGCCGCGCCTCCCGATAGCCGCGAGGCGGCTCGCCACGCTGGCATCGTCGATAGCGACCCCGCGCACCCGGATGACGAAGCCGTTGCCCGCGAGTGCGCCGCGCGGGAGCTTGCGCGAGTGACGATGCGCCTCGAGCACCTCGTACTCGCCGCTGCGCACCAGCGTCCAGTCCTCGCATGCGAGCCGCGACTGGGGCACGGTGAACCACTGCACCGCCACCGCGTGCCGGTCTTTGAGCCCGGCGTAGCCGACATCGGCGGGTCGGCAGCCGCAGACGCCCGCGAGCTGCCGCGCGACCCAGGCCGTGTTGGCGTCGCGCTTGCGGACCTTGAGCAGCACGTGTTGACCAGCGCCGGCGGGGGCGAAGCCGAGATGCTCCTCGACGAGGAAATCCTCCGGCTGCGTGCGCAACCGTCCGGCAGAGAGTGGCGCGCCGTAGACCCGCGGCGGCTCGAGCGCCGCCTCAGGCAGCATCGATCAAGAGCACCACGGCGTGAGCGGCGATGCCCTCGGCGCGCCCGAGGAAGCCGAGCTTCTCGGTCGTGGTCGCCTTGATGTTGACCTGCTCGTCGCCCACCCCGAGCAGCTCCGCCACCTGATGCCGTATCTCATCCCGCACGGGCGAGAGCTTCGGCCGTTCGGCGAGCACCGTGACGTCGGCATTGCCCACTCGCAGTCTTCGGGCCCGCAGCATCTCCATGACCGCGCGCACGAAGCCCTTGCTGTCGGCGCCCTTCCAGCGTGGATCGGTGTCCTTGAAATGCTGGCCGATGTCGCCGAGTCCGGCCGCCCCGAGCAGCGCATCGGTGAGAGCGTGCAGCACCACATCGCCATCCGAGTGCGCCACGACCCCGCGCGTGTGTGCCACGCGCACCCCGCCCAGCATGACGAAATCGCCGGGGCCGAACGCATGCACGTCGATGCCGGAGCCTATTCTCATGAGCGAATCTCCTCGAGCAGTGCGGCGGCGATGGCGAGGTCGGCGGCGCTCGTGACCTTGAGATTCGCGGCGGCCCCCTCGATGAGCTTGGGATGATCACCGAGCCACTCGATCGCCTGCGCCTCATCCGTCGGCACCCGCCCGGCGGCATGCGCGCGATCGAGCGCCGCGCAGAGCCGGCCATAGCGGAACATCTGCGGGGTGAGCGCGCGCCACAAGCCGGCGCGATCGATGGTCTGCTGCACATCCCCGGAGGCATCGGCCCGCTTCAGGGTGTCGGCCGCGGGCGTGGCGAGCAGGCCCCCTACCGCATGGTCCGCGAGCCCGGCGAGCAGATGATCGAGATCCTCGCGCGACAGGCAGGGTCTTGCGGCATCGTGCACCAGGACCCAATCATCGGCGCGCGCGCGCTCGGCAAGCGCGGCAAGGCCGTTGCGCACCGAATGACTTCGCTCCCGCCCCCCGGGGGTCGCGAGCACGTTGGCGGGGGCGATCATCCTCCAGTGGCGGTCCTCTTCGGCGACGGCCACCACGGCGCCCGCGCAGCGGGAATCTGCCAGGAAAGGGGCCAGAGCCCACTCGATGACGGTGCGGCCGCAGAGCGGAGCGTATTGCTTGGGGCGATCGGCGCCGAAGCGGCGGCCGATGCCCGCGGCCGGCATCACGAGCCAGTAGGTGACGTTCACGACAGTCGATTCAGAGCCGAGCGCAAAATGAGCCTTGGCCGGAGGCTTGCCGGCAGGACAGCCGGCGCGCGCGCCTCCACGGATGGATTCAGGTTCTGGCCAGGGCTCATTTGGTGGTGGGCTCTTTTCTCGCCGCGAGCGGACCCGAGATGGCGGAGGCAGTGGTGGCGATGGCCGGAGCCGGCTCGACCACCTGATAGAAGGTCTCGTTGGGTCCGATCATGCCGAGATCGCTGCGCGCGAGCTCATCGATGGCGGCCGTGCCCGACTTCAGGTCCTGCACTTCGGCGGCGAGGCGGCTGTTGCGCTCGCTGAGACTCGCATTCAGCTTCTGCTGGGTGGCCACTGCGTGCTGCAGACGCGCCACGCCGCGCAGGCCGTCGTCGGAGATCCAGATCCTGTACTGAAGGAGGATCAGAGCGAGCAGAAGGGCTGTGGCGAGCCACCTCATGAGCGCAGCAAGACTACCACCTCGGCGCTACACCTTCACCGGAAACGCGTCGCGACCGGCATAGCGGACCTTGCCGAGCTCCGCTTCGATGCGCAGCAGCTGGTTGTACTTCGCGATGCGATCGGAGCGCGAGAGCGAGCCCGTCTTGATCTGCGTGGCGGCGGTTGCGACCGCGAGGTCGGCGATGGTGCTGTCCTCGGTCTCGCCCGAGCGATGGGAGATCACGGCGGCGTAGTCCGCATCGTCCGCGAGATCGATCGCGGCCAGCGTCTCGGTGAGGGTACCGATCTGATTGGGCTTGATCAGGATGGCGTTGGCGATGTGCTTCTCGATCCCTTCCTTCAGGATTCTGGTGTTGGTGACGAAGATGTCGTCGCCGACCAGCTGATGCTTCTCCCCGAGCGCGCGGGTGAGCTGCGCCCAGCCGTCCCAGTCGGACTCGGCCATGCCGTCCTCGATGCTGACGATGGGGTAGCGGCCGGCAAGGTCGGTGAGATAACCGGTGAACTCGGCGCTCGAGAAGCGACGCTTCTCGCCTTTGAGATCGTAGCTGCCGTCGCGGAAGAATTCGGAGCTCGCGGCATCGAGTCCGAGACAGATATCGCGGCCCGCCCTGTAGCCGGCCTTCTCGATAGCTTGCAGGATGATGCCGAGCGCCTCCTCGTTCGAGCCGAGATTCGGCGCGAAGCCGCCTTCATCGCCGACAGCTGTGGAGAAACCTCGCTCGCCAAGGATCTTCTTCAGCTGATGAAAGACCTCGGCGCCGTAGCGCAGTGCCTCGCGAAAGCTCGGCGCTCCGACCGGGAGGATCATGAACTCCTGAATGTCGAGGCTGTTGTTGGCATGGGCGCCGCCGTTGATGATGTTCATCTGCGGCACCGGCATCACCGGCTCACGCCCGCCGGTGAGGTTCTGACCGAGGTAGCGGTAGAGCGGCAGGCCGGCATCGCGCGCCGCGGCATGCGCGGTGGCGAGCGAGATCGCGAGTATCGCATTGGCGCCGAGCCGCGCCTTGTTGTCGGTACCGTCGAGCTCGATCATCTTCTGATCGATCCCCGCCTGATCGCGCGCATCGGCGCCGAGCACTGCGGACTTGAGCACGGTGTTGACGTTTGCCACGGCCTTGAGCACGCCCTTGCCCGCATAGCGTTTGCCGTCGCCATCGCGCAGCTCCACCGCCTCGCGCGTACCCGTGGAAGCGCCCGAGGGCACCGCGGCCCGACCGACGACGCCGGACTCGAGAATGACGTCGGCTTCGACGGTGGGATTACCGCGGGAATCCAGGATTTCGCGGCCGCGGATGTCGGCGATTCGGGTCATGTCGGTGTGCTCCTTATGCGCTTGGCGAAATGTAGCGGCGCGCGGGCGCGCCGCGAAGATGTGCAACGCTCACAATAGGCTCTCCTCCAGGGGGGACGCCTTCACGGCGGCATCGAGAGCCTTGAGGGTGACGAGCAGCGGCTCCATGCGCTCGAGCGGCCAGGCATTGGGTCCGTCGGAGAGCGCGCGCGCCGGATCGGGGTGAGTCTCCATGAAGAGGCCCGAGACTCCCGCGGCCACGGCGGCGCGGGCCAGAACCGGAATGAACTCCCGCTGGCCGCCCGAGGCGGCGCCGAGACCGCCCGGCAGCTGCACGGAATGGGTGGCGTCGAACACAACGGGACAGCCGCTCGAGCGCATGACCGAGAGAGAGCGCATGTCGGAGACGAGATTGTTGTAGCCGAAGGAGAAGCCCCGCTCGCACACGAGGATCGACTCGTTGCCGCTCGAGCGGGCCTTGTCGACGACGTTGCCCATCTCCCAGGGAGAGAGGAACTGGCCCTTCTTGATGTTGACCGGCTTGCCGCGGGAGGCGACGGCGACGATGAAGTTGGTCTGCCGGCAGAGAAAGGCCGGGGTCTGCAGCACATCGACGACCGCGGCGACCTCATCGAGCGGGGTGTCCTCGTGCACATCGGTGAGCACCGGCACGCCGATGCTGCGGCGCACGCCATCGAGGATCTTGAGCCCCTGCTCCATTCCCGGACCGCGGAAGCTCGAGCGCGAGGAGCGGTTCGCCTTGTCGAAGGAGGCCTTGAAGACGAAGGGGATGCCGAGGCGTGCGGTGATTTCCTTGAGGCGTCCCGCAACCTGCTGCGTGAGCTCCGCGCTCTCGATCACGCAGGGGCCCGCGATGAGAAAGAGCGGTCGGCCGATGCCGATCTCGTGTCCGGCGAGCTTCATCGGATATCAGGCACAGGGATGTGCCGCGCCGCCGCAGGGGTGGCCATGGATGGACACCCCGGGCTTGCGCGGAGCATGGATTGCGCAGCGCAATGTCCGGATCCAGCGCTTCATGCTAGGCGCCCGCGGCCTGCGGTAGCAGTGAGGCCCGCTGCGCGCGCGCGGCCCGGATGAAGCCGGTGAAGAGCGGATGGCCGTCGCGCGGCGTCGAGGTGAACTCCGGGTGGAACTGCGTCGCCACGAACCACGGGTGAGCGGGGATTTCGATGACCTCCACCAGCCCATCGCGGGAGAAACCGGAGAAGCGCATGCCCGCCTGGCGGTAACGATCGAGAAAGTTGTTGTTGAACTCGTAGCGGTGGCGGTGGCGCTCGTGGATCGCATCCTTGCCGAAGATTTCCCGAGCGCGCGTGCCGGCCCCGAGCAGCACCTCCTGCGCGCCGAGGCGCATCGTTCCGCCCTTCGCGGAAGCCTCGTCGCGGGTCTGCATCCCGCGGGTCTGGTCCTGCCACTCGCTGATCAGCGCGATCACCGGGTAAGCTGTCGCGCGGTTGAACTCGGTGCTGTTGGCGCCCGTCAGCGCGAGCACGTGACGTCCGAACTCGACGATCGCCACCTGCATCCCGAGGCAGATGCCCAGATAAGGCACCGAGTGCTCGCGCGCATAGCGCACCGCCTGGATTTTTCCCTCGATGCCCCGCTCGCCGAACCCGCCCGGCACCAGGATCGCATCCATGCCCTTCAGGGCATGCGTGCCGTGCTGCTCGACCTCGGTGGACTCGATGTAGTGGATGTTGACGCGCGTGCGCGACTTCAGGCCGCCGTGCATCAGCGCCTCGTGCAGCGACAGGTAGGAGTCGCGGATCTGCACGTACTTGCCGACCATGGCGACGTCCACCTGACCGTCGGGATTCGCCTTGGCGGTGACCACCTGGCGCCATTCGGCAAGATCGGTCTGCGGCACATCGAGCCGCAGCTTGTCGACCACGATGTCATCGAGCGCCTGCTCGTGCAGCAGAATCGGAATCTGATAGATGTCGTCCGCATCGACCGCGGAGATCACCGCGCGCTCCTCGACGTTGGTGAAGAGCGCGATCTTGCGCCGCTGCTCTTCCGGCAGCGGATGCTTGCAGCGGCAGAGGAGCACGTCCGGCTGGATGCCGATGCCGCGCAGCTCCTTGACGGAGTGCTGGGTTGGCTTGGTCTTGATCTCCCCGGAGCCGCCGACGATCGGCACCAGCGTGAGGTGCAGATAGACGCAGTTGCTGCGGCCGAGCTCGACTCCGAGCTGGCGGATGGCCTCGAGGAACGGCAGCGACTCGATGTCGCCCACCGTGCCGCCGATCTCGACCATGCAGACATCGGCCCCCTCGGCCCCGAGCTGAATGCTGCGCTTGATCTCGTCGGTGATATGCGGAATCACCTGCACCGTGGCGCCGAGATAATCGCCGCGCCGCTCCTTGGCGATCACGCGCTCGTAGATGCGCCCGGTGGTGAAATTGCTGTTGCGGCCGGTGGTGGTGCGCACGAAGCGCTCGTAATGTCCGAGGTCGAGATCGGTCTCGGTGCCGTCCTGGGTGACGAACACCTCCCCGTGCTGGAACGGGCTCATCGTGCCCGGATCGACGTTGATGTAGGGGTCGAGCTTGACCATTGCGACCTTGAGTCCCCGGGCCTCGAGGATCGCGCCGAGTGATGCCGCGGCGATGCCCTTGCCCAATGAGGACACGACGCCGCCGGTGACGAATACGAATCGCGTCATAGACTGATCAGAGGATGTCCCGTCGAAGGAGCGCCCGCTGAGACCGTGTGAGCATGAAAACGACGGGAGCGCAGATTAGCACAAAATCGCCCGGAGCGATTTTACTCGGCGCATCCATGCCCCTTGTCGGGCCGCCCTGGCCGAGCACGTCAGGGCGGACCGGCGGTAGGCTTACGCCAGAGAAGCTGCGCCCGATGCGCCGCATCCGGTCCCGCCCGCACCGACTCGTCGATCCAAAGATCCGCCGCCGCGATCAGTCTGTCGCCCGCGAAAATCAACGGCATTCGCGCGCGCTCCGCGAGCGGCACGCGAGCTTCCTGCAGTAAGCTCTTGAGTGCGCGCCGCGGAGCGCCGCTGCGCACGCGCAAGCGCTCACCGCCGCGACGCCAGCGCACCGCGAGCCGCTCCGGCAGCGCATCGAGATCGATCGCTCCCCGGCTGCCGGCCATGAGCTCGAGAGCGCTGCCGCCGGGCAGCTCGCAGCGCTTTGACTGCCGCCACTGCCAATCGAGCTCCGCCGCGCGCAGCGGCGCGGTCGCCGGCTCTCCTGACATGGCGTCGCGATCGGCGAGCGACAAGAGATGCGCATGGCGCTGAACCACGACATCGCCGAAGCGTACCTGCGGATGGGCATCGGGGCGCGCTTCGATGAGGGGACCCGCGATCTCCTCCAGTCGCCGCGTGTCCGGCAAAACGCGCCCGCTGTCCGCGATCCACAGCCGCAGGAGATTGCGGCGCCGATCGGCCGAGAGCGCGCGCAGCGCCGTCACCGAGAGCGCTGCGCCATCGCTCGCGCGCTCGAGGTCGGCGCGCGCGAGCGTGGCGAGCAGCCGCTGCGCCTCGGCGGCGTGCCGCGCCGAGCGGGTCACCGCCAAAGCGACGCCCGGCCAGCGCTCGCGGATGAGCGGGAGCACGCGGCGTCGCAGATAATTGCGGTCGAACCGCTCATCGAGATTCGTATCGTCCTCGACCCAGGCGAGGCCGCGGGCTCGCACCCACGCCTCGAGCTCCTTGCGCGAGCATCCGAGAAGCGGCCGCGCGAGCCAGCCGGCGCCAAAAGAAGCTACTGCAGGCATGGCGGCGAGCCCCGCGAGACCGCAGCCGCGAAAGAGCTGCAGCAGCACGGTCTCGAGCTGATCGTCGCGCGTGTGAGCCGTGAGCAGAGCCTCACCGCGCTTCAAGTGCCGCTCGAGCCGCAGGTAGCGGGCAGCGCGCGCGGCCTCTTCCAGCGAATCGCCGCGCCCGCGCCTCACCTGCACGCTGAGCACCGCGAGAGGAACCGCGAGATCGCGCGCGAGCCTGCGGCAGTGCGCACGCCAACGCGACGCATTCGGGTGCAGCCCGTGATCGATGTGCACCGCGCGCAGGCGAAAGCCCTCGAGCCGCACTGCCGCGAGCGCCGCGAGCAGTGCCGTGGAGTCGAGGCCACCGCTCAGCGCGATGCAGACGGGTACGTCGGGAAATCCGGGCAGCAGCTGCGCGAGGCGCTCGCCGATCCATTCCGGACCGAAGGAGCCCTGCGCTTTCTTACTCCGCGCTCTCACTGAAGACCCCGAAGCCGGCGATCCGGCGCGAGCGCGCGGCGCGCAACTCATCACGCGGAATCGTCTCGAGCTCCTCGAGGTGTCTCAGCAGCGCCGCTTTGAGGCTCGATGACATCGCCGGCGGATCGCGATGGGCGCCCCCGAGCGGCTCCTCGATCACCTCGTCCACCAGAGCGAGCTTGGCGAGTCGGTCGGCGGTCATGTTGAGGGCCTCGGCCGCGGCCTCCTTCTTGTCCTGGCTCTTCCAGAGGATCGAGGCGCACCCTTCGGGCGAGATCACCGAGTAGGTGCTGTACTGCAGCATGAGGAGCCGATCGCAGACGCCGATGGCGAGCGCCCCTCCGGAGCCGCCTTCCCCCGTCACCACCGTGATGATCGGGACGCTGAGCACCGACATCTCGAAGAGGTTGCGGGCGATCGCCTCGCTCTGACCCCGCTCCTCGGCGCCGACGCCGGGATAGGCGCCCTGGGTGTCGATCAGGGTGAGGAGCGGCAGCCCGAAGCGCTCCGCGAGACGCATCAGCCGCAGCGCCTTGCGATAGCCCTCGGGCTTCGGCATACCGTAGTTGCGCCGCACGCGCTCCTTGGTGTCGCGCCCCTTCTGATGACCGATGATCATCACGGCTCGTCCATCGATGCGCCCGAGCCCGCCCACGATCGCCTGATCATCGGCGAACATCCGATCGCCATGCAGCTCGCTGAACTCGGTGCAGATCGCGGCGACGTAATCGAGCGTGTACGGACGGCGGGGGTGGCGCGCGAGCTGCGTGATCTGCCAGGGCGTGAGATTGGCGAAAATGCTGCTCGTGAGCTGCCGGCTCTTGGCCTGCAGGCGCGAGATCTCCTCCTGGATGTTGACTTCCGACTCGGAAGTGACGTGCCGCAGCTCCTCGATCTTGGCTTCGAGCTCGGCGATGGGCTGTTCGAAATCGAGGAAAGCAACGGCCATGCAGGCTTACCGCAACTTTTTCATGCTGCGCCGAGCGTAAGGGGCGCCAGCCCCGGGCGCAAGCTCGGCGGTTCTCGCCGGCAGTTACCGGCCATCCGCCGAGAGCGGCGGGCCGGCTGCGGCGGCGAGCGGAGCGTACGTGACCTCCACCGAGCCACGACCCAGCAGTCCCTCCAGGCTCTCCCGCAGCTCCCTCGTGGCGCGCACCGACCACTCCGCGCCCAGCTTGAGCGCACCGCGCGCCGCGGCGCCGTAACATTCGATCACGATCGGGCAGGGTCCCGGCCGGTGGGCCGCGAGCAACTCAGCCAGCCGCCCCTGTAACGCTGCGTTGTCCGGCCGATCCTGAGGCCACGTGAGCACGAGACTGCGCGCCTGTTGCTCGCCGATCTTGCCGAGATCGGTGACCGAGCGCGCCGTGAGCCGCCAGCCGTCGCTGAAGTCATCGAAACGCAGCATGCCCTCGATCAGCACCAGGGCGTCCTTCGTCGCGACCTCCCGAAATCTCTGGTAGACGTCCTCGAACAACGTGACCTCGAGTCGGCCGGTACTGTCGTCCAGCGTCAGAATGAAGCGCGGTCCGCGCTTCTTCACCTCATCGACGAGTCCCCCGACCGTCACCAACTTGCCGCCGCCGAATCGCGCCGGCTCAGCCCCGGGCGCCGGCCGCTCCCGCACCAGGTCTGCAATCCAGTGCGAGGCGACCCGGGCCAGGAGCGCTGTGAAGGGCTTGGCAGGATGGCCCGTGAGATAAAGCCCCAGCGTCTCGCGCTCACCGGCGAGGCGCACCGCTTCGGTCCACTCCGGTACGCTCGCCGGGCCTGAGCTCGGGCCCGCCTCACCGGCCGTGGGTGGCGGGCGAGCGGCCAGCCCGAACAGGTCGTTTTGCCCCGCCTCATGAGCTTTGGAGTTCTGATCGCCGAGCTGCATGGCCGCAGGCAGATGCTGCATGAGCGTCGCCCGGTTGGGACCGAGCGCATCGAGGCTGCCTGAGCGCAAGAGCGCCTCCAGCACGCGGCGATTGATCTTCTGCAGATCGAGCCGCCGGCAGAGATCCTCCAGGCTCGTGAAGGGTCCCCGGGCCGCGCGCTCGGCGATCATCGCCTCCACCGCTCCGCGCCCGACGCCGCGCACTGCCCCGAGCCCGTAGAGGATGGTGGTATCGCCCTCGACCGCGAATTCATAGAGCGATGTGTTGATGTCAGGCCGGCGCACCTTGAGCTTCATGGCCTCGCACTCGTGGATCAGCATCACGACCTTGTCGGTGTGATCCATGTCAGCGGACAGCATCGCCGCCATGAACGCCGCGGGAAAATGCGCCTTGAGATATGCGGTCTGGTAGGAGAGCAGCGCGTAGGCGGCCGCATGGCTCTTGTTGAAGCCGTAGCCGGCGAACTTCTCCATCTGGTCGAAGATCGCGTTGGCGATCTTCTCCTCGATGCCGCGCGCAGCGGCGCCCGCGACGAAGACGCCGCGCTGTTTGGCCATCTCCTCGGGCTTCTTCTTGCCCATGGCGCGGCGCAGCAGATCGGCGCCGCCGAGAGTGTAGCCAGCCAGGCGCTGGGCGATCTGCATCACCTGCTCCTGGTACACGAACACGCCGTAAGTCACGCCCAGGACCTGCTCCATGTCGGGGTGCAGATATTCGGGCTTCTTGCCGTGCTTGCAGGCGACCCACTCGGGGATCAGGTCCATCGGGCCCGGGCGGTATAGGGCACCGAGGGCGATGATGTCATCGAAACGATCGGGTTTCGCGTCCTTCAGCATGCGCTGCATGCCGCCGGACTCGAACTGGAACACCGCCACCGTCTGCGCGCTCTTGAACACCCGCTCGTAGGTGAAGGCGTCATCCAGCGGAATCCGGCCGATGTCCAGCGCGGGCTCGCCGGTCTGCGCACGCCGCGCATTGATGGCCTTCACGGTCCAATCGATGACCGTCAGGGTGCGCAATCCCAGAAAATCGAACTTGACGAGCCCCGCCGCCTCGACGTCGTCCTTGTCGAACTGGGTGACGAGGCTCCCTCCCGACTCATCGCAATAAAGCGGCGCGAAATCCGTCAACACCGAGGGCGCGATGACAACGCCGCCGGCGTGCATGCCGGCGTTGCGCGTCAGTCCTTCGAGGGAGCGGGCAAGATCGATGAGGTTGTGGACATCCTCCTCGGAATCGTACAGGCGCTTGAGCTCGGGCTCCTTCTGCAGCGCGTCATCGAGCGTGATGCCGAGCTCGAAGGGGATGAGCTTGGCAATCTTGTCGACGAAGCCGTAGGGCATGCCGAGCACGCGGCCGACGTCGCGCACGACGGCTTTGGCGGCCATGGTGCCGTAGGTGATGATCTGCGAGACGCGCTCACGCCCATAATGGTCGGCGACGTAGTCGATCACCCGATCCCGACCCTCCATGCAGAAGTCGACGTCGAAGTCGGGCATGGAGACGCGCTCGGGATTGAGGAAGCGCTCGAACAGCAGGTCGTAGCGCAGCGGGTCGAGATCCGTTATGCGCAGACTATAGGCAACGAGCGAGCCGGCGCCCGAGCCGCGGCCGGGGCCTACGGGCACCCCGTTCTCGCGGGCCCATCGGATGAAGTCGGCCACGATGAGGAAGTAGCCGGCAAAGCCCATCTTGGAGATGACTTGCAACTCGGAGCTCAGCCGCTGGCGGTACTGCTCAGGATCGATGGAGCCGCTTTCGGACAAGCTCAGCAGGCGTTTCTCGAGACCGGACTCGGCTTGCTGGCGCAGGAAATCCTCGGTGCTCATGCCCCCCGGAACGGGGTAGCGCGGCAGCCGGGCTTCACCCAGCTTCAGGGTGAGGCTCGCGCGGCGGGCGATCTCGACCGAGTTGGCGAGCGCTTCGGGAACGTCGGCGAAGAGGCGCGCCATCTCCGCGGGGGTGCGCAGGTACTGCTGCGAGGTGTAGCGGCGAATCCGGTTGGGGTCGGCGAGGAGCGTGCCGTCGTGGATGCAGACCCGCGCTTCGTGGGATTCGAAGTCGCTTTGCTTGAGGAAACGCACGTCGTTGGTGGCGACTACCGGCACGCCGCGGCGGCCGGCGAGGCTCACGGCCGCCGCGATGTAGCTCTCCTCGCCGGCCCGTCCGAGGCGCTGCAGCTCGATGTAGAAGCGATCGGGCAGGAGCGCGAGCCACTCATCGAGCGCGCGCGCGGCTTCCTGCTCGCGACCGTTCGCCAACGCCCGCCCCACATCGCCTTCGGTGGCACAGGAGAGCGCGATCAGACCTTCGAGCGCCTCGGCAGTGAGCCACGGACGCTCGATCAGGGGGACGCCGCGCTGCTGGCCCTCGAGATAGGCGCGGCTGACCAGGCGGGTGGCGTTGTGATAACCGGTCTGGTTCTGACAGATGAAGGTGACGCGCGAGGGCTGTTGACGGTCTCCCGGCTCGCGAATGAGCAGATCGACGCCGATGAGCGGCTTGATACCGGCAGCCAGCGCAGCGCGATAGAACTTGACCATCGCAAAGAGGTTGCACTGGTCGGTCGCGGCGACCGCGGGCATCGCGGCGGCGGCGACGGCTTCGATGAGCTCCGGCACGCGCACCACGCTGTCGACCAGCGAGTACTCGGTATGCAGACGCAGATGTACGAAGCCGGCGGACAAGGGCTCAGGTCTCCGTGTCGGTACCGGTGAGCGGCAGCGGCTCGGCCTGCTCCGGCAGCGCCCCGAGCGCCACTTTGACGGGACTGAAGGAGCGGCGATGTTGCGGCGAGGGGTCGCGGATCCGCAGCGCCTGAAGATGTGCGGGGGTGCCGTAACCCTTGTGCATCGCGAGCTCGAATCCCGGGTAGCAGGGATCGAGCGCCTCCATCAGGGCATCGCGGTGGGTCTTCGCGAGAATGGAGGCTGCGCTGATGGCGGCAATGCGGGCGTCCCCTTCGACGATGGCTTGCGCGGTGCAACCGAGCGACAGGTCGGCGAGCGGCGGTAGCTGGTTGCCGTCGACGGCCACGTGGGTCGGACACACCGGCAGGCGCAGCAGCGCCCGGCGCATCGCGAGAAAGGTCGCGCCCAGGATGTTGAGCGCATCGATCTCGTCACGGTCGGCCCAGGCGACCGCCCACGCGAGAGCGCGGGCGCGAATGATGGGCGCGAGGCGCGCCCGCTCCGCGGCTGAGAGCGTCTTGGAGTCGGCGAGGCCGCCGATGCGCCGGCGCGGATGCAGGATCACCGCTGCGGCGAACACCGGTCCTGCAAGCGGTCCGCGGCCGGCCTCGTCCACCCCGGCAAGCCGCCTCATGCCGCTCTCCCGGGGCGCTCCGCCGCACGAACCACGCTCAGGATCGCCTCGGCCGCCCTGGCCGCCCCTTGCCCGCGCAGCCTCTCGTGCACTTTACGAAACTCGCGGTCGAGCTCGAGCAGGTACTGGCGGTCCTCGAGGCGCGTGAGCAGCGCTTCGCCTAGCGCGGCGCCGCTCACCTGCTCCTGGAAAAGCTCGGGCACGAGCGCGCGTCCGATGAGCAGATTCGGTTGCGAGAAGTACGGCACCTTCACCAGTCGCAGTCTTCGCAGCAGGAACGCAGTCAGCGCGCCGAGGCGATACGCCACCACCATCGGGCGGCGCGACAGCAGCGTCTCCAGTGTAGCGGTTCCTGAGGCGACGATGGCCGCATCGCAGGCGGCGAGCGCCTGCTGGGCGCGCCCCTCGATCAATAAAACCTTTGGTGCCGCAGAGACTTCGGCCTGTATTCTCTCGAAGACCTCGAGCACGCGCGGCGTCGCCATCGGCGCGATGAAGCGCAGATCCGGCCGTTGGCCGGCAAGCCAGGCGGCGGCGCGAAGAAAGTCCGCTCCGAGTCGCTCCACCTCCCCGACCCGGCTGCCAGGAAGGAGCGCCACGATGCGCGCGGCCCCCTCCAAGCCGAGCACGGCGCGCGCGCCGGCGCGGTCGACCTCGAGGGGGATCTGATCGGCAAGCGGATGGCCGACGAAGACGGCCGGTACTCGATGACGCTCGTAGAACGCCGTCTCGAAGGGCAGCAGGCAAAGCACCAGATCGCAGGCGCGGCCGATGGTTCGCGCCCGCCCCTGCCGCCAGGCCCAGACCTGCGGGCTCACGTACTGCACCGTCTTGACCCCGCGCGCGCGCAGGCGCTTCGCCAGACCGAGATTGAACTCCGGGGCGTCGATACCGACGAAGACATCGGGACGAGCCTGGAGGAAGCGGGCGGTGAGCGAGGCGCGCAGCTTGAGCAGCCGCGGCAGGTGATGCAGCACCTCGGTGAGGCCCATGACCGCGAGCTCCTCCGCGCCCGCCCATGCCTCGCAGCCCGCGCCGATCATGCGCGGCCCCGCGACTCCGAAGCATTCGAGACCGGGCGCCCGCTCGCGCAGCGCCGCGATCAGCGCCGCGCCGAGTTGATCTCCGGATGATTCCCCCGCGACGATGCCGACGCGCAGCGGCGCCGCCCGGGTCATCTCACGATACTGCGGGTGGAGCTGCGGATGAAATCGACGAACAGCCGCAGCTCCGGCTGCTCGCAGGCGGCGGGCTCGAGCCGCTCGAGCGCCTCGCTCAACTTCAGGTCGCAGCGGTAGACGATACGGTAAGCCTCGCGGATGGAGCGGATCTGCTCGTCCGTGAAACCCCGGCGCTTCAGACCCACGGCGTTGATCGAGTGCGGCTCGGCGGGATTGCCTGCGGCCATCACGTAAGGCGGCACGTCCCGCGTGACGATCGTGCCGCCCCCGAGAAACGCATAGGCGCCGATCTTGGTGAACTGGTGAACGGCGGTGAGACCCCCGAGCGTCACCCAGTCGCCGATCTCGACGTGTCCGGCGAGGGCGGCGCAGTTTGCGAACACCGTGTTCGATCCGATTACGCAGTCGTGCGCCACGTGCGAGTAGGCCATGAAGAGATTGTCGTGACCGATCACCGTCACACCCTTGTCATGGGTGGTGCCGCGGTTGACCGTGCAGCTCTCCCGGAATACGTTGCGATCGCCGATCTCGAGGCGGGTCGGCTCGCCGCCGTATTTCTTGTCCTGGGGCGCATCACCGATCGAGGCGAACTGGAAGATGCGGTTGTGCTCGCCGATCGTGGTCGGACCGTTGATGACCACGTGGGGTCCCACGATGGTGCCCGCGCCGATGCGCACGTCCGGACCGATCACGCTGAAGGGACCCACGGCGACGTCCGCCGCCAGCTCCGCGCGCGGCGAGACGAGGGCGTGTGGGTCGATCACTTTGCGGTCTCCGGCGCCACCATGATTTCCGCGTGAGCCACCTCGTTATCGCCGATCAGGGCCGCGGTGGAGAAGCGCCAGATGCCGCGCAGATAGCGCTCCACCTGCGCGGTGAGCACGAGCTGATCGCCCGGCTCCACCGGCTTGCGAAAGCGCGCCTTGTCGATGCCGACGAAGTAAAAGCGGGTCTCGACATCCGGGATGACGTTGGCGCTCAGGAACGTGAGGATGCCCGCCGTCTGCGCCAGCGCCTCGATGATGATCACACCCGGCATGACCGGACGGCCGGGAAAATGACCGGGAAAGAACGGCTCGTTGTACGTGACGTTCTTCAGCGCGCGGATGTTGCTGCCGCTGTGCCACTCGAGCACGCGGTCGACGAGCAGGAAGGGGTAGCGGTGGGGCAGGTACCGCAGAATGCCCTGGATATCGAGTCGCGTCGAGTCAGTCATCGTCCTCTTCCTGATCGGGGCTGGCGGAGCTAGCGCGCTCCAGCGCCTTAAGCCGCGCAGCGAGGGAGTCGATGCGCTTGAAGCGCGCGACCAGCCGGCGCCAGATGTGGGCTTCTTCGAGCGGAATGCCCCCGGAGTATACGCCGGGGCGGGAAATGGAATGGCTGACCATCGTGCACCCGGTGATGATCACGCCGTCGGCGATCGTGAGGTGTCCACCGATACCCACCTGGCCGCCGATCATGCAGCGGCTGCCGATGCTGGTGCTGCCCGAGACCCCGACGCAGGCGGCAAGCGCGCTGTGGGCGCCGACGCGCACGTTGTGCGCGATCATGATCAGGTTGTCGAGCTTCACGCCCTCCTCGATCACGGTGTCCTCGATCGCTCCGCGATCGATGGTGGTGTTGGCGCCGATCTCGACATCGGGTCCGATGCGTA
The DNA here is from genome assembly GCA_035252605.1 of Steroidobacteraceae bacterium. Classification (GTDB taxonomy): domain Bacteria; phylum Pseudomonadota; class Gammaproteobacteria; order Steroidobacterales; family Steroidobacteraceae; genus 13-2-20CM-66-19. The sequence continues at coordinate 31,932 of DATFCZ010000003.1, forward strand.
CGGTGCCGGTCTGCGGCACCTTGAGCCAGCGGCCGCGCTCCTGTGCAAAGCCGAACCCATCACCGCCAATGACGGCTCCCGGCTGCACGATGCTGCGCGCACCGATCTGCACCCGCTCACACACGGTCACTCGCGCGATCAGGCGGACGTCCTCGGCGATCGTCGCCCCCTCCTCGATCAGGCACTGCGGGCCGACGAACGCGCGCGGACCGACGATGGCGCCCGGCCCGATCACGCTGAGTGCGCCTATGTGGGCGCTCGGATCGATGCGGGCTCCGGGTGCGATCACCGCCGAGGGATGCGTTCCGGGCGGCGCCGCGGGAGCAGGATGCAGCAGTGCGGCTATGCGGGCGTACGTGGCGTGCGGATTCTCGCAGACGAGGGCGGCGGTCGAGCAGTCAGGCACGCTCGCCGCATCGAGCACCACCGCGGCCGCGCCGGTGCTCGAGAGCTGCGGTCGATAGCGCGGATTGGCGAGGAATGCCAACGAACGCGAGTCTGCGTGAGCCAATGTGGCCACACGCTCGACCTGCACGTCCGGATCGCCGCGCAGCTCGCATCCGAAGCGGACCGCGAGCTCCCCGAGTGAGACGCCCATGAGAGACCGAGACCGCAGCGCTCGCGCCGCGCTCCCGTCAGTGGATGCGGGCCGCGGGGGCGCGGCGGGGGGACTGCGACTTCAGAGCAGTCAGGATGGCCGGAGTGATGTCGAGGGCCGTATCGGCATAGATGACGCCGTCGGCGAGCACCAGGTCATACCGCTGCTCCTTGGCGTAGTTCTGCACCACCTGCACGAGCGTGTGCTGCAGCTGCGACATCAGCTCGTTGCGCCGCGTGTTGACATCGTCCTGGATCTCGGTCTGCTTGCGCGCGAGGTCCTGGTAACGCTCCCGCAGATCGAGCTCCGCCTGGTCGCGCTGGTCCTGGGTCATCGTGGCCTCGTTCTTCTTCAGCGTGTCCTCCTTGGCCTTGAGCGCGTTGGCCTCGACCTGGAGGCTGCGCTGCTTGGGCGCGAATTCGGCGCGCAGCGAGGCGACCGCCGCCTTTGCCTGCGGCGACTGCTGCAGCAGCTGGCCGTAGTTCACCACCGCGATCCTGAGCCCGGCCGCGTGCGCGGGAGCCGCGGCGAGCGCGCCCGCTACCATGGCGAGTGCCAGCAGGGCGCTCGCGCCGGGAGCGGCTACCCTGCGAATCCAAGAGCTCAATCCGATCAAGCGCTTCACGGAGACCCACCTCGAAATGACTGATGTGACCGATGGCCGCAGGTAGCGGCCAAGCCTGTCATTGTAGCATTGCTCGAGTCGCCCCTCCGGGCTCTCGTTCACCCGAGGACCCGGCTCAGAACGCCTGTCCGACCGAGAACTGGAAGCCTTCGGTCTGGTCCCCCCAGGTATCGAGAGTGGAGCGGGTGGCGTTCAGCGGCACGCCGTAACTGAAGCGGAAGAGGCCCATCGGCGCAAGCCACTCCACCGCGAGGCCGACCGAGCGCTTCAGGCTCCCCCAACCCTTGAAATTATAGTAAGCCGGCGTCACCCCGTCCGGCTGGTAGAAGTGGATCTTCTTGCTGGTATAGAAGACGTTGCCGACGTCGAAGAACAGGCTCACCCGCGCATTCTCCCGCCATTTCGCCGGCATCGGCAGCAGCAGCTCGTTCTGGCTGGTGATGCGGAAGTTGCCGCCGTACGGGTTGCCGAAGTTATCGCGCGGTCCGAGCCAGTCCTCGCGAAAGCCCCGCACCGAGTCCGGGCCGCCGCCGTAGAGCTGCTGATAGGGCGGAATGGAGGTCGTCGTGCCGAGCGCCCCGCCGTAATCGACGCTGTCGAAGAACGAGAGCGTGAAGTGATGCAGCCAAATGGGCACGTACTGCTGGAAGCTGAGATTCCCCATGTAGTACTCGACCGGGCTCACTCCCGGAATCGTGACCCGGAAGCTCACGGCCGTGCGGTTGCCGCGATCGGCGAAGAGCGAGCGGTTGCGCGAGTCCAGACCCCAGCCGGCAACCAGCAGGACGTCGCTGAAGTTGGTGCCGTAGAGCTCATAGTCGTTGTTGGTGAAGTCCTCGTGCACCAGGCGGCTGTATGGATGACCGTTCTGCGTCACCCACTGCTGCGCCTGCTGCGCGCTGCTGTAGGAGGTGGTGAGGAGCTGCGAGCTCTCCCAGGCTGCGCCGAAGGAAAGAAACTGGAATTCGGAGATCGGATAGCTCCAGGTCGGACCCACGCTCAGGTTCTTGGAGGAGAAATTCGACGAGGAGGAGACGAACTGCGTGACGTCGCTATAGGTCGCCGACAGCGTCTGCCCGACCCCGTTCATGGTGAGATACGGGTTGCTGTAGGAGACGGTATAGATCTTGTTGTACGCCCCGCCCTCGAGCTCGACCGCGAAGCGGTCGCCGGTACCGAGGAAGTTGGCATCCGCGTAGTTCGCATTCAACATCAGCTTGTAGGTTGCCGAGTAACCGATGCCCCCCGAGAGCTGCGCCGCCGGTCCCTGGGTGATCTTGTAGTCGACGTCCACCTGGTCGGGTGAGCCCGGGACCGGTGTCGTCTTGTAGCTCACGTCCTTGACGTAGGGGAGCTTCTGGATGCGCTGCTTGGAGCGCTCGAGCGCGACGTTGGAGAGCCATCCGCCCTCGAGCTGCCGCATCTCGCGGCGCAGCACCACGTCGTTGATCGCGGTCTCGTTGGAGAAGGTGATGTTGCGCACGTAGACGCGGTTGCCGGGATCGACGAAGAAGGTGAGCGAGACCGTGTGGTTCTTGTCGTCCGCGGTCGGCACCGGATCGACCTTGGCAAAAGCGTAGCCGTCCTCGCCCAGGCGGTCCTGAATCAGCTTCTGGCTGGCGGTGATCAGCTGCCTGTTGAAGATCTGTCCGGGCCCGATCTCGAGCAGCTGCTCGAGCTCCGGCTTCGGCACGACGAACGTGCCGGCGAGCTTGACCTCGGAAACCCGGTAGACATCCCCCTGACTGATGTTGACGTCGATGAAGATGTCGTTCTTCTCCGGCGTGATCTGCACCTGCGTGGAGTTGATGTGGAAGTTGGCGTAGCCCCGGTCCATGTAGTAATCGCGCAGCCGCTCGAGATCCCCCTGCAGCGTCTCGCGCGAATAGCGGTCGTCCTGCCTGTACCAGGAGAGCCAGTTCGGGGTCTTCAGCTGAAAAGTCTGGAGGATGCTCTTCTGCTTGAACTTCGTATCGCCGACGATGTTGATGGAGCGGATCACCGCCCGCTCGCCCTCGTTGATCTTGACCGCGATCTTCACCCGGTTGCCGCTGTCGGGCGTGACCTTGGTATCGATGCCGACGCCGTACTTGCCGCGGCTGTAGTACTGGTCGGTGAGGTATTGGGTGACTTCCTCGAGCACCGAGCGGTCGAAGATCTTGCCGGGGGCGAGCCCGACGTTGCGCAGCGATTTCTGCAGATCCTTCGTCTTGATGTCCTTGTTGCCGGAGATGGTGAAGCTCTCGATCGAGGGCCGCTCGAGCACCACCACGACCAGCGTGTTGCCCTCGCGCCGCAGCTCCACGTCACGGAAGAAGCCGGTGGCATAAAGCGCGCGGATCGCCTCGCGCACGCGCTGCGGGTTCAGGTGATCGCCGATGTTGACCGGCAGGTAATTGAATACCGTCCCCTCGGTGATGCGTTGCAGGCCCTCCACCTTGATGTCGCCGACGGTGAAGTCCGCGTCCGAAGTGGAGATCTGTCCCTGTGCGAGCGCGATCGCCGAATGGACGGTGAGCGCGACCGAGGCCAGCAGCACGAGGCGCGCCTTCATGTTCTGATATCCAACTTCGTCACTTTCGGACCTCTTCGGCCCCAACTGTTGCATTCATCACGTAAGTCGACCCCCTCCTCGCCGCGGCGGGAGCACCCGGCGGGGACGTGCGGACCTCTTGGGGTCCGGCCTGACTCTCAAAGACTCAACTGAACTGGCGCGCGATGTCGTTGAAGAGCGCCACCCCCATGAGGAGGATGAGCAGCGCGATCCCGACCTGCTGCCCGTACGCCTGCGCCCGCTCCGACATGGGGCTGCCCTTCACCCACTCGACCAGCTGGAAGAGGATCTGACCTCCATCGAGGATCGGAATGGGCAGCAGATTGAGAAACCCGAGCGACAGCGAGATCAACACCAGGAAACCGAGGAAGGAGCTCACGCCCTCGCTCGCCGACTGCCCCGCGTACTGGGCGATCGACACCGGTCCGCTCAGGTTCTTGAGCGACACTCGGCCGAGCATCATGCGCCAGAAGAGCGTTCCCTGCAGCGCGGTCATGTCCCAGGCCTCCCGGGCGGCGCGCCCGATGGCACTGACGGGCGAGACCTCGAGATGGCGCACCATGCCCGGCGGATAGACAATGTCGGCCGACTCGCCGACTTCCGCCTCCATGCGGCCGACATAGTTGCCGTCGACCTTGACGCTGTCGAGCTCCACCTGCACCGTATGGTCGGCCCCATGGCGCTCGTAGGTCAGGCTGACCGTCCCTCCTGGATGCGGGGTGAGCTGGTCGAGCACTTGCTGGGAAGTCTTCACGGCCGTGCCGTTGATCGAGAGGATCCGATCCCCCGCCTGCAGCCCCGCGCGGGCGGCCGGGCCTCCCGCAGGCACCTGGGCGATCACCGCCGGAATCGGCGGCTGCCAGAACTGAAAGCCGAGCCCCGTGAGCGGGTCCACCGTCAGATGACGGCGGGTCGCGGCGTTCGGCACGTCGAGATCGACCTGGTGGATCTGCCCGCTGCTGCCGCGCACCGTGAGGTTCGCCTCGCCGCGCGAGCTCATCGCATCGAGCAGACCAAAGAGCAGGTCCTGCTGCTCGTTGACCGGCGAGCCGTTGATCGCGAGGATGCGATCGCCGGAGCGAAGTCCGGCATTCGCGGCGATCGATCCGGCGGTCACATCGCCCACCACGGGCAGAAGCTGGTTGACGCCGTTCACCCATAGCATCCCGGCGAGCACCACGATCGCAAAGACAATGTTGAAGGCGGGCCCGGCGAGGAGCACCACGATGCGCTGAAAAGGGTGCTTGCGCGTGAAGGAGCGCGGCAGGTCCTCCGGCGGCACCGGGCCTTCGCGCTCGTCGAGCAGCTTCACATAGCCGCCGAGGGGAATGGGAGCAATGGCGATTTCCGTCCGGTCCGGACCGACGCGCCAGGCTTTCAGCGGCTGCCCGAAGCCCACCGAGAACCTCAGGACCTTGAAGCCGAGCCGGCGCGCGACCCAGAAGTGGCCGAACTCGTGAACGGTGACCAGGAGCCCGACGGCGATGACGAACCACAGCGTGTACCAGACGACACTCATGCCCGCGCGCCCTCGAGCGAGCGCTCCCCGGCCGCACACAGTCCGCCTTCGATGCGCTCGGATGCGAGCCGCCTGGCTTCGGCGTCGGCCGCCAGCACGTCATCCAGACCGCTGATAGCCCCCGCGGGACACCGTGTGACCACCTCTTCAATGACTGCAGCGATACCGGGAAAGTTCAATCGGCGCTCCAGAAAGGCATGGACGGCAACCTCGTTGGCGGCGTTGAGGGCGACTGGGGTCAGCCCACCGGCCCGCGCCGCCGACTGCGCCAGCGCGAGGCAGCGGAACTTCTGCGGATCCGGGGCTCGAAAATCGAGCCGCGAGGTCTTCACCAGATCGAGGAATTCTACACCGGAGAGCATTCTCTCTGGCCAGGAGAGCGCGCAGGCGATCGGGGTGCGCATGTCGGGCGAGCCGAGCTGCGCCAGGAGCGAGCCGTCGAGGTACTCGACCAGCGAGTGAACGATGCTCTGCGGGTGCACGACGATCTCGACACGGTCCGGGGTCAACGCGAAGAGGAAGCAGGCCTCGATGAGCTCGAGGCCCTTGTTCATGAGAGTGGCCGAATCGACGGAGATCTTCCGCCCCATGACCCAGTTGGGATGCGCGCACGCCGCCTCGGGCGTTGCCGCCGCGATGGCCTCGGGCTGCCAATCGCGGAATGGCCCGCCGGAGGCGGTGAGGAGGATCCGGCGCACGCCCTTTGGGGTCTCACCGGCGCGCGAGCCTGCCGGCAGGCACTGGAAGATCGCGTTGTGCTCGCTGTCGATCGGCAGCAGCGTCGCACCGCCCGCGCGCACCGCCTCCATCAGCAGCGGTCCTGACATGACGAGCGACTCCTTGTTCGCGAGCAGCAGGCGCTTGCCCGCGCGCGCGGCGGCCAGCGTCGAGCGCAGCCCGGCGGCACCGACAATCGCCGCCATCACGCAATCGGCTTCCGGCAGGGTCGCAATCTCCGTCAGCGCCCCGACGCCGGCCAGTACGCGGGTGGCGCGCGCCGCCTCGCCGAGCTCGCTCGCGAGCTCCCGTGCCGCGCGCTCATCGGCCATCGCGGCATAGGCGGGACGGTAGCGGCGGATCTGCTCCGCCAGCTTGCGCACACTGCGGTTGGCGCCGAGCGCCACCAGGCGAAAGCGGTCCGGATGACGCGCAAGCACATCGAGCGTGCTCTCGCCGACCGAGCCCGTCGAACCCAAGACGACCACACCGATCATGGCAGGACTCCTAGAAAAGTGAGGCCGAGCAGCAGCACGGGCGCGGCGCCGGTCACGCTGTCGATGCGGTCCATCACGCCGCCGTGCCCCGGAAAGAGCGTACCGCTGTCCTTCATTCCCGCGAAGCGCTTCAGCAGGCTTTCGGTAAGATCCCCGACGATCGAGAAGGCCACGGCTCCGAGGCACAGACCCAGGAAGCGCTCGAGCGGCAGCCGAAACCAGGCGCCGCCGGCCACGGCCACCACGCCGCTCGCGATGAACCCTCCGAGCGCCCCCTCCCAGGTCTTGCCCGGAGAGACGCTCGGGGCGAGACGCCGGCTTCCGAAGCGCCTGCCGCAGAAGTACGCCCCGATGTCCGCCATCCAGACGAGGACCAGGGCAAAGAGCACCCACTGCGCGCCGTGCGGGGTCTGGACCCGCAGTCGCATCAGCGCGAGCCATGCCGGCACCAGCGAGAGGAGTCCCGCAAGGGCCGCCGACCAGCGCGCGACTCGCCGGGGCGCGGCCACGATCCACACGAGGGCGATGAGCCACCAGAGAAGGGCCACGCTGAGAAGCGCCTCGAGCCCCGCGGCGGTGCGAGTTGCCAGCCAGGCGAGCGGCAGGAGCAGCCCGACCAGCCCGACGTAGGCCGCTCGCGAGCCTGGGTCGGTGAGCTTTACGAACGCGGACCATTCCCAAGCGCCGACGAGCACCACCACGGTCAGCAGCGCGACCGTGGCCGCCACCGGTAGCCAGAACAGCACTGCGAGCAGCAGCGCGATCAGGACGGCGGCGGTGGCGACCCGTTTGCGCAGCGACTCGCTCACGGACCTCGGGCTTTCTGCGGCAATTGTCCGCCCGTCAGGCCGAAGCGCCGCTCCCGACCGGCAAAGAACTCGATCGCGGCCGAGAGCTCCTGCCGGTCGAAGTCCGGCCACAGCCGGTCGCTGAAGTAGAGCTCCGCGTAGGCGATGTTCCACAGGAGAAAGTTGCTGATGCGCCGTTCGCCGCCGGTACGGATCAGCAAGTCTGCATCCGGGAGGCCACCCAGCTCGAGTGCGCGGGCGAAGCGATCCTCGTCGATCTCGGCGGACCTCAGGGCGCCGCTCGCGCATTGACTCGCGAGCTGCCGGGCGGCCTGCACGATGTCCCAGCGGCCGCCGTAGCTCACCGCGACCTGCAGCTTCAGACCCGTATTGCCGGCCGTGCGCTGCTCCGCGGCGCTGATCTGCGATTGCAGGCGCACCGAGAGCCGCTGCCGGTTGCCGATGAAGCGCACGCGCACCCGCTGGCGGTGCAGCTCGGCGATCTCGCGGTCGACCGCCTCGAGAAAGAGCCCCATGAGGCTCGCCACTTCCTCCGCGGGGCGCGACCAGTTCTCGCTCGAGAAGGCGAAGAGCGTCAGCGCCTCGACCCCGAGCCGGCTGCACTCCTCGACGCAAAGACGCACCGGAGTGAGGCCCGCCTTGTGGCCGGCCGAACGGGGCAGGCCGCGCGCAGCGGCCCACCGGCCGTTGCCGTCCATCGTGATCGCGATGTGCCGGGGAACGGGGTCCATCAGACCTGCATGACTTCCTTTTCCTTGGCCGCCAGAAGCTGATCGATATCGGCCACGTGCTTGTCGGTGAGCTTCTGGATCTCGGTCTCGGCGCGCCGCTCGTCGTCCTGCGAGATCATCTTCTCCTTCAACATGTCCTTGACGTCGGTCATGACGTCGCGCCGGACGTTGCGCACGGCAACGCGCGCGTTCTCGGCATCGTGCCGCAACACCTTGGTGATCTCGCGCCGCCGCTCTTCGGTAAGGGGCGGCATGGGGATGCGGATCACGGTACCGGCGGTCATGGGCGTGAGCCCCAGGTCCGACTTGAAGATGGCCTTCTCCACCGCCTGCACCACGCTCTTCTCCCAGGGAGAGACCACCAGGGTGCGCCCGTCCTCGACGGCGATGCTGGCCACCTGCTGCAGCGGCACTTCCGAGCCGTAGTAGTCGACCTTCAGATGCTCGATGAGACTCGCATGCGCCCGTCCGGTGCGCAGCTTTTTCAGCTCCGACTGGAAGGTCTGCACGCATTTGGCCATGCGCTCACGAGCGTCTTTCTTGATGTCTTCGAGCATGTCAGTTGTCTCCGGCCCGCTTACTCGCAAGTCACCACCGTGCCGACGTCGGCGCCGCGCACGATGCGCGTCAAGTCACCGGCATTGTTGAGATTGAACACCCGCAATGGCAAGTGGTTGTCGCGACACATCACGATGGCGGTGGCGTCCATCACATTGAGCTTCTCCGCGAGCACCCGGTCGAAGGTGAGCTGGGTGTAGCGGACCGCGGCGGGGTTGCGCACCGGGTCGTCGGAGTAGACGCCGTTCACCTTGGTCGCCTTGAGGAGCACCTCGGCGTTGATCTCGATGGCGCGCAGCGCCGCGGCGGTATCGGTGGTGAAGAAGGGATTGCCGGTGCCGGCGGCGCAGATGACCACCCTGCCCTTCTCGAGATGGCGGATGGCGCGGCGGCGGATATAGTCCTCGCAGACCTCGTTGATGCGGATCGCGGACATGACGCGCGCATAGAGACCCAGGCTCTCGAGGGCGTCCTGCATGGCGAGCGCGTTCATGACGGTCGCGAGCATGCCCATGTGATCGGCCGCCACCCGATCCATGCCGGCGCGCGCGAGGCCGGCGCCGCGAAAGATGTTGCCGCCGCCGATGACGACCGCGAGCTGCACGCCGAGACTGACGATCTCCTGCAGCTCCCCGGCAATGCGCTTGAGCACGGCCGGACCGATGCCGTAATCGGCATCGCCCATCAGGGCCTCGCCCGAGAGCTTCACGAGAATGCGGGAGTATCGAGCCTTGGTGTTGCCTTCAGTCATCCCAACGCCTCTCGTCAATGGGCTGAACGATGGAAAAAACCCCGCCTTGGGCGGGGCTTTTTCCTGAACGTCTGCCGCTGTCTCAGTGCTTGGACGGGGAGGAGGAGCCCTTCACCTGGGCCATCACCTCCGCCACGTAGTCCTCCTGCTTCTTCTCGATGCCCGCCCCTACCTCGAAGCGCTCGAATGCCGCCACCTGCGCTCCGGCGCCCTTCAGCAGCTTCTCCACGGTCGTGTCCGGATCCTTGACGAACGCCTGGCCGAGAAGGGTGATCTCCCCCAGGGACTTGCGCAAGCGGCCCTCGACCATCTTGGCGACGATCTCGGGCGGCTTGCCTTCTGCGCGCGCCTGCTCGGTCAGAATCTCGCGCTCCTTGTCCATCACCTCCGCCGGGATCTCGCGCTGGGAGAGGTACTTGGGATTGCTCGCGGCCACGTGCATGGCGAGGTCGTGAGCGAGGTGCGCATCCCCTCCCTTGAGCGCGACCAGGGCACCGATGCGAGTGCCGTGCGTATAAGCGCCCAGGTGCTGGGGGGTGGTGAGCAGCGCAAAGCGCCGCACACCGATGTTCTCGCCGATCTTCGCCACGAGCGATCTGCGGCGCTCCTCGATGGTCTCGGCGCCCTCGAGCTTCGCCTGCAGCAGGGCATCGAGCGTCTGCGGATGCTCCGCCACCGCCCGGGCGGCGACCGCCTTCGCGAAGGCGCGAAACTCCTGCTCGCGCGCGACGAAGTCGGTCTCGCAGTTGACCTCCACCATGGCGGCCGTCAAGCCATCGGCCGCGCGCTCGATCGCGATCACGCCCTCGGCGGCGATGCGCGCGGCTTTCTTGTCGGCCTTGGCGAGACCCTGCTTGCGCATGAGCTCCGCGGCCGCATCCAGGTCGCCGCCGGTCTCCACCAGCGCCTTCTTGCATTCCATCATGCCGGCGCCGGTGCGCTCGCGCAGCTGCTTGACGGTCTCTGCTGTGATGCTCATGAGTCGTGGTTCCTGTCAGTCCGATGCCCCGCGGCCCTTGCGCCGCCCGGCGCCACTGCCGCCCGGCCGCCGAGCCGCGACTCCAGCCTTCTCACCCGTACCGCCTGAGGCGACGAGCTCCGGCACCTCCTCTGCCTCCAGATCCTCCTCTTCGGCGCCGAGCTCCTCGGGAGCCGGGACGCCCACCGGCGCCTTGGCCGGGGTCGGGCGCCGGCGCGCCGGCGCCTTCTTGCTGCGCACCGTGGGGGCGGGCTTCTGCCGTCCGCGGGCGGACTTGCGGCGCGGATTGCCGGCTTCGTCGAGCTCGACGAACTCATCCTCGCCGACGGCCACGGCCGGGACCGACTCCTTGCCCTCGAGCACCGCATCGGCAATGCCCGCCGCGTAGAGCTGAATGGCTCGCATCGCATCGTCATTGCCCGGAATCACATAGTCGATGCCATCGGGAGAGCAATTGGTGTCGACGATCGCCACGACCGGAATGCCGAGCTTTCTCGCCTCGTCCACCGCGATCTTCTCGTGCCCGACGTCGACCACGAAGAGCGCATCCGGCAGCGCCTCCATGTTCTTGATGCCGCCCAGGCTCTTCTCGAGTTTGTCCATTTCACGGCGAAGCTGGGTCGCCTCCTTCTTGCCGCGCTTCTCGAGCGCGCCCGAGGTGGCGAGCTCGGTGATCTCCCCGAGGCGCTTGATCGATTGGCGGATGGTCTTGAAGTTCGTCAGCATGCCCCCCAGCCATCGCTGGTTGACATAGGGCTGACTGGAGCGCTCGGCTTCCTTCTGCATCGCCTCGCGAGCGGAGCGTTTGGTGCCGACGAACAGCACCCTGCCGCCATCGGCGACCACGCCCTTGATGAACTGAGCCGCCTCCGCATAAAGCGGCTGCGTCTTCTCGAGATTGATGATGTGGATCTTGTTACGCTCACCGAAGATGAAAGGCGCCATCTTCGGGTTCCAGAAGCGGGTCTGATGTCCAAAATGGACCCCCGCTTCCAGCATCTGTCGCATGGACACGCCGGGCATGGAGAAGCTCCTGTTTGGGTTGAGCCTCCGCGCATCCCCGCGGCCATCCTCCTCGAGCGAGGACACCCAGCCGGCGGGTTTGGCGATGCGCGTGTGGGTTAATTGCCAAAAAAGGCCGCGCTTTATACCATGATTCGAAACACCATGCACGTGACCATCAAATCCCCCGAAGAGCAGGAGAAGATGCGCATCGCCGGGCGCCTCGCCGCCGATGTGCTCGACATGATCACCGAGCACGTGGTGCCCGGGGTGACCACGGAAGAGCTCGATCGCCTCTGCCACGACTTCATCGTCAACGTGCAGCGATCGGTACCGGCCAATTTGAATTATCGCGGCTTCCCGAAGACCATCTGCACGTCCGTCAACCACGTCGTCTGCCACGGGATCCCGAATGACAAGCGGCTGAAGGCCGGTGACATCGTCAACATAGACGTCACCGTCATCAGGGACGGTTTCCACGGCGATACCAGCCGCATGTACTTCGTCGGCAAACCTCCCCCGCATGCCCTGCGGCTCGCCGAGACCTGCTTCGCCGCGATGTGGCGCGGCATCGGGGCCGTGCGCCCCGGAGCGCGTCTCGGTGACATCGGCCACGCCATCCAGGCGTTCGTCGAGCAGAACAACTACTCGGTGGTGCGCGAGTACTGCGGCCACGGCATCGGGCGCATCTATCACGAGGATCCGCAGGTGCTGCACTACGGTGAGCCCGGCACCGGACTCGAGCTCAAGCCCGGCATGACCTTCACGGTGGAGCCGATGGTGAACGCCGGCAAGCGTCACGTGCGGCTGCTGCCCGATGGCTGGACGGTGATCACCAAGGATCACTCGCTCTCGGCTCAGTGGGAGCACACGGTGTTGGTGACCGAGCAGGGATACGAGGTGCTGACGCTCGGGGCCGCCGACCGGCGGACTCACTGACCGTCATGGCCGCCGGGGACCTCGACCTCCTCGAGGAAGAGCTGCCCGCCCCGCCCGCCGATCCCGCCTGGCCGTGGCTGCAGCGTCTGCCGGCACTGCTCGCGGAGGCGCAGGGATCGCCCGCGGCGTGGCGGGAGCTCCTGCGCCAGGGACATGAGGAGCTCAAAACCCGCTTCCTCGCCGATGAGCCGGTCGAGACGCTGGTGCACGCGCGCGCCGCGCTCGTCGACCTCGCGCTGCGCGAGTCGTGGCGCATGCACTCGATCCCCTCGATGACCTCGTGGGCGCTCGTCGCCGTGGGCGGCTACGGGCGCGGCGAGCTGCAGCTCTGCTCGGATATCGACATCCTGCTCCTCGTGCCGCGAGCGCCGGACGCCCCGGAGCAGGGCGCGATCGAGCGGCTGCTCGCCTTTCTCTGGGATATCGGTCTCGAGGTGGGGCACAGCGTGCGCACGGTGGCGGACTGCGTCGGCGAAAGTCTCGCCGATGTCAGCGTCATGACGACGCTGCTCGAGGCGAGGCTGCTCGCGGGCAACGCGGCGCTCCTCGCCGAGATGCACACCGCGATGGCGGCCGATCGGATCTGGCCGGTGCGGGAATTCTTCGAAGCCAAGGTACGCGAGCAATCCGAGCGGCACCTGAAGGCGAACGACACCGCCTATAACCTCGAGCCCAACGTCAAGACGAGCCCAGGGGGACTGCGCGACATTCAGACCATCGCCTGGGTCGCCAAGCGCCGCTTCGGCTCCGATACCCTGGATGGGCTCGTCACCAACGGCTTTCTCACCGTCGCGGAGCTGCGGCGCCTGAAGCAGGCGCAGTCGTTTCTGTGGAAGGTGCGCTTCGGCCTGCACGTGCTCACCGGGCGACGCGAAGACCGCCTGCTCTTCGACCATCAGCTCAGGCTCGCGCAGACCTTCGGCTACGAGGACGCCTCCTACACGCTGGCGGTCGAGCAGTTCATGCAGCGCTACTACCGCACGGTCAAGGACGTGAGCCTGTTGAACGAGCTGCTGCTGCAGCTCTTCCGCGAGGCGCTGCAGCCCGAGAGCGGGCCACCCCGGCCGCTCAACGCCCGTTTCCAGGTGCGCAACGGCTCGCTCGAGGCGGTGAGCGAGGACGTGTTCGCGCGTACGCCCTCGGCGCTGCTCGAGCTATTCGTGTTGCTGCAGCAGAACCCCGACATCAAGGGCGTGCGCGCCGCCACCATGCGCTCGGTCGCGAGAAGCCTCTGGCTGATCGACGAGGAGTTTCGCCAGAATCCGCGCCACCACCGGCTCTTTCTCGAGATCGTGCGCGCGCCGGCCGGCGTGACGCACGAGCTGCGGCGGATGAACGCCTACGGCGTGCTCGGGCGTTACATCCCGGCCTTCGGCCGCATCGTCGGCCGGATGCAGTACGACCTCTTCCACGCCTACACCGTGGATGCACACACGCTGTTCGTGGTGAGCAACCTGCGCCGCTTCGCGATCCCGAGGTACGATCACGAGCTGCCCGAGCCCTCGCGCATCATGCAGCAGCTGCCGAGGCCCGAGGTGGCCTACCTCGCCGCGCTTTTTCACGACATCGCCAAGGGCCGAGGCGGAGATCACTCCGAGCTCGGCGCCGTGGACGCGGAGGCCTTCTGCCTCGAGCAGGGCCTCTCGCCCTACGATGCGCGCCTGGTGGCATGGCTCGTGCGCAATCACCTCACCTTCTCGATCACGGCGCAGAAGCAGGACATCGGCGATCCGCAGGTGATCAACGCGTTCGCGCGCACGGTGGGCGATGAGGCGCATCTCGATTACCTCTACGTTCTCACCTGCGCGGACGTGCGCGGCACCAATCCGAAGCTGTGGAACTCCTGGAAGGCCTCACTCTTTCATGACTTCTATCAGCGCGTGCGCCGGGCGCTGCGCCGCGGGCTCGAGACCCCGATCGATCAGGAGCAGCTGGTGCGCGAGACGCAGGAGGCCGCCAGCCGCCTGATGCTGGATCGCAACCTGCCCGCGGCCGATATCGAGCGCGCCTGGGCCCGCTTCTCCCCCACCTACTTCCTGCAGCACTCGCCGGAGGAGGTGGCCTGGCATTCGCGCCTCCTCGCCGAGCGCGATCCGAGCTCCGATGAGCCGCTGGTCGCCCTCGACCCACGGAGCGTGCGCGGCACCACGGCGGTTCTGATCTATGCCCGGGCACGCCGGCACGGCTTCGCTCGCACCACCGGGGTGCTCGATCAGCTCGGGCTCAACATCGTCGATGCGCGCATTACCCCGATGGGCGATGGCTTCAGCCTCGACCTCTACCACGTGCTCGAGGATGACGGCGCGCCGATCACCGACGAGGACCGTCAGGAGGAGATCGAGCACGCGCTGTGGCGCTCGCTGCAGCGTCCGGAGGACACACCGTTTGCCGTCTACCGGCGCGCGCCCCGTCAGGCGCGCATGTTCCATACCCCGACCCTGATCGCCCTCAGTGTCGATGAGCGCAACCGCCGCTCGGTGCTGGAGCTCACCGCCGGCGATCGCCCGGGCCTGCTCTGCGATGTCGGCAAGGTGCTGATGGAGCAGCGGGTGGAGCTGCAGGCGGCGAAGATCATGACCGTGGGTGAGCGCGCGGAGGATGTCTTCTATGTGACCGACTTCGACGGACGGCCCCTCGATACGGCGGCCGCCGAGCGGCTGCGGGAGAGCCTGATGCGCTCGCTCGACCGCCGCGATGCGGCCTAGTCCTCGTTCGAACCCAAACTCGTGAACCCGCTGCTGTCACACCTGTCCCCCTACCCCTTCGAGCGCCTGGCGCGCCTGAAGGCGGGGGTGAGCGCGCCCTCTTCCCTCGAGCCCATCGACCTGGGTATCGGCGAGCCCCGGCACGAGCCGCCGCCAGAGGTGCTCGCCACGTTGCGGGAAAACCTCCAGCGGCTCGGCGCCTACCCGAGCACCGCCGGTCTGGCGGAGCTGCGCGAAAGCTGTGCCCGTTGGCTCGAGCGACGCTATCGCCTGCCGGGCGGGAGCATCGATGCCGCGAGCATGGTCCTGCCGGTGAGCGGCACGCGCGAGGGACTCTTCAGCTTCGTGCAGGCGGCGGTGGACGGGCGGCGGTCCGACTCGGCCGGCATCGAGCCGCTGGTGCTCATGCCAAACCCCTGTTACCAGATCTACGAAGGCGCGGCGCTGCTTGCCGGCGCACGTCCCCATTTTCTCCCCACCACCGCGGCCAACGATTACACGCCCGATCTCGATGCGGTGCCGGAGAGCATCTGGCGGCGATGTCAGGTGTTGTTTCTCTGCAGTCCCGCAAATCCGACGGGAAAAGTGCTGTCGCTCGAGTTCCTGCAGCGTGCGATCGCGCTCGCGGAGCGGCATGAGTTCATCATCGCGGCGGACGAGTGTTATACCGAGATCTACCTCGATGAGCGCTCCCCGCCCCCCGGTCTGCTCGAAGCCGCTGTCGCCTGCGGGCACCCACGATTCGAGCGTTGCATCGTGTTCCACAGTCTCTCCAAGCGCTCGAGCGTGCCCGGCTTGAGATCGGGCTTCGTCTGTGCCGAGCCGCAGATCATCTCCCGCTACCTCCTCTACCGCACCTACCACGGGGTGGGCATGCCGGTGCCGACGCAGCTTGCCAGCATCACCGCGTGGCAGGACGATGGCTATGCGGCGCGCAACCGCCGCCTCTACCAGGAGAAGTTCGAGCGCGTGCTGCCGATCCTCGCGCCGCACCTCAAGGTGGCGAAGCCCGACGGCGCCTTCTACCTCTGGCCGGATGTCGCTCGGGACGATGAGCGCTTCGCGCGCGAGCTCTACGCCAGCCAGGCCGTGACCGTCCTGCCCGGCAGCTATCTGGGGCGCGCCGGGCCCACCGGCAACCCGGGGGCGGGCCGGGTGCGCATCTCGCTCGTGCACTCGGTCGAGAGGTGCGTGCAGGCGGCCGAGCGAATCCGTGACTTCGTGCGACGGAATCCACCATGAACGACGATGACCTCAAGAACCTTCAGTCCGCCGTGGACGCCGCCTTCGAGTTCCGCGGCGACATCACGCCGAGCAACGTGCCGCCGGGGCTCGAGGGTGTGTTGGAGAAGTGCATCGCCTTGCTCGATGGGGGCAGCGTGCGCGTGGCGGAGAGCCGGGACGGCATCTGGGTCGTCAACGAGTGGCTGAAGAAAGCCGTGCTGCTCTATTTCCGCACGCGCGATAACAGGGTGATGGACGCGGGGTTCACCCGCTTCTACGACAAGGTGCCGCTGAAGTACGCTCGATCGACCGAAGCCGAGCTCAAGGCCGGCAGTGCCCGCATCGTGCCGCACGCGATCGTGCGCCGCGGCGCCTACGTGGCGCCCAATGTCGTGCTCATGCCCTGTTACGTCAACATCGGCGCCTATATCGGCAAGGGCACCATGGTGGATACCTGGGCGACGGTCGGCTCCTGCGCACAGATCGGCAACAACGTGCATCTCTCGGGCGGCGTCGGCATCGGCGGCGTGCTCGAGCCCCTGCAGGCGAACCCCACCATCATCGAGGATGACTGCTTCATCGGCGCCCGCTCGGAGATCGTCGAGGGCGTGGTGGTCGAGGCCGGCTCGGTCATCTCCATGGGCGTGTACATCGGTCAGAGCACCCGGATCTACGATCGCACCACCGGGCAGATCCTGCGGGGGCGGATTCCGGCCGGCTCGGTCGTGGTGCCGGGTACGCTACCCTCCGCCGACGGCCGCTACGGCCTCTACTGCGCCGTCATCGTCAAGCGCGTCGATGCGCAGACGCGCGCCAAGACCTCCATCAACGAGTTGTTGCGCGCGGCGGAGTAGCCGCCGCGGAAGCATTGCGGCCGAGACCGCTACGGGATCGGGGTCGACCGTTCGAGCATGTCGGCGGCGCGCCGCGCGCGCACCTCGGCAATCAGCCGAATCTTCCCGTGATGTAGTCTTCCGTGAGCCGGTGCTGCGGGTTGGTGAACACCCGGTCGGTTTCCCCTACCTCGATGAGCTGACCCATGTGGAAGTACGCCGTACGCTGGGAGACGCGCGCAGCCTGTTGCATGGAGTGAGTCACGATCACGATGGCGTAGGAGGCGCGCAACTGCTCGATGAGATCCTCGATGTGGGCGGTCGCGATCGGATCGAGCGCCGAGCAAGGCTCATCCATCAGGATGACTTCCGGCTGCACGGCGAGCGCACGCGCGATGCAAAGTCGCTGCTGCTGGCCGCCCGAGAGTCCCGTGCCGACGGTGTTGAGGCGGTTCTTGACCTCGTCCCAGAGGCCCGCGCGCTGCAGGCTCGTGCAGACGATCTCATCGAGATCGGAGCGGCTTCGGGCGAGGCCGTGGATACGCGGGCCGTAGGCTACGTTCTCGTAGATCGACTTCGGAAAGGGATTCGGCTTCTGGAAGACCATGCCGATGCGCGCCCGCAGCTGCGCGACGTCCTGGCGCCTGGCGTAGATATCCTGGCCGTCGAGCGTGATCGTACCGGTCACCCGCGCGCCCGGGATGGTGTCGTTCATTCGATTGAGGCAACGCAGGAAAGTCGACTTGCCGCAACCCGATGGCCCGATTGCGGCCAGCACCTGACGGCGCGCGACATCGATGGTGACGTTCTTCAGCGCCTGCAAGTCGCCATAGAAAACGCTGACTTCGCGGCAGGAGAAGACCGGGTCCGCGACCGCAGCCTCCCCCATGGGAGCGGCCGGCGATCCGCCTTCGAGCGACTCGGGAACGTGCACGCGGCCGCTCGGCTTGAGATTCAAGCCGCCGACGCCGAAGCGCCGGCCTGCATCGCCGCCGCTCGCTTCGTGAGCTTCGCCTCGCCGGGGTTGGTGGATCATGTCTTCTCCGGGCACCGCGCTCACCCGAAACGACCGGTCACGTAATCGTCGGTCCTGCGATTGCGCGGCGCGGTGAATATCTGGCCCGTGAGCCCGACCTCCACCAGCTCGCCCATGTACATGAACGCCGTCACGTTGGAAACGCGCGCGGCCTGCTGCAGGTTGTGCGTCACGACGACGATGCAATACTTCTCGCGCAGGCTCTGCAGCGTCTCCTCGACGCGCAGGGTGGAAATCGGATCGAGCGCCGCGGTCGGCTCATCGAACAGGATCACCTCCGGCTCGAGCGCTATGGTACGCGCGATGCAAAGCCTTTGCTGCTGACCGCCGGAGAGGCTGCGGCCGTCCGCGTGCAGCTTGTCCTTGACCTCTTCCCACATCGCCGCCGCCTCGAGAGCCTCATGTACGCGATCACGGAGCTCGCCTCTGCCGATCCGCCGGGCAAGACGCAGGCCGAACGCCACGTTCTCGAAAATCGACATGGGAAAGGGTGTCGGTTTCTGGAACACCATCCCGACGCGGAAGCGCAGATCCGCAACGTCCACCGACGGCGCGAGGATGTCCTCGCCGTCGAGCAGCACCTCTCCCGTGGCGCGATGCCCCGGATAGAGCGCATACATGCGATTGAACACCCGCAGCAGAGTCGACTTGCCGCATCCCGAGGGGCCGATGAAGGCGGTGATGCTGCGGTCGCGCAGCGTGAGATTGACGTCCTTCAGCGCCTGGACGGTGCCGTAATAGAAATTGAGATTTCTCGCCTCGAGCTTGACCGGCGAGCCGGCCGAGTCGGTGCTTTGCGCGCGCAGCTCCGACGGTGAGGCGCTCATTTACGCCCTCTCGCGGGACTCAAGCGGGAAACCACCACGCGCGCGATGATGCTGAGGACCAGAATCGCGACCGTGATGACGAGCGCTCCGGCCCAGGCGAGCTGCTGCCAGTTGTCGTACGGGCTCAGGGCGAACTGAAAAATCACGACCGGCAGATTGGCCATCGGCGCCTTGAGGCTTGTGCTCCAGAACTGATTGTTGAGCGCGGTGAAGAGCAGCGGTGCGGTCTCGCCGCTGATGCGCGCAACCGCCAGCAGCAGACCGGTCAGCATGCCGCTGCGGGCCGCCGGATAGGCGATGCTCACGATCGTTCGCCAGTGATAGGCACCCATGGCCGTGGAAGCGTCCTTGATGCCCTGCGGAACGAGGTTGAGCATGTCCTCGGTCGTTCGTACGATCACCGGCATGGCGATGATGGCGAGCGAAATGGCGCCGGATATCGCCGAGAAGTTTCCCATCGGCACGACCACGAGCTCGTAGACGAAGAGGCCGATGATGATGGAGGGAGCGCTCAGCAGGACGTCGTTGACGAAGCGGATCACGCTGCTCAGGCGCGCGTTGCGCCCGTATTCGGCGAGATACGTGCCGGCCAGCAGGCCGATCGGCCCTCCGATCAGGATGCCGATCAGGGTCATGATGGCGCTGCCGTAGATCGCGTTGAGCAATCCACCACCCCCGGTCGCGGGCGCGGGCGTCATCCGGGTCAGAACG
This sequence comes from Steroidobacteraceae bacterium, assembly GCA_035252605.1. Lineage (GTDB taxonomy): Bacteria > Pseudomonadota > Gammaproteobacteria > Steroidobacterales > Steroidobacteraceae > 13-2-20CM-66-19. Next base: position 51,547 of record DATFCZ010000003.1, read on the forward strand.
TCGAGCGAGAAGTGCGCGAGCCCCTCGCGGGCGAGCGACCAGAGCAGCGCACCGAGCAGCGCCAGCCCGACCAGCGTCGCGGCTGCCGACAGTCCGAGGGCGAGCGCGTTGATGACTTTGCGAACGGGGCGCCGGCTCATACCGAGGAGAGCGCCCGCCGATCAAGTCGCAGCAGCATGAGGCGGGCGGCGGCGATCACCGAGAACGTGATGACGAAAAGCAGGGCCCCCAGGCCGATGAGCGAGGAGGCATAGAGCTTGGTAGTCGCCTCGGTGAATTCGTTGGCAATGGTGGCGGAGATCGTCGTGCCCGGATCCAGCAGCGAGCGCGAGATCTCGTGGGCGTTGCCGATCACGAAAGTGACCGCCATGGTCTCGCCGAGCGCACGACCGAGCCCGAGCATCGTGCCGCCGACCATGCCGGTGCGCGAGTACGGCACGACGACTCGCCAGATCACCTCCCAGGTCGTCGCTCCGAGACCGTAGGCCGACTCCTTCAGCACGTCGGGGACGGTCTCGAAGACATCGCGCATCACCGCTGCGATGAACGGCACGATCATGATGGCGAGCACGATGCCGGCGGTGAGAACTCCGATGCCGAAAGGCGCGCCGCGAAAGAGCACGCCGACCCCGGGCAGCGCGCCCAGAGTCTCGATGATCCACGGCTCGAGGTGCGTCTGCAGCACGGGCGCGAGCACGAAAAGCCCCCAAAACCCGTAGATGATGCTCGGGATCGCAGCGAGCAGCTCGATCGCGACGCCGATCGGACGCTTGAGCCAGGACGGGGCAAGCTCGGTGAGAAAGACCGCGATCCCGAAGCTGATCGGTAGGGCGAGCAGCATCGCGATGACCGAAGTCACGAGCGTGCCGTACACCGCCCCGAGTGCGCCGTATTCGTCGGTGACCGGATTCCAGACCTCGCGGGTGAGGAATGCCAGCTTGAAATGCGAGAACGCGGGCCAGGCGCCATGCAGAAGGGAGATGACGACTCCGCCCAGGAGCGCCAGGACGAGCAGTGCCGCGGCGAGCGTCGTGCCGTGGAATACGCGCTCTCTCAGGCGTTGGCCCGCGAGGCGCCTCGGATCGATCACCACCACAGTGCTCATGGCCGCATCCCGATCTTGGCACTCATGCTGCTCGTCATCACTCTCAATCGGGTTCGTGCGCACCCGGCGGCGGCGGTGGGACACCGCGTGAGACCTTCCAATGCGGGAGCTCAGAAGGGCGGCCGCCCCGGTGGGACAGCCGCCCTATGCACGCGCGTAAGTCAATTTTATCACCTGCGAGCGGCTCGCAGGGGAAGTCCCTCAGATGCCCAGATTCTGCTTCCAGTAATTCTGGATCGCCTGCACGGTGCTCGCCGGCAGCGGACCGAAGGCGATCGACTTCGCCATTGCCTGGCCGTGCTCGAAGCCCCACAGGAAGAACTTCGTGACCGGCTCGTTCACCGACTTCGGCGCCCCGGTGCGCAGAATCTGCCAGGTGCAGCCCGAGATCGGCCAGCTCTGCGCGCCCGGCTGATCGGTCAGGATCACGTAGAAGTCCTGCACCTTGGTGAAGTCCACGTTGGCCGCGGCAGCTTGGAAGCCCTGGAGGCTAGGGCTCACCACCTTGCCCGCGCTATTGACCATGCGGGCGTAGTTCATGTGATTCTCGAGGATGTAGGCATACTCCACGTAGCCGATCGAGCCCTGGATACGCTGTACGTACGAGGCGACGCCTTGATTGCCCTTGCCGCCCAACCCCGTCGGCCAGTCGATCGAGGTGTTGGCGCCGACCTTCTGCTTCCACTCCGGGCTCACCTTCGAGAGATAGTCGGCGAAGGTGAACGTGGTGCCCGAGCCGTCGGACCGGTGCACCACGCTGATCGCCATGTCCGGCAGGTGAAGACGCGGATTGAGCTTCTGGATCGCCGGATCGTTCCACCGCGTTATCTTGGCAAGATAAATGTCCGCGATGACGGGCCCGGTGAGCAGCAACTGCCCCGACTGCACGCCCGGCAGGTTGTAGACGATGTCCTCGCCGGCGATGGCAGTGGGGAACTGAATCAGGTTGTTCTGCTTGAGCACATCGGGAGTGAGCGGCATGTCGCTCGCCCCGAAGGCCACGGTTCCCGCCTTGATCTGCTGGATGCCGCCGCCCGAGCCGATGGGCTGATAGTTGACCTGAACGCCGGTCTGCTGATTATAAGCCGCCGCCCATTTGGCAACGAGCGGGTAGACCCAGGTGCTGCCCGCGCCGGTGATCTGCCCGGCCGCGAGCGCGTTGCCGCTTAAGACCGCGGCCGCGGCGAGGGTGATGAGGCGCGTCGATGTCCGAAGCGCGCCGGGAAGAAATGCTTTCATGATGCCTCCGCTTTGTTGTGCCGGAAAAATCGAGGGTCGGTAGCTCAGAACACCACCTGTGCCCAGACGCCGATCTCGTCGTACTTACCGTCGGTCTCGCTGAAGGCGGCTCCGTTGGTGGTGCTGAAACTCGCCTTCGCCGATGTGCCGCCGTCCATCTTCTCGTGCTTGTACACCAGGGCGACATCGACGTTCTTGATCGGGTGGGTCACGACGCCGAGGTTGAAGTATTGATCCTTCAGGCCCGGCGCGAGGTCCTTGCTGAGCTTCGCCTGATCCCAGCGGCCGAACACGCCGACCATCGGCGTGAAATCGTACGAGGCGAACACGGACGTGCCGTCCGCCTTGTCGGAGGCGGTCTTGGTGACATTATTCCAGTCGTTGGCGGTGAAGTATTCGACTCCGAGACGCAGGCCATTATTGACGTACGCTGCGAGCGCATCGACCCGGTTGGCCGTATGGTAGACGACGGTCGTGCTCGAGTTCTTGTCCTGACCGAGCTTGCCGCTATAGCCGCCGATCGCGAAGAACAGGCCCGGCAGCGGCTGGAGGTCGACACGGCCTTCCACGTCCATATCCTTGGAGCGGGTCGGGTTCTTGTAGCCGGCACCGTTCACGGCTGAAACCTGGTAGCTCAACACCTTGCCGGCGATGTCGCCACCGATGTGCAGTCCCCAATCGGCCGAGGTACCAAAGTGCAGTCGATCAATCAGGGTGTTCTCGACGAAGCGGAAGTTGTAAATACCTTCATCGAAGGGAACCCAGGGCAGGTCCGACTCGCCGAGCCTCACCCAGAAGGCTTTCGACAGCGTCGCCTGCAGCCACGCGTTCTTCATGTAGACGTCGACCTGCTGGCTGGTGCTGCCCGTGGTGCACGCAAGCGTCGCACCGGAGCCGGTGCAGGTGCTCGCGGTCACGCTGTTGTACGTGGCGTCCGTCTCGAGCTTCGCCGACCAGATGGAGTCGAAGCTCTCGTTGATGATGAGGTAGAAACGCTTGACGTCGATCCCGGTGCCGCTCGCGCTGGTGTCGGCGCCGTTGTTCTTCTGATCGATATTGGACACATCGGCAAAGATCTTGCCGCCGACGGTCGGCATCGGTACATCGGCCAGTGCGGTGCCCCAGCCCGCGGCGCCGAGGACGGCGGCGACGGCGCAGGGAACGGCCAGAGATTTCTTGAACATGAGTGGCTCCGTAGGTGACTTATTGTTGACTGCCGCCAGAGGTCTGACGAAAGTCGGCATTCGGCGAAGGCGCATTTAATGACAGAACTATGACAGCTTCGTGACAGCGACCCGTTGGACCGGCGAAGCGATGCGACGCAGGAGCCGGTGCGGCGGCAGGCATTCTGGCGGCCGAAGATTTCGCCCGTATGACATCCCGCGCCTCGCGCCCGGGTCGCGCCGAAGAAAGCGCTTGCTCCTCGGGCGTGCGCACCTTATAAACGCGCCAGCCGATTCCCGACCGATGACGGAGAGATGTCCGCCACCCTCGAGCTCACCCGCGATCTGATGACCCGCCGCTCCGTGACGCCCGCCGACGAGGGCTGCCAGGAGGTGATGATGCGGCGCCTGCAGGCCGTCGGTTTCGAGGTCGAGCCGCTGCGGTTCGGCAGCGTCGAGAATTTTTGGGCGCGGCGCGGCAGCCCCGAGGGGCCCCTCTTCTGCTTCGCCGGGCATACCGATGTGGTGCCCACCGGCCCGCTCGAGGAATGGCGCAGCGACCCTTTCGTGCCCGTCGTCCGCGACGGCCTCCTCTATGGCAGAGGCGCGGCGGACATGAAAAGCGGCCTCGCCGCGATGATCACCGCGACGGAGGCCTTCGTCGCCTCGCATCCGGGGCATCGCGGCCGGATCGCCTTTCTCATCACCAGCGACGAGGAAGGCCCTTCGGTCGATGGCACCAAGCGCGTCGTCGAGGCACTCGCCGCGCGATCCGAGCGCATCGACTGGTGCCTGGTGGGCGAGCCCTCGAGCGAGCTGTCGATCGGCGATACGATCAAGATCGGACGGCGGGGGTCATTCAGCGGCCGACTGACCGTGCACGGAGTCCAAGGGCACATCGCCTACCCGCAGCTGGCGGAGAATCCCGTCCACAAGCTCGCGCCGGCGCTCGCCGAGCTCACCGGGCGCGTGTGGGATCAGGGCACCGAGCACTTCGAGCCGACGAGCTTCCAGATCTCGAACCTCAATGCGGGCACGGGCGCGCCGAATGTCATCCCGGGGGAGCTCAAGGCCCGCTTCAACCTGCGGTACTCGCCCGTGCAGACGCTCGCGGGACTGAAGGAGACGGTCGAGGGGATCCTGCGCAAGCACGGCGTGCGCTACACGCTCGAGTGGTATCTCTCGGGCGAGCCGTTCTATACGCCGCCGGGAATCTTGTCGGATGCGGTAGCGGCGGCGATCGAGGATGTGACCGGCGGCAAACCGAAGATGTCCACCGGCGGAGGGACCTCGGATGGGCGATTCATCGCGCCCACGGGGGCACAGGTGGTGGAATTGGGCGTGGTGAACGCGTCAATTCACAAGGTGAACGAGTGTGTCAGGGTGAGCGACCTCGAGGCGCTCCACCGCATGTACCTCAACGTGCTCAGGAACCTGCTGACCTAAGCGCGCCGCAAGTTCGCGACCGAGCCCACCAGGCCGAGGACGGCCGCCCAGATCAGCACCCAGGCCGGCATCGCCAGGCCGAGGAAGGTCCAGTTGACGACGCCGCATTCGCCGCTGCCGCTCAGCACCCTGCGGATGACCGCCGTGAGCGGCATGAATTTCATCATCATCGAGAGCGGCGCGCCGCAGGAGGGAATGGCGCCCGGCGGCAGGTGTTGGATGTAGAGCTGGCGGGCGGCCACGCCGATCGTTGCCAGGGCGGCGAGCGCGATCAGGAGCGCGTAGATCCGAGTGCCCCAGCGGCGGGGATTGTGCAGCGCGGCGATAAGGAAGACCACGCCGAGGGCGGCGATGCCGATGCGCTGAAAGATGCAAAGCGGGCAGGGATCGAGACCGAGGTCGAATTGCGCATAAAGCGCATAGGCGATGAGACCTGCGCAGATCAGAAAGCCGGCGAAGTTGATCGGCCGAGGGGAGAGCACGCGGGCAGGCCCTTCCGCCGCCGTCAGCGGCGCACCCGTCATGGAGTCACCGCGGGACGCGGCTCACCGGCGAGCGTGGCGCGCTCTCTCAGCTCCCGCTCGACATCATCGAGCGAGGTATGGCGGACGTCCTTGCCGTAGACCATGTAGATGACGTACTCGCTGATGTTCTTGGCGTGATCGCCGATACGCTCGAGCGCGCGCACCACCCACATCACATCGAGCGCGCGGCGGATGGTGCGCGGATCTTCCATCATGAAGGTGATGCTCTGGCGCTGGATCGCCTCGTACTCCTCGTCGACCAGCCGATCCTGACGCGCGACGCGCAGCGCCGATTCGGCATCCATGCGGGCGAAGGCATCGAGCGCATCGTGCACCATCTCGGAGACGATGCGGCCGAGATGCTTGATCTCCCGGTACTTGTCCGCGGGGCGCTCCATGGTGGCGAGGCGCGAGGCGATGTAGCCGATCTTCTCGCCCTCATCGCCGATGCGCTCGAGGTCGGTGATGGTCTTGATGATGGCGACGATGACGCGCAGATCACCCGCCGCCGGCGCGCGCGTCGCGAGGATGCGGCTGCACTCCTCGTCGATCGATACCTCCATGTTGTTCACCTGGTAATCCCCGAGCGCCACCGACTCGCCGAGGGAGCTGTCGCCTTCGGTGAGAGCGGTGATGGCCTTCTGCAGCTGCTGCTCGACGAAGCCTCCCATGGCGAGCACCTTGCTGCGCACGCGCTCGAGATCTTCGTTGAAGCGTCGGGAGATGTGGTGGCTGAGGTCGGCGGTTTCCATCAGGATCGTTCTCCGGCTCGGTTGCCGATGATAGCTGAAACGCCCATGAGCGTGATGTGACGGGCATTACACGGCGGCGGCGGCGCGCGCGGGTTGCACGCGCTCGGGAGGAAAATGGCACGAAAAGGTGCTGCCCTTGCCGATCGCGCTCCGCACCTCGAGCTCCGCGCCGTGCCGCTGCAACACGTGCTTCACGATGGCAAGGCCGAGACCCGAGCCGCCGGTGGCGCGCGAGCGGCCCTGATCGACTCGATAGAAGCGCTCGGTCAGCCGCGGAATGTGCTCGGGCGGGATACCGATGCCGGTATCGCTCACGGAAAAATGCCCGCCATCCTCATCGACCCACCAGCGCAACTCGATCGAGCCCTCCGCGGGCGTGTATTTGGCGGCGTTATCGACCAGGTTGGAGAATGCGGAGTGGATCTCCGCCTCCTCGCCGATGAGCGCGGCATCGGATTCGATGCGCACCCGCACCTCCCGCGGGTGCACCGGACGGGCGAGCACGTCCTTGCGCAGCAAGGCGAGCAGCGCTGCGACATCGAGCGGCTCGCCTCCCACGGGCTCTCCCGGCTGCTCGAGGCGGGATAGCTCGAGAAGGTCGTGGATGATGGCGGTCATGCGCTCGGCCTGGCGGCGCATCTCGGCGATCGGTCCGGCGAGCTCCCGGTCGAGAGCGGGGTCCTGGCTCAGCGTCTCGAGATAGCCGGAGATCACCGTGAGCGGCGAGCGCAGCTCGTGTGAGGCGTTGGCGACGAAGTCCCGCCGTACGGCCTCCAGGCGCATCTGCCGGGACACGTCCGAGACGAGCAGCAGCTGCTGGCCTTCGCCGTACGGCACGAGCTGCAGCGAGAGATAGCAGTCCTCGCGCGTCGCGCGGCGGATGATCACGGGGTTGGCGTAGTCCTGCAGCCCCAGATAGCGTTGAAACTCCGGCTCGCGCAGCAGGTTCTCGATCCTCAGGCCGAGATCCACGGTCCGGCGCAGCTCGAGGAGCCTGCCCGCCATCCGGTTGAACCAGACGATCTCGCGCTGCGGATTGAGAATGACCACCCCATTCGGCAACGCGGCGGTCGAGCTCTGGAGCTGGCGCAGGAGCTGCACGAAGCGCTGCTTGTGGAAGCGCTTGCGCCGATGCAGGCGAATGATCTGGGAGATGATCTCCCCCCAGACGCCACCGATGTCCGGGGGATCGGCGTAACTGCGGTGCCGGAGCCACCATTCCACCCGAAAGAGCACGACCAACTGCCAGGCGAGATGCGCGGCGAGCGCGCAGGCGAGGCCACCCCAGATGCTGCCGAGCAATGCGCCGGCGATGAGCCCGGCGGCAATCGTCCCGAGCAGCCGGCCGGCCGCAAACCACCACGCCTGAGTTGCCGGTTGCAGGTGCGTCCTCAATCCGTCTTGTTCGAAAACCGGTAGCCCGCGCTGCGCACGGTCTGAATGTAGCGATCGAGGCCATAAGGCTCGAGCGCCATCCGCAGCCTTCGGATGCAGACGTCTATGGTGCGGTCCTCGACGGTGGTATCACTGCCCCAGAGCCGAGCAATCAGCTGCTCGCGGCTGAAGACACGCTCCGGGCGGCTCATGAAGAACTCCAACATGCGAAATTCGGTCCGCGCGAGCGGCAGGGCCTCACCGTTGACGGTGATCCGCTGCCCCTGCTGATCGAGCTTCAGGCCATCGAACTCGATGACCTGATCGAGCCCGACCGTGCCGGCCCGGCGCAGCACCGCGCCGATGCGCGCCAGCAGCTCCCGCGGCGAGAAGGGCTTGGTGATGTAGTCGTCGGCGCCGCTCTCGAGCCCCGTCACCTTGTCCCCTTCCTCGGCCCGCGCCGTCAGCATGATGATGGGCAGATCACGCGTGTGCCGGTCGCGCTTCACCGAGCGGGTGAGCTCGAGGCCGCTCATGTCCGGCAGCATCCAGTCGACCAGCGCGAGGTCCGGGAGGCGATCGGCGAGCGCCTCGCGCGCCGAGCGGGCATCCTCCGCCTCCCGCACGCTGTAGCCGGCGCGCTTCAAGCCAAAGGCGATCATGTCGCGGATCGCCCGCTCGTCCTCCACCAGCAGTATGAGTTTCCCGTGCATGGCCGACGTTATCCGCCCCGCGGGTATTACAGTCGGAGAATGTTGCAGAGTCATGACAGCCTGCGCGATATGTTACGGCGCCGGCCGTGCGACATCATCCCGAAGATAAACCGGTACGGCGGCCTCGGGACCCAGTAGCCGGCCGGCGGCAAGCTCCGGGGCGGCAAGCCGGGCCACCTCGGCAGCCCGGGGCAGGAGCCGATCCCAGGTGGAGCGCACCGAGACGCCGGCGAGGCTCCTCAGCACCGGATAGGCGGCGAATCCGCGTCCGAGCCCCGCAGCGTCGGGCCAGCCGCAGGGGAGCTGCACTCTCGCGGGCGGCGCGACCCCTTCGGGCCCCTGGGCCGCGGCGAGGCCATTGCGGTCGCGCTCGAAGCACGCCCAGTAGACCTCCTGCATGCGCGCATCATTGCATACCAGCGCGCGCGTCAGCGCGGCGTCCGCCTCGAAAGCGCGCTGGGCGAGGGCCCGCAGGTCGGAGACCGGAACCACCCCGAGGTCGGCGCCGAAGGCAAGTCCCTGGGTGAGGCTCGCGGCGAGGCGTACGCCGGTGAAGGAGCCCGGACCGCGTCCGAAGGCAATCGCATCGAGCGCCCGCAGCCCGATGCCCGCCTCCGCGAGAAGCTCGTGGACCATCGGCAGAATCCGTTCCGCGTGCTCGCGGGCGAGCTCCGCCTCGCGGGCGAGCAGCCGATCGCCGATGAGGAGCGCGGCCGAGCAGCACTCCGTGGCCGTATCGAGCGCGAGCAGCCTCACAGCGCCGTATCCAAGCGCCGCGGCGCCGGCGCATGCCGGGAGAGAAACTCCAGCACCTCCTCCCGCTCGCGGGTGATGCTCATCGGCGGCAGGGCGGCGAGAAACACCTTGCCGTAACTGCGTGCCGTGAGGCGAGGGTCGCATAGGGCGACGACGCCGAAGTCTTCCTCGCTGCGGATCAGCCGGCCCACACCCTGCTTCAGTGCGAGAGCCGCCTCGGGGAGCTGATATTCGCGGAAAGCGCTCCTGCCGCACGACTCGAGATACTCGACTCGCGCACGCACCAACGGGTCATCGGGGGACGCAAACGGCAGCTTCTCGATGATCACGAGTCTGAGCGCGTTGCCCTTGACGTCCACACCCTCCCAAAAGCTCGTCGTGCCGAGGAGCACCGCGCCGCCATCGTCCCGGAACTCGCGCAGCAGCTGCTCGCGCGGCCCCTCGCCTTGCACGAGCAGACGGTGCGAGCTCCCCGGATGGCGCGCGCGCCAGAGTGAGGCCGCACCGGCGAGCGCCCGATGGCTGGTAAAAAGGACGAAGGCCCCGCCCCTGGAGGCCTCGATCAGCTCGCGCGCCACATCCATCACGGCCGGCAGGAACTGCGGCGAGGCGGGCAGCGGCATGTGCGCTGGAAGATAAAGAAGGCTCTGGCGCGGATAATCGAAGGGACTGTCGATCTTGAGCGTGGCGCAGTCCTCGAGGCCCAACCGGCTGGTGAAGGGACCGAAGTCATCCCCCAGCGAAAGTGTGGCCGAGGTGAACACCCAGGAGCAGGCGTGCGCCTCGATGAGCGAGTGAAACCGGGCCGCGATATCGAACGGCAGGAGCCGCAGCGCGAATCCGCGGGCGTTGATCTCGAAGGAGCGCGCGCCCTCGATCTCACCGACCGCACAGATGCGCTCGAGGCTCGCCGCAAGCTCGGCCGCCCGATCGACCAGCACGCTCGCCGTCGCTTGCTCGTGCGCGGTCCGCAGCGCTTCGGCGAGCCCGGCGACTGCGCGAGTCAGATCGGCCACCGCTGAGGCAAGCGGCGATTCGGCGTCCGTCCAGGCGATGGTGCCCTCGCGGCCGGGCAGCGCACCGCAGAGCTGCCCCATCGAGGAGCGCACGTTCCGCATCGCCGCGAGCGCCTGCTCGTGAGCGGGCGCCTGCGGCGCGCCCGCTCCTGCGAGCTCGGCCTGCACCTCGTTCAACAGACTCTCGATCCGCCGACTGCTCACCTGCGCGCCGAAGAACTGCGCCGCGAGATCGGGAATCTGATGCGCCTCATCGAGAATGATCGCATCGGCCGCCCCGAGAAGGTCGCCGAAGCCATCCTCCTTGAGCGCGAGATCCGCGAGCAACAGGTGGTGATTGACGATGACGATGTCGGCATCGAGAGCCTGGCGTCGGGCGAGCGCCACGTAACAGCCGGCAAGCTCCGGACAACGCGTGCCGAGGCAGTTGTCGCGGGTCGAGGTGACCTGCCCCCAGACCGGATGAGAGTCGCCGAGCCCGGAGACTTCCGCAAGATCGCCGCTGCGGGTGGTGCGCGACCAGGCGCGGATGCGCTCGAGCATGCCTCCCCGCTCCTCGTCGCCCGTCTGCTCGAGGCGATGACGGCAAAGGTAGTTGGTCCGGCCCTTGAGGAGGGCCACTTTCGCCGGCCGGCCGAGAGCGGCGCCGATGAGCGGCAGGTCCTTGGCGAAGAGTTGATCCTGCAGCGTCCGTGTGCCCGTCGACAGCAGCACCCGCTTGCCGGAGAGCAGCGCGGGTACGAGATATGCGAAGGTTTTGCCCGTGCCGGTGCCCGCCTCCACGGTCAGGATTTCACGCCGGGCGAGCGCCGCGGCGACGCGCTCGGCCATGAGGACCTGTTGACGGCGGAGGTTGAAGCCGGGCAGCGCGCGCTGTAGAGGTCCTCCCTCCCCGAAGATGTCCTCGAGATCCAACATATTGCGAGATGATAGAGGCTCTGAGACCCGTCTGCGCGAAACGAGGTGCGCCAGGGAACGGCTCTGAGACCGTATGCAGGCAACGCGGCGCACCGGGAGTCGGCTTCCCCGATCCGCTTGCCGCCGGGCGAGGCGCGCCGGGGAACGCCGAGAGCCTGAAATTACCGTAAGGTTCTGCGGTGTGCGATTATGGAACAAAAGAGAAGGTTTTATCGTACTTTATGAGGCCGCGCTGGAAGCGCGGCTATACTGCCATGCGCGTTGCCCGCGCTGAACGGCTGCGGTGAAGGCCGGGCCGCATACGACACGAGGAACCGAGGATGGCCACTGCTGCACCCCTGCTGAGCCCGCTGTCCCAACTCTCGCGCGCGGTGTCCGACTGGGTGGAGTCGGTTCGCGCCCTCACCCAGCCTGCAGGGGTGCGCTGGTGCGAGGGGACCGACGCCGAATACGGCGATCTCACCTCCCAGCTGATCCGCGAAGGCGAGCTGATCAAGCTCAACCCGGAGCACTTTCCGGGATGCCACCTCTACCGCTCGAGCCCGAGTGACGTCGCCCGCGTCGAGCACCTGACCTACATCTGCACCCGATCCCGGGAGGATGCCGGACCCAACAACAACTGGATGGATCCGGGCGAGGCGCACGCTAAAACGCGCGAGCTCTTCTCCGGCTGCATGCGCGGACGGACTCTCTACGTGATTCCGTACTGCATGGGCCCGATCGACTCGCCGCTCTCGCGTTGTGGCGTGGAGATCACTGACAGCGCCTACGTCGCTCTCAACATGATGGTCATGACACGGGTCGGACGGCCGGCGCTCGAGCGCATCGCGAAGGACGGCCGCTTCGTTCGGGGCCTGCACTCGATCGGGGAGCTCGATCCCAACCGGCGCTTCATCATGCATTTTCCCGAGGAGCTCGCCATCGAGAGCTTCGGTTCCGGCTACGGCGGCAACGCTCTTCTCGGCAAGAAGTGCCACGCGCTGCGCATCGCGAGCTGGCAGGCCCGGTCCGAGGGATGGCTCGCCGAGCACATGCTCATCGTCGGTCTCGAGAGCCCGAAAGGCGAAACGCACTACATCGCATGCGCCTTTCCCTCGGCCTGCGGCAAGACCAATCTCGCCATGCTCATTCCGCCGGCCTCGCTCCCGGGCTGGAAAGTCTTCACGGTCGGCGATGACATCGCCTGGCTCCATCCGGGTCCCGATGGGCGGCTCTGGGCCATCAATCCGGAGGCCGGTTATTTCGGAGTCGTGCCTGGAACCAACCCGGAAACCAACCGCAACGCCTACGAGATGATCCGGCGCGACACGCTCTTCACCAACGTCGCGCTCACGGCCGACAACCAGCCCTGGTGGGAAGGCCTGCCGATCGGCGTGCCGGTCACGGACTGGCAGGGCCGCCGCTACGATCGCTCCAGGGGACCCGCCGCGCACCCCAACTCGCGCTTCACGGTTTCCGCCCGGCGCAATCCCAGCTATTCCCCGCGCGCGGAGGACCCGCGTGGGGTGCCGATCTCCGCGCTCGTCTTCGGCGGCAGGCGCCGCGAGGTGGCGCCGCTCGTCTACGAAGCGCGCGATTGGCAGCACGGCGTGCTCGTCGGCGCTTCGGTGGCCTCGGAAACCACCGCGGCGGCGGTGGGCCAGGTGGGCGTGGTCCGCCGCGATCCGATGGCCATGCAGCCTTTCTGCGGCTACAACTTCGCCGACTATTGGCGACACTGGCTCGCCGTCGGCGCGAAACTGCCGCGTCCGCCGCGGATCTTTCACGTCAACTGGTTCCGGCGCGACGCCAAGGGCAAGTTCCTGTGGCCGGGCTTCGGCGAGAACCTGCGCGTGCTCGCGTGGATGCTCGATCGCTGCAGCGGCCGGGTCCCGGCGGTGGAAACGGGCATTGGACTCCTGCCGCGGCCCGAGGACCTCGACACGCAGGGCCTAACGCTCGATGCGCAGTCGCTGCGGGCGCTGATGTCCGTCGACCCCGCGCTCTGGCGCAAGGAGATGGTGGATATCAAGGCCTATCTGGAGAAGTACGGCTCGCGGCTCCCTCCGGAGCTGCTCGCGGAGATCAGGACGACCGAGAGCCGGCTCGGGAATCCCCCGGGACGCTAGAGGTTCTCGCAGGCGAAACGGATCGTTTGCGCCGAATCCGCCTCGGGGAGACGTCCGAGGCCGATCATGCCCTCGCCCTTTAGCTGCAGACTATCGCGACGGACGAAGGACTCCTCCCCGCCCAGGCTCTGCACGAAGGTGCCGTTGGTGCTCTGATCGATCAGCACGAGCTTGTTGCGCGTGAGCTCGATGCGCGCATGCAGCCGCGAGATGAGATTTCCCTTGACGACGAGATCGTTGTCTTCCGCGCGCCCGATGGTGACGCTCGGGTGGTGGTCATCGACGACCACCTCGCGGTCGAGCCAGCGCAAGCGAAGCCGCGCCGCGCTCGCCTGCCGCCCCTTGAGGGGGAGACCGGGCACCATGCTGGTCACATCCTCGCTCTGCCAGATCACCTCGTAGAGAGGCACCTCGTTGCCCTGACCCTTGATGGGCGCGGTATCGATGAGACGGCAGGCAGCGCGCCACTCCGGGGAGAGATGCTCGATGGTTGCCGCGGTGGTGATGATCTGACCCGCCTTGGCCTGACTGGTCATGCGATTGGCGGTGTGCACCGTCGAGCCGAACACGTCGCGACTCTCGAGCACCACGGGGCCGAAATGGCAGCCGATACGGATCGCCACCGGTTGGCCCTCAACCTTGAGCTGGGCGTGAGTCGAGATCTGCTGCTGCATTTGCGCCGCGGCGTTCAGGGCCTCGTCGGCGCTCGGGAAGCTCGCCATCACCTCATCGCCCATGGTCTTGATGACCGTCCCATGGCGCTGCTCGGTGGCGCTGCGCATGACATCGATGCAGGTGGAGACCATGTCGCGCGCGCGCAGATCTCCCATCAGCTCATAGAGCCGAGTCGAGCCGACGACGTCGGCGAAGAGTATGGCGAGTTCGATGTCCTTACCCATTGAGAGTGCGCAACCCGCCGCCCACCCTTGCAAGCCGCGGATGGCCAAGCGACGACATTGCGGGGATGATACCAGATGCCTGGAACCCGGCTACGGATCAGCCGGCGCTCGCATCTTCGCCGCCTGGAAACCCTGCCGTGCCCGAATGGCCGCGCTCGCGGCCTGCCGCAGGAGGTCCGCCCCCGCCCCGGGAACTCTGGCGCCTTCGCTGAGCAGGCGGCGGTAATCGCGCGCGCCCGGCTCACCGGCGTAAAGACCCAGCATGTGGCGGGTGATCGCGGCAAGCGGATCGCCCCGCGCGAGTTGGCGCTGCGCGTAGGCCGCCATTCGCTCGAGCAGCGCCTCGTGAGTTGGCGGCTCGAAGTCAGCCGCCGGATCGAGCGCCCGCTCGAGCTCGGAGAGTATCTGCGGCCGGTGATAGGCCTCGCGCCCGAGCATGATGCCATCGCACCAGGTGAGCGCCTCGAGGGCGCTCGTGGCGGTCCGGAAGCCGCCGTTGACGATGACGGGCAGGCCGGTGAAGTGCCGCTTCAAGCGGCGCACGACATCGTAGCGAAGCGGCGGAACCTCGCGATTGTCCTTCGGTGACAACCCTCCCAACACGGCTTTGCGTGCATGAACGATCGCGACCTCGCAGCCCCCGCTCCTCACCTGACTCACGAACTCGTACAGCGTCTCGAAATCCGCCTCGTCGAACCTCGAGAGCGCGGCCCGGGTCTGCTCGGAGTTGCCACGCACCACTCCGATGCGCATCTTCACCGTCACCGGGATCCTGACTGCCGCGCGCATCGCCGCCACGCATTGCGCAACCCGCGCCGGCTCCTGCATCAGACAGGCCCCGAACGCGCCGCTCGCGACGCGATCGCTCGGACAGCCGCAGTTCAAGTTGATCTCGTCATATCCCGCCTGCTCCCCTGCCCTCGCCGCGGCTGCAAGCTCCCGCGGGTCGCTCCCCCCGAGCTGCAGCGCGACCGGATGCTCCTCGGGATCGTGGGCGAGAAGGCGCCGCGCATCGCCGCGCAGGATGGCGGCCGCGGTGATCATCTCGGTATAAAGGAGCACTCCCGGAGAGAAGCCGCGCAGGAAGTACCTGCAGTGACGGTCGGTCCAGTCCATCATCGGAGCCACGCTTATTTTTCTGTTTAATTCCAATTACTTATCCTGTACTCTTCAAAAGCATATTAGCGTATTTCTGCGGGATTTCTGCGAATTTATCAGATCGCCGCTGCCCGGACCGCAGGCTCTGTCAGATAGGACATTTAGCATCCTTCCTGGTATGCTGACTCAATGGCGCGGCGCAAGCCTGCTTCCGAGGACGAGCTTGATCCTGCACGCTCGAGCCGCGACGAGTTCTACCCCAAGGGCCGCAAAGGCGGCGTGGTGGTGAGAATCCAGACTGACTACTCGCGCGGTGGCCGTCTGCTGAGGTATTCGCTGGCGCTGATCGATACCCACAGGAGCGGCGTCGACAGCGGCAGGATTCTCGGCTATGACAACGCGCATGGACACCACCATCGCCATTGTGAGGGGAAGGTCGAAACTGTTGAGTTCGAATCATATGAAAGCATCGAAAAGCGTTTCGAAGCGGAAGTCCGCGAGTACCTCGAAAGCCGGAAAGGCTAGCCCGATCGCCAAGACTCGCATCGGAGTCGAGTCGATGGATCGCTTTTTCTCCCGCATGCGGGTGAAGGCTCGGCGGCTCGATCGCGGAGAGAAGCTGGAGCCGGGACTGACCGTATCGTTCGAGGATCCGGCTGACTTCCTGGAAGTGATTACGCCGGCTCGTGTCCGCATATTGAAGGAGATCGATGGAAGAACGGTTGCGATCTTCGCGCTCGCCGCTGCCCTCTCGCGCGATCCTTCGGCCGTCAGGCGGGATGTCGCGCTGCTCGAGAGTAGGCACCTCGTCCGGACCCGTAAAGTAGCAAACCCAGGGCACGGAAGTAGAACGCTGGTAGAGAGAGTCGCTGGCGCGATCGAGCTATCGGCAACCGTATAGGTGCCGAAAACGTGCGCAATGCTGGCGGCGTACGAAACGATGAGGCGCGCCCGGAGCACCTAGCGCAGGCTGCAATCGACTGAACGGCACGTAAGTGCCCGAAGCACCCCTCCTTATTCCCGATAGCTGCCGTTCCGATGACAGGGAGCGGACGCTCGTCGCCACAGGGTCACGCCGCTGCGCGCGCTCACGTCTCTCCTGGCACAGGCAGTCCCACCTTGCGGCAGAACGCGGCGAAGCGCGGATCGCTCTTGTAGCGCAGGATCAACGGGTCAAAAAGAAGATACTGGAGACCGGGATCGCGGCTGCTCCAGGCTCGATTGAGCCAGTGAAAGGTCGCGTTGGCGTCGCCGCGCAGCGCGTAGACTTCTGCGATCTGGTAGGGCGCACCTCCCGAATCCTTCTCTATCAGCGTCTTGAGTGCTGCATCGGCGGCGCTGCGGTCGGGACCGACCTGCCGCGCGAGAGTGAGGGCCACGTCCTGCCACACGCCTGCCGGTTCCTGCTGCGCCGCTGCCAGTGCCGCAGCAGCCTCACCCCGCTGGATCAGGATGATCGTCAGATTCTCGTGACTGCTGGCGGCTGTCGGCTGCAGCTCGATCGCTTTGCGGATGGCCTGCTCCGCCTCTTCGAGACGGTGGCCTGCGGATAAGTACGTGGCCAGCCAGTTGTACCAGTTTGCGCGCAAGGGATCGGCGCCGAGGGCGCGTCGAGTCAGTGCAATGGCCTCCGGCACTCGGCCGAGTGTGGCGTACATGGTCCCCAGTTGGAATTGTATCTGAGGATCCTCGGGTGCCAATTGCTCAGCCCTACGGTACTCTGCCTCCGCTCCGCGCCAGTTGAAGTCGGCGGTAATCAGCACATAGCCGCGCGCCGCGTGCGCGAACGCTAGCTGCGGATCGAGAGCGAGCGCCTTGTCGGTGGCCGCGCGCGCCCTGGCATTGGCCTCGCGCGCCGGTGCCCCATCCAGAAATTCTCCAGCCAGGCCACTCGAGGTGCGGCCCAATTCAGCCCAGGCCAGCGCATACTTAGGATCGATCCGCGTCGCCTCGGTGAAGAAGTCGATCGCTTTGCGCAAGTCGCTCTCGGTCACGCGATCGAAGTAGAACCGTCCCTGGAGCAGCGCGTTGTAGGCTGGGATGCTCCCGCTCGGGGGCCGCTCGTCCTGCGTCGCGGCCGATTCCCCCGGCAGGAGCTTTGCTCTCAGCGCTTCTGCCACCGCGTGCGTGATCTCATCCTGAAGCGCAAAAAGATCTTTGTACGCCCGGTCGTACTGCTGCGACCAGACCGTGGCGCCATCGGCGGTATTGATGAGCTCGGCCGACACCCGGATCTGATCACCGAAGCGCTCGACACTGCCGACCAGCAGGTGGGCAACACCGAGCCTCTCGCCGATCCGATGGCTGCTTTCCTTCGAGTCCCGGAACAAGAACGAGGAACTCTTGCCTATCACCTTGAGCTGCGGGATCTGGGCGAGCGCCGTAATCAGGCTCTCGGAAAGGCCATCCGAGAAGTACTGCTGATCGGGATCACGGCTCAAGTTCTCGAGCGGCAGCACCGCGATGGAGTTGAAGGCGATAGGGGCCGCCGCGGTCACCGGCGCCGTGATCCCCACCGCCGCGGCAGGCGAATGCCTCTCGCCCAACGCAAAGTAACCGAGGCCGAGCACAACCAACAGCGCGATGGCGCCAGCCACCCCCCAGAACTTCCACAAGTGCCTCGCCGGAATCGGATCCTGAGGCGGGGGCGACGATGCTCGAGATGCACTTGCGGTCGGAGCGGGCGATTCTGTGCCTGGTGCAGCGTGCGCGGCATTCGCGGTCGGGGCTCGCGCTTGCGAGGCGGAAAGCAGCCGAGCGATCCGCTCGATGAACTCACGCTGCGTCGCTCCGCCGGATAACCATGTCCACTGCACCCGCTGGAACGAATCCGGGACTCCGGCATCCTCTGCGCGCGTCTGATCGAGGCCCACCGGCACGAGGAAGGGTCGGCCACGAGCGATCATGTGACTTCTCTGGTCGGCCAGATCCCACTCCAAGCGGAAGTAGCCCTCGTGGCGCGCCTCGGAGTTCGCCGAGATCAGGGGCACGAAGAGCGCACAGTCCTTAATCTCGCGCCGGATCTTCCGATCCCACTCGTCCCCGCCGCGCAGGGCGTTGCGATCGAACCAGACCTCGATCCCGGCGGCCCGGAGAGCATCCGCAAGGCGTTCGGCGGCCTCCGCATCCTCGGAGGCATAGCTCAGAAACACCGCGCGGGACGGCTCTGTCATCTCTTGCCCGTATTCTTATGCGTTCTGGTGCGGATCGGAAAAAGACGACTCAGCGTTACTGCCCCCCTGATGGGCCATCGTATCGTACAGACCGCCATGGCCGCCAATGCGCCACTGTGGCGCAAGCCAATGGCGGCTATGTAGAAACTCGACAGCGCCGCCTAACCGGCGGCTTATGGCCGGACTCTCTCATTCAGAAGCCCACTCATACGGCACCAAGTCACAGTATGATTTGGCATTGATATTCGGCCTACTCAATTATCCTGCTGCTCAGAGTCTCAGTCGGCGTTGCCTGCAACCGTCCCCCGCGACCGACCGTCAAGGCGTCACCAAGCTCGGGCCCAGCGTAAGCTTCCCCGCTTCTGCCGCCTCGCAGCCGCCGAGCGGGAGGGATGCCGTCGGGACGGATACTCCTGAGTAAGCCACCGTCGTCCGGCGCACCGAGACAGCAACTAGACTCCAGCTCAGACGGTCCAGGTCCAGTCGATCGGGTAGTTGAAAATGGGCGTGAACGTGACACCGACCGCCTCCATATCCCTGCGGCCGTCGACGACCATCTCCTTCAGTCGGTCCAACTGTGCCGCATGCTCGTCGGTGTCCCAGATACTAACTTGCACGATCGAGCCCTTCGGCGAGACACCCGCATAAAACCGAAGGAGCCCCGGCAGTCGTCTGATGGCCGGGATTATGTACTCCGAGGTCTTCTTGCTCGCGGCGTCGACCTCAGCGAACCGGCTCGGGTCGTAGCTGGCGCGCGAGACGCGGACGACGGCAGTTTTCGGTAATGACTCGGCAATCGTCGTTCTTTCTGTCATAGAAATCTCATCGTCCTGCACGGTTCCGACCGCGAACCACTGTATACCCTCCGCGAGGTGACTTCGCGCCGCGGGGTCAGTTTACGAGTTCACAATTGTGAGCGTGTCCTGAGTGTCCGGTAGGGAGAAATCCAGCCAGCACCTCGAAGGTCCGGTTATCGCCGTATTCCGATGGACTCATTGCACAAGTCTCGCTACTAAGGCAGCCCAGGCCAATCCGCAAGTCAGTGCGACAGCCGCAAACGCATACACCGGCAACACTTGGCGATAACCGTGGAGCGCATCCTGATATAAGTAGTGAAGAGCAATAATCGTTGCCAACGTTAGGGCTACGGCGACAGTCCATAGTATTGGGCCTGGGCGGTCGGACGCCGCAGAGCGGGCGGCCACCTGCTTCATCGGATCATCGCTTCTAGCGACCCTTCCAAGTGAGACACCGATTAGCAACAATATTAGGCCGATAGTGTGCGTCGTGAAGCTGGAAGCTATCAGTGCAATCATGCCGCCGCCAACCACTGCTAGTGGACTGTAACGGCTGATGTGGCAGTGATGCGGCGCGTTGGATCGGAGTACTTCCACTTCACGGTTCGAGGCTCTTTGTTGTACTGACGGATGTAGCGCATGAGCTTTCTCTTCAGGTCTGCCACCGAGGTGAACAC
>DATFCZ010000004.1:0-2960 GCA_035252605.1 Steroidobacteraceae bacterium
TTCGTCCGTGCTGCCGTCATCGACTA
Source organism: Steroidobacteraceae bacterium (assembly GCA_035252605.1). Classification (GTDB taxonomy): domain Bacteria; phylum Pseudomonadota; class Gammaproteobacteria; order Steroidobacterales; family Steroidobacteraceae; genus 13-2-20CM-66-19. The sequence goes on from DATFCZ010000004.1 coordinate 27, forward strand.
CGACCACCTGCAGCGGCACGGGCATGCGCTGCATCAGGAGCGAGCTCACCGCTTTGCCGATGCCAGCGGCCTCGTTGCGCGCCGGCACGACCGCGATTACGGTCGCCGGGGCCGCCTCGGCGAGCGCGATGCGAGGCGCGGCGGCTGGCGGTGGCGGTTGCAGCGATGCCTCCGAGACGCGCCAGAACCCACCGCGCGCGAACAGAAGATAAAGCCAGATGAGGAGAGGAACCGCTGCAGCGGCGTAAGCGAAGGTCACGGTGTCAACCGACACCTGCGCCATGGGGCGCACCACGTCGGGCATGCGGCCGGGCGCGCAAGGCCGATATAATCGGGCTGACCTGCTTCGCCATGCTGTGTTCCTTTATTGAACTCAAGGCCGCGGCCCGACGCCGTGGAGAGCGTGCGATTGTCTCGAAACTCACGCGCGGGCTGCCGCTTGTCAAAGCATAGCCCAAGGCCCCTCACCCGCGCAGCGTTCGGGCTGATCGCATCGGCGGCGCTCGCCCTGGCGAATGCCGCCGTGCCGCCGGGGACCGGCGCCGCCGCATCCGCCACCACGCCCGCGCAACAGGCCGCGATCACCGGCCCCATACCGGCGCCGACGAAAGTAAAGACGGTGAAGCCTCACCGCAAGGTCAACTGGCTGAACCCCGCCACCTGGCCGGTGCTGCCGGTGCCGCTCACCGCGGTCGACCCCAACAACGGCACCACACTCGGGATCATTCCGACCATGCTGGTGACCAATTCCAGAAGCGAGATCATCGACATCATCGCGCCGGACGTCATGCACAACCCCTATTTCGGCTGGGGCGCGCACGGGCGGATTCTCGCGTTTCCGTCCAAGGATACGCAGTGGTCGATCGTCGGCGGCGGCGAGCAGCACATCGAGAGCACCTTCGATGCGCTCTTCCAGACGGGGCTGCTGCGCGAGACGCCCTTCTCGCTCACGGTCGAGGGCCTTTATGATCGCAGCGGCACGCCGCGCTTCTACGGCATCGGCAACAACTCGGTGAAGATCAACCAGACCGTGTACACGGACCAGCAGCTCGGCGTCACCGCGACGCTCGGGTGGAATATCACCCATGCCTGGCAGCTCGCCTACACGTTTGCCGCCAAGAAGGTCAAGGTGTTGGCGGGAGACCTCAAAGGCGTGCCGCCGATCACGGAGCGGTTCGCGGACATCATCGGCATCGGCACCACCCACGAGCTGCTCGATCGCATCGCGCTCATCTACGATACCCGCGACGACATCACCATTCCGACTCGCGGCATGGAAGTTGTGCTCTATGGCGGGGTCGCGAGCCGCAACGTCGCGCTCGATGATTCGCTGTTCACCGAAGCCGGGGGCGATGCGCGGTTCTACTGGTCCCCGTTCCCCTCGCTCGTGGTGGCCAGCCACATCGACCTGCGGTACGAGCCGACCGCCCACCGCGTGCCCTTCTGGGCATTGAGCAGCATCGGAGGCGATGAGAGCATCATCGGCGATTCACAGACGCTGCGCGGCTATGGCACCTCGCGCTTCTACGACCGCGACTCCTTCTCCGCCAACCTCGAACTGCGCGAGAATGTGCTCTCGATCAACTCGCTCGGCACGCACATCGACATTCAGGTCGCGCCGTTCTTCGACACGGGGCAGGTCTTTCATAGCGCCGGCAACTTTCCGATCCATCACCTGCACAACGTGTTCGGTGTCGGCTTTCGCGGCATCGCCGCGCCTTCGGTCGTCGGCTATGTCGACATCGGCAAGGGCCACGAGGGCGTCGCGGTGTTCACCGGCATCAGCTATCCTTTTTAGATTGGCGCGAAGGCGGCATCCTGCCGCTTCGCGCGGCCAGCCCTTCATGCTATTCGTCCCGCGGCCCGAGGGCGGCCTCGGGCCGCTTCGTCACTCGCTGTTGAGGGCGGCTCGGGGCCGCTTCATCACTTGCTCTTCGCCGGCGGCCTGGAAAGGTAGCCGTTCTCTTCGAACCAACGTAGCGCGTCGGCAAAGGCCTCCGCGGGCGGGCGCGAGCGGTAGCCGAGCTCGCGCACGGCCTTCTCGCTCGAGAAGAACATGCGCTTGCGCGACATGCGCACGCCTTCCACGGTGATACGGGTCGGACGGCCGGTGAGCCGCGCGTAGAGCTGCGCGACGTGAGCCACCGGCAGCACGGCCGCATGCGGCAGCCGGATACGCGGCGGGCTCCGGCCGACGAGCTGCGCAATGAGGGTCAGCACCTGCTTGAGCGTCATATCCTCACCGCCCAGGATATAACGCTCGCCGATGCGGCCCCGATGGAAGGCGAGCAAGTGGCCTGCGGCGACGTCATCGACATGCACGATGTTGAGTCCCGTGTCGACGTAGGCGGGCGTGCGGCCGCGGGCGGCATCGAGCACGATTTGGCCGGTGGGGGTCGGTTTCACATCGCCCGGCCCGATGGGTGTCGATGGATTGACGATCACCACCGGCGCGCCGGCCGCCGCCGCCTCACGGGCCCGCTCCTCGGCCAGGAACTTCGAGCGCTTGTAGTGACCGATCATGTCGGTGAGAGCCACCGGAGTGTCCTCCGTGCCCGCTCGGCCATCGGGCGGCAATCCGACCGTCGCCACACTGCTCGTGTAGATGATGCGCCGTACTCCGGCGCGCCGTGCCGCATCGAGGAGATTGCCGGTCCCTTCGAGGTTGGTGCGGTAGAGCTGCCGGGGATCGGGCGCCCACAGCCGGTAGTCCGCCGCCACGTGAAAGACGGCTTCACATCCCTCGAGCGCGCGCTCGAGGGAGGCGGCGTCGGTCAGATCGCCCACGATCGGCTCGAGCGCGAGCGAGCGGATATTGCGGCGATCCGACCCGACGCGCACCAGGGCGCGCACCTGCCAGCCTTCGCCGAGGAGCGCCCTGCCCACCGCGGCGCCGACGAAGCCCGTCGCGCCCGTCACCAGCGCCCTCACGAG
>DATFCZ010000005.1:0-45303 GCA_035252605.1 Steroidobacteraceae bacterium
GCGGCACGAAGTCCATCACCGACGGCGGCAGCAGCCAGCGCTGCTCTACGTTCCACTCACGAAAGGTCTTCGCCATGCCTTTTAACCCCACAGACCCTGCTCGCGAGTGTATCGAATCCATTACTCGGACGGGCTCCTAGGGGCCAGTACGGGTGTCGGCGATCGGTTCCGCAATGGAGAGTACCGCTAGACGCCGCTGCGAGATAGTTTCCATGGAAACTATCTGAAGTGACCGGGCCTCTCGGAGGGGAGCATTGCACATGACTCTTCAGTTCGCATTCGGAAGTTTAGAGCCATCTAGCGGACGGCCGCTTCTGGGCCGCTTCCCGCGCGGCCAACGTCGAGAGGTACAGCCGCCACCAACACGCGCATCTGAGCTTACGAGTCGATGGGAACAACTTCAATTTGTGCCGAATGCCCATGCGCTCGCGCAAGCTTGTCGTCGCACGTCAGCATCGGTGCCGCAAGCGCCTCGGCTAGGGCGACGTACGCGGCATCGTACGCCGACAGTGAGCCGCGCATGCCCCATACCCGATGAGAAAGCAGTCGGTGCGCATGCCGCTCGATGACCAGCTGCCCGAAGTCCCTGAGTGCAACTCCCGCACGCGCTGCAGTAATCTCCTTCGCCTGCACCAAGCGCCTCATTACCTGCAGGACCTCGACGTCGATCAAATGTGGCGCATGCAAACGCTCCGATGGATGTAGTGCGCGGGCAGCGATGCGCTCTGCCCGCGGCGTCCGAAGGATCAGCTCGACGGCAGCGGACGCGTCGAGCACGATCAACTCGCGTCGCGCTCCTCGCGCAGCACCTGGGTCGGAGACAGCTTGCCTCGATAGGGCTCCCGCTGCTTTAGCCGCTCGATCATCTCCTCAGGAGTCGGCTGTTCGGCAATCTTCTGAACCTCCCTGACCAGGAAATCCGAAAGCGATAGACCCGCCATTGCGGCGCGGGCTTTCAACTGCCGGTGAAGCGCATCCGGGACATGCCGGATCTGGATCATTTTCGCCATGTGCACCACTATACTCGCATGTGCACCACATGTCGATGGATCATCAAAGCGCGCGCGGCAAACGATCGCGCTCGAGGATCAGCCGCCCCGGAGGCTGGCGTCGCTCCGCGAGGGGTACTGACCCTCCCTCGACAGTCGCCCGAGGTCACGCTGCACCTTCAGCCATTCGACCGGCTGAATCGTCTCGATGTCGCACCGAAACAGTCCCGCCGCGATGACGTGATCCGCATGCGCCCAAACCTGATCACCCGTCGAGGTCACGTAAGCTCCGTTCAGATACAGGTCGGGGCACCCCTTGCCGACCGTAATGAGATAAGCGTGAGTTTGTGTGAAGTCGGTCCATGTAACGAGTTGATTTGCGGAGATCGTCGTTCCCGTCCCGGGGCGCACATCAACGTAGGTGATATGACTGACGGGCTTGCCCGCGTTGGCGTCGAGGAGAGCGTGGCGGGTGGTTTTCTGCCACTCCATCGTTTGGATAACCGAGCAGGCCGAAAGCAGCACGGCGGCGCTGAGGAGACATACGAGAGAGAATACCGTTGAGTGTTTCATCGTGGCCCCTGGTGCACGCCGGGCGCAGGTTGGCTGACGCAGTTCAGTGTACGAGCCCGCGCCGGTACCAGTCCAGGGGAGCACGAGTCCACCGGAGCTCTCGCCGTGGGACCTGAGGGATGAGCACGCGATTGCGGCAGCGGGTCCGGGAACGTCCCCGCGTCTCGTGACATCTCTCTTCTACGCACCGCCTTCTCGGGGGAGTCCGTCATGCTGATCGCTGCAGTCGCCTTATTCGCCATCGCCGCGCTCTTCGGCTTTACCATGGCCACCGTTCACTTTCGTACCCGTACTGCGCCACGCGCCCTGCTCGCCGCGTTCCACGGATTGTTCGCCGCATCGGGTCTGGTCGTGCTCATACTGGGGGTGATCAGGGCTGCCTCCGTCGCCAGCCAGACAGCTCTCGGTATTCTCCTGCTGGCGGCTCTCGGGGGTTTCACTCTGGTGAGCTTCCACCTGCGCCGCCGCGCGCTGCCCGACGGGCTCGTTGTCGGACACGCTCTGCTCGGAATCGCCGGTTTCGCCACTCTGATTGCGGCCGTCTGGCTGTTCGCGCCCTGAGCGTTGGGATGAAAATCCGGGTTGCCGGACACCCGATCCACCCGATGGTGGTCCATTTTCCGGTCGCACTCTGGACGCTCGCCTTGGCGGCAGACGCGGGAGGCTGGATCTGGCGAGCTCCGGTATTTTGGACGCTGAGCTTCTACGGTCAGGCACTCGGAGATCTCGCGGGCGCTGCGGCCATTCTCACCGGCTGGCTCGAGTTCACGACCCTTGCGCGCGCAGCGCCCGCACAGGATGTCGCCGCGGCGCACATGCTCAGCATGTGCGGCGCGTGGCTCGCCTTTCTCGTGAGTCTCGCATTGCGGAAGTTTCCGCCGCAAACCCCCGCTACGATCTGGCCGACCGCCATTGCGGCAGCGGGCTGGCTCGCCATGGCCATCGGCGGATGGCTAGGCGGCAAGCTCGTCTACCACTTCGGAATAGGCGTTCAGAGCCTCGAGCCAGAGGCAAATGGACCGCGCGCCTCGGCACCGGGCAAGGGACGCTGACGGCGTCAGTGCGGTGGTTTGTAGCGCCCGAACCGTTTCAGCAATTCAACGAGTTTCCCGCGCGGAATCGCTTTGACGCAGTGCCCGTCCTCACCGCACATGTCGCCTGCCGCGATCATGGCGTTGTCGACGGCCTCCTCGGTCGAGAGGACCGTGGCGTGAAACAGCGGGTCGAGATGATCGTTGCCGATGAAGGTAGCCTGCTGCAGCGTGCGGTCGTGCAGGGCAGCGGCGTTGGCGGTCGAGAATGCGATGAAGATGTCACCGTCGCCGTTGTCGGCAGAGGTACCGGTGCGGGCGAGTCCGAGACCCGCGCGCATGGCGAGGCGCTTCAGCTGTACCGGCAGCAGGGGTGCATTGGTTGCGACGACGACGATGCAGGAGGCAGTGTCTCTTGCGCGGGCGACAGGGTCGAGCGTCCCGAAGACACGGTCGGCGCGCAGGTATTGGCCGGCCGGGACGCCGGCGATAAGCAGGTCCTTGCGCATACCGTAGTTAGCTTGCACAAGCACCCCTACCGTATAGAGGTGGCCACCGATGCTCACCACCCGGGAGGCCGTGCCGGTACCGCACTTGAATTCAAAGCAGATCATCCCGGTGCCACCCCCGACATTGCCTTCGCCCACCGGACCGCCCTTTGCCTCGCGCAACGCTCGAATCGCGTCCGCTTCGGTCACATGGAAGCCGTTAATGTCGTTGAGGTAACCATCCCAGGTCTCGGCGACCACCGGCAAAGACCACCAGTAGCCTGTGGAATCGGGAGGCGCGACCTGCACGCGGTACCTGATCTCCCCATCGCGCACCACGCCGACGCTATGGGTATTGGTCAGCATCACCGGTCCTTCCAACGTCCCTGACGTCTGCACCCACGTCGTACCGGTCATCTCGCCGTTGCCGTTCAGGGCGTACCAACCCGCGAATGTGGGGGTATCCAGGCTGCCCTGGCCACGCGGCAGGATCGCCGTGACGCCGGTGCGTACCTTGTGGCCGCCGGGAAGGTCCTTGATCAAGGTGACTTCGCCGACCTCCACCCCGGGTACGTCCGTGATCGCATCCAGTGAGCCGGGTGTGCCGATGAAAGGTATGCCCAATTCCCGTGCGGGACCTTCGGCGGCCGCCGCGAACGCCGACGGCGCGGCGAGCATCAGCATCAGGAAAGCGGTGAACAACCGCAAGCCAAGCACTGGAGTCTGGGCGGCAAACATCAAATCGTTCGCGCCAATCGGTTTACCGGCCTGTCCGAGTTGGATGCGTTTGACATAAGCCGAAGCATATGCCGCTCTCGGACAGTAGTCCACACCGCTTGCAGCACCGGCCGCTTGCAAGGTCCGGTGCCGCCACGAGCGGCTTGCCTCTGCAACCTCGCGCCGTCGCAATGGGTAGGTAGTGATCCTCATTGCGGCGCACACCCGTAATTGTCATCTTGCCTGTCGAGAATTCCGCCAGGCCGATGTTGAGATGCGAGATACACTGTTTCTGCTGCGCCTCGAGCATGGAAACCTGAGCAGGTTGCTCGGACTGATCGAGGAGCAGGCGGCGCTTGCCGATGCGGGCGAGCCGATGGACGAGGAACTGTTGCGCTTGGCCTCCGAATACTTCTGCGACTATCCGGATCGATGCCATCACCCGAAGGAAGACCTCGTTTACGAGCTATTGGCCAAGCGCGACCCAGGCTCGTGCGCGAGTCTTCGCGATCTGGTGACGGATCACCATCGGCTGCACGAGCTTGCGCGGGCATTCGCCGACACCGTGCGTCGGGCGCGCGAGGAGCCGCAAGCCGGGGAGTCGAACCCGCGAGAAGTGCTCCGAGATTTCACCCGGCACTATCGGCAGCATATACGACTCGAGGAAGAGCGTTTTTTCCCGTTGGCGGAGAAACACTTGTCCAAGGACGACTGGTATGCGCTCGATTTCACGACCTTCGAGCAGGATGACCCGCTCTTCGACCATGTCGCGGAAAAGCGCTTTGCTGCCTTGCGCGAGCGGATTCAGAGTCTCGCCGAGCAGGGGAAAGCGCGGCGAGCTGTCTTTGAGGCTGGCAGGGAGCTTCGCGCGATCTCCGGGATCGACGACTTCAACGAGTCGATGTGCGCGGCGGGACAGCGATTTCGCCTGCTCCGGTTCACAGAGGGTGGTTACGGGCTCGAACACGATCGCGAGCTGTTGCTCTATATCCCTGAATGCCCCCCCGATCGAGCCGCCTGGTGCGCATACTGTTATCTACGAGGCCGCGGCGGGCCATGGGTCCGGCAGCATTCCTCCGCCGATGGCTGACTGAGAACGCGACGGCAGCCCTGCTGCATCATTTTCCACTCAACTTGTTTCGGCCCTCTGTGGATTGCTCGGCTCCTTGCCCGCTTGCACTTTGTCCCGCGGCGGGACCGACCGTATCAGCGGCGAACGCGCCCCGCTCTCCCATGGGCGCGCCCCCGCGCACGGTGGTGTCCTTCCGGGTCTGACGCTCCGCCTCGGCGTTTATCTCGGCCCCGAGAACGACGATGAAACCTGAGATGTAGAACCACATCAACAGCACGACGAAGTCCCCCAGCGGCCCGTAGGTCTTGCCGTAGCTTGCGAACTTCTGTACGTAGAACGCGAACAGTCCGCTGGCGATGATCCACAGCGTCGCGGCAATGGCCGAGCCCCACGTGACCCAACGCCAGCGAGCTCGCTCTCGCGCAGGCGCGTATCGATAGATGACGGCCAGCCCGAGCACCGCCATTGCCCAGAGCAGGGCAAAGCGCACGACGGCGACCACGATCTCGAGAGGCTGACTTGTCCCCAGCCTCTGCAGCGCGGCCGGAACGATCACCCCGAGCGTCAGCATGATCAGAAATCCAACCACGGCGCCCGCGGTGAACAGTATGGCGAGCAGCGTGAACCATACGAATCCGCGCTTTTCCCGCTCCGCATATGCGATGTTGGTCGCGCTCATGAGCGCGCTCATCGCCGAGCTCGCACTCCACAGTGAGAGCACGACTCCGACGACCGCGCCTGTGGTCAGCATGCCGTGGTTCTGCCGAAAGAGCGTCTGAAGCTGCTGATTGAAGATGTTCCAGGTGCCCGGGGGCATCACGCCGGAAAAGCTCTTCATGTTGCGGATCGCATCGGCCGGCGTGGCAAACATGCCGTAAATCGACACCAACGCACCGAGGGCGGGAAACACCGCGAGAAGGGTGTACATGGCAAGCCCGCCCGAAACGAGCGAGACGTTGTCGGGACCGAGGCGCTTGCCGACCCGCGAGGCGATGTCCCACCATCCTCGCGCCGGGATATCGCTGGGCTGTTCGGCAGATCGGCCGCGTGCCTTTTCCACTTTCTGCTCCTTCATGATGCCGTTGTGGTTACGAAGCTGACGCCTGGGCTGCTGGCCCGATCTCCCTCAAGCCGAAACCCCAACCGGCAGCCTCTGTTCCCTGGCGCGCGTGAACCTCACTCGAATCCGAGTTATGCTACCGTACAAGCTCACGCTTGCACTGCGCCTTGCGGAGGTACCGATGCCTGGATTGTCTCTCGCCGCCAGATCGCCCACACCGCTCGTCTTGTCCCTGGCGTTGATGGTCCTGGGTGGGTGCGCCCAGCAAACCTCGCTCTTGAATCAGCCATTGGCGTGGACTCCGACCAAGACACTCGATCTGGGCGTCACGCAAGGCGGCACGCCGGCGACAGTCCGGTTCGAAACCTTCAGCGACACCGCATCCGATCCCAGACTCGTTGGCGAAAACCACGAGCAAGCCACCCCGAGGCCGGTGACCACCGCCGATCCGGTAGGAGATTTCGTCACCGGACATCTCGAGCAGCTGTTCGCTCAGGCCGGCTATCCTGCAGGAGGAGCGAATGCCGATCGGGTGATTTCCGGCGAGGTGAGCAAGTTCTTCGTCAACGAGAAGGATACCTACTCGGGCAGCGTTGTACTCAATGTCACCGTGAGCGACCGCACCGGAAAGGTGCTCTGGCGTGGCACCGCATGGGGTGCCAATGAGACCTTCGGCCGATCCTACCATCTCGACAATTACCAACAGGTATTGTCCGATTCGCTGATCGACGCTGCGAACAACCTGCTGAAAAGCCCAGCGCTGCGCGCTGCTCTCACGCTGAATAATTGAGCGGGCTTTCCCTGGGGATCTACTCCTGACTGAATCGTTCTGCGGCCGAACTCTAGCGACCGTCCGCGAACTTGCGCAAAGACGCATTGTAGGATGCGGAGTCGTCCCAGAAGCAGGCATGGCCGGCCGCCATCCTCTCGATCTTCGCGTTGCGGATGCGCGAGAACTGTTGCTCGATGACCGCGGGCTTGACGACGGCGTCACGATTGCCGTGTGTGATCAACACGGGCTTGCGAAGTCGCGGCAGCAGATCGTCATTGTCGAATGCGCGCGAGAACAGCGCCTGGCGAACACGGGGAGGCACGCTGACGCTGTAGCCGAGCATCCGGTAGAGGTCTTCGGCAGCAAGCTCCTCGGCAAAACACAGGCGCAGCAACGAGCTGAGACTGCGCACGCTTTCCTCTACATCGGAGGAGAAGAAGCCCGGAATCAAGCCCACAAACTCCGGCGTCAGAACCGAAGCCGCCTCCTCACTGCCGAGCTTGGTAACGCCACCGACGAAGTTGACGCCGCTGATGTCGTCCTCTCCATAGTGCCGGAGGTAATCGAGAATCACCAGCGGACCGTAGGACCAGCCGCAGAGAATCGGATGATCGAGATCAAGCGCCTTGATGAGTGCGTGCACATCATCGGCCCACAGCCGTGAATCTGCATAGCCATCCAGAGGCCTTTCGGAGAGTCCGTGGCCTCGCAAATCCAAGGCCACGAGCCGGAAAGTATCGGCCAACGGCGAGTTGAATTGCCGGATCCAGCTGAGCACGCTCTGCGACAGACCATGGATGAAGACGATGGGCTTGCCGCGGGTGTTGCCCGCTTCGACCGCATGAAGCCGAACACCGCCGCCACCGGTGATCGTGAAATCTTTCATTTTGCGCCCCCCTGCAAATTTAAGCCGCGTGATGAGGCCACTCGAGCACCCCTCCAGTGAGCGCTCCGGCAGGAATCTACGCCATCGTCCCGAACGGCTCAAATCGAGGCTGTGCTCGTGCGAGATCAGGGATCCGGATCGACACGCGGTCACTCGCTCCCTGTGCGCACCAGACCGAAGAGGTCCCGCAGGCGATCGCGCGCCCGCTGCCCCACCGCAAGGTCCCAGGCGTTGATGACTGCGAGCCGAAAGCCACCCGGCGGCATGGAGTGGCTCGAGGCCGGGCGGTCGGGGTGAAAGGTGATCTGGACGCTGCTGATCTTCGCCTCGTCACGCAGCTCGCGGACCTCGCGCTCATCCGGTGGCAAGTAGGTGCGCCCGTGCGGCCCGAAGAGCGCAATGCTGTAGCCGCGCCGCCGGATCGCGGCGGCAGACCCCCAGGTCGACCTCGAGTAGAGCGCGACGACGGCGTCGAGCCAGTGCGGCCCATAGAGATCGGGCCACTGGTCGGTTACCCTCAAGTGCACTTCGATGATGCGGCCTCCGATCGACTCGAGGTTCACCATTCCGGTGTAGCTTGCGAGATGCGTTTCGATCCAGCGGCCGAGGTACTTCTCGAGCGCCGGCCTGGGATCGGCTTCGATGATCCAGTAATCGAACAGGCCGCCTGGCAGGGAAAGACCCCTTGCATGGCGGATGTCATGCACCTTGCCCCCGATGACCGCGGCATCGCTGCTCACGTGCTCACCGCTCAGCAGGCTCATCCACATGTGCCCGGCGCTCAGGTGCTCCTCGTACTCCCGCGGGCTTCTCAGCACCCGCGAGCCGATGCCCATCCCCTCCAGGTTGATCACCGGCTTGCTGAACACGGGATATTGCGGCGGATCGATGCCGTGCGGCGCGCATTCGATCCCCTGCGATTGGGCGATGAGCAGCTTGTTGTAGATCCAGCGCTGCTCGGGATACCAGCGCCAGGCGTCGGCGTCGTCGGTCGGAATGTGAACATCCGGCGGACAACTCGTATCGGCAAAGTAAGCGCGACGCCAGGGATCGCGCTCGTGGATCGGCATGCGAGGACTCCGGGTCGAGAGTTCGACTTCGGCTAGATGACTCTGACGTTGCCCCCATCCACGGGAATCTGCGCGCCGGTGGTTTTCGCGAAAATCGGACCGCAGAGCTCCGCGGCGAGCTCGGCGACGTCCCGGCTCGTCACCTGCACCTTGAGCACGTTGTGGGTCGTGTACTCCTCGACGCTCATCCCATAGGAGGCGGCACGGGCGGCAATGACCTCCGGCGTCCAGATGCCCGTATCGAAGACGGCGTTGGGATGGATGGTATTCACCCGGATGCGATCCCCGCCCCACTCGAGCGCAACCACGCGTGCAAGCTGCTGCAAAGCGGCTTTCGATGCCGAGTAGGCGGCTGCGCCGGGGCCGGGCGCGGGCACATTCTTCGATCCAATGATCACCACTCGCGCGCCGGCCGGGGACAGTTTGAGCAGCGGATGGGATTCCCGCAGCAGAACGAGATTCGCATCCAGATTGACGCTCATGGTGGCCCGCCAGCTCTCGCTGGAAAGGGCACTCACGGGTGCGCTCGGCGGGAAGATTCCGGCATTCAACACCAGAATATCCAGACCACCGAAGGCGCGCACGCCCTCTTCCAGCGCCCGCTCGATCTGGGGCTCGCTCGTCACATCGCAAGTCAGTCCCAGGTAGTCCTGGCGATGATGCAGCGCGCCGACGCTCGATGAGCGATCGAGCCCGATCACGGCAGCGCCGCGAGCGAGGAGCGAGGCTACGCAGGCCTTGCCGATGCCGGAGGCCGCCCCGGTGACGAGGGCGACCTCGCCCGTGAGAGCCGGGAGCGAGCCGCTCTTGCGCAGCTTGGCCTGCTCGAGATCCCAATACTCCACATCGAAGATGTCCTGCGGCGGGAGGGCTTCCCAGCCGCCGAGGGCTGAAGCCGCGGAGATGATCCGCAGGGTGTGGCGATAGATGTCCTCGACGATCGCGGCCTCCTTCGCGGTGCGGCCGATGGTGGCGAGACCGAGCTGCCGGTCCAGAATGATCCGCGGTGCGGGGTCCAGCATGGTGAGCGCCGGGCTGCCATGTTCGCGGAAGTACTCTCGGTAAGCGGATGCGTAAGCCGCGACGTCCCGCCCGATCAGCGGGACCCGCTTCGTCCGCAGGACGTGATCGGGAGTTGCCGGGCCTTGCTGCGTGAGGGTCTCGAGATCCGGGCGAGCCGCGAACGCAAGCGTCTCGGCATCGGCATGGACGCTCAGGATCATCGGCGCGCCGGCAGCCTCGGAAACTCTCTGGCGCAGGAGAGCGATGTCGGTGCGAAGCGCCTTGGAGGCCGCCTCGCCGCAAGAGCCCTGTTGCAGCTTCACCGCGACCGAAGTCCATGCGCCTCGTCGCTCGAGATACTCCTCGGCCAGGCTCACGAGCTCGATCATCCGCTCGTAAGAGTCCTTGGCGGTTTCACCGAAGGTGAAGAGGCCATGCTTGAGCAGCAGCATGCCGACCGTCTTCTCCCGCGCTCGGGTCGGATAGAGCTCGGCGCACAGACGCGCGAGCTTGAATCCCGGCATCACATAGGGGATGTAGACGAGCCGGTCGCCGAAGAGCTCGCGCACCCGCTGCTCCCCGTTGGGCGAATTGGTCATCGTCAGAATGGCATCCGCATGCGTGTGATCGACGAAGCGCGCAGGAAGGATGGCGTGCAGTATCGCCTCGACGGAGGGCGCTGGCGCGTTGACGTCCGTCAGGCTCTTTCTGAGCTCCGCCGCCATCTGCGAGTCCGAAAGCGCCTCGAGCCGCGCGAGCGCCAGCAGCGGCTCCAGGCGGCAGGGCGAGAAGCCGGCGGCCTCGATGGTCTCGAGATCCCAGCCGCTGCCTTTCACAAAGAGGACGCGCTCTTCCTCGCCGAAGAGATTCGTCACACGGCTCTTGACCGAGGTATTGCCGCCGCCGTGCAGAACCAGCGACGGCTCCGCCCCGAGCAGGCGCGAGGTGTAGACACGCAACGCCAGATCGCCGGCACATCGGCTCGCCTCAGTGTCGGACCAACGGCTTTTCATGAGCCAGACTCGGGTGAAGCCCTCCGCATGGGCGACAGGATAACGTCATGCGCGGGCTCAAGGCTAAAATGAGCGCTGCCCCCTGGAACCCGGCCGGAGGATGGCGATGCGCTTGGCGAGCCTGGGTCATGCGATCTTTGCGGCGACCCTGATCGCCCTCGGAGTCTTCGGTGTCGTCCGAGGCGAATTCGCGCCTATCTGGCAGGCGGTGCCGAAGGACTTTCCGACGCGCGCGGCACTCGTCTATCTCTGCGCCTTCGTCTGCCTGGCCTGTGGCATCGGCCTTCTCTGGCGAGCGGTCAGCGCCGCCGCCGCTCGTGTCCTCCTCGCTTATCTGCTGTTATGGATGCTGCTTTTCAAAGTGCCTTACATCGTCCGCGCGCCCGCGGTGGAGGTTTATTATCAAAGCTGCGGTGAGACCGCGGTGTTGGCAGCGGCTGCCTGGGTGCTGTATGCGCGGTTCGCCGGCGCCTGGGACCGGCGGCAAATCGGCTTTGCGACCGGCGGCAGGGGTTTGCGCCTCGCCCGGGCGCTCTACGGCCTCGCCCTGATCGCCTTCGGCCTCTCCCATTTCGCCTATCTTCATCTGACCGCGCAGCTCGTGCCTCGCTGGCTGCCGCTGCCTGCCGCTTGGGCCTACTTCACCGGCGGCGCGTATCTCGCCGCCGGGGTGGCGGTGCTCTGCGGCGTCTTTGCGCGTCTGGCGGCCGCGCTATCGGCGCTGCAGATCGGCCTTCTCACCGCGCTCGTCTGGCTACCCCTCATGGCCGCAGGCGCCGCAACGGCCGCACAACGGGGCGAGTTCGTCATCTCCTGGGCGCTGACCGCTGCCGCCTGGGTCGTGGCCGACTCCTACCGCGGCACGCCCTGGCTCGCGTTGAGGGTACCGGGCGGCGAGGCGAGCGCGCCGGAGCGGTCGGCCTAGGAGAGCCAGGCTGTTGCTCGCGCTCCCCGCGCCGGCATCCGGCCCCGGAACGCCCTTTGCTTGAGACCCGGTCAAGCGACCGATCGGGAGCACACAGGAGGGCATTTCATGCGCAAACCGAGCTCATCCTCGAGAAACGTCATCGCCGCGCTCGTAGCCGCGGCCTTCGGCCTGACGGCGGGTACGGCGTTGGCTCAGACGACCCCCCAGGCGAGTCAGGGCAGCAGCGCGGCAAGTCATCGGCATGCGAGTAAGAAGAGCGTGCGCCAGCTCTCCTCGCGGGTGAAGCACGAGAGAGAGCAGATGCAGGCGAGCACCCAGAAGCTGAACCGAGCGACGGCGCAGCTGAAGAAGACCACGCATCAGATGAGGCAGGCGCAAGCGAAGGAGATGCGCGTTGCGAGTGCGGAGCGTCACGTGAAGAAGAGTGCGCGGAACGAGCGCAGCCGCGTGCATCCGCGTAACACCCGTCCCGCCGCGACCACACCGCCGCCCCGATAGCTTCCCCGGCGGCGTGCCGGCCGGTTTACGCCCTGAGCTCCTTCGGATCGATCGGGAGCCTGCGGATGCGCCTGCCCGTCGCGGCGAAGAGCGCGTTGCAGAGCGCCGGCAGGACCGGAGGCAACGGCGGCTCGCCGAGCCCCGTGGGCGGGTTGTCGCTCATGAGGAAGTGCACCTCCACGGGGGGCGCTTCGCGCATCCTCAGAAGGCCGAAGGTGTCGAAATTCTCCTGCACCACCCGGCCGCCCTCGATGGTGATCGCCTGATGGAGCGCAGCGCCCAACCCGTCGAGGATCGCGCCCTGCACCTGGTTGTAGGCGCCCGCGGGGTTGATGATCTGGCGGCCGACATCGCCGGCAGCCCAGATCTTGTGCACTTTGGGCGTGCCGTCGGACCCGACGCTCGCCTTGACCACCTCGGCGAAGTAGCCGTAGTGGCTGTAGTAGAAGGCGAGTCCGAGACCTGAGCCCTGCGGCAGCTCCCGTCGCCGGCGCCAGCCTGACTTCTCGGCCACGAGCTCGAGAACCCCGCGCGCGCGCGCGGTATCGAAAGGCGGCGGCGTAAACCCCGGCCGCCCTCCCGCCGGGGCGGCGATGAGACGCCGCGGGCCGTAAAGCTCGAGGCGCAGATCGAGCGGATCGCGCCTCGCGGCATGCGCGAGCTCGTCGATGAAGGATTCGAACGCAAATGCGAGCGCGTTGCCGCCCGGGTTGCGCAGCGCTCCGGTCGGTACGGAAAGCTCGATGAGCGATTGTCCGTACTCCAGATCAGGGACGAACCCGGCGGGAAAATGACTTCGGGGAAGATCGGCCGTCTCGGCGACGCTACTTCCCTGGCCGAAGGTCACGAAATGATCGCGGAAGCCGCTGATCGTGCCTGCTGCCGTGAGTCCCGCCTTGAAGTAATGAAAACCCGCGGGTCGATACGCATCGTGCTGGATGTCCTGGCGGCGGTTCCAGAGCAGCTTCACCGGCCGGCCGGCGAGCTTGGAGATCATGGCCGCCTCGACCATGTAATCGCCCTGCAACCGCCGCCCGAACCCGCCCCCGACCCGGGTCATGTGTACGGTGACCCGGCCTTCATCGATCCCGAGCGCGCTCGCGATGAGCTTCTGTCCGCGCGCGGGCAGCTGGGTCGGCGCCCACAGCTCCACGCTGCCGTCGCGCTTGACGTGCGCCGTGCAATTCTGCGGCTCGAGGTCCACGTGCGCGAGGAAAGGGTAGGCGTAGGCGGCTTCCAACACCTGGTGCGCGCGAGACAACGCCGCCTCGACATCGCCGTCACGGCGGACGATCGACTGCGGTCTCGCTCGCGAAAGATGCGCCGCCTGTCGCTCGAACGCTGCCGTGCTCTGCCCGGATGCGGAGCTTCGGTCCCATTGAACCCGCAGCCGGTCCAGCGCCTTTTGCGCCTGCCACCAGCTGTCGGCGACGATCGCCACGCCATCGACGAGCCCGATCTCGAACACCGCAGCCGAAGAGGTGCCGTGCACGATGAAGGCATCGCGCACTCCCGGCATCTTCTTCACCGCCTCGATGTTGGCGCTCACCACCCGGCTGCCGAACACCGGCGCCTTCTCGTAGGTGGCGTACAGCATGTTGGGCAGCGTCACGTCTATTCCGAAGAGCGGCTTGCCCTCGAGCACGAGCGCACTGTCGACCCCGCGCGTGAACTTGCCGATGATTCGATAGTCCTTCGGATCTTTCAGCGTGACGGACTGCAGCGGCGGCGCCGGGAGCGCCGCCGCCTTGGCGGCCAGAGCCCCGTAGGTGAGCGCGCGCCCGCTCGAGCGATGACGCACGACGCCCGCCGACGTCTCGCACTCGGCGGCCGGCACTTCCCATGTCTGTGCCGCCGCGAGAATGAGCATCTGCCGTCCGGCCGCTCCGACGCGCCGCATCGGCTCGAAGTTAAGCGGCGTCGCCATGCTGCCGCCCGCGAACTGCAGGCCGTAAATGGGATTCAGCAGCGCCTGCTCGGTGCGCACCTGCGACCAGTCGGCATCGAGCTCCTCGGCAATCAACATGGGCAGCATCGTCTTCATTCCCTGCCCGATCTCGGGGTTCTTGGCGACGATGGTGACGAGGCCGTCGGGGGCGATGCTGATGAAGGGATTGAGCTCGGCCCCGGCGCCCTCCCCCACACCGAGCGGCTCGCTCGCATCGGCGGTGCGCGGGAGGTTCAACGTGAGCAGCAGTCCGCCGCCGGCGGCGAGGCCGACGCTGAGGAAAGCGCGCCGCGAAAGTTGGGTATTCTCCACGTCACACCTCCCGCGTATCGTCGGTCGGCAGCCCGGCTGCCTGTTTGATGGCCGCGCGGATGCGGGTGTAGGTCGCGCATCGGCAAAGATTGCCGCTCATGGCATGGTCGATGTCCTGATCGCTCGGCTGCGGATTTCTCGAGAGCAGCGCCGTCGCGGTCATGACCTGACCCGACTGACAGTAGCCGCACTGCATCACATCGAGCTCGAGCCACGCCGCTTTCACCCGCTTGCCGATCTCGGTCTCGCCGATGCCCTCGATCGTGACCACCGAAGCTTTGCCGACCCTCGATACCGGCGTGATGCACGAGCGCGTCGGCACGCCATTGAGGTGCACCGTGCAGGCGCCGCAGAAGGACATGCCACAGCCGAACTTCGTGCCCTTGAGGTCGAGCTCGTCACGCAGGACCCAGAGAAGCGGCGTATCGGCGGCGACGTCCACGACGCGCTCTTTGCCATTCACGGTGATCGTAAAGGCCATGTGCAGCTCCTCTTGTGGCCGGACGCCGCAGATATTGTACTTCCGAAGGCTCAGCCCGGGAGTCCCCGGCAGCGGACATAGAGGTACAGATACTTGCGACGCACGTAATTCGACTCGACCAGCGCGAACACGAGCCCTCGCCAGCCATCGAGAAAGCCGAGCCTGAGCACGTAACCGCGGAAGAACCGCCACTGCGGGTTGAGCAGCACCTTGCCGAGGCCACACCGCTTGCCGCCCGCGAACAGCGCCTGTCCCATGAGCTGCGCGTAGCGCTCCATGCGGTGGTGATGGTCCGCGAGGCTTCGATAGGAATAATGCTCGAGGTGGCCCTGCAGCTTGCCCACCTGTCCCTGCACCTTGGTATTCTCGTGAATCTCGCGCCCCACCCAGCCGCCGCGGCGCCGGTCGAAAAGACGCACCAGCCGGTCGGGGTAAGCGTTGCCGTGGCGGAGGAACCGGCCGAAGTATTCGGTGATGCGCGGCACCGACCAGCCCGCATAGTCGCCGAAGCCGCGCTCGCGCCAGCTCTCGATCTGTGCTCTGAGCTCGCCGCTCACCCGCTCGTCGGCATCGAGGCAGAGCACCCAGTCATTGCTCGCCGCCTCGACTGCGAACTGCTTCTGCGACCGATAGCCGGGCCAGTCCCGCTCGATCACCCGCGCGCCGAGCGCCACGGCACGCTCGCGGGTGTCATCGCTCGAGTGCGAGTCGACCACGACCACCTCGTCGCAGAAGGCGACCGAGCGCACGCAAGCCTCGATCCGCTCGGCTTCGTTGTAGGTGATGATGCAAGCCGACAGGCCGGTTCGAGTGACCACGCCGGGGGATGCCTCCGTCTCGATGGACGGAACATTCTATGATGTTCCCCGCTGCGATGCGGGTCCGAACGCCCGCCGACTGCGGGACTTCCTCCCGTTGCGGCCCAGGAGCTCGGCGATGAGCCGGCTCGGGCGCGCTTCGCGGCCGAGCTGCTCGTACGTGCACTGCCGCGGCGACTTGTCCGGTCGCCAGCGAAGGAGCCGCGTTCCGTGCCGGAAGCGCCCGCCGGTCACCTGGTCGTAGCACACCTCCACCACGAGCTCCGGACGGATGGCGCACCATTCCCCGGAGCGCTCGGTGCTCCAGCGGCTGGGGCCACCGGGGGCGTTGCCGGTGAAGCCGGGGCCGCCCGCAAGACGCCGAAGCTGCTCGGTGAGCGCCTTGCGCTCGCCCATCGGAATGGAGGACGTGAAGCCGACGTGATCGAGCAGCCCCTCGTCGTTGAAGAGCCCGAGGAGGAGCGATCCGACTTCCTTGCTGTCGCTCCCCAGCCGATAGCCGCCGACCACACAGTCCGCGGTTCGCAGGCGCTTGACCTTCAACATCGCCCGCTCGCCCGGCAGGTAAGGCGCATCGAGGCGCTTGGCCACGACGCCATCGAGGGCGCCTCCGACCCGCTCGAGCCATCGCTGCGCCTGCTTGAGATCGCGCGTGTAGGGAGTCAGCACGAAACGCCCCGCGCCCGCTCCCGGGACTGATTCGAAGAAACGCTCGAGCGCCGCGCGGCGCTCGTAGAGGGACTGCTTCATCTGGCTCGCGCCGCTCACCGAGAACGGCATGTCAAAGAGCACGAGAGTGGCGGGTGTCGCCGCGGAAAGCCTGGCAATCCGGCTCGCGGCCGGATGCAGGCGCATCTGCAGCGCCTCGAAGGAGAGACTCTCCCCGCGCGCGATGACGAGCTCGCCGTCCACCACGAAGCGGCGCGCTTCGAGCGCCGCCACGGCGGCCAGCACCTCGGGGAAATAGCGCGACAGGCTCTTGCCCGAGCGCGCCTGCAGCTCCACGTGGGCGCCGTCGCGCATCGCAAGACAACGAAAGCCGTCCCATTTCGGCTCGTACTGCCAACCCTCGTTGCGCGGCAACTCGCTGACGAGCCGCGCCTCCATGGGCTCGAGGTGGCGCGGAATCGCGCCGGGTGCTTTCCTGGATGCTGCCACGACCGTAGAGCGCAAGAACCGCGCCCGCAGCGCTGCCGGCGTGTTACTTTCGCACGCTCCCCAACTCCCGGATGAGCACCCGCTCGTTCTCCGAGTAGTCGATCGGCACGACGACGAGCCGCATGCCGCCAGCCGAAAAAGCCTCCTCGAGCGCGGCTGCCAGGCCGTCGGCCTGCTCCACCCGCGTGCCTTTCATCCCGTAGGCGCGGGCGTAGGTGACGAAGTCGGGATTGCCGAAAGTCATGCCGAAGTCGGCGAATCCCTCCGCGGCCTGCTTCCAGCGAATCATGCCGTAGGCGTTGTCTTCGAGAATGAGAACGACGAGATTGAGACCGAGACGCACGGCGGTCTCGAGCTCCTGCGAGCTCATCATGAATCCGCCGTCGCCACAGACGGCGAGCACCCGCCGCTCGGGGTAGAGCATCGCCGCCATCATGGCGGAGGGCAGTCCCGCCCCCATGGTCGCGAGCGCATTGTCGAGGAGCAGGGTATTGGCGATGCGCGTGCGGTAATTGCGCGCGAACCATATCTTGTACATGCCGTTATCGAGGCAGACGATGCCATCCTCCGGCATGACCTGGCGCACATCGTGCACGATGCGCTGGGGCGTAAGAGGATAGCGCCCCTCCTCGGCCCGCTCGGCGATGCGCGCGAGAATTCGCCCGCGCAGCGGCAGCAGCGCGCCCGCCCGCGGCAGCTTGCCGACGAGCCGGTCGGCGAGCAGCGTGAGGCTCGGGCCGATGTCCCCGATGAGCTCCGCGTGCGGGAAGTAGACTTCCTCGACGGTCGCGGGCAGATACCCGACATGCAAAACCGTGGGTCCCCGGGGTCCCATCAGGAAGGGAGGCTTCTCGACGGTGTCGTGACCGATGCAGATGATGAGATCGGCGCGATCGATGCACTCGTGAACGTGATCGCGCTCGGAAAGCGCCGCGGTGCCCATGTAAAGCCCCGAGCCGCCCGCGACCGAGCCCTTGCCCATCTGCGTGTTGAAAAACGGGATCTGCACCCGCCGCACGAAATCCGACAGCTCGCCGGCGAGGCGCGGCCGGCTGGCCGCCGCGCCCAGCATCACAAGCGGATATTGCGCGTCGTGGATCAACCGAGCGGCCCGATCGAGCGCTGCCGGTTGGGCGATGGGCATCGCCGCCGGATGCGGCGGCACGAGCGCGATCTCCGGCGCCGACGCCGCCGCCACGTCCTCCGGCAGCTCGAGGTGCACGGGTCCCGGACGCTCCTGCCGCGCCAGCCGGAATGCTTCGCGCACCGTCGATGGAATGGTCGGCGTGCCGATGATCCGCTGCGCCATCTTGGTGAGCGGCGTCATCGTCGAGACGATGTCGACGACCTGAAAGCGCGCCTGCTTGCGGCTGAGGACGCCCTTCTGACCGGTGATCATGACCATCGGCATGGCGCCGAGCAGCGCGTAGGCGGCGCCGGTGGTGAGATTCAGCGCTCCGGGCCCGAGCGTCGACAGGCAGACACCCGCCTCTCCGGTCAAGCGCCCGTGGGTGGCGGCCATGAATGCCGCCGCCTGCTCGTGCCGCGTCAACACCAACTCGATGCTCGAGCGGCGCAGCGCCTCGAGGAGGTCGAGGTTCTCCTCCCCCGGAACGCCGAAGATGCGCTTCACGCCCTCGTTCTCGAGGGCGGCCACCAGCAGCTCGGCGCCATTCATCGCTCAGCGACCTGCGGTGTCGGCGAACAGCCGGTCCGCGACGAAGGGGTTGGTTCTGCGCTCGGTCCCGAACGTCGACATCGGTCCGTGCCCCGGTACGAATCGGACGTCATCGCCGAGCGGAAAGAGGCGCTCGCGG
This sequence comes from Steroidobacteraceae bacterium, assembly GCA_035252605.1. Classification (GTDB taxonomy): domain Bacteria; phylum Pseudomonadota; class Gammaproteobacteria; order Steroidobacterales; family Steroidobacteraceae; genus 13-2-20CM-66-19. The sequence continues at coordinate 18,634 of DATFCZ010000005.1, forward strand.
ATGGAGCGGATCAGGGCCTGGTGGTTGCCGCGCGGAAAGTCGGTGCGGCCGATGGAGCCGGCGAAGATGACATCGCCCACCCACGCGCAGCGCTCCCCCGGATGAAAGAACACCACGTGTCCGGGAGTATGACCCGGACAGTGCAGCACCTCGAGTGTCTGGCCGCCCACGCTCACCCGATCGCCCTGCTCGAGCCACCGATCGGGCTCGAAGGACTGAGCGGGTGGAAATCCGAACTGCGCAGCCGCCTGCGGCAACGCCTCGATCCAGAACCGGTCCTCGCGCTGCGGTCCTTCGACCGGCAGCGCGCGGGCGCGGACGAGGTCCGCCGTCGCCGCGCAATGATCGAGATGAGCGTGCGTGAGGAGGATCTTCTCGAGCGTGAGGCCGCGCCGGTCCGCCTCGGAAAGCACGCGATCGAGATCGCCACCCGGGTCGACGATCGCCGCCCGCCGGCTCTCCTCGTCCCAGATGAGCGAGCAATTCTGCTGGAAGGGAGTGACCGGGATGATGAGCGCACGCATCAGCCGGGCACGATACCCCAGCGGAAGGGGTCCTGGGGATCGAAGCGCAGGAGCGATTCCGCGGTCAAGTGGGCGGTCCCCGTGATGGTCGGCACGATCTCGCCCTTGTCGCGGTCGTGCCAGCGATAGCGGCCGGTGAAGGTGCTGCCGATCAGGCTCTCCTGCACCCAGGGCTCCCCCTCCCCGAGCTTGCCGTCGGCCGCGAGGCAGGCGAGCTTCGCGCTGGTACCGGTGCCGCACGGTGAGCGGTCGTAGGCCCCGCCGGGGCAGAGCACGAAGTTGCGGCTGCTCGCGCCCGCGCGGCCGGGCGGCCCGAAGAGCTCGATGTGATCGACCTCGGGGAAGCCCTGCTCGTTGACCGCGCGGCGCACGCGCCCGGCGGCGCTGGTCAGCGCTTCGAGGCAGCCGAGAGCGATCTCGACCGAGGGTGAGTCCGTCAGGAAGAACCAGTTGCCGCCCCAGGCGACATCGCCGCGCACCTCCCCGAGGCCGGCAACCGAGACGCTCACCTGATGGGCTTTGCGGAAGCTCTTGACGTTCGCCACGTCGACGCGTCCGTCCTCGTGCAGATGCGCATCCACCGGCCCGACCGGGGTATCGATGCGGATCGGTCCGGGGGCGCAGCGGCCGAGGGCGGCCAGCGAGGCGACGAGCCCGATCGTGCCATGCCCGCACATGCCCAGATAGCCGACATTGTTGAAAAAGATGACCCCTACCTGACAGTCCGGCCGATGGGGACGGCAAAGCAGTGCTCCGACCAGAGGATCGGAGCCGCGCGGCTCGTTGACGATCGCGCGGCGGTAGTGATCCTGCTGCTCCCGGAAGCGGCGCAACCGCTCATCGAGCGGTCCGGCGCCGAGCTCCGGCCCGCCCTCGATGACGAGCCGCGTCGGCTCACCGGCGGTGTGCGAATCGATGACGCGGATCGTCTCGGGGCGAGCGGCTGCGGGCATTCTCCTATTTTAGCCGGGACCCCCGTCGTCTGCCTCAGAATACCGGCTGCCCGCCCCTCCCATGTCGTCCTCGACATCGAGATAGGCTTGTGTCACGGGCTGCATGTCGCGCCGGGCCTCGGAGTCGCCCGAGTGCTCGACGGAGTCCCGCAGCGCGTGGTAGCTGCGCGAGAGCTCATCGAACGACGATCTGACATCAGCCTTGTCCGCGTCGGAATCCTCCACCGTGCGGCGAAAGTTATGGGCGCGAACCGCAAAGTCCTGAGCATCCTCCGCGTAGCTGGTGTTCCCCTGGTCGTAGCCGCGCGGCGCGTTCTGCGCATCCTGCGCCAACGCCTGTGCGTTTCGATCCAGTCGGTCCGCGGAGCTGTCGAGGCCGCCGTGCCGGCTCGTCGCACAGCCGCCCAACGCCACTGCCATAAGCGAGGCCGTGATCCATGCGGCCTTTACCGAAACTCTCATAAGCTTCTCCTCGGCCCTTGGGCCAACATCACCTGTCGAGCCCAACGCTCCGCCGCAGGCCTCAGTTCCCTGTCAGCGGCCGCCGGGCGGCCGCGGCGCCGGCGGCGTCTCCTCCGTGATCGGCAGGTTGATGTAGCTGCCGCGGAGCAGGCTGAGCCTGACCGGGACTCGACCTGCCGCGCTCGACTCTGCGCTCACCGTCCCGCCCGATCCGTAGTTGATCTCGCGGTCAGGGAGCTTGCTCACTCGCAACACCAGAACCAGGCGGGCTCCGGATTCGACGCGCACCGCGGTGATCCGCTCGCCGGTGAAGTCGAGCCACTGCGCGCGGCCGGGCACGAGCAGCTGCCGCCGCGCCCGATCGCGCAGGTGGCTCGCGCGAAACTCCTCCGCGGGCGCGAACAGGTGAAAGTAACTGCCTTGCGGCAGCAGCTCATAGAGCGATACGGTGAAGTCCAGGTCCCGTTTGTTGGCGCTGATGAGCAGACGGCCGCTCAATCGGCCGTTGATCTCGAGGCCGCCCGGCAGCGGGCCGCTGACGTAGGCAACGCCGTTCTCCACCGGCACGCTGGCGCTGATGAGGCTCTTGGGCGGCGGCGCGCCTCCATCCTCGCGGCGCGCCAGATTCACCAGCAGGTGGAAGGCCGCGTGACCTGCGGGCTCGCGCGGGGTGAGCCGCCCGGAGCCCTCGTGCGGATCGGCGGCGAGATAGAGCCGCACGCTCCCCTTGGCGAGGTCATCGAGCCCGCTCGCCTCTTGCCAGGCGTTGGCTCCCATCACCTCGTAGTTGACCGGCCCCGCCAGCAGTCTCGGTTTCGCATCATTGAGGAAGAGATACGCGAACCACTGCAGCTCGAGCGTCCGCAGATCGATGACGGCCGCCGGATCGATGCGGTAGTCATGCACGATGTCCTCGGCGCCTCTGCCGCGCAGCTGCGCGCGATCGTAAGGCCCGAGGAGCAGTATCTGGTCGGCGTGCGGATCGTAGCGGGTGTGTTGGCTGAAGTAAAAGAGCGTTCCGGCCTGCCCCGCGCTGTAGTAGCCGCTCATCGAGAGTATCGGGATATCGAGGCGGGCGAACTCCGCCGGCGAAGGCACGAGCCGGCGCCAGTACTCATCGTACGAGGGATGCGCCAGCCAACGAAGGAAGATCGCGCTCGGCCGCCCGGCGAGCCGTGGCAGGTCGCGGAACGGCTTGCCGCTCGCATACCATTTCGCATCGAGCGCGCTGCACCAGGCACGGGTGCCGGGAGCGGGTGCCGACGCCGTGCCGGTGGCCGCGGCCGGCAGCGCACTTGCCGCCCCGTTCGCTGTCGATCCGGGCGCGCCCGCAGCGCGACTGGGCGCGGTCGCATCCGCTCCGTTGCTCGCCTCCGCGCTCTCCTCGCGCTCCGTCTCCAGGCGTTGCAACCAACAGTATGCGGAGTTCAGCCCGATGCCGCCGTCCATCGGGAAATTGATGCCCGGCGCCATGGCATCCGAGGTCGCGATCGCCTTGAGCTGCCTCGGCAGGCGCTTGGCGGCGGCCCACGCGACGAAGCCGCTGTAGCCATCACCGTACATGCCCACCTGCGCATCGCTCCACGGCTGCTTCGCGATCCAGCCGATCACCTCGCCAGCCCGCTCCCCCTCGCCCTCGAAGGGAATCACCTGATAGGAGCGCCGACCCAGCCGTACCCGGGGCGTGAAGGCCACCATGCCCGCGAAGCCGTAGGCGGCCGCCTCGATAGCGCGGTCGTGACCTCCCGGCGCGATGCGGTATTCGAGCAGTGTCGTCAACAGGCCGCTCGAGCTGCGGGGACGCACGAGGAGCGCGAGCACCTTCACGTGACCACGGGTGTCGATCGCGACATCGTCCTGGATGATGTAGCGCCGATCTTCGTCCAGGGAGATGAGGCCGGGGACGATCGGGCCGAAGCTGCCATAGGCATCGAAGGCGAGATACTGCCAGATGAGTCCGAGCGCCTCGCTCTGACTGATCCGCTCATGCCCCCGAAGCCGATCGAAGCTCGCCTGCAATGCCTCGGCATACCTCGAGGGCGGCGACTCGAGCCAGGACTCCACCCGGTAAGCATCGAGGTTGTCGAAGACCGGGATGGTCTCCCAGAACGCCAGATCGAAAGCCTGCGCAAACGGCAACCGGTACTGGGCCTGCAGCGACTTCGTGTGCGCGAAAAGATCGTACACCAGCGCCGGATTCGCCGGCGGGCGGCGCTCACTGCCGCCGCGCAGCTGCCGCAACTCGAGCTGCGCGGCGTAGGCGGGCTCGAACGTGCCCGCCACGAGCTGCAGGGCCGACAGGTTGGCGAGATACTGCTCGCGGTCGTCGTTCCGGTACACGGGGATGATGCGGGAAGCGAGATCGCGCATGACCTGAGCGGTCGAGGCGTCATGCACCGAGGCCGGCGCGTGAAACTCCAGGCCCTGCGCTGCGGCGAGCTGCGGCAGCAGCGATACCAACAGAAGGAGCGCGAATCTCGTGCGCATGCGCGCGCCTCACCCGCTCATCGCGGCGCGCCTCGCCGCCACGCAGGAGATGAACGCCGCGTAGCTCCAGGCGAGGTGCCGGGCCGAGGTCTGCTCGCCGGTACGCTGATCGAACTGCTCGGACATCTCCCCGCTCGCTGGAGTGAAGGCGCGGACCGTCTCGAGGTACCCCTCGCCCCGAGCCAGCATGGTCTCGCGTCCGCAGCCGCGCGCGGCGGCGCGGAAGCAGAGCTCGGCCGCCGCCAGCGTCGAGAAGTAGTAGGCGCCGCCGGAATAATAACGGTCGGCGCGATAGCGCCCAAGCGCCGGCCCGCGCGCCGCCGGCCGGCCGTGGTTGATGCGGTAGTCCGCATCGAAGAGGCGCTCGAGCGCCCGCAGCGTCGCATGCACCCGCGGATCGCCCACCGAGTGCGTGCGGCGCTCGTCCGAGCACTGTAGCGCCGCGAGAACGACGGCGATGTCGAGCTCCTTCGCCGAGCGCTCGCCCGAATCGAGCACCCGCGAGCGGTAGTAGCCGCAGGTCTCGAGCCAATAGCCATCGAGCGCGCGACGGATCGCCTCGCTCTCGGTCCGGCAGCCGCGCGCCTCCGCTTCCTCGCCGCGCGCGGCGAGCCACGCGGCGCCGTCCTCGAGCGCCTGCGCGCTGACAGACAACGTGAAGTAATGCAGCCCCCGCTCCTCCTCCCAGATGTCGTAGCACGGCTCGCGCCAGTGGCGGCGCGTGAAGCGAAGATCGTCACGAAGCAACCGGCCGCAGAGCTCCTGCAGCGTCGCATCGAGGGAGGCGCCACCCATCCAGCGCAGCGTGGTCAGCGCGCGTAGCGCCGCTCCGTCGTTCTGCGGCCTGGCCCACTTGGAGATATCGAGAGTGCCATCCGGGTTGACTCGCGTCTCGGCGGCGACGGCCTCGCCGTGGATGCTCTGCAGCTCCTCGTCCGGCCGCAGGTACTGCCGGAAATCGGGCGCGACCCTGGAGCGCCATTCGCGCGAGGCGGCCGCGAGCGAGCGTCCATCGAGTCGCGAGAGCGACACGCTGAATCGCACGAAATCGCCGAAGAGCCGCAACGCCTCGGGCACCGTGTCAGAGTCCCGCCAGTCATCGAGGTAGAGCAACCGCAGGGCATCGATCACGATCGCCGAATCGCGAAACCAGTGAAAGAAGTAATCCGGGTCCGGGTCGTAGGATGCCGGCACCGGCGAGGCGACCACCGCGCCCTGCACCGGGTGGATCGTCTGACCGAAGCCGGGACGGGACTTGACGATCCCGGTCGGCGAGATGCTGCGCAACATCTGCCGCGCGGCGATCGCGTACTGCCGCTCGACCCAGGCGCTGAGTGTCTCCACCGAGCCCATCCTCAAGGGGCAAGATGCGGGCTCGAGAACCCGAGCCGGCGCAACCCTGTGAGCACCTCGGGCGCGCTCATGAAGAGCTTCCACAAAAGACCCGAGCGGAAGTTCTCGATCATGAGGATGATCGGGCCCTGATCGATCGCGAGGTGCGAATTCGCATACCACTCGCGCCGCGGGCAGAAGGCATCGACGAACCCGTGAGGGCGCCAGATCCTCTCGCCGAAGGCGCCGAGAAAATGCCGCAGCGCCTTCTTCGCCTGAGCCGGAGCGTACGGAAAGCTTGCAAGGGCGGCGGTCGGGGCGATCGTGCCGTTGTCGCTCTCGGGCGAGTGCACGGCATACCCGTCCGGATCGTCGCTTGCCGTCAGCCCCCAACAGTGCTCGCCATAGCCGGGGTGATGATTGGGATTGGCGACGCAGTGCGCATGGTTGATGAGCACGTGGCGGCGGTTCTGCTCCCAGTAGTCCGCGTAGCGATCCTCGAGACCGCGCGGATCGAGGCCGCAGAAGGAGTAATGGGCGAAGAAGAGCGGTCCACCGAAGGCCGGGCCGAGCGGCAGCTCGATGCCGGCCCAGGTTCTGCCGTTGATGAAATCCCGTCCGGTGGCGAAACCGCGGTGATAGACGTGAGGATCGATCGGATAGCGCGGCGCGCCGGCGGCGAGCACGTAGGTGATGAGACATTCGTTCCAACCACGGATCTCGTGCTCGAGCGCCCAGCCGTTGTTCGGGCTCCAGTGCCAGTAAAGGACGCCGCGGGCGGCGCGCGCATACCAGTCCCACTCGACTTCCTCCCACAACCCGCTCATCGCATCCCGCAATCGCCGCTCCGCGGGAGTGTCGCGGTCGAAGTACTGCCGTGCCGTGAGCAGTCCCATGCAGAGGAAGGAGGTCTCCACGAGATCGCCCCCATCGTCCTTGCGCGAGAAGGGGATGGTGGCGCCGGTGCGTCCGTCGAGGAAATGCGGCAGCGCGCCGTGATAACAGGTGGCGCGGCCGAGCACATCAATCATCGCGCCCGAGCGCTCGAGCGCCTGCTCGCGGCTCACCCAGCCGCGCTCCGCGGCGACGACCAGCGCCATGAGCGCGAAGCCGGAGCCGCCGCTGGTGACGAGATCCTCGGTCTGCCTCTTGCCGGGCGGACGGCGGTCGGGCACGAGGCCGCTCACGGGGTGGGCCGCCTCCCAGAAGAAGCGGAAGGTCTGTCGCTGCACGCGCTCGAGCAGCTCCTCGTCGCCGAGGGTGGCGAGTTTAGCGGCGCTCACGTCCTCGAATCGGGCGGTATCGGGCACGGGCTCAGCTCCTTCCTTCGCGCAGATGGGACGATTTGCCGCGCAGCCCCGCAGTGTCGGCGTCTGCCTGCCCCGCGGGACTCTTGACCAGGTGGACCACGCGGGCGAAGAGCGGGTCGCGGGCCTGCGCGCCGCCGATGTGAATGACACCGGTGCGCGCGAGCTCGTGGCCGAACACGTCGATCACCCGCTCGAGCGTATCGCCGTCGAGGGATCCGAACACATCGTCGATGAGCAGCCACTGCGGCGCCTGCAGCAGCACGCGCGCAAAGGCGAGCGCGAGCTGCTCGTCCTCGCTCAACTCCCGATCCCATCGGCGCGAGATCTCGAGGAACAGCACCAGCCGCTCGAGTCCGAGCCGGCGCAGCGCCTGCGCGCAGGCATCCGCGTCGAAGCCGTCGGGCTTGAGCGGGTAGGCGAGGACTTCGCGCAGCGAGCCTTGCGGCAGATAGGGCGTGCCGCGCGGGAAGTAGAGAATCTGCTCGCCGGCGGGCATGACCACCCGGCCGGTGCCGAGCGGCCAGAGCCCCGCGAGGGCGCGGAACAACAGTGTTTTGTTGGTGCCGCGCTCGCCCACGATGAGCAGGCGCTCGCCCATCCGCACCTCCACCGTTCTCTCCCGCAGCATGTCGCGGCCGGCGGGGGAAGCCACTTCGAGACCCTCGATGACGATCCGGCCGGCGATGCCCTCCGCGTAGGTGATGTGACTCTCGACCTCGTGCTTGACGTCGGTCGTTACGACCGCGCGGCGGAAGTTGGCCACTCGGAGCAGCGTCGCCCGCCAATCGGCGATGTTGCTGAAGCTGTCGACGAACCAGCGCAGCGAAGCCTGCGCCGTGGAGAAGGCGGCCGCGGCCTGCATCATCCCGCCGAAGGAGAGCCGACCGTCGAAGTAAAGCGGCGCCGCCACGAGAATCGGCGCCACTTGCAGCACCCAGCCGAAACCGGCCGTGATCCAGGTGAGATTGGTGAGTCCCGTGACGAGGCGCTGCGTGGCCTTGAGGACCGCATCGAGGCTGCTCTCGAGCCGCCGCCGCTCGCCCTCCTCGCCGGCCGCGAGCGTGATTCCATCGAGATGCTCGTTCACCCGCACGAGCGCGAAGCGCAGGTCCCCCTCGCGCGCGTAGCGCTCGGCGTTGCGTCCGATGAGACTGCCGCCCACCCAGTAGGAGAGCAGCGAGCCGAACGCCGCATAGAGGAATGCGGCCCACACCATGTAGCCCGGGATGGGGATGTCGTGCCCGGCGATGGTGAGCACGAAACCCCGCGAGAGCCCCCAGAGCACCCCGATGAAGGCCACGAGGGTCACGGAGGCCTGAATGAGTGCGCTGCCGAGATCGCCCGATAGCTCGCACAGATGGCGCGCGTCATCGTGCAGGCGCTGATCGGGGTTGACCCCGATCGGTCCGGCGTTGGCGAGCCAGAAGGCCCGCCGCGGGCTCATCCAGTCGCGCAGCAGATCCCTTACGAGACCCTCGCGCAGCTTCACCTTCAACGTCTCGACCAGCCAGCGCTGCGCCACGTTGAGGACGAGGAGACAGCCGATGATGATGAAGAAGACGCCGAGCTGAACGAGAAAGTCCCTGAAATCCCGCCGGGTCAGCGCATCGTAGAATGGCTGGTTCCAGCGGTTGAACCACACCTGCCCATAGGCGGTGGCCACGATCACCACGAACACGCCCGCGACGAGCGCGATGAGCGATTTGGCGACCGGGGAGGCAAGCAACGCCCGCACGATCATGCCGAGCTGCGGCACGAGCCCCGAGTGAGCGGCCTCGGTCTCCGGCGGGTGATGGTCGCTGCTATGGTCCGATCGAACTATCATCGTGCTTGTCGTCGTAAACGGGCGCCAGTTCCGCCCGCCACCTGGAATTGCTCATGAGGACCCTCAAACCGCAAGACGCCCGGCGCATCGAGGCGCTCATTGCCCGGATGACCCTCACCGAGAAGCTCGGTCAGCTCACCATGATGGCCGCGAGCCACACCGTGACCGGACCCGTGATCACCGGTCACTCCACCGACGATATCCGCTCGGGCAGGATCGGCAACCTCCTCAATCTTATCGGGGCCGCTGCCGCGCGAGAAATGCAGCGCGTCGCAGTCGCGGAATCCCGGCTCGGTGTTCCCCTTCTCATCGCCCTCGATGTCATTCACGGTCACCGTACCCTCTTTCCGCCGCCCCTCGCGGAGATCGCTCTGTTCGACCCCGAGGCCTGGACGCTGACGGCGCGCGAGGCGGCGCGGGAGGCGGCCGCCGACGGTATCACGATGACCTTCGCGCCCATGCTCGATGTGGCGCGTGATCCGCGCTGGGGACGGATCATCGAGGGCCCGGGCGAATCGCCCTGGGTCGGGCAGCGTCTGGCCGAGGCCAAGGTTCGCGGCTTCCAGGGTACCGATCTCGCCGCCGCCGATTCCATCGCGGCGGTCGCCAAGCACTTCTGCGGCTATGGGGCGGTCACGGCCGGCCGCGAATACGCCTCCGTCGATGTCTCCGAGCGCGCCCTGCGCGAGGTCTACCTGCCCCCCTTTGCGGCGGCCGTGGCCGCGGGTGTCGCGGCGGTCATGCCCGCGTTCATGGACCTCGCCGGCATTCCGATGACCGCCCACGCTGCGATGCTGCGCGGGCGGCTGCGCCGCGAGCTCGGTTTCGAGGGCGTCCTGGTGAGCGACTACAACGCCATCGCCGAGCTCATTCAACACGGTGTGGCCGCCGATCTGGTGGAGGCGGCGGCCCTCGCGCTCAAGGCCGGAGTCGATATCGACATGGTGTCGGGGGCGTACCTGCAGGGGCTCCCCGCGGCTCTGGAAAGGGGGCTCGTGAGCGTTGCCGAGATCGATGAGTCCGTAAGACGGGTGTTGGCTTTGAAGATGCGTCTCGGCCTCTTCGAAGATCCCTATCGTCGCGGGGCCGTCCCGGAAAATGCCGCAGTCCTCAGCGAGCGGCGGCGCCTGGCCCGCGACATCGGCGCGCGCTCGATCGTACTCCTCACCAACCGAGGCGATGCGCTGCCGCTCTCTGCGCGGCTGCGGCACCTCGCGCTCATCGGACCGCTCGCGGATGCGCCCGCGGAGATGCGCGGTCCCTGGTGCTCCGCCGCGCAAGCCGACGCACAGGTGAGCGTGCTCGCCGGCGTCCGAGAGGCGTTACCGCACACGAGCGTTCAGCACGCGCGCGGGGTCGAGATCGGCGCCTGCGACGGCAGCGGCATTGGCGCCGCGCTCGAGCTCTGTGACTTCGCCGAGGCAATCGTGCTCTGTCTGGGCGAGGCGGCCACCATGAGCGGCGAGGCGGCATCGCGCGCGCACCCGGAGCTTCCCGGCAGGCAGCGGGAGTTGGCCGAAGCGGTGCTGCAGCGCGCCGATGAAAAGGGCATCCCGGTCATCGCCATCCTCTTCTGCGGCCGCCCGCTCATCGTCCCTTGGCTCGCGAGTCAGGCGAGCGCCCTTCTCGCGGCGTGGTTTCCGGGGAGCGAGGCCGGCCACGCCGTGGCCGATATCCTGACCGGCCGCAGGTCACCGAGTGGACGCACCCCGATCACCTGGCCACGCGCCGTGGGTCAGATACCCCTTTATTTCGGACAGCGCAGCGGCGGCCGGCCGGCGGACCCCGCCAACCCGTACTCGAGCCGCTACATCGATGAATCCAACGATCCGCTCTTTGCCTTCGGCCATGGGCTGTCATATACGCGCTTCAGCGTGAGCAATCTGCGCGCGAGCCCGCAGTCACCCACCGCCTCCTCCACGATCGAGATCCGCGTCGACGTCGAGAACCAGGGTGCTCGCCCGGCGGAGGAAACCCTTTTCCTCTTCACGCGGCGACTGCACTCGCGCGTGGCTCCTCCCCTTCTCGAGCTGCACGGCGTCAGCAAGATAACGCTCGACCCCGGCGCTCGCGGCACGCTGACTCTCGCGCTGCCGGTGATGGAGCTGCGTTCGCTCGGAACCGATCTCGAGCCGGTGCTCGAGCCGGGAGAGCTTGAGATTCTTGTAGGTCCGAGCGCTGAGCGCGCCTCACTCCTCGCCTGCCGGCTGAAGCTTGCCGGTTGAGGAGCACGCGCTCAGGAGTTGCGCGATCCGCTCGGCGACGAGCTCCGGCGCGCTGTCGCTGGCCGTGATCGCGCAGCTCGCCCCCCGGCGCGGCGCGTACAGGCTCGGCTCGGTCACCTTGAACAGTCCCACCGTGATGGTGTCGGTCGCGGCGCCAAGATGCATGAGCCCCGAGTCGGCGCAGACGAAGCAGTCCGCTGCCGCCAACACCGCGGCCACCTCGCGCACCCGGCGCGAGAAGTACGCCGGCAGCTCCGGCAACGCCGCGACGCCGCTGGGCGGTCGGATCTCGAGGAGCCGGGCCGCGGGCACCCGCGCCCGAAGCGCGGCGATCATGCGACGCCACCACTCGACCGAGAACCGCTTCGCGCCCGTCGCATGCGCCGCCACGGCCACTACGGGCCCGGAGTGCCCCGGACCCAGGCGCCTGATCTCTTCCCTGCCCGCTCGGCGCTCGGACTCGGTGAGCCGGACGCCGAGCTTGGGAATCTCGGCGCGGGCGAGATCCTCATCGAGCTCGAGCAGCCCCCGACGCAGCAGATACACCGGGTAGGCGCCCATGTGCGCCGGCGCGCCCTCGAAGGGAATGCTGACATCGGTGCCCTGAGTCTTGTGGCCGCTCGCGAACCCGAGCTTGAGCCGCGCCGGCAGATGCCGCGTGAGGAAGCGCGAGGTCCACGACCTCGGGCAAGGGTCGATCAGGATATCGTAACGGGTGCGCCGCACCCGCAGCAGCGTCAGCAGATGCCTGAGAGGATGGCGAACCCCCCGAAACGGCAACTGATGCACGCGCGCGACCGAAGGAAATTCCCGAAACACCTCGCGCGCGGCCGGACACGCGGTCAGGATCTCCACTCGAGCCGAAGGCAAAGTGGCCTCGATCTCCTCGAGAAGCGGGGTCATGAGCAGCGTGTTCCCGAGGCGGGTATTCGGACGGCAGATGAGAATGGCCGCGTGTGCGTGAGTCGAGGCTGGGGATCCCGCGGCGCTTGCGACAGCGGGTCTCAGGGGGCTGGCCGGAGGCATGGGCGAATTATGGCATGGCCCGTCTCCTGCGTGCCCGGATAGACTGTCGGACGAAAGAAAGTTGCCAGGATGCCCGGCTTGCAGCCTTCGGAATTGGGCGGATCAGCCGCCATCTTCCTGTCGCAGATCGTGGTGCTCCTGGTGGCCGGCCGGCTGCTCGGGGAGCTCCTCTCCCGTTGGGGCCAGCCGCCGGTGATGGGGCAGCTGCTGGCCGGCATCCTGCTCGGCCGCTCGATTCTCGGCCACCTTGCTCCCGCGGCCGAGCTCGCCCTCTTTCCGCATTCTGCGCCACAGCAGGCAATGCTCGCGGCGGTCGCACAGGTCGGAGTGCTCCTGCTGCTGCTGCTCACCGGCATGGAGACGGACTTGTCGGTCATGCGCCACTCCGGACGGGCCGCGATCAACGTCTCGCTCGCCGGCATCGCCCTGCCCTTCCTCTTCGGCGCAGTCGCGATCTATCTGCTGCCACCCTCGATGCTGCTGCGACCGGAGAGACGGCTCCTGCTCGCGCTCTTCATCGGTACGGCGCTCGCGGTCTCCTCGGTCAAGATCGTCGCGGTGCTCGTGCGCGAGCTCGGCTTCGTGCGGCGCACCGTCGGCCAGATCATTCTCGCCGCAGCCATCATGGACGATGCGATCGGGTGGATATTCGTGTCGGTGCTCCTCGGGCTCGCGCAACACGGCGGCCTGGATGTCGGCGGGGTGCTGCGCAGCGTATTCGGCACGCTTGTGTTCATTGCGTTGAGCATCACCGTGGGACGGCGGCTCGTCTTTCACGTGATCCGCTGGACCAACGATCACTTCGTGAGCGAGTTGCCGGTGATCACCGCGATCCTGGTGATCATGGGAGCGATGGCGCTGGCGACGGATGCGATCGGCGTCCAGACCGTGCTCGGCGCCTTCGTCGCCGGCATTCTGATCGGCGAGTCGCCCATCCTGACACGGCACATCGAGGAGCAGCTGCGGGGCCTCATCGTCGCGCTCTTCATGCCGGTTTTCTTCGGCCTGGCGGGGCTTACCACCGACGTCGCCGCCCTGGGCCATCCCAACATGCTGCTGCTCACGGGCGGACTCATCGTGGTCGCGAGCGTAGGCAAATTCTCGGGAGCGTTCCTCGGCGGCCGGATCGCCGGGCTCACCGGCGCCGAGTCGCTCGCCGTGGGCTGTGGCATGAATGCCCGCGGCTCGACCGAGGTGATCATCGCCTCCATCGGGCTCTCCATGGGACTCATCGATCAGCGCTTCTTCACGGCCATCGTCGTCATGGCTCTCGTGACCACGCTGATGATGCCGCCGATGCTGCGCTGGGCGCTCGAGCGCCTGCCCATGCGGCCGGAGGAAGCCGCGCGCCTCGAGCGCGAGGCCCTCGAGGCGCAGGGATTTCTCGCCGAGGTCGAACGGCTGCTGCTCGCCGCGGATTCGAGCCCGAGCGGTCGGCTCGCTTCGCGCCTCGCGGGGCTGATCGCGGGTGTGCGTCAGATCCCGGCCACCGCCCTGCATTTCGAGCGCGCCGCGACCGAGAGCGTCGCGGCCGAGCAGACAACGGCGGTCATCCGCGAAGCGGCCGAGTCAGGCGGCACCGGGAACGAGGGGTCGCAGCCGCTCGATCTGACACTCAGAGTCGAAGAGCCGCAGCCCGGCGCCGATGCAATCCGCTCCGAAGACCGCAAGGGGTACGGCCTGCTCCTCATCGGGCGCGAGCCTGCGGCCCGAGGCGCGCAGTTCGATCACGCCATCGCGCAGAGTGCCGCCGGGTTCTCGGGCCGGTTCGCGATCGTGCTCGCGCGCGGCGAGCATCGCGCAGGAGGATTGCGCGCGCCACTCAACATCCTGGTGCCGGTGTCGGGCACCAGCGTGTCGCGGCGCGGGGCGGAGCTGGCCGTGGCCCTGGCACAGGGCTCGCGCGGATCGGTAACGGCGCTGCACATCGCGGGCCGCGCGGAGCGCCGACCGCTGCGCGAGCGTTTCGGCGCCCTCTTCGGCCGTCAGGATGAGATCGAGGACGAGCCGTCCAACAATCCCATCACCGAGGAGATCGTGCAGCTCGCGCGCGCTTACTCGGTCAACGTGCGCTCCGCCGTGCGCAGCCACCGCGAGGCGGACACGGCGATACTGCGCGAGCTCGGCGAAGGCCGGCATGATCTCCTGGTCATGGGCGTCAGCCAGCGTCCCGGTGAGCCGCTCAATTTCGGCGATGTTGCCGCCGTGCTGCTCGAGCGCGCGGAGTGCTCGCTCGTATTGCTCGCGGCCGAGCCCGCCGCGAGGCCGGACGCTCCCGCGAACGCCAAGTGAGGCCGCCGTTCAACTCATGAACGTACAGCGGTCCGTGGCGAGCTTGTACAGCACCCGCACCTCGCCGGGCTGGCGAAAGGGGTACTTGTCCTTTCCGAGGTACTTGCGGGCCATGGCATCGATGTGCTCATCCGCCCCCTCGCGGGTGCGCTGCGCAACGTGGCCGCGTACCTCGAGGTAGCGGTAAGGGTTCTCGGGATCCATGATCGACAGGGCGACACGGCCGTCGCGCTGCAGGTTCTTGTCCTTCTGGCGTCCCTCCGCCGTGTTGATGAGCACGTGCCGACCGTCGTAATCCACCCAGACCGGTGTGACCTGGGGCGAGCCGCTCGGCATCAGCGTCGCGAGATTGGCGAAGGCCTGCTTGCGAAAGAGGTCGAGGTGGGATTCGGGGATGCTGTTCTGGCCCATGACCAACTCCTCGGGATGGTGAAGCGCCGGGCGCGCAGCATAGCGCCGTGCCCGGGCCGCAGGCCAGCGGGTGCTGGAGCAATTGGCGGCGCGCTGCCGGGCGGCTCAGAGCATCGGCTGTGAGCCAAAGGACAACTCGAGCAGATCCCCGATGCGCTCGAGGGTCAGATCCGCTGCCGGATACGCTGCGATCTCCTTCGGATCGAGCGCATAGTGACCCTGCCGCGGGAATATCGTGGTCAGCGATGCGCCCCATGCGCGCTTCATTGCGGTGAGGATGCGAAGCTTATCGTCCACCATCACGTAGCGTGAGGCCGGGAAGCGTTGCCGCACCGCATCGAGCATCCGCTCCTTGTGCAGATAGATGAGCACACGGCCCTCGACCGCGTCCCACAGACCCGAGCGGCGCACCTTGCGCGGTTGGAAAACCACATCGCCGTCGGACAGGATGACGGTCGGGCCGAAGCGGCGGCAGTGCGCGAGTGCTTGCAACGCATCCGGGTACAGCCGACTCGCAAACGGATAATCGATGAGAAAGGACGACATCAGCAGAAGCTGAGGCTCGTCGAGATTCTCCAGCCGATAGCGCTGCAGCGCGCCGAGATAATCCGCGTATCCGAGCTCGGTGCGCAGCGCCTCGAAGATCGACCAGTACCGATCGCGCGCCGCGCGGCCGAACTCCCGCTCGAGGTGGGCGCTCAGATCAGCCTGTACCGCGTCGTTGTCGAGAAGCGTGTTGTCGACATCGAATAGAAAGACGACGGGCGCAAGCCTCATCGCACACTATAGCCGCGCGCTTCGAGGCAGGCGGTGACGGCCCGCTTGTAGCTCTCGGGCGTCGCCGTGGATGCCTGCGTGTCGTTGGCCGAATTCGCGGGGTCGTACCCCGTCTGACCAACGGCCCACTCGTGACACTGGTAGCGATCGCTCTCGGTCTGCTGCTCGCTCTGGCCGTTCTTCGGGTACACGTAGAGGCTCATGGCTCCCTTGCCGTCGCCGGCGGCTGCCTGATCAGCGGGCGCTGGCGCCGCGCCTTCGGCCGCGCCTCCGTTGAGCGGCGGAGGATCGGTCACCACGTACCCGTCGTAGCTCGGGCTCCAGGTGTAATACACCCCCTGCCAGTAGTAGTAAGGGACCCCGCCCCACCAGTAAGTGGCATACCCCAGTGGGAGTACCCCGAGGAACCAGGGAAAGTCCCAGCCCAGGTAGACGTGCGGCCAGAACCTGCCGCCCCAGTAGCCGCCACCCCAGTAATGGGGAACCCAGCGGGGCCCCCAGGGGCGCACCCAGCGGCGACCGCCATCGAAGTCCCCCCAGCGCCCGCGGCCCTCCCAGTGTGGGTGCATACCCTCCCAGTGCGGCGGCACGGCATAGCGGGGCCCCCCGCCGAAGTGGCCTTCGTAGCGCGGTCCACCGCGCTCGAAGCCGCCTCGCTCACGGGGTCCGCCCCGGTCGATAGGGCCGCCGCCACGCGGTCCCCCGGCGTGCATACCGCCGCCGTGCCCGTGGAAATCGCCATGGTCGCCCGCAACGCTCACGCCTGGTGCCGCCGCGAGCAGCAGCGAAGCCGCCAGTATCGCCGCAACCCCAATGCCATTGCTCAGTTTTGCCATGGATTTCCTGCCTCACCCGCCACTACCGTTTCGACCGGCGCGCTGCGCCTTCGTTCGAGGCCGCGCCCGCTGCCGGGGGGCCCCCTTGAACCCTAGAACGCACGGCGGCCCCGGGCGCTGACCGGCGTCGCGCTCTTGAATTTTACCCGTGCGCCCCGAGACTCGAGCGCGCCCAAGCGGCGCAATGAACCGATAGGAGGTGCTGAAATGTTCGGTATTCCCTCGAGTATGCCGGGCTCGGTTTTTGACGAGCTTTGGCGATTGCAGCAGGACGTCGATGAGCTTTTCGGCAACTGGAGCTCCTCCGGAGGCATCCGCTCGCTGCCGCGCGGCAGCTTCCCGGCCGTGAACGTCGGCCACACGCCCGAGCGCGTGGATGTCTACCTCTTTGCTCCCGGCATCGACGCGAAGACGCTCGACATCTCGATACAACAGAACCTGCTCTCAGTCTCGGGCAAGCGCGAGATCAGCGTCAACGAGGCGGCAACTTACTACCGTCAGGAGCGCTTCAGCGGCGAGTTCCGGCGGGTCGTCAGCCTGCCCGAGGACGTCGATCCCGAACGGGTGCAGGCGCAGTATCGGGACGGCATCGTGCAGATCCGTATCGAGCGGCGCGAGTCGGCGCGGCCGCGTCAGATCAAGATCAGTTGAAATAAGCGAGGTTGCTCACATGGCCACCAACAGTGAAGTCAGTTCGCGCCGCCCCACGGCGGCGGCCGCGGGGTCGGCCGCCTCTTCCGAGCAGCGCGGCCAGGCGGTCGAGGCCCCGGCCCGGCCACCGGTCGACATCTTCGAGGACCGGGACGGCATCACCCTCCTTGCCGACATGCCCGGCGTGTCGAAGGACCGATTGAGCCTGCGCGTCGATGGCAACACCCTCGTTCTCGAGGGGCAGGTGCAATTCGAGCTCTCGGAAGGGACCGAGGCGTTGTATGCGGACGTCCGCTCGAGCCTCTACCGGCGCACCTTCACGCTAAGCGGCGAGCTCGAGACGGAAAAGATCGACGCCAGCCTGAAGGACGGTGTGCTCACGGTGCGGATTCCGAAGCGCGCCGAGCTCCGCCCACGCAAGATCGAGGTGCAGACACGCTGAGTAGCCCGCGGCGCGCCTCGGCTGTCAGCGGCTCGAGGCGCGCCGCGAGGCGAGCTTCACCAGCTCGAGCGCACCGAGGAGCGCCACCGCCGCGGCGACGCAAAGCAGGACCTCTCCGGCTCGCAATGGAGCGAGTTGCAGGAATCGCCGCATCGCGCTCAGTGAGTAGATGGCCGTGAGCGCGCCGACGGTAGCCCCCACGCTGATCCAGAGAGAGGGGTTCGGGCGCGAGAACCCGGCGAGCGGCGAGGCGCTGAAGCTGCGGTTGGCGAAGATCAACGCATAGTTGGCGCACACCAGCGTCACGAAGCCCATCGAACGGACCGTCGCCGCCCCCAGCCCCTCGAGGTCCGCGTAGAGAAACACACCGCATACGGCGAGCACCGCGAGCCCCCCCTGCAGGAAGCCGCTCACGAGAAGCTGGCGCGAGAGCAGCGCGCTCTCGGGATCGCGCGGCGGCCGGCGCATGACATCGCGCTCGTCGCGCTCCGCCTCGAGCACCACGGAGCATATCGGATCGATGATGAGCTCGAGGATGGCGATCAGCATCGGCGTCAGCACGAGCGGCCGGCCCATGGCGATGGGCAGCAGCGCCAGACTCGCGATGGGCACATGGATCGCGAGGATGTAGCTCACCGCCTTCACGAGATTGTCGTAAATGCGCCGGCCGAGGCGCACCGCGCGCACGATGGAGTTGAAGTCATCATCGAGCAGCACGAGCGAAGAGGCTTCGCGCGCCACATCCGTGCCGCGCTGGCCCATGGCGATGCCGATGTGCGCCGACCTCAGCGCGGGCGCATCGTTGACGCCATCTCCGGTCATGGCGACGACCTCGCCCTGGGCCTTGAGCGCCTCGACGATGCGCAGTTTTTGTTGCGGCGTGATTCGCGCGAACACCGACACCTGCGGCGCGCGCTCGAGGAGCGAGCTGTCCTCGAGCCGCGCGAGCTCAGGACCCGTCATGACGCTGCCGTGCTCGATCCCGGCCTCGCGCGCGATCGCGCGCGCGGTCTCGGGGTGATCCCCGGTGATCATCACGACACGGATGCCGGCCGAGCGACACTCGCGCACGGCCGCGGGGATGCCTTCGCGCAGCGGGTCGATGAAACCGATCAGGCCTACGAGCGCAAGAGGCAGCTGGGTGGCGTTCGCGGGCGGCTCGCTGGTATGAATCCGCGCCGCGGCCACGGCGAGCACCCGCAGGCCGCGCTGAGCGAGCGCCTCCACCCTGAGCCGCAGCGCCTGCGAAGCCTCGCCGGAAAGATGGCAGAGCGTCGCCACTGCCTCCGGGGCACCCTTGGCTGCGGCCAGCAGCGGCTCTCCCGCGTATCGCCAGACCTGCACCAGCGCCGGGAGCTCCGCCATCCAGGGGTAACCGCGCACGAGCTCGCCCTCCCGCAGCCCGCGGCCGCTCTCTGCCGCCAGCATGAGGAGCGCGCGGTCCATCGGGTCGACCGCCTCGGGCCGACTCGCCAACACCGCAAGGTCGAGCAACTCGAGCAGCCTCGGCTGCAGTGCGCCGGATTCCCGAACGTGCTCCACGGCGGCTGCGCATTCGGGATCGCGCTCCAACCAACGCACCGACATCAAATTGCGCGTGAGCGTGCCGGTCTTGTCGGTACAGAGCACGGTCGCAGCGCCCAGCGCCTCGATCGCCGCCGGGCGGCGGGTCAACACCTGCGAGCGCGACAGACGCCATGCGCCCATCACCATGAAGACGGTGAGCACCAGAGGAAACTCCTCCGGCAGCATCGACATGCCGAGCGCGACGCCGCCGAGCAGTCCCTGTAACCAGGCGCCCCGCAGCAGCCCGTAGAGCAGCGCCGCGAGAGCACTCAACGACAGGCCGACGATGGCGAAGCCGGTGATGAACCCGCGGGTCTCAACCTGCAGACGCGGGGGCTCCGGCGTGATGCGGGTGACGCTGTGCCCGATCCTGCCGATCTCGCTCCGGGCTCCCGTGGCCGTGACCCGCGCCAGCCCGCCCCCGGTGACGATCAGCGTCCCGGAAAACACCCAAGGCAGGTCATCGCCTCCCGGCGTCTCGGGCGGGGCTGGTTGCTCGGCGGCATCCGGCGAAGGGCGCTTGCGTACCGGGACGGACTCTCCCGTGAGCAGGCTCTCGTCCGCCAGGATGTCATCGCCCGCAACCAACAGGGCATCGGCGGGAACGCGATCGCCCTCGGCAAGCACCAGCAGATCCCCGCGCACCACCTCTCGGCCGGGGATGCGGACCTGGGCGCCGTCGCGGATGACGAGCGCCCGCGGGCTCGTCAGGTCCCGCAACGCTTCGAGGACCCGCTCGCTCCTGCCCTCCTGGATGATGGCGATCGCCACCGACAGGCAGGCGAAGGCGAAAAGCACCAGCGCCTCGCCGGGGCTGCCGATGAAAAGGTACAACACCCCGGCGCCGAGCAGCAGGGCGAACATCGGCTCGCGCACGACCTCGACGGTGATCCGCAGCGCCGTGCGCCGCTCGAGCTCCGGCAGCGCGTTCGGGCCCTCGGCCCGCAGCCGCTCCGCGGCCACATGCGCGCTCAGACCGCGGCGCGGTCCGGCGGGAGCACCGGGATGAGGAGCTTCGGGCGGGGACACTCTCCTATCCTACCCACGTGAAGCGCCATCCCGCGAGAACGTGATCGGCTTCACATCCTTACCAGGGTTAACTTCCCGTAATCGGGGTCATCAGCCGCGGCTCTGCGACGTTGTTAACGCCGGAACGCCCACAGATTGGGGCTCAATGTGCAATCCCGGCAATGGTGCCGAGAGGAGTCTTCTTATGTCGAAGTCGTTGCGCACCGTACTCACTGCCATCGCCGCCACCGCCTCCCTGGCATGCTTCGTCGCCCCGGCCATGGCGGACACCCCGTGGCAGGCGCACCACCCGCGCCGCGAGCAGGTCAACAACCGGCTGGCCAACCAGAACGCCCGCATTCATCAGGAGGTCAGGGAGGGCGAGATGAGCCACGCGAAGGCTGCGCGCCTGCATCGCGCCGACCATCGCATCCGCATGCAGGAGCGGCGCGTCGCCGCAAGACAGGGCGGCCACATCACCAAACGTCAGCAGGCGAGGCTGAACCGCAGGGAAAACCGCGTCAGCCGCCGCATCGGCAAGTAATGTGAGCGAGCGGAGCGGGCTGCCGCCGGGCAGCCCGCTCCACCCCGGTTGCGTCATTGCCCGCTCCTTGCCGGGCCTCGAGATCATTGTCGGGCCAGCGCGCGCGCCATGCGCGCATTGCCGACGCTGAGCGAGAACGGGGTGAAGTCGGTATCGCGGTCGAAGTAATCTTCCTGCTCCGAGCGCTTCAGAAATCCGACCACCCGGTAGGTGACCGGGGTCATGAGGATCTCCCATCCGGACTTCAGCACGTACTGCGTGGCGCTCACCGTCAGCAGCTCCGCCGCCGTCCAGGATCCTCCAAAGGCGATGCTGTAGAAAAGCGCCGAGTCCACCAGCTCGCCGCAGAGCGTGGATCCGACCACCCGCGTCCAGAGCCAGCGCCCCTCCGTCCAGAGCTTCATCTGCGCGAGCACGTAGCTGTTGACGAAGGAGCCGCACCAGAAGGCGACGATCGATGCGGCGACGATTCGTGGCGTGCTGCCGAACATGGCCTCGACCGCCGGCTGCTTGTCCTGCCAGAACCTGGCGGGCGGCAGATGCACGATGACGTACGCCATGAAGGCGGCGAAAACCAGGGCCGCAAATCCCGCCCAGACGCAGCGCCGGTCGCGCGCGTAGCCGTAGACCTCGGTCAGGATGTCGCCGAAGATGTAGGAAATGGGGAAGAACAGCACCCCGGCCATGAAGGTGACCGGGCCCACGAGCGGCACCTGCACGGTCGCAACCTTGTTGGCGCCGATGAGGTTCGAGCAGAGGAGCACGCAGACGTAGGCGCCGAGGATGAGGTCGTAGTGCTTGTAGCTCTTCACGGGCTCAGCGCCTGCGACGGGAAATGACGAGCACGGCGATCAGCACCACCGCGATGTTGAGCACCCACCAGGCGGCCATGCCATGGCCCTGGAGGAAATCGAGCGCGCTTTGCCGCTGCGGCACGGTCACCGTGCCGGTGAGGAGCTCGCGGATGCCGTCGTGGCTCACCGTGATGCCGAGCGAGTGGGCGCCTCCGCTCTCACCGCGCGTGGAGAGAACCCAGGTACCGTTCGGCTGCGCACCGAGCGGCACCGGATGGCCGTCGAGAGTGGCCGTCACGTGCCCGGGACCGACGATGGGCCGATGATCCGACACGCGCGCGATGCGCAGGGCGAGGGAATCGTCGGATGGTGATGCGGTGACCGTGAGCTGCGCCGAGCGCGCGATCACCCCTCCGTTCTGCGAGTCGGCAGGCGGTTGCACCCGCTACTCCTGCACTCCGAGGAAGCTCTCGAGCGCCTCGATGGCAGTGAGGAAGCCGCGAAGCTGCTCCTTCGTCAGGCACGAGAGCAGCTCCCGCTCCCGCTCGAGCACGAGCGGCACGAGCTCCGCGTACATGCGCCGCCCGGCGCGGGTCAGATGCACTTCCCTCTCGCGCCGGTCGGTGGCGCTCGAGGCGCGCTCGATGAGCTCGCGCGCCTCGAGATGCGCGATGGCGCGGCTCACGCGAGTCTTGTGCATCCGGGTGCTCTCGGCGATGTGCTGCGCAGTGCAGCCATGCTCCGAGCCCACGGTCGCCATGACGCGCCACTCCGGAACGTCGAGGCCGAAGCGCTGCCGGTACATGCCGGAGAGATGATCGCTGACCCCGACCGCGAGGCGATTGAGGCGGTAGGGTATGAAAGCGGCGAGCTCGAGCGAGAGCTCGCTCGCAACCCGGGCACTCAATGTATCCTTCCCCAAAAGGTTGCGCACGCAACTAATTGTGCCATCATAGCAGGCAAAAGCACATACCGGGAGTGAGCGATGAGCACCGCTCCGCTTCGATACTCGAGCGGCTTCGGCAACCATTTTGCCACCGAGGCCATGCCGGGTGCCCTGCCCGAGGGGCGCAATTCCCCGCAGCAGTGCGCCTACGGTCTT
This sequence comes from Steroidobacteraceae bacterium, assembly GCA_035252605.1. GTDB lineage: Bacteria > Pseudomonadota > Gammaproteobacteria > Steroidobacterales > Steroidobacteraceae > 13-2-20CM-66-19. The sequence continues at coordinate 41,201 of DATFCZ010000005.1, forward strand.
TACGCCGAGCAATTCTCCGGAACCGCCTTTACCGCTCCGCGGCACGCCAACCGCCGCAGCTGGCTCTACCGGATCCGCCCGGCCGCGATGCTGCGCGATGCCTTCCGCCCGCTGCCGCACCAGGGACTCGCGGGAGAGTTCGAGGGCTTATCCGCCTCGCCGAATCCGCTGCGCTGGAGCCCGCCTCCCCTTCCTTCCCAGCCCACCGACTTCATCGACGGGCTCCTCACCCTGGGCGGTACCGGCTCACCGCAAGCGCACACGGGCTGCGCGATTCACTGGTATCTCGCCAACCGCTCGATGCACGAGCGGTTCTTCTACGATGCGGACGGGGAGCTGCTCATCGTGCCGCAGCTCGGGCGACTGCGCGTGGCGACCGAGCTCGGGATGCTCGAGGTCGCCCCGCAGGAGATCCTGCTCATTCCGCGCGGACTTCGCTTTCGGGTCGAGCTGCCGGACGGTCAGGCGCGGGGCTACATCTGCGAGAGCTTCGGGGCGCCGATGCGTCTGCCCGACCTGGGGCCCATAGGCTCGAACGGCCTCGCCAACCCGCGTGACTTCCAGACACCGGTCGCCTGGTACGAGGACCGCGACGGCGAGATGGAGCTCGTGGCGAAGTTCTGCGGCACGCTCTGGTCGGCGACGCTCGATCACTCCCCGCTCGATGTCGTCGCCTGGCACGGCAACAACGCGCCCTGCAAGTACGACCTGCGCCGCTTCAACACGATCGGCTCGGTGAGCTACGATCACCCCGATCCCTCCATCTTCCTCGTGCTGCAGTCCGTCAGCGACACGCCGGGAGTCGATGCCGTGGACTTCGTCATCTTCCCGCCGCGCTGGCTCGCCATGGAGGACACTTTCCGGCCGCCCTGGTTTCACCGCAACATCGCCAGCGAGTGCATGGGACTCGTCCACGGCGTCTATGACGCCAAGGCCGGCGGTTTCGAGCCCGGCGGAGCCTCGCTGCACAACTGCATGACCGGCCACGGCCCCGACGCCGAGACCTTCGAGCGCGCGCTGCGCGCCGATACCAGCCGTCCGCAGCGCATCAGCGATACCATGGCGATTATGTTCGAGACACGCACCGTCATTCGCCCGACGCGGCTCGCGCTCGAGCTGCCGCAGCTGCAGAGCGAGTACGCGCAATGTTGGCGCGGACTCGCCAAGCGCTTCAGTCCACCATGAGCGCGAAGCTCGATGCGACCCACGACCCGAAGCTGCGAAGCTGGGTGGCCTCGGCCAACGTGCCGGGCGGCGACTTTCCCATCCAGAACCTGCCGCTCGCGGTCTTCCGGCGGCGCGGGAGCGGGGAGAACTTTCGCTGCGGCATCGCCATCGGCGACCGTGTGCTCGATTTGGGCGCGCTCGACATCCTGACTCCCTTCGGCGGCCTCGAAGCCGAGGCGCTCGCGGCCTGCGGGGAGCCCTCGCTCAATCGCCTGATGCGGCTCGGGCACGCGGCGTGGGCCGCGCTTCGCCGCGGGCTGTCGGAGTGTCTGCGCGAGGGCTCGCCGCGCGCGCGCGAGCTTGCGACGGCGCTCATTCCGCAAAGCGAGGCGGAATTCACACTGCCGGCGAGGATCGGCAACTTCACCGATTTCTACGCCTCCATTCACCACGCCACGGCCGTGGGGCGTCTCTTTCGGCCCGACCAGCCGCTGCTGCCCAACTACAAGTGGGTGCCCATCGCCTATCACGGCCGCGCCTCCTCGGTCGGCATCTCGGGCGAGGATGTTCGGCGGCCGCGCGGTCAGGTCATGGCGCGCGGCGCCGATCGGCCGCAGCTCCTCCCGAGCGCGAGACTCGACTACGAGCTCGAGCTCGGCGTACTCATAGGCTCGGGCAACCCCCTCGGCTCGCCCATCCCGATCGCCGAGGCCGAGGAGCACGTGTTCGGCCTCTGCCTGCTCAATGACTGGTCGGCCCGGGACGTGCAGGCGTGGGAATACCAGCCCCTCGGTCCCTTCCTCGCCAAGAGCTTCGCGACCACGATCTCGCCTTGGGTGGTGACGCTCGAGGCGCTCGCCCCTTTCAGGTTGCCGTGGAGCCGGCCGGCGCAGGACCCGCAGCCGCTCGCTTATCTGGATGGCGAGGAGCTGCGCGCAGGCGGCGCATTCGACCTGCAGCTGGAAGTGGCCATCGAGACTGCCCCCATGCGCGCCGCCGGCACCGCGCCGCAGCGGCTCTCCCGGACCAACTTCCGCCACAGCTACTGGTCGGTCGCGCAGATGATCGCCCACCACACGGTGAACGGCTGCAATCTCGAGCCCGGAGATCTCCTCGGCACCGGCACCCAGTCGGGACCTGACCCTGAGGAAGCCGGCTCTCTTCTCGAGCTCACCGAGGGTGGTAAGCGGCCCCTCCGTCTGGGGAGCGGCGAGACCCGCACCTTCCTCGAGGACGGTGACCGGGTGATCCTGCGCGGCTGGTGCGAGCGGCCGGGATGCACGCGCATCGGCTTCGGCGAAGCCAGCGCCACCGTGTTGCCCGCGAGCTGAAATCAGAGCATGTAGCCGATGTCCGAAGCCGCCGTCGGGTAGGCGAAGAACGCCTCCCGCAGAGCGTCGGTGGTGAGATTCTCGCGGATCGCCAAGGCGAAGAGATTGATGGTGTCCTCAGCGCTGGGGCCGACGAGATGCGCGCCGAGGATGCATCGGCTCTCCTCGTCGATGAGCACCTTGAAGCCGTAGACCGGCTCGGCGACGCGCCGCGCGGTGTACCAGTCCGAGGCCCGCTCGCAGCGCACGCGCAGCCGCCGCCCCGACGCGCGCGCTGCCGCCTCACCGAGGCCCACCGCCGCGATCGGCGGTATCGTGAAGGCCACGCTCGGCACCGCCGGGTACTCGGCCCTGTGCCTGTTGCCTTCGAGGAGGTTCCCCGCAACGATCTCGGCATCGCGCGCCGCCACCGGCGTCAGCGGCGGTCCTCGCTGCGCGGCATCCCCCGCCGCGTACACCACCGGGTTGGAGATGCTCTGCAGCCACTCATTGAGCCGCAAGCGGCCGTGCTCGTCGACCGCGACTGCACCGGCCTCGAGATCCAAGCCCTCCAGCGCAGGCCTGCGGCCCGCGGCATGCACGATGAGATCGGCGTCCAGGCACGCGGCGGCGCCGGCGCTGGAGTAGCGCACTCTAAACCGGCTCGAGCCGCCGCGAGGGTCCGTGTCCGCAGCAACCCGCTCGATCGCCTCCACCTCGACGCCGGTCTGGACCGTGATGCCCATGGCGCGGAACGACTCCATGAGCCAGGCGACGAGGTCCGGGTCGAAGGAGGTTAGCATTCGAGCGCCGCGTTGCAGCACGGTGACCTGCGCCCCCGAGAGCGCCGCAATGTTGGAGAACTCGGCCGCGATGTAGCCGCCGCCCACGAAGACGATGCGCTCCGGCAGCGCTTCGAGCGACAGGAACTGCTCGTGCGTGATCGCGTGTTCCTGCCCGGGAATACCGAGCGGGACCGGCTCCGCTCCCGCGGCGAGCACGATGTGATCGGCGTCGATCCTCAGGTCGGCGACGGCGAGGGTATGGTGGTCCGTAAAGCGCGCCGTCCCGTGGAAAGCATCGATGCCGGCCTCCCGGTAGCCCTGCTCACGCCGGCCCGGCACCGGATCGGTGAACGTGCGCTTAAAGCCGATGAGCTCCGGCCAATCGATCGCCGGGCGCCCGCAGACACCCCGGTGCTCGAGCCGCCTCGCCGCCCTCACCGCCTGCGCGCCGCCGACCAGCACCTTCTTCGGATCGCACCCGCGCAGCGCGCACGTGCCGCCGAAAGCTCGGCAGTCGATGAGGGCAACACTGCGCCCGGCCCGGCGCACCTTGGATGCCACGCCCGAGGCCGCGGCGCCGCTGCCGATCACGACGACATCGTAGTGCCTGCTCACGACACCACGGCCAAAAGCAAGCCTCAGGCCCGGAGCTGGCTAAACTTGGTTACGGCGCCTCGCGTGGAAAGGTATTTCCCGAAAGCAACTATTGAGACTTGCGTAAGTGCATGGCACTCTCAGAACAACTCCGCTTGTCGCCAGAAGGCACATACGAGCGTCGAGCGGCGCTGCATGGATCGAAGATGTCGGCGTGCGCGGTGCGCCAGATCCGGGAGATCTTTGG
>DATFCZ010000006.1:0-10419 GCA_035252605.1 Steroidobacteraceae bacterium
GAGAGGCTCGGGTCAGAACACCGTGAGCGCGTCGAACACCGGCCCGTCGACGCACACCCGCTTCATCGCCTCGCCCTCCGGCGTGCGCACGAGCACCGTGCACCCCGCGCAGCCACCCACCGCGCAGGCCATGAACTCCTCGAGCGATGCCTGGCAGGGAACACCGAAGCGGCGCGCCACGGCCGCGGCGGCCGCCAACATCGGGGTCGGCCCGCAGGCGAAAAGCTCGACTTCGGCAAGCTGGGGAGCGGCGAGGGTGCTCAGCCACTCCTCGGCGAGCTCGGTCACGAACCCTTCGTAGCAGCCGGGGAAGCCCGAGCGGCTGGCTAGGCGGCTCGCGATGCCCCATTCATCGAGCAGCGGCATGCAGGCGATGGTGCCGACCGGCATGCCGGCCACGACGATGGCGGAGGGGCGGGTGCGGAAGGGGAAGGGGATCTCCGAGCCCATGAGCACCAGAGGCTTGTAGAGGCCGGACGGGATTCCGGAAGCGCCTGCTCTTGCAGAGGCGGGGCTCAGGCTTGCGCGCAGGCGCTCGGCCAGGAAGACCATCGGCGGGATTCCAACACCGCCGCCGATGAGGACGGGGCGCGGCCGCTCGGGATGGAGGCTGAAGGGCTTGCCGATCGGGCCGATGATGCTGACCGAATCCCCGGGTTTGCGCGCGGCCAGCGCGTGCAGCCCGGAGCCCAGCACTTTGTAAAGCACTTCTATCCAGCCGGCTTCTGCATCGGCTCGCATGATCGATAGCGGCCGGCGCATCGGGATGGTGACATCGCAGGTCAGGTGCACGAAGTTGCCGGGCTGCGCGCGGGCGGCGCAGGCGGGCGCGGCGAGGCGCAGCACGAACTGCTCGCCGTCGTACGCCGTCTGCTTGATTACGCGTGCGTCTTCGAGGTGCAGCGTACCGCGGCTCTCGCGGTTGCGAGGCTGCGTCCCTGCGCCTCGCCCCTTGGGCCGGCTATCGCCGTCCAAAATCGCTCCAGGCGATTTTGTCATGCCGGCGAGGCCCGCGAAGCCAACACTTCGTCCAGTACCGCCATGCGCACCGCGACGCCGTTACGCACCTGGTCCCGAATGACCGACTGCGGACCGTCGGCCACGTCGGAGGAGATCTCGATGCCGCGGTTCATGGGCTGCGGATGCATCACGATGGCGTCGGGACGCGCGCCCGCAAGCCGCTCCGGCGTGAGCCCGTATTTCGCGTAGTAGCGATCGGCATCGGGAAGGTCGGCCTGGCCCATGCGCTCCTTCTGGATGCGCAGCATCATGACGACGTCGGCGTCCTTGAGACCGCTCTTGAGCGAAGTGTGGCGCGAGCAGCCGGCGAACTCCTCGGCCGCGGGCATCAGAGCGGGCGGTGCGACGATCCGCAGATCCGAGCAGCCGAGGGCGCGAAAGACCTGGTAATCGGAGCGCGCGACCCGCGAGTGTCGGATGTCGCCCACGATGGCGATGGTGAGGCCCTCGAGACGCTTCTTGCGCTGCCGCACGGTCAGTGCATCGAGCAGTCCCTGGGTCGGGTGCGAGACGTGCGCTTCGCCGGCGGAGAGGACACTGACGTGCGGAGCCACGTTGGCCGCCACCGCGGCATGCACTCCGGCTTCCGCATCGCGGATGACCATCGCATCGACGTGCAGCGACTGCAGCGTGTAGACCGTATCGAGCATGCTCTCGCCCTTGACCCGCGAGGAGAGCTGCACCTCGAGATTGACGACATCGGCCCCCAGCCGTTTGGCCGCGAGCTCGAACGAGACCCGGGTGCGGGTCGAGGGCTCGGTGAAGAGGTTGGCGACCGTTCGGCCGGCAAGCGACTGGCTGGCGGGCGGGCGCGCGCCGAGCGGCCGGACGAAGCCCTGGGCGCGCTCGAGCAGCCGCTCGAGGATCTCGCGCGACAGGCCTTCGAGGGTAATCAGGTGCCGCAGAGTGCCGTCAGCGCGCAGTTGCTCGATCACGTCAAACTCTCTCCACTCTCGCCCGCGAGCCAGCGCTCCAGAATGACGGCCGCCGCGGCGCTGTCGACGTGCTCGCGCCGGATTCGCGGCCGGTTGCCAGCCGCGCGTCGCGCCTTGAGCGCCGCGCCCGCTTCCAGCGAGGACCAGCGTTCATCGACCATGCTGACGGGAAGCTTGAAACGGCGCTCGAGCTCGTGGGCGAACCGGCGGGCCGCGGGAGCGAGCGCGCCCGGAGTACCGTCGGCATTATACGGTGCGCCGACGACGAGACGCCGCGGTTTGAGGGCGTCGATCTCGCGCGCGATCGCCGTCCAGTCCGGACCCGAGCGCGTGCTGAACGCCGCGGGACGAGGAGCTGCGGATCCGGTGAGGGTATCCCCGGCCGCGATGCCGATACGCTTGAGCCCGTAGTCGAAAGCGAGGACGGTCGCGACCGGCTTGGCGGGCGAGGAGGCGCCGGGCGGCGCCTGCGCCGCGTCAGGCATGCCCGGCGACCAGGCTCAGCCGGTCGACATCGATGCCGAGGAGCCGCCAGGCGCCGATCCAGCGCTCCTCGTAAGGCAGCTCGAACACCACGCGCGCATCCACCGGCATGGAAGTCCAGGCGTTCTCGCGCATCTCGCGCTCGAGCTGACCTGATTCCCAACCCGCGTAACCGAGCGCGATGAAGGCGTCGTTCGGGCCCTCGCCGCGCGCCATGGCGGCGAGCACGTCGCGCGAGGTCGTGACCTGAATGGTCTCCGAAACCTTGTGCGTGTGGTCCCATTGGCCGCCGGGCCGATGGACCACGAAGCCGCGATCGGTGTGCACGGGACCCCCGCGCAGCACCGGCTGTGCGGCGATGTGCTCGGTGGAGGGCTCGAGCTTCATTTGCGAGAGCACGTCCGAGAGGCGCATGGGCAGGGGCTTGTTGAGAACGATCCCGAGCGCGCCGCGATCGGTGTGCTCGCAGATGATCGCCACGGTCTGCGCGAAGTTCGGGTCGAGGAGGGAAGGCATGGCGATCAGCAGGTGGTTCGTCAGGCTTCCGCCCTCCACTGCCTCGAGGAGCGATCCGCCGCCGGCCGCCGCGCTCTCGCTGCTGTGCTCGCTCATGAGCCCCAAGTATGGAGACGGCGAGCCGCCGGCTCAAGGAATGGTGTTCAAAGAACCGTATTACGGCGCCGAGGTGACCGTGCCTGGGGCCACCCGCCCGCCGACGAATTGCCATTCGTAGACGAAGTGCAGCACCCGGTAGCGCTGGGCGAGCTCCGCTGGGAAGGGATCGAAGGGGCTGGCGAGCTTGAGGATGGCGAGTGCCGCCTCATCGAGCGCCGGATCGCCGCTCGATTGACGGATGCTCGCTTCCTCGAGGCGGCCCTGCGCGTCGATCGCCACCGAGATGACGGGGTTGGCGTTGGCCCCGGCCTGCCGCGCGGCGGCGGGATAGTTGAGGGTGCCGATGCGCTCCACCTTGGCGCGCCAGGCCACGAGATACGGCGCGACGATGGATGCGCGCGTATCCGGTGTGACCCAGAGCTCATCGCGCTTGGGCCCGCGAAGCCTGAGCGGTCCGGCCTCATCGTCGGCACCCGGCTGATCGGAGGCCTGCTGGTCGATGAGCATCGGCTGCTCCGCAGCGCTGCCGGCGCTGCCGACATCGGTCAGGTAGTGAACGATGGTGCTCCAGCCGGAGGTGACGAGGACGCGCCGGTCGCTCGATCCCGCGGCCTGAGCGCCTGCTGACAGGGTGGTGCCCTGCGGGCTTCCCGGCTCAGCCGGCAGGACCGGGGCCTGAGCGGCGTTGTGGGGCGTGACGTCCTGGCGGGTATTGCCGGAGCCGAGCTGCGTCCGTTGCGCGAGGTACGTCGCGCGATCGTTGCGGCTCGCGGCCGGGACCTCGTTAGAGACCAGGAGCACCTGCAGGCCGGGCGCGCTGTCGTGGCTCGCGATCGGGGCTTGGAAAGTAAGTCCGAGAATGATGACCCCGTGCAGCAACGCGACGAAGAAGAGCATCGCGAGCAGGCGATCCCAAACAGGGGCTCTGCCTTCCCGCAGCATCAGAGATCTTCGGGTACCCATCGCTCGAGGCTACCGCGCCGTAAGATGCCGCTCGATGGCGCCCATCAGCTGGCCGGCAATGTCGATGTGAAACTGCTTCTCGAGCTCACGCACCCCGGTGGGGCTCGTGACGTTGATCTCGGTCACGAAGCCGCCGATCACATCGAGTCCGACGAACAGCATCCCCTTGGCCGCGAGCGCGGGTCCGATCTGACCGGCAAGCCAACGGTCGCGCTCCTCGAGCGGCCGGCCCACCCCGCGCGCTCCCGCCGCGAGGTTGCCGCGATGATCGTGGGGTTGGGGGATGCGCGCCAGGGCGTAAGGTACCGGCTCTCCGTCGATGAGTAGCACCCGCGAGTCCCCGGACGTAGCGATCTCCGGAAGGTAGCGCTGCACGATGGCGAAGCGTTGGCCGTAGTCGGTGAGGGTCTCGAAGACCACGCCCATGTTCTTGTCGTGCTGCTCGAGCACGAAGATCGAGCGGCCGCCCATCCCGTGGAGGGGCTTGCAGACGATCCTGCCGTGCTCGCGCAGGAAGGCTTCCATGTCCGCCATGTCACGGGTGATGAGCGTCGGCGCGCAGCACTGCGGGAACCAGGCCGTATAGACCTTCTCGTTGATGTCGCGCAGGCCCTGGGGGCGATTGACGACCAGGGCTCCCTGCTCGGCGGCTCTCTCGAGCACGTAGGTGGTATAGATGTACTCGGTGTCGAACGGCGGGTCCTTGCGCATCAGAATGCAGTCGAGACTTCCGAGCGGCTCGACGCGCGGCTCGCCGAGCTCGAACCAGCGGGCCGCATCGGCCTTGACGGTGAGCGGCCGTAGCCGCCCGCGGGCGATGCCATCGCGCAGGGAAAGATCGCGCTGCTCCATGTAGAAGAGACTCCAGCCCCGCGCCTGGGCCGCAAGCAGCATGGCGAGCGTCGAGTCCTTCGCATAATGAATGGCGGCGATCGGGTCCATGACGACCCCGAGGCGGATCGGGTTACCTGGGGTTGGGGAGACCATGAGCGACATAATGCCAGCGGGCCACGCGACTGGCGATGCGAAAGCACATCAGGGCGCGGGCCTGGAGAGAGTGGGCCTGGGCCGTCCTCTGCGAACCCTCGACGCGAGGATGCGCCTCGGGAAACGGCCGAGGGCGTGAATCGGGTCACAAGGCTCACCGGGCAAACGCCGGCGGCGACTTGCGCCGATAGATAATGAAAACGTGACGCGCACGGCATGGCGGGGGGTGGGCCGATATGTTAAAACCCGCAGCGCTTGTTCCGGAGGCTGGAGGGGTCGATGGCGAATCGTCGGATATTGCGTGTAGGCTCCGGCCCCGCAGAACGAGCGCGAGCCTCAAGCCAAGTTGAAGGAGTTGTCGGACCGTGACCGGCAGCAACGCGAAGCTTCAGGGCCTGAAGGTCCTGGTGATCGATGACAGCAAGACGATCCGCCGCACGGCCGAGACTCTCCTCGCGAAGGAGGGATGCGAGGTGTTCACGGCAATCGACGGATTCGATGCGCTCGCGAAGATCGCCGACCATCAGCCCGACATCGTTTTCGTCGACATCATGATGCCGCGGCTCGACGGCTACCAAACATGCTCACTCATCAAGCACAACAAGGTATTCCGCTCGATTCCGGTCATCATGCTGTCCTCCAAGGACGGCCTGTTCGATCGCGCGCGGGGCCGGATCGTGGGCTCCGAGCACTACCTCACCAAGCCTTTCACCAAGGACGAACTCCTGAGCGCGATAGAGACGCATATCGGGAGATGATCGCCATGCCACTGATTCTGATCGTGGACGACTCCCCGACCGAAGTGCACGTGATGCAAAAGGCGCTCGAGAAGCACGGCTACCGCACGGCGGCTGCGGCCGACGGGGCCGAGGGTGTCAGGCTCGCGCGCGAGATGAGCCCCGACCTGATCTTCATGGACATCGTCATGCCGGGCATGAACGGCTACCAGGCGACACGCGCGCTCGCGAACGATCCGCGGACGCGCACGATTCCGATCATCATGGTGACCTCCAAGGGGCAGGAGACCGACCGGATCTGGGGGCTGCGCCAGGGCGCGGTCGATTACATGGTCAAGCCGGTCTCCCCCGACCAGCTGGTCGCCAAGGCACAGGCGACTCTCTCGTCTTGAGCATGACCGAGGAAGTCACGCTGAGGTCCTTGAGAGACCGCCCCTTCGAGCTGCTGGCGGAGCTCGAGCGGCGCGGCCGCGCGGTATCCGCTCAGGTGGCCCAGGAAGGCTCGGCCGGGCGCGAGTGGGTGGGTGTGGCGCTGCGCATGGCGGGAGATCTCTATCTGGTCGCGCGTGAGGAAACGCGCGAGGTGTTCGGTGTACCGACGGGCATGACGCGCGTGCCGGGCGCCAAGCCTTGGATCAAAGGGCTCGCGAACGTGCGTGGCCAGCTGCTTCCGATCATCGATCTGCGCCAGTTCCTGGGCAGCGGCACCACGCCCATCACGCGCAACACGCGGGTGATGGTCGTCAATCATCGCGAGATCCCGGCGGGGCTGCTCGTGGACGAGGTCCTCGGCTTCCGGCGCTTTGCGGAAGGGGAGTTCACCGGGGACGCGCCGCCGACGGTCGCGCGCTGCGAGCGTTACCTCGCCGGAGCTTTCCGGCGCGCCAGCGAGCAGTGGCCGGTGCTCAGCCTGCGCTCGGTGCTCGAGAGCCAGGCGTTCGCGGAAGCCGCGGCATGAGTGCGGCGCAGCCGGCCAAAGTTGCGCGTGCGGGCGCCGGCCTGAGCGGGGTGCTCGGCGCGGCCACGGTGCTCGCGTTGCTCGCCGCCGCCGCCTACTACTTGATCGCGACCCATCCCGAGGCGGCATCGGCCCTGCCTGCGGGGTTCGCGCTCTTCGGCCCCGCCGCGCTCGGCGCGCTCGCGGCGCTGCTCGCTGCCGTCGCCGCGATCATGGCGGCGCGGCTGCACCGCACTGTGGCCGTGCAGCGCCTCGCGGCCGAGACGCAGCGCGATGAGAACGCTCGCAACCAGCAGGCGATCCTGCGCCTCCTCGATGAGCTCTCGAATCTCGCCGACGGCGACCTCACGGTGCAGGCGACCGTCACCGAGGACATCACCGGCGCCATCGCCGACTCGATCAACTATGCGGTCGATGCCTTGCGTGGCCTGGTGACCACCATCAACCAATCCGCCATCCAGCTCGACAGCGCCACGCGCCAGACGCAGGCGCTCTCGCAGCACCTCGCCAAGGCGAGCGGTGCGCAGTCGAAGCAGATCTCCTCCGCGACCGAATCGGCCGCCGGTATGGCGAGCTCCGTGGCCGAGGTGTCGGGCAATGCCGAGCGGGCCGCCGATGTCGCGCGCCACTCGGTCGAGATCGCTCACAAGGGCGGTGATGCGGTCCGCCGCACCATCGACGGCATGAACACCATCCGCGAGACCATCCAGGAGACCTCCAAGCGCATCAAGCGCCTCGGCGAGAGCTCGCAGGAGATCGGCAACATCGTCGAGCTCATCAACGACATCGCCGAGCAGACCAACATTCTGGCGCTCAACGCCTCCATCCAGGCCTCGATGGCCGGCGAGGCCGGCCGCGGCTTCGCGGTGGTTGCCGATGAGGTGCAGCGGCTCGCCGAGCGCGCTGCCAATGCGACCAAGCAGATCGAGGTGCTGGTGCGCACCATCCAGACCGATACCAACGAGGCGGTGGTCTCGATGGAGCGCAGCACCACCGATGTCGTCGGCGGGGCGCTGCTGGCGGAGAACGCGGGCGCGGCGCTCGAGGAAATCGAGCAGGTGTCGAACCAGATCGCCAGCCTGGTGCAGAACATCTCGGCGAGCTCCCGCCAGCAGACGGGCGGCGCGCAGAACATCGCGCGCAACATGCAGGTGCTGAAGGAGATCAGCGTGCAGACGGCCGAATCGACCAACGCCACCTCGGCGGCCATCGCCAAGCTCGCCGAGCTCTCAGCGGGTCTGCGCCGCGCGGCGGCCGGGTTCCGCCTGCCGGGCAGCACCTCGGAGCCCTCCCCCGGAGCCTCGGGAGCGTTCCGGCGGCCGCCCGAAGGCCGCGCCGGCAGCCCGGGCGCACCCGGTGCCACTCCCAACACCGCTGCCACCGGTAGTGTCAGGCAGATCTCCGCCCTGGGCGGCACCTGAGTAATGCCGGAAGTCGCCTCTCAGACGCTGGACCTCGTCGGCCGCGAGCTCAATGGCACGCTGGCCGAGGCTCGCACGGCGCTCGAGACCTACGTCGAGCAGCCCGACAACGTCTCGCTCCTCGAGCGCTGCAAGCAGGAATTGCACCAGGTGCAGGGCGTGCTGCGGGTGCTCGAGATCTACGGCGCGGCGCTCCTCGCCGAGGAGATGGAACAGGTGGCGGCCTATCTCCTCGCCACCGTCACCGAGCGCAAGGGGCAGGCGGAGAGCCTCGATGCGCTGCTGCGCGCGATGGTGCAGCTGCCCGGATACCTCGAGCGCGTGTTGGCGGGAGGGCGGGACCTCGCGCTCGTGCTGCTGCCGCTCCTCAATGACCTGCGGGCGGTGCGCGGCAGCGCGCTCCTTTCCGAAGGGACGCTCCTCCTTCTCAATCTGAAATCGGACAAGCAGGCGCAGCCGGTCGCCGCTCCCGCCAATGAGCCGCCGCTCAACATCGAGCAGTGGAGCCGCCGCCTGCGCGCCCGCTTTCAGATGGGCCTCATCGGCTGGATCCGCGGCGAGCGCATCGAGGCGAACCTCGAGACCCTGGCCTCGGTGTCCCAGAAACTCGAGCAGACCGCGACTCGCCAGCCGGTGTTTCAACTCTGGTGGGTGGTGGGCGCGATCATCGAGGCGCTGCGTGAGAACGGCCTCGAGGGCGGCGTGTCGATCAAACGCCTGCTCGGTCTCGCGGACCGGGAGATCCGCCGCCTCTACGAGCTCGGCGAAGCGCGCTACTCCCAGAGCCCCCCCGTCGAGCTGCTGAACAATCTGCTCTATTACGTCGGCCGCGCGGAATCGAGCGGGCCGCGAGTCTCGGCCGTGCGGGCCTCCTTCCGTCTCTCGGAGCTGCTGCCGGTCGATGAGAGCATCGAGCAGGAGCGCGAGAGTCTCTCCGCGCCGAGCGTCAAGCTGATGCAGACGGTCGCCGCCGCGATCCGCGAGGACCTCTCCAAGGTGAAGGATGTCCTCGACATCTTCGTGCGCCGCGGTGCCGGACAGCCGCAGGAGCTCGGTCCGCAGGTCGAGCTGCTGCGCAAGATCGGCGACACGCTGGGCGTTCTCGGCCTGGGCGAGCTGCGCGCGATCGTGCAGGCGCAGACGGAGAAGCTCGAGAAGATCGTGAACGGAAGCCTGCGCGCGGACGAGGCGACCCTGGTCGAGATCGCCGCGGCACTCATCGGCGTCGAGGATCGGCTCGATGAGGGCCTCGTGGGCATGATCCTGCCCAAGACCGGCGATGCCTCGCTCGAGCAGAGCGAGGATCACGATTTCCAACAGGTCCAGTTCGCCGTGCTGCGCGAGTGCATTCTCAATCTCGCGCGCATCAAGGAGGCGATCACGCAAAGCGTCGGCGGTACGCTGGATGCCGCCGGGCTCGACAGCTGGCATGAGCTCATTCGCGGATTGAAGGCGGCGCTCCTCATCCTGGGCAAGACGCGCGCGGTGGAGGTGGTCGAGGCGATCACGACCCAGTTGAAGCGAATCATGCGGCCGGGCGCGCCGGCGCTGCCTCCGGGCTTTCTCGATCGGCTCGCCGATGCCATCGTCAGCGTCGAGTACTACATGGAGACCCTGCAGGCGGGGCGGAGCGATCCCTGGTACATGCTCGACAACGCGCAGGCCTGCGTGCAGGCGCTCGAGCACCAGCAGGCTGTGCCGGTGCCCACGGTGGCGCCGCTCGAGCCGTCCGCATTCGCCAAGACGGTGCAGATTCCGCCGCCGACCCCGGCGGATGCGATTCCTCTGCACGAAGGCGCGGCAAGCGCCACGGACCTGGGCGCCCACGCTCCTCCGGTCCTGACGCCGTCGGCGACGGCACGCTTCGCGGCGCTGGCGGAGAACGCGGATCCCGAGCTCGTGAAGCTCTTCATCGAGGAGGCGCGCGAGGAGCTCGTGAAGATCGAGCGCAGCTTCCCGGTGTGGGATCAGAACCCGCTCGAGCGCGAAGCCCTGGTCACGGTGCGCCGATCCTTCCATACGCTGAAGGGGAGCGGGCGCATGGTTGGCGCCCGCGAGCTGGGCGAGCTCTCCTGGTCGGTGGAGAACCTGCTCAACCGCATTCTCGACAACACGCTGACGCGGAGTCCCGCCATTCTCGAGGTGCTGCGGGATGCGATCGCGGCCCTGCCGCAGATGATCGACCGCCTGGAGAAGTCGACTCCGGTCAGCGCCGATGTCCCCGGGATAGCGACTCGCGCGCATGCGCTCGCGGCCGGGCGCCAGCCCGCCGCCACGCGGCGCGCCGCGCCCGCGGCTTC
>DATFCZ010000007.1:0-20598 GCA_035252605.1 Steroidobacteraceae bacterium
CGCAGCAGCGCGCGCGCGGATCTCGCCCGCGGCCCGTCGCCGTGCTCACGAGCTCGGCATATCGCTCGAGGATCTCGCGCGCTTCGCCCCCGGCGACATCGTCCACATCGAGGACGTCGAGAAGCTGGCAGCGCGCCAACCCGCAGCGCCGGTCAAGCCGGCCGCCCCGGCCGAGGCGCGAACCGCAATGCGAGCGACGATAGGCGCCGCGATGGCGCGCGCCAAACGCGAGATTCCGCACTACTATCTCGGGCATTCTCTCGACTTCAAGCCGGCGCGTGACTGGCTGACTCGACACAACGAGTCGCTTTCCGTGAAGGATCGCCTCATCGAGGCGGTGCTCGTCACGAAAGCGGTCGCCGTGGCCGCCTCCCGCGTCGAGGGCTTCAACGGGTATTTCCGCGACGGCCGTTTCGAGCCCTCATCCAACGTCCATGCCGGAGCCGCCATCGCCGTTCGCGGGGGCGGGCTGGTGGCGCCCGCGCTGCTCGATGCGGACCGCAAGGACCTCACGAGCCTGATGCGGGACTTCAGCGAACTCGTCACGCGTGTGCGCGCCGGGCATCTACGCTCGAGCGAGTTTTCGACCGCTACCATCACCGTGACGAGCCTGGGCGCCGACGGCGTGGATGTGCTCTATCCCATCATCAATCCGCCACAGGTTGCGATCGTGGGCGCCGGCGCGATCCGCGATCAACCCTGGGTGCAGGACGGACAACTCCTCGTCCGGCCCATTCTGACGCTCGCGCTCGCGGCGGATCACCGCGTCACCGACGGGCGCGTGGGCGCGCATTTCCTGCGCACGATCGCCGATCTGCTCGCGCGCCCGGAAGCACTTTGATCGAGAATGCCACCATGGATACGAATGAAATCCGCGCCAAGCTGCTCTCGCTCCTGACGGCGATCGCGCCGGATATAGATCCCGCGACCGTCGACGCGGCTCGGGATCTGCGCGATCAGTTCGATTTCGACTCCATGGACGCCCTGCACTTCGCCACCGCAGTGAGCGAGTCGTTCGGCATCGCGGTCGCGGAAACGGACTATCCGCAGCTCGCGAGCCTGCGCGGGGCCGGCGAATTCGTGGCGGCCCGGATCGCTGCAAAGCGGCTCGAGACCGCTCGTGAAACCGTTTGAATCCCTCTACAGCCATGGATTCCTCCGGCTCGCCGTGTGCACGCCGCGAGTCGAGATCGCCAATCCCGCGATCAACGTACGCCGGACCATCGAGCTTGGCGCGGCGGGCCGTGAGGCGCAACGCGGCGCTCGTGCTCTTTCCCGAGCTCGGGCTCTCGGCGTATTCGAACGAGGATCTCGCTCAGCAGGATGCGCTGCTCGATGCCGTGGAGCTCGCGACGGCCGATTTGCTCGAGGCGAGCCGATCCCTCCGCGCCATCCTCGTGGTCGGAGCGCCGCTGCGCTCCGAAGGTCGTCTTTTCAACTGCGCGCTCGTGATCTGCCAGGGCCGCCTGCTCGGCGTCGCGCCGAAGACCTATCTGCCGAACTATCGCGAGTTCTACGAGAAGCGCCAGTACGCCTCGGCAGCCCAGGCGCTCGGCGCGAGCATCACTGTCGCAGGAGTGCAGGCGCCGTTCGGCAACGACCTGCTCTTCGCCTGCAACCGGTTGCCGGATTTCGTGCTGCACGTCGAGGTCTGCGAGGATCTGTGGGTGCCGATCCCGCCCAGCACCTATGCGGCCCTCGCCGGCGCCACCGTGCTTGCCAACCTCTCGGCGAGCGATGTCACCATCGGCAAAGCCGATTACCGACGGCTGCTCTGCTCGTCACAATCCGCCAAATGCATCGCTGCCTGCGCATTCGCCGCGGCGGGCTATGGCGAATCGACCACCGACCTCGCCTGGGACGGTCAGGCGATCGTCTGCGAAAACGGCGATGTCGTCGCCGAATCGAGCCGCTTCCGCTACGAGGACGACCTCATCACGGCCGACATCGACCTCGAGCGCTTGCGCCAGGAGCGCATGCGCATGACGAGCTTCGGTGACTGCATCGAGCTGCACCGGGATCGAGTCTCGCGGCTGCGGCGCATCGGTTGCGATCTCGAGATGCCGCAAGGCATCGTGCCACTCGAGCGGCCGATCGCACGCTTCCCGTACGTGCCGAGTGATCCGGCGAGCCTCGATGAGCGCTGCCGCGAGGTCTACAACATTCAGGTGCAGGGGCTCGCCCGGCGCATGCAGGCAACGGGGATCGACAAGCTGGTCGTTGGGGTTTCGGGCGGCCTCGACTCCACCCAGGCGCTGCTGGTGGCGGCGAAGGCGGTCGATACGCTGAAGCTGCCGCGAGCCAACGTGCTCGCCTTCACGTTGCCTGGATTTGCGACCGGTGAGCGCACTCACCGCAATGCCTCGCGCCTCATGGCGGCCTTACGGGTGAACGCGCGCGAGATCGACATCCGGCCGTCCGCCAGGCAGATGCTCGCCGACCTCGGCCATCCTTACTCGCGGGGCGAGCCCCAATACGATGTGACTTTCGAGAACGTGCAGGCCGGCGAGCGCACCTCGCATCTCTTCCGGCTGGCTAACCTCCACGGCGGCCTCGTCGTCGGAACGAGCGACTTGTCGGAGCTGGCTTTCGGCTACACCACCTATGGCGTCGGCGATCAGATGTCGCATTACGCAGTCAACGCCTCCGTGCCGAAGACACTGGTGCGCCACCTGATCGACTGGCTGGCGCGTACGGGTCAGTTCGAGACGGAAGTCGTGCAGACGATGCGAGACATTCTCGCGACACGCATCAGCCCCGAGCTCGTCCCAGCCGCCGCCGGCGAGGCTGCGCAATCGGCCGAGAGCACGGTCGGTCCCTACGAGCTGCAGGATTTCAACCTCTACTATCTGAGCCGTTTCGGCTTCCGCCCGAGCAAGGTCGCTTTCCTCGCCCAGCGTGCCTGGGCGCATGCATCCGAGGGCGAGTGGCCGCAGTCCGTGCCGCCCGGCGAGCGCCACGAATACGACCTGACAGCCATCAAGAGGTGGCTGGAGGTATTCCTGCTGCGCTTCTTCGCCTGGAGTCAGTTCAAGCGCTCCGCGCTGCCAAACGGTCCCAAGGTGGGCTCGGGCGGCTCGCTCTCTCCGCGCGGGGACTGGCGCGCCCCGAGCGATGCATCCGCGGCGGCCTGGCTCGATGAGCTGCGGCGCAATGTGCCCTGATCCGGTGCCCGGACTTTTCTGTCGGATATGTAGTTACGCGTATTTTCGCGCCCGCTCCCGCGGCCCATCATCGTATTCGCTCGAACCCGAAGAGGTACATCACATGAGAGCGGACAGCGACATCAAGCGGGACGTCGAAGCGGAGCTCAAATGGGCGCCGGACGTCTGGGAGATCGATATCGCGGTGAAGGTTACGAACGGCGTGGTCGCGCTCACGGGCTATGCCGCGAGTGCGCAGGAAAAATACCGCGCGGAGGTGGCCGCCAAACGGGTGGCCGGCGTGACCGCGGTGGCGAACGACCTTGCCGTGCGTGCGCCGCTCGGCGGCATGCCGACGGACCCCGAGATTGCCCGCGATGCGGTAGCGGCGCTCAAGCTGGAGTTGCCCCTCGACTGGGAGAATATCAAGGCGATCGTCAAGGAGGGTCATGTCGCCCTCGAAGGCACGGTCGAGTGGCACGATCAGCGCGAGCGCGCGGAGGCGGCGGTGCGGCACCTGCGCGGGGTCGTGTCGGTGCGCAATTCCATCAGCCTGAAGCCTCGGGTGGCGCCGACGGAGATCAAGCACCGGATCGAGGAAGCCTTCCGGCGCAGCGCGATCATCGATGCCGGAAAGGTCATCGTAGACGCGCGCGGCAGCGAAGTCACGTTGCGCGGGGAAGTGCGCTCGTGGGCGGAGCGCGATCAGGCACAGCAGACCGCGTGGGCCGCGCCCGGCGTTCTGATGGTGAAGAACGAGCTCACCGTGCGCGTGTGAAATCCGGCTGCGGTCCGCGCGAGCTCAAAACAGCGCCACGCCCGTCAGCTCGGCGAGCTTGGCGATGAGCCGATGCTGGAAATCGGCATCGAGCGCTTCTGCCGCCGGCTCTTGCCGTTTGCGGTGGTGCCAGTAGCCGCCGCTCACCTTGGCCGCTGCGTCCTCGCTGACGGCGAGCCAGGTCTGGGTGAGGTGTCCCAGCGCAAGATCATCGGGGGCTCCGGGGCCGCCCATTTTCGTCGGCACCCAACCCGGATCGACCGCGTTGCTCAATACCATCGGCCAGTGGCGGGCCACTGCGAGCGCAAGCGCGGTGACGTAGAGCTTGCTCTCGGAATAGGCGCGGCTCGCGTCCCAGCGACGCTCGAGCCAGTCGATATCGCGCAGTGATCCGTCGGCGCCGCGATGCATGCCGCTGCTCAAGTAGATCAATCGATCGGGCCGCTCGATGAGCGCCGTCAGCAGATAAGGCGCCAGGGTGTTGACGGCGAGCGTCTTTGCGTGACCCTCCGCCGTCGCGCCGCGGCTCGGCTCCCGATAGATGCCGGCGTTGTGGATGATGGCGTTCATGCGGCCGATCTTCTGCACCTGCCGGGCAATGGCGCGCGTATCGGCGGCGCTCGCGAGATCACCGATCACGATGCCTGCGGCGCGAGCAGCCGGATCCGAGAGCGTCGCGGCACGTTCGGTCGAGCGCGCGTGCAGAACGACCTCGTGCCCCTCCGCCATGAGCGCGCGCGCGGCGGCGAGGCCGAGGCCATCCGTCGAGCCGGTGATGAAAATGCGGCTCAATGCTCCTCCGTCAGCAGCTTCGCCGCGGCCTTTTCCGCAATCATGAGGGTCGGAGCGTTGGTGTTGCCGCCCACGAGCCTGGGCATTGCCGAAGCATCGATCACCCGCAGCGCTTCGGTGCCCCGTACGCGCAGGCTTGGATCCAGCACCGCATTCGAATCGACACCCATCCGACAGCTTCCCGAAGGATGATAGATCGTCTCGGCCTTGCGCCGGATCACGGCCTCGAGCGCGCTCGCTGTGGTGACATCCTCGCCCGGAAACACCTCCGTTCCCCGGTAGGCGGCAAAGGGGGCGGCGCGGATGATCTCGCGGGAGAGCCGGACGCCCTCGAGTAGGGTCTCGAGATCGCCTTCCCCGCTCAGGTACCCGGGCTGGATGCGCGGCGGATCCTCCGGCCGCAGGGAGCGCAGGGTCAGCGTTCCACGGCTGCGAGGCCTCAGCACGCAGGCATGCACGGTAAAGCCGTGCCCCGGCAGGCGGTTGCGACCGTGGTCATCGAGCTGCGCCGGCACGAAATGCAGCTGCAGGTCGGGACGGGCGTCAGGGGCGAGTCGACTGCGCACGAAGCCTCCCGCTTCGGCAATGTTGCTGACGCCGGGCCCGGAGTGCGTAAGGAAATAGCGCAGCGCGACGATCACCTCCTGCCGCCGGTTGAAGTCGTAGCTGATCGGCTGCGTGCAGCGGCTGACGGTACAAAAGTCGAGATGGTCCTGCAGGTTGCGGCCGACCTCGGGACTCTCCGCCACCAGCGGCACCCCCATTTGACGGAGATCCTCCGCCGGCCCCACCCCAGAAAGCAGCAGCAGCTGCGGGGAGCCGATCGCACCGGCCGCGAGGAGTACCTCGCGCTTCGCGTGGACGCGCTCGCTACGGCCGCGCTGCCGATATTCCACGCCGACCGCGCGTCCGCCGGCAAAGACGATGCGCGTCGCGAGGCTGCGCGTGCGGACCTCGAGATTCGCTCTGCGCCGGGCCGGCGCAAGATAAGCGACCGCGGCACTGCATCGGCGGCCGCGGCGCTGCGTCACCTGATAGAACCCGATGCCCTCCTGCCGAGCGCCATTGAAATCATCGTTCCGCGGCAACCCGCACGTCAGGCATGCCGAGACGAACACGGCACTCAGCGGGTTGCGGAACCCGAGATCCTCGACGGCGAGCGGGCCGCCGACGCCGTGATACGCATCCGGTCCGCGCGCCTGATCTTCCGCCTTGAGGAAGTACGGCAGCACGCGACGGTAGCTCCACTCCTCGCCCGCGAGCGTCGCCCATTCGTCATAGTCGAGCGGGTGACCGCGCGTGTAGCACATCGCGTTGATCGAGCTGCTGCCGCCCAGCACCCTGCCGCGCGGCCAGTAAAGCCGGCGATTCTCGAGCTCGGGCTCGGGCTCGGTGTAGTACCGCCAGTCGATGCGCGCATCGTTGACGAGACGCGCGAGGCCCGCGGGCATGTGGATCCACGGGCTCGAATCGGCGCCTCCGGCCTCGAGCAGCAGCACCCGCAGATCCGCGCGCGCCGACAGACGGTTGGCGAGCACGCAGCCGGCGGAGCCTCCCCCGACGATGATGTAATCGAACGTGTTGGGTTTCATGAAACTCCACTCGCGCCCGCGCCGGCGTCTGCCGCAGCAATCATGCCGCCTTCCAATAGAATCTGCATCAGCCGTAGCTCGCGCTCTTCGATGATCGTGAGGAGTTGCTGCGGATGCGGCAACTTGTGGAACACTGCAAAACCGCGCTCGAGGAAGTCCTGCAGAGCGCCGAAGCCCGCCAGATGCGCAGGTCGGTGCGCGGCGCGCAACGCGAGCTGCACGAGCGGTGTCCGCACGGCGCGCGCGAGCGCCGTGCCGATTTCGACGATCAGCCCTATCTGACGCCGCCGATCCTCGGGTCGGGCGACGGCCCGATAGGTCTCGGCGTAGGCACCCGCCCCCAACGGACCGGGAGGGAGCCGCCGGGCCATTTCGAGGTCGAGCTCGGCGCTCAAGACATCGAGCTCTATCGCCAGCGCCAGCACCTCGAGCGCCCGTGCCGGCAGGGCTCGCTTGAGCAACGGCCATGCACGCGCCACGTCCTGATCGCGCCGGGTGAAATCCTGGGGGCCGTAGAGGTCAGCCAGGAAAAAACTGACCGCATCGCCGGCAATGGGATCCTGACGCAGGTCCGCGTACGTTGCGGTGAGACGGTCGGCCTGCCAGGCTCGCAGCTCCTTTAGGCGCTCCGCGACCGGCGCCGCGACGGTGCGCTCCGCAAGTCGGCTCTTGCGCTCGAACAACCGGGCGAGATCCGCGGCGGTATCCGCGCGGCTCATAGGAGCAGCTCCGCCATGACGTGCTCGTGCACTCTCTTCGATACGAGAAGACTCAGATGACCGAGCCCCTGCAGCTCGAGCGCGCGAGCGCCTCGAAGGCGGGCGCTGCTTGCCGGAACCACATAATTGTCATCCAGGCTGTAAAGCGTGGTGACGGGAACATCGAGCCGACCTTCCTGACAGGCGTTGAGCTCCGTGAGCCAGCTCGAGCCGGGGCACATCTGCCGCGTGCTCGGCCAACCAAAACAACACGCGAGCGCGCTTCCGTGATGCGGCGCGCCGAGAGTGATGATCCGGCCGATGAGACCGGGCCTTGCGCGGCGCAACGCCGCGCGAGCGATGAGCCCTCCCATGCTGTGGGCCACGATGGTAATCGCACGGCCCGCTGCGCGGGAGGCAAGCGCTTCGAGCTCCGGGAGCAGATCGGCAGCGTAGGCTTCGATATCCGCAAACAGGGGCTCGAGGCTGACAGCTCGCACCGGACCGACACCGGCTGCGCGCAGACGCGCGAGCAGCGGCCGCCATACGGCGCCACTACAGCCGATGCCGTGGACCAGCAGCACCGGACGGGGGGAGAGCGCGCCTGCGGCGGAGACGGAATCGGCCGGTGCGCGGCAGGGCTCCAGCGCCATGCGCCCCAGCTCGATCTCGAGGGCGAGCGCATCGGCGCAGAGCGCGCGCAGGAGCCGGCCCGGACCTCGGGGCGAGTCGCCGCCCGCCGCCATCGAGCGTCCCAATGCAAGGGGAGCTATCGCCAACAGACACGCGACCGCGCAGAGCTCCACGAGAGACAACGCCGCGATGGCAGGAGCTCTCACCGAAGAGGCGGCGGCAAGAGCCGCCGCCAGCGCCGCGGCCAGGAGCAGCTGGCCGCCCAGCACCCACCCCGACAGGCGCGCAGCCACGCGACATCACCCCGGATACTGCTGCGCCGCGATGATGCCCTCGAGCCGCCCGAGAGCACGACCCAGGCGGCGGCTCACGTGCCGCACATGAGCGCTCCTCTCCCGTGCCGCGCTCGAGAATCTGCGGTCCGCTTCGCGCAGCCGCTTCACGTCGAGGGTGAGACCGTGCTGCTCGAGAAGCGGCGCGAGCGTGCCTGCTTTCGCGAGCAGATCGCGGCGGGTGCGCTGATAGGCATGGTTGGCGAGACGGCGCCTGCCGGCATAGCGAAAGACGTTGGTGAAGAAAAATTCCTCGTCGTGCTGGTCGGGCTGGAAGAGCAGGATGTCGGCGCGCGGGTAGCTCGAGGCGTAACTCGCCATCTTGATCTGCATGCGCGAGTGAATGAGCGCGCGGAATGTCTGGCCGAGAACCGCGGGCAGGCCGCGATCGGCGAGATTGATTCGCTTGACGTTGGGCTCGCGCGAGGCGTCGAACGGGACGAGCGGATTGATGCAGATCACGAGACCACAGCCGGCATCCAGAGCGAAGGTGGCATCGAGTGTACGGGTGAGCGCGCCATCCACGTAATGATGCCCGTCGATCTCGACAGCCGGGTATAGGCCCGGCAAGGCCGCGCTCGCCACCAGGGCGCGGGAAATCGGCACCCGGTCGTGCCGCCGGTCGCCGAATGAAACCGACTCTCCCGTGTTGAGATCGGTGGCAACGACGTGCAACCGGCCTGGCAGCCGGCGAAAGTCATCCGTATGTCCCTCGGTCGTGAATGCGGCGTGTAGATAGTGCTCGAGTCCCTGGTTGTCGAACACCGCCGCGGGCACCAGCTCGCCCAGCGCCCCCATCACCTCCGCCCAGCCGCTGCGGAGCGGGTCGCGGGAGAGCTGACGGGCGATGCCGGCGAGGACCGCGGGGATGCGAGCGACCCGGCTGGCATATTCTCCCAAGGCGGGACGCAGCAGCGCGCCCGGCGAGAACGGAAGCAGCGTCGATTCATCGTGAATGAAAGTCGTGCCGAGGGTGGTCGTGTCGAAGCCGTTGGCAAGCCCCGCCGCGACCAGCGAGCCGGAGCTGACCCCGACGTAGACATCGAAATCCGTGAGCGCGCGCCCGCCGATCGCCTCCTCGAGGGCATGCAGGGCGCCGAGCGCGTAGAACGCGCCCAGCGGCCCCCCGCCTGCGAGGGCGATCGCAAGCTTCCCCCGGCCCGTGCGTCGCCGTCGCGCGGGCCCGATGGTCAACATGGTCCCTCAGGCTGCCGCGGCCGACGCTGACGGCTTCGAATTACCGCCACGCGACCTGGGCGTCCTTTTGGCCTGACGCGACAGCTTGGCGATGTTGGCATTGAGCGTATCGACTCGCTTGCTGAGCGCCGTGACTTCCTCCGCGCTCGGCACTCCGAGCTGCGTTAGCGCGCGATGGACGCGTGTCTGAAAGACCTGCTCGAGCCCCGCGAGCGCATCGGCCGCCTGGCCGCGCACCTGACCGACCCGCGTGCTGACCCTCTCCTGAACTCCCGCCAGAACTCCCTGCAGCGCCTTCTCGGCCGCGCCACGGGTGTCGGCGTGAACGCGCGCCCCTTCGGCCACCAGCTCCTCGAAGAGTTGCGGGGCGCCGTTGCTCGCCCTGTAGAGGGCGCCGAGCCCAGCGAGATAGACCTGATGCAGAGCACCGATGAGGCGTGGTTGCACGCCCGAAGCGGCGCTGCGGCCGCCTTTACGCCTGGTTCTTGCCATGTGATTCCCCTTCGCGGCCTAGCCGCATGCGTATTTGCCCGGGTGGGCACCTCAAACGACCGCCCTACCATAGAAGCCGCACGACAGGACTTGAATTCGTAGTAACCGCAAGAGGGCACGCCCATGCGTAAAGCAGCATCTTCCTCGCAGGCCAACCCACCCCCCTCCCATGCGTATCGCGGCGAGGAGCTGCGCAAGCACTGGAGCCGGCTTCATCAAACCGATCGTGAGCCCTGGCCCGATGCGCGCGCCATCGGCAAGCTCGCCAAGGGACATACGCAGATCGCCTCCTGCATCGAGGCGCAAGGGGGCGCGGCGGCGGTCGCGCAGGCCCTGCAGGAGGCTTGGCGGGCGTTTCATTGCGGCGATTTCGCGCGCGCAGTACTCGCGGGAGAGGAGCTCGGAGCCCTCGGCGCGGGGGTCGCCAACAAGGCGGTCGCCGTCGATTCGCTGTACTCGAAACGAAGCGCGACGCAGGTCCTGAAAGCGCTCGAATCGGCCGTTACCCGCGGCGAGCAGGCCGTTGCCGAGCTGCCGGAATATCCGAACGCCCATTACACCCTGGCGCTGGTTCTCGGCCGCTACAGCCAGCGCATTTCGATC
The DNA here is from genome assembly GCA_035252605.1 of Steroidobacteraceae bacterium. Lineage (GTDB taxonomy): Bacteria > Pseudomonadota > Gammaproteobacteria > Steroidobacterales > Steroidobacteraceae > 13-2-20CM-66-19. The sequence goes on from DATFCZ010000007.1 coordinate 10,261, forward strand.
CTGAAGGCGCTCGCCGCCGGCCTCGCCGGCCGAGTCCGCGCGCATCTCGAGCGCTCCCTTGCGCTCGAGCCGCATCATGCGGAGGCCCACGTCGCCTTCGGCCTCTATCATGCCGAGATCATCGGCAAGCTCGGCTCTCTGGCCGCAAGCCTGACATACGGCGCCACCGCGAGCGCGGCCGTTGAGCACTTCCGCGAGGCGCTCGCGCTCGCGCCCTCCTCTCCCATCGTACGGATGGAATACGCGAACGGCCTGCTGCTCCTCGATGCCACTCGACATCGGCGGGAAGCCGAGGAGCTCTACGCGCAGGCCGCGGTCTGCACGCCGGCGGATGAGATGGAGCGGCTCGATGTCGCGCGCGCGAGGCGCGGATTGGAGGCGCAGCCCGCCGCCGCGGGCTGACCTAATCCATCAACGAGCCCGCCCCGAGCAGTACTAGGAATACCAGACGCTCGAACTCCACGATGAGCTGCTCGACGAGCCGCGCGGGCTCGGCGATAAGAGCGCGATCGGAGGTCACACCGAATTGCACCCGACCCCGGTAGGTGAACATGCTCACCCCGGTGCCGATGCTGCCGGTCTGCGGCACCCAGAACAGCAGCTCGGTCACGGGCCTGCCCGCGAGCGACAGTTCCTCGTCCGGACCGCGCAGGTTCGAGGCCACGAGACTCGCCTTCGCACTGAAGAGCGTCAGTGCGAATTCCTCCACGGCCGCCGGCAGGGCGCCGGCGAGCGCCATCAGTATCAGTGTGGCCTTCGCCTGGACGGAGGCCTTGAGCAATGCCATGGCGGCGTGCACCGAATACAGGCGCTCGAGAGGATGAGTCACGCCGACGGGCAACTCGACGAACACCAGTCCGAAGCGGTTGCCGAGCGCGCCTGTGCCGGCAAGCTCGCGCGGATCCGCGCTCGGACGCAGGTTCACGGGAACCGCCGCGCGGACGGAGAGGCCCTTGACTGACTCCCCTTCGGAGGCGAGATACGCGCCGAGGGCGCCCGCCAGCGTCGAGACCAGGACGTCGTTCACGGTGCATCCGAGTACCCGCGCAATGGCGCGTACCTCCGCGAGCGACAGCGCCTGCGTCCAGGCGACGCGTCGAGTGCCGGAAAGCGGCCGCTTCAGACGAGTCGCCGGATCATCGGGCATCGCCGCGATGTGCGCGAGCTCGGCGCCGACCGTGAGCGCCTCGCGCCCCACCGTGGAGGCTTCACCCGGATGCAGCGCGTAATGCACACCGCCCTCGAGGAGTGCGGCCACATCGTCCCAAGCGGGCAGCCCGAGCGATGCCAACGGGGCAGTCGGACGCGGCAGGGTCATGGGTGCACTCGGCGGCGCCCCCGCCCATGGTGCGCCCGGCGGTGGGTCGGCGAGCGAGAGCAGGACATGCATGAGCGCGATCCCATCGCCATAGCAGTGATGAATGCGCCCGATAATGGCGCTCCCCCTGCCGTAGTGTTCGATCAGGTGGAACGTCCAGAGCGGCCGCCCGGCGGGGAATGGCGTGCCGGAGAGCTCACCGGCGAGCGCCTCGAGCTCTTTTTGTCCCCCGCGGGGCGGCAGCGCCGCGGATAACAGGTGATCGTCCAAGTCGAATGAGGTGGACTCGACCCAGCTCGCACCGAGCGCATCGCTCACGGGCGCGCAGCGAAAGCGATCGAAGGCCAGCAGGCGCTGCTCGATCAGGCTGCGCAGCGTAGAGCGCCCGAGCCTTCGGCCAAGCACGATCAGGCTCACGACGGTCATGCGATTCTCGGGCCGGTCCATCCGCAGCCACGCCCGATCGACACTCGAGAGGCGCTCACCGATGCTCATCCATATATTTTCCCCCGAATGGCGCTTGCGCGATCCCTCGGTTTGCCACGATAGGACTCGTCTTCCCGTTGGCGTACCGTGGCCCGTCGGCTTGTCACTGCGACGGCGGATGGTCGAGCGATGTCTTATTTCGTAACCGGCGGGACCGGGTTCATCGGCAGGCGTCTCGTGGCGCGTCTCGCCTCTCGAGGCGAGACCGTGTACCTGCTCGTGAGGGCAGGCTCGCACGATCGTCTCGAGCGCGTGCGCGCCGACTGCGGCGTGGCGGCTGAGCGGCTGATTGCGATCGAGGGGGACCTCGAGTCCGATTGGCTCGGAGTTCCGCAGTCTCGACGACTCGCGCTCAAAGGCGACATCCGGCACTTCCTGCACCTCGGTGCGCTCTACGATCTCGACGCGCCGGCGGAGCGGCTCGAGCAGGCGAACGTGCTCGGAACACGGCACGCGCTTCAGTTGGCGCACGAGCTCGAGGCGGGTTGCTTTCATCTCGTGAGCTCGATCGCGGCCGCCGGTCGGTACCCGGGAACCTTCACCGACAGTATGTTCGATGAAGCCGAGGACCTGATACACCCGTACTTTCGCACCAAACACGACTCCGAGGCGCTGGTCCGCAGCACCTGTCGCATTCCGTGGCGGATCTATCGGCCGGGCATGGTCGTCGGCGATTCCCGCAGCGGCGAGATGGACAAGATCGACGGGCCCTACTACTTCTTCCGGTTGATTCAACTCGTTCGCGACGTGCTGCCTCGCTGGATACCGCTCATCGGCCTCGAGGGAGGACACATCAACCTGGTTCCGGTCGACTTCGTGGTCGCCGCCCTCGATCATCTCGCGCATCTGCCGGGAGAGGACGGCGCTTGCTTTCATCTGGTGGACCGGCGGGACCTGAGGATCGGCGAGGTGCTGAACCTCTTCGCGCAGGCGGCGCATGCGCCGACGATGTCGCTGCGGCTCGAGCCCGCGGTCCTCCAAGGGCTCGCGGCCGGCATGGCGGCTGGAGGCGCCGCGCTCCTGCCGGCCGCGCTACGGATCCTCCACCAGGCGCTGGAGGACCTGCACATTCCGTCCTCCGTCATCGATCTCATCAACCATCCGACCGTCTTCGACCCCGGTCGTGCCCATGTGCTGCTCGAGCGCGCCGGCATCCGGGTGCCGCCGCTCGAGGAGTATGCGTGGCGGCTGTGGGACTACTGGGAACGGCAGCTCGATCCGCGGCGCAGCGGCGAGGCGCGGATTGCCGAGGCGGCTCGCGGCAAGACGGTGCTGATCACGGGCGGCTCGTCGGGCATCGGTCGCGCGAGCGCACTCAAGCTCGCCCAGGCGGGTGCGCGAGTGCTCATCGTCGGCCGCGACCGGCAGAAGCTCGAGGCGGTGGCGGCGGAAATCCGGGGTCTCGGCGGCCAGGTAAATGTCTATGCCTGCGATCTCACGATCGCGAGCGCGTGCGAGCAGCTCGCCGCGCAGGTGCTGGCCGAAGGCGGCCATGTCGACATCCTCATCAACAATGCCGGGCACTCGATCCGCCGCGCGATCGAGCATACCTATGATCGCTTGCACGATTACGAGCGCCTGATGCAGGTCAACTACTTCGCCGCCCTGCGCCTGACGCTCGCCCTGTTGCCCTCGATGGTGGCTCGCGGCGCGGGCCACATCGTCAGCATCTCCTCGATCGCGCTACTCAGCAACGCCGCGCGTTTCGCCGCCTACAACGCTTCCAAGGCAGCGCTCGAGGCGTTCACGCGCTGCGCCGCCGCGGAGTATCATGATCGGGGCGTGCGCTTCACCGTCGTCAACCTGCCGCTGGTGCGGACCGCGATGGTGGCACCGAGCAGGGTCTATGAGCGATTCCCACTCCTGCGGCCGGAGCAGGCCGCCGACATGGTTTGCGATGCGGTCGCGCGACGCCCGGAGCGGCTCACGACGCCGCTCGGCAAACTCGCGCAGTTGGTCGAGGCACTCGCCCCCTCCTTGGATCGCGCCTTCATGAGCGAAAGCTTTCGCCTTCTGCCGGAATCGGAAGCCGCAGGCGGCGCGCCCGGCGCGGAGAAGCACCTCGCGCCCGAGGTATTGGCGATCGCTTCGCTCATGCGGGGCGTACGCCGTTGAGTCAGGTCTCGCCCCACCGCGCCTCGCCGGCGGCAGCGAGCGCCTCGCCCGAGGCCGCGGCGCTGCTCGAGCGGCAGCGCGCGGCCTTCATGGCCGAAGGCGCGGTCACGGCGCGTGTCCGCCTCGATCGGCTCGGCCGCACGCTCGACCTGTTGGTGACTCATCAGCAGCGATTCTGCGAGGCGGTCGCCGAGGACTACGGCAAACGGCCGCCTGCCGTGACATTGCTCATGGACGTCTACCCTGCGGTGCAGACGCTGCGCCACGCCCGGCGGAGCTTGCGCCGCTGGATGCGCCCGCGCCGGGTGAGCACCGGGCTGCCGCTCGGAGCTCCGGGCACGAGCAGCGAGATCCTCTATCAGCCCCTCGGTGTAGTTGGAATCATCAGCCCGTGGAATTTCCCGGTGGCGCTTTCCTTCGGCCCGCTCGCATCGGTGCTCGCGGCCGGCAATCGCTGCCTCATCAAACCCTCGGAAGTGACCGCCGCCACCACCGCTCTCATGCAGGAGCTGGTCGCACGATATTTCGATCCGTCCGAGGTCGCGGTCGTGAGCGGCGGACCGGAAGTCGCGGAAGCGTTCTCGCGACTGCCCTTCGATCACCTCATGTTCACGGGCTCGACGGCAGTAGGACGCAAGGTCATGGAGGCGGCGGCGCAGCATCTTGTGCCCGTCACTCTGGAGCTCGGCGGCAAGTGTCCCGTCATCATCGGCCGCTCGGCCGATCCCGGCCGCGCGGCCGACCGCATCCTTCTCGGTAAGCTCGCCAATGCCGGCCAGATCTGTCTCGCTCCCGATCATGTGTTCGTGCCTCGCGAAAGCCTCGATCCGTTCGTTCGCGCGGCGCAATCCTGGATGAGACGGGCGTATCCGGCCTGGGCCACGAATCCCGACTACACGAGCCTCGTCTCCGCGAAGCAGGCGGCGCGCGCCCGCGAGCTTCTCGCCGACGCCATCGCAAAAGGCGCCAAGACGATCGCTCTGGATGATGTGCCGGGAACTGACGACGAGCGGCGCTTCGCGCCGGCTTTCGTGCTCGATCCGACGGAGAACATGCGTATCATGCAGGAAGAGATCTTCGCGCCGCTCCTGCCGGTCATCGCCTACGACTCCCTCGAGGGGCCACTCGCAGAGATCAACCGGCGCGAGCGCCCGTTGGCGATCTACTACTTCGGCACCGACGAGCGTGAGCTGCGTCAGATTCTCGACCGGACCGTCTCGGGAGCCGTGACGGTGAACGATATCGCCGCGCACTTCATGGTCCAGAACCTGCCGTTCGGCGGCGTCGGAGCGAGCGGCATGGGGGCCTATCACGGCGAGCAGGGCTTCAGGCAATTCAGCCATGCGCGCGCGGTCTTCAGGCAGACGCGTCTCGATATCGCGGGTCTCATCGGGCTGCGGCCGCCTTATGGCGCGCGGCTGCGCCGCTTTCTCGGCATCCTGCTTCGCCGATGACTCCCGCCGGAAGGAGCCTCAGGCGGCCGCCGCCGCCGCGGCCGCCTCCCGCTCGAGCTCGCGCCGCAGCACCTTGCCGATCTGCGACTTCGGCAAGCTCGCGCGAAACTCCACCTGCCGCGGAACCTTGTAGGGCGTCAGGCGCGCGCGACAGAACTCGAGCAGCTCCTCCGCGGTGAGGGTCGCTCCCGGTCGCAGCACCACGTAGACCTTCACCGCCTGCCCCGAGCGCGGATCGGCAATGCCGATGCAGCCGCATTCGAGGACCGCCGGGTGCTCACCGACCACACTTTCCACCTCGTTGGGAAACACCTTGAATCCCGAGACGTTGATGAGATCCTTCTTGCGGTCGACGATGCGGATATAGCCGGAAGGCTCGAGCACAGCGACATCTCCGGTGCGCAGCCACCCCTGCTCATCCAAGACCGCGGCGGTTTCCTGCGGGCGCTGCCAATAGCCGCGCATCACCTGCGGCCCGCGCACCCAGAGCTCCCCGGGCTCCCCGACGCCGAGCTCGCGGCCCTCTTCACGCACGCTGACCTCCGTCGAGGGCAACGCCAATCCCACGGTGCCGATCCGAGGTCCTTCGGGCGGATTGCACGCGACGACGGGCGACGCCTCGGTCAACCCGTAGCCCTCGAGCAGTGGACGGCCGGTGATGCTCTGCCACTCGCCGGCCACCCGCGGGTGCAGCGCCGCGCCTCCGGCCGCTCCCAGTTTCAGGTGCGAAAAGTCGAGGCTGGAGAAACGTGGATGCGCGAGCAGCGCCGCATACAGCGTGTTGACGCCCGTGATGAGGGAGAAGGGCCAGCGGGCGAGCTCGCGCACGAAGCCTGGAATGTCGCGCGGGTTGGTGATGAGCACATTGAGCCCACCCCGATCGAGGAACAGCAGGCAGTTACAAGTAAGGCAGAAGACGTGGTACAGAGGCAACGGCGTGATCATGACCTCGCGGCCAGGCTCGATGAGATTTCCCCACATGGCGCGCACCTGCCCGAGATTCGCCACCATGTTGGCGTGCGTGAGCATCGCGCCCTTTGGAGTACCGGTGGTGCCGCCGGTGTATTGAAGGAAGGCGATGTCGTCCGGCCGCACGAGCGGGGGCGCAAAGCGCGCGGCGGCTCCCCGGGCGAGCGCGTGGCGCCAGCGCACGGCCTGTGGGAGATGAAACGGCGGCACCATGCGCTTGACGCGCCGCACGAGGAAATTGACGGCGGTGCGCTTGGGCAGCGGCGCGAGATCCGCGACCGCGGTGGTGATCACGTGGCGGACGGCCGTATCGCCCAGTACCTGGGCGAGCACGTGCGCGAAGTTCTCCAGGATCACGATCGCGCTCGCACCCGAATCGGCGAGCTGATGGCGCAGCTCGCGCGGAGTGTAGAGTGGGTTGGTGTTGACCACCGTGAGTCCCGCGCGCAGCGCGGCGAAGAGCGCTACCGGGTACTGCAGGATGTTCGGCATCATGAGCGCAACACGCTCCCCGGGGGCGAGACCGAGAGCGAGCAGATAGGCAGCAAGACCGCGCGAGAGCCGTTCGATATCCGCGAACTGCAGCGTCACACCGAGATTGTGATAGGCGGGGCGATCCGCAAAGCGCTTGCAGCTCGCCTCGAAGAGGCTGACGAGCGTCGCATCCGGACCCGGACCATCCGGACCAACATCCAGACGCGTCGCGCTCGCCGACTGCGCGGCGTCGCGGGCCGTCTGCTCCGCCCGCGATTGCGCTGTTGCTCGATCGGTGCTTGCCATGAGGCGACGCTAGCGCGTCCGAGGTCGGCTCGCATCAGGGCTTGTTCGCATATCGACGGAGCAGGAGGCTTTCTTGGAGGACCGAGGGGGATCACCGGGGGGATCACCGGGCGGATCGCCGGCGGAAAATGCATTGGCGTCGCCATCGACGCAAAAGTCCCGGCGTTGCAGATAAGCGCCCCGCTCGAGGGCGTACGGGTCGAAGGCGCTGTCGACCAGCTGATCGGCAGGCAGCAGCTCGGCGCGGCTTTGGATCATGTCGGTTCCATAGAGCCCCATGCCGATCGCGGGGCCCGGGATGACGAGGTAAGGATAGGCCTGAGGCGCCATCGCGAGCGCGTCCCGGAGGGCCGAGGGATCGAGAATGGGCAGTACCAGGTACGGACCGCTCGGCACGCCCCACTTGCCGAGGGTGATGCCGAAGTCCTCGTAATTGCGGGGAAGATTAACGGCCGTCGCCGGATCGAGCACTCCTCCGAGCCCGAGCGTGGTGTTCAGGACCAGACGCGCGGCATCGTCGAGGGTCGCGTGGAATCCCCTGCAGGAGGTCGTTCGCCAGGGTCATCGGGTAAAAGAGGTTGCTCACGAAATTGCCGATGCCCGTCGAGATCGGGCCGGGCACTTTCTGCGAGTCGCGTGCCAGAGGCCGGAACACCGCGCGATCGAGCGCGGTGTTCATCCTGAAGACCGAGCGATTGAATCGCTCGAGCGGATCACGCGGCGCCGGATGTCCCGCGGAGAGTGTCGCGCAGCCGGCCATATCGAGCGCAATGGCGGCGACAACGGCGCGCGCGAGCCTGGAGCGACTCATGAGGCAGGATCACCTTCGAGGCCATCCGGCCTCCCTGAGAGATCGCAACGCGCGCATCAGCGACAGCAGAGCGATCGATGACCACTGGTTGACGAGCCGCCGGCGAGGCGTGAAGGGGCGTATCGAGCACGCGCCCGTACCGCGCTCGTACGGGCGAGCGGGGTACCTTGCTCTGGCGGCTGAGATGTCAATGACCACGGCGCGCATTTTTTGTATTTACGCGGTACTTCAAGCTGAATTGAAGTCCTGAGGCACGGAGCGAGTCCATAGGTAAATGCACCTAAGTCCTCGTGCTTTGGATAAGCATTTCTCCGCATGTACGCAGCCAGCCGCGCGGCGATGATGAGATGGCGTCATGGTCGGGTGCATCAAACGCTTCGCGCTGCTGCTCGCGGGAACCGCGTGGCTCCTGACGGCTGCGGCTTGTGTGTCGGCGCAGGAATCGCAGGAACCACCAGGCTCTCGGGAGCAAGTCCCAGCGCAGCAACCCGCGCCGGCCCCCGCTACCGCTCCCTTGAGCTCCGCGCAGTTGGATCAGCTCACCGCCCCCGTCGCGCTCTATTCGGACCCGTTGCTCGGCATGGTCCTCGCGGCGGCGACCTATCCCCTCGAGGTCGTCGAGGCCTCCCGCTGGCTGGATGCGGACAACCACGCCTCGCTCAAGGGCGATGAGCTCGATGCCGCGTTGGCGCAGGAGAGCTGGGACACGAGCGTCAAGGCGCTGGTGGCGGTCCCGGAGGTGCTCCGCATGATGAATGAGAACCTCGAGTGGACCGAGCAGCTCGGCGATGCGTTTCTTTCGCAGCAATCCGATGTCATGGATTCGGTTCAGCGGCTGCGGCAGCGCGCCGCTGTTTCCGGTGGCTTGCAATCGAGCCGTGAGGAAACCGTCTCGACAGAGGAAGGCGAGGTCATCATCGAGCCGGCGACTGCCGATGTGATCTACGTACCTTGCTACACACCCGTCATTTACGGCCCGTGGCCCTGGCCCGCATATCCCGCCTTTTACTTTCCGCCGCCTGCCGGCTTCTGTTATCCCGGAGCGCTGTTAAGTTTCGGAATCGGCTTCGGAATCATCGGACCTTATTGGGGCTGGGGCCGCTGGAACTGGCCTCACCACGGATTCTACGTCGCTCCCCGCAAGGCCCATCGTGGCCCCATTCCCATCCGGCCGTGGGCTCATGACCCGGCGCATAGACACGGCGTGCCGTACCGCGACGCCGCGACCGCGAAACGTTATCTGGGTCCCAACGCCTCGAGCTCGCGCGGCTATCGAGGTTACCCGACCGCACCTGCTCGAGCGCCGCGGCCGGGGTCGGCGCCGCGCCTCTCCCCGGGTCAGCGCTCGGTGAGACCGGGACCCGCTCGGCCCGCTCCGCCGGCTTTCGAATCCTACGGCTCCGGGTCGCGCGCGCGATCGGAAGCTGCCAGAGGCTCCTTCAGCCGCTCGGCGCCGGCGCCCCGCGGCGGTGCAGGCCGTCCGGGTGGTGGCGGCCATCCTGGTGGCGCGCACCCCGGCGGACGCCCGCCGCAGTGAGCGGGCGTCACCCCCCGAATGGTTCATTTCTCGTAAGGAACTCGACCATGGCCAACCGACAGGAGCGCCAGCCTTCCGGCCAATCTTTGCTCCTCGCTCTGCTGCTTGCGCTGTGCACGGCGATGGGCGCGGTCGTCGTCGCGACGGCGGCCACCTCGCCTGCGGCGCAGGCGCGCTTCGCTACGCCAGAGGAAGCGGTGGATGCCTTGGTGAGCGCCGCGCGCAGCGGTCGAACGGCTGTGTTGGCACGCATTCTCGGGCCGGCCGGCGCCTCGCTCATTCGCTCCGGCGACGCGGTTGCCGATCGGAGCGCGCGGCAGCGCTTCGTCGCCGCCTATGACCAACATCACCGCATCGAGCTCGAGGGTTCCGCAAAGGCGGTGCTCATCGTCGGCGCGGAGAGCTGGCCGATGCCGATCCCGCTCGTGCATACCGCATCAGGTTGGCAATTCGATACCGCTGCCGGTCGCGAAGAGATTCTCGACCGCCGCATCGGACGCAATGAGCTCGCCGTCATCCAGGTTTGCCGCGCCTATGTCGAAGCACAACGCGAATACGCGCAGCTCAAGGTCCACTCAGGCGGCAGCGTCGAGTATGCGCAGCATTTCATGAGCCGCGGCAGCGCGCACAACGGCCTTTATTGGCCGACCGGATCCGGAGAGCCGCAGAGCCCCCTCGGGCCCCTGGTGGCGCAGGCGCGTGCCGGAGGGTACTCACCGGGCCGCGGCCGCGGCAAACCTCATCCCTACTACGGCTACTATTTCCGCATCCTGACCGGCCAGGGAGCGAATGCGCCCGGCGGCGCGCGAAGCTACCTCGCCGATGGACGCATGACGCGCGGCTTCGCCTTGCTGGCTTATCCGGACGA
>DATFCZ010000008.1:0-22890 GCA_035252605.1 Steroidobacteraceae bacterium
GCGGCACGAAGTCCATCACCGACGGCGGCAGCAGCCAGCGCTGCTCTACGTTCCACTCACGAAAGGTCTTCGCCATGCCTTTTAACCCCACAGACCCTGCTCGCGAGTGTATCGAATCCATTACTCGGACGGGCTCCTAGCCACCGGAGGCTCAACTCGCCGGCAGCGCCCTCTCGAGTTCCTGCAACAACAACTGCGCGTGCTGCGGCTCGAAGGTGAGCGGCGGACGGATCTTGAGCACGTTACCGTCGCGGCCGGTGGCGCCGAGCAGCACGCCGCGCTCGCGCATCACATTCACGACCCGGCGGGTCTCGGCCCTTGCATCGAGAGCGCCCGCAGGGTCGGCGCCGAGCTCGAGGCCGATGAATAATCCGGCGCCGCGCACCTCGCGGATCAGCGGACGGCGCTGCGCGAGCGCGCGTAACGCCGCCTGCAGCTCGTTGCCCGTGCGCCGGGCGTTGTCCATGAGATTCTCCTCGCGTATGACTTTGAGCACCGCGCGCGCCGCCGCGCACGACACGTTGTTTCCCCCGAAGGTATTGAAGTAGTGCCTGCGCCGGGCAAACTCCGCGAGCAGATTCGATCGACCCACCAGGGCCGCTATCGGATGTCCGTTCCCCATGGGCTTCCCCATGGTGACCAGATCCGGAACGACGCCATGACGTTGGAAGCCCCACATGGCCTCCCCCAGCCGCCCCAAGCCCGCCTGGACCTCATCGGCGATGAAGAGCCCGCCGGCTGCGCGCATCGCGTGCACGGCAGCCTGAAGGAGCCCGCGCGGCTCGGCGATCACGCCTTCGCTCGAGAATATGGTATCGAGCAGCAGCGCCGCCGGCCGCACGCCCGCGGCGCGCATGCGCTCGATGCAGCGCTGGATCTCATCTGCGAATCCCGCGGCATCGCCTGCGCGCAGCGGCGCCCGCACCGTGTAAACGTCCGCGCCGAGCGGGGCGCCCTCTTCAGGGGACATGCCGGCGAGCACGTCGGTAGAGCCGTGATAGGCGAAATCCGTGATGATGAATCCGGTGCCGCCGGTCACCACTTTGCTCACCTGCACCGCAAGGTCATTGGCTTCGCTGCCGGTGCACGTGAAGAGCACGTTGCCGAGCTCCTGCGGCAAGGTAGCCAACAGCTCCTCCGCGAGCCGCAGCGGCTCCTCGGTGAGATAGCGGGTGTGCGTGTTGAGAATGCGTGCCTGATCGCAGATCGCCTGCACGACGGCCGGATGGCAATGACCGACGACGGGCACGTTGTTGTAGGCATCGAGATAGCGGCGGCCATGCTCGTCAAAGAGCCACACGCCTTCGGCGCGCACGATCTGCAGCGGCTGCTCGTAAAAGAGCCGATAGCTCGGCGCCAGCAGCCGGGCGCGGCGCGCGAGCAGAGCGGAGCGGGCGGTGGGATTCGTCAAAGCTTGAACTCCTCGCCCGACATCCGATCGGCGAGCTCGAGCTGCACGCGCATGAAATCCGGACGCAGGGGCGCGAAATGCTGGCTCGCGGGATTATGGTGCACGTGCCATTCGTGCACCACCACATTCATGAGGAGCCGCGCCGCGACCAGGCTGCCAAGGATGGCGAGCTCGCCCTCGAGGAGCGGCATGCACTCCTGGTAGCCGCGCGCCACCTCGAGCACGCATTCGCGCGCCCTCAGCGGATCGGTGCAATCGGGCGGAATGAGCTCGGCACCGGCCACCCCGACATCGGCAATGACGGCCGTGCGGGTGAGGTCGCCGAAGTCGATGATCCCCGTCAGGTGCGATTCGGCGGCCGGATCGACCAGGAGGTTGCGCGGATTCAAGTCGTTGTGCACGATCTGTTGCCGCATCGCCGGCAGCCGCGCATCGACCCTGGGTACGATGCGCGCCAGCAGTTGGGTGGCCTGCGCGCGATAGGGAAAGTCCGGCATCTGCTCGAGCAGGCGCGAGAGATAGCCGACATGGCGCACGTCCCAGATGACGGCCCGATGCGCCGCCGCATGTTGGAAACTGCCGAGCGCACGGCTCATTCGCCCGCCGAAACGACCACAGGCCGCGCGCTGCGCGCCGGAGCGGACCGACTCGGCGAGCAGCCGCCCCGGCAGATAGGTGAGGATCCGAGCCGTGCGCTCCATGCCCTGTGCATCCTCGAAGCGCACCTGAGTAGCGCCGTTGAGCGAGCGCCGTATCCGTGGAATGGGTAGCGTCGCCTCGGTCCTCTCCAGGTGCAGGAGCGCCGCGATCTGCAGGTCGGTGACCGCCGCGCTCTCGGCCGGGTTGGCAATCTTGAGAACGTACTGCGCGCCATCGCGCGCCGTCAGCTTGAAGTTCTCGTCCCGCTCTCCCGTAAGCCGGATCGCATCCGCCTCAAGACCGTAGCTCTCGCGCGCGAGCGCCAGCGCGCGATCGATCGGTACCGGCTGGGATTGGGCGACCATGGTCGCCATGAACGCGTCCAAGTCGTTCGCCATGTGCTTGCTCCGCGCTCGCGCAGGCGCTCCCCGAGCTCTCAACCGCGCTGACGCAAGCCGCGCGGGTCGTAGGGCGCTTCGGGCAGCACTCTCGCGGGCCGGCGCTCGCCCACCACCTGCACTTCGAGCCGATCGCCGCCTTCCAGCGCCGAACGATCGAGGTAGGCCAACGCCAGGCTCTGCTTCACGTAATGGCCGTACGCGCCCGAGGTCACGAAGCCGACCCGCCGCTCGCCGCGAAAGACGGGCTCGAAGCCCGTCGCATCGGCATCGAGCGCATCGATCGAAAGCAGCGTCAATCGCTGCTCCGGTCCTCCCTCCCGCTGCGTGAGCGCAGCGGCGCGCCCGATGAAGTCGCCTTTGTCGTAATCGATGTATCGATCGAGACCTGACATCGCCGGCGTGTACGACTGCGCGTACTCGAGCGACCAGACGCCGTATCCCTTCTCGAGCCGCAGGCTGTCCTGGGCGCGCGTGCCGATCGGGCGCATGCCGAGCGGGACGCCTTGCTCGAGGAGCGCCTGCCAAAGGGCCAGATGCTGCAGCGCCGGCACGGTGATCTCGAAGCCGAGCTCGCCGGTCAGGGAGAGGCGTGCGACGATTGCGCGCGCGAATCCTACATCCATCACCCGGCACCCGAAGAAGGGCAGCGCCGCGTCGGACACGTCCTCTCGTGTCAGCTGGGCCAGAATCTCGCGCGAGCGCGGACCTGACAGCGAGAACCCGAGCCAGCTCTCCGACAGATTCTCCAACTTCACGCCGTGCGCGGGCATTTGCTCACGAAACCAGCGTTGATGCCACTCCTGCAGGTAATAGGAGCCGACCAGCCAGAACCGCTCGGGCGCGAGGCAGGTCACCGTAAAATCCCCCAGGAGCTTGCCCGAGGGCGCGAGCATGGGGGCCAATCGGATGCGGTGCTCGCCTGGAATGCGGCCCGCGAGCAGATGGTTCAGCCACTCTCGGGCTTTGGGTCCGGAGACCTCGTAACGGGCATAGACGTTGGTGTCGAGGAGTCCGGCGGCTTCTCGGGTGGCACGCACTTCCGCCGCCACGATCCCCTCGGCGTTCGAGCGTCGGAGGGAGGGAATCTCGGTGAACGCCGAACCTGCGGGAGCGAAGTAAAGCGGCGTCTCCATGCCCCATACCTCCGTGAAGCGCGCGCCCAACGCCTTCTGCGCATCGTAGCTCGGGGTCATCTTGCAGGGTCGGCCGGCGGCCAATTCCTCGTTGGGATAGGCAATCACGAAGCGGCGCGCGTAAAACTGCTGCGTCGTCTCGCGCAGATACCGCTCGTTGCTCGCATGAGGGCCGTAGCGGGCGACATCCATCCCGAAGACATCCGCGCCCGGGTCCCCGTCGATGATCCAGTTGGCGAGCGCCAGGCCGATGGCGCCACCCTGGGAAAATCCGCCCATGCAGCCGCACGCCGCCCAGAAGTTCCGTCGTCCGGGCACCGGACCGACGAGCGGATTGCCGTCCGGCGTGAACGTGAACGCGCCGTTGACCCACTTCTTGATTCCTACGGCGCGCAGCGCCGGAAATCGCGCAAAGCCGATCTCGAGCTCATCGGAAATACGGTCGATGTCCGGGGGAAGCAGGTCCATGCCGTAATCCCAATCGGCTCCCTGCGGCTTCCAATGACGGGGATTGCGCTCGTAGACGCCAAGCAGCACGCCATCGTGCTCCGGCTGCAGGTAGGTGAAGCCCTCGAGATCCGTGACGCAGGGCATCTCCCTGCCGAGGCGAGCCAGCACAGGAACACGGTCGGTGACGAGGTAATGATGCTGCATGGGCACGAGCGGCAGATCCACGCCGGCCATCCGCCCGACGCGGCGCGCCCAAAGTCCGGCGGCGTTCACCACGTGCTCCGCGAGCACCGAGCCTTGCTCGGTATCGACGCGCCAGCCGCCCTCCGCTCGCTCAACTATGGCCAGCACCCGATTGCGCAGCGCGACGTCCGCGCCTCGTTTGCGGGCGGCGCCCACGTACGCGTGGGTCGCTCCATGAGGATCCACGTATCCTTCGTGCGGATCGAACGAGCCGCCGAGGAGCCCGGTCGGATCGACGATCGGGCAGTCGGCGACGATTTCCTCGGCGGTGGCGAGCCGCACCTCGATGCCCTGCGCCTGCTGGCGCGCGCACTCGGCCTTGAGCCATTCCCAGCGTTCCGGCGTGGTGGCGAGACTGTAGCCCCCCGTCATGTGCATGCCGACGCTCTGTCCGCTCTCCTTCTCGATTGCGGCATAGAGCCTGATCGTATAGGCCTGCAGGGCGGCGATGTTGGGATCTTCGTTCAAGGCATGAAAGCCGGCCGCGGCATGCCACGTCGAGCCCGCGGTGAGCTCCGCGCGCTCGATGAGCACGACATCGCGCATACCGCGCAGCGTCAGGTGATAAAGCACGCTGGCACCGACGATGCCGCCGCCTATCACCACGACGCGGTACTGACTCTTCAGCTGCATCAAGGCTCGAGCACCGGCTGCGAACGAGCCACGCCGAGATTGGCGAGATTGATGTTCTCGAGATCCGGCAACCCCATGATGGCCTCCAATGCCCAGCGCTCCCCGTCGGCGAGATCGGCCGCGTAGAGCTCGCGCGCGAGCCGCCCGTTGCGCGCGACGATCGCGTCCCTGATCTTACCGGGACCTTCGCCCCAGAAGTTGGCGGCGTTGTCCTCGGTCATGCCGAGGAACAGGATCCGCAGCGACAGATTCTGCAGATGCGCGATGGTCCGTGCGAGCAGCGCATTGCCGGTCGCCTCCGCGATGGCGATGTTGAAATCACGGTTGGCGAGCAGGATGTGCACGACGGCGGCATCGCCTTCCGATGGCCACTCCGCCTCGCAGACCTCGCGCAGGCGATCGAGGCGGGCGGAATCCATGCCGCGCGTTGCGGCGAGCTCGGCCGCGGCGGGCTCCAACAGAAAGCGCATCTGATAGGTCTCCCGGATGCCGCGCAAAGTCAGGGGCGCGATCGCCGTGCCGCGCTCGGCCGATTTGTCGATCAGTCCCTCCTGCACGAGCCTGGGTAGCGCCGCGCGAATGGGAGCCATTCCCAGCCCATAGCGCTCCGACAGCGCGCGCTCGGAGGTCCTCTCTCCGGGCTTCAGGCGAAACGTCAGGATGTCGAGCCGGATCAGCTCGTAGGCTCGGTCGGTGAGGGGGAGCGACTCCGCGTCATCGAGCAGCACCGCGCCGTCGAGGACTCGCAATTTCGGATAAAGGTCGGGCAACTGAGCGTCCTGGAGGAATGTCGACATGTAAATTCTACCAGCAACTCATGACAATTGACACATTCTGACATCTCGTGATAGCGTTTTTGACCTGTCACGAGGTCGGGGGAACAAGGCGAAGCGCTATCGCCGGCCCCGCCCGGACAGCCGGGGGTCACCATGAAACTGAATCCCAAGGTTTGCAGAGCCGTGGTCGCCATCCTCGGCGCGCATGCCGCGGCGGCCTTTGCGCAGGCGCAGACGAGCAGCGCGACCGACCAGGCGAGCCTCGCGGAAGTCATCGTCACGGCCCAGCGCGTGGCGCAGAACATCCAGGACGTGCCGATGACGGTGCAGGCGCTCACCGGCAACACGTTGAGTGAGCTCAACGTCCAGACCTTCGATCAGTACATCAAGTATCTGCCCAATGTCACGCAAACCAGTGACGGCCCCGCCGAAGGCAACATCTTCATGCGCGGGCTGGCCACGAGCCAGCAGGGCAGCATCGGCCAGGGCTCCGGCACCACCGGACAGTTTCCGATGGTCGCCACCTATCTCGATGAGGAATCCGTATCCATGCCGGGCCGCAACCTGGACGTCTATGCCGCCGACATCGATCGCATCGAGGTTCTCGAAGGCCCGCAGGGAACTCTCTTCGGCGGCGGCGCGCTGAGCGGCGTCATCCGCTACGTCACCAACAGGCCGAAGATCGACGCCACCGAAGTCGGTGTCACCGCGGGCTACGGCGTCACCGCACACGGCGATCCGGACTCCAACGTCATCGGCGTGCTCAATCTTCCGATCGTGGCCGATCACCTCGCCGTGAGGGGCGTCATCTACCAGGACCATCAGGGCGGCTACATCAACAACGTACCGGGCACCTTCACCCGCGCCGGCACTGACGAGGGCTTCACGTTGTACAACGGCGGCGTCGTCCCGACGAACAGCGTTGCGATCAACAATTCCCAGGTCGTGGGCAATCACATCAACCCGCTGGACTACAGCGGCCTGCGAGTCGAGCTCCTCTACAGGATCAACGACGGCTGGGACGCGCTGCTGAGTCAGGAATACCAGAACATGAATGCCCAGGGGGTTTTCTATGAGATGCCCTACTCTTCCGAAGGCGTCACCTTCAACCAGCTCGGCGAGCCGATCGGCAGCCAGCCGCTGCCGCCGCTGTCGGTGACGCTGTTCAACCCCTCGTTCGACAAGGATCGCTTCGAGAACACCGCGCTGGTCGTCAACGGCACGATCGGCGATCTCAAGCTCATCTACAGCGGCTCCTACCTGGTGCGCAACGTCGAGCAGGTCCAGGACTACACCAACTATGCCCGCGGCGTGTTCGGCTACTACTATCAATGCGTCGGCTACTCGAGCGATCCCGCAACCGGACAGTGCTATACGCCGAGCACCACCTGGCGCGAGAGCGAGCGAATCACCCACCAGAGCCACGAGCTGCGGCTCACCATCCCGGAAATCTGGCGCCTCAGCGCTCTTGCCGGGGTGTACTGGGAAAGGTATGCCATGCTCGACCAGACGCATTGGTCGTATGTCACGGTGCCGACCTGCTCGGCGAGCCTCGACGTGAACTGCTTCCTGCCGCTCGAGCCCTGGCCGGGCTCGCCGGCATTTACGCCGCTCCCCGCCACGGGATTTTTCGACGACACGCAGCGCGGCTACAAGCAGCTGGCGGAATTCGTTTCGGTGAATCTCGACATCGTGCCGAAGGTGCTGACGGTGAGCGCCGGCATCCGCCATTTCAAGTACGACGAGAACGAGGCCGGTGGCGATGTCGGCAGCTTCTACTGCAAGGCGTTCGTGCCCACGAGCTACCTCGGGTTCTGCGGCATGAATCCCGTGGCGGGCGCTTTCGGCAACTCCGCTCCGTACGGCACCGACTTCGCCAGCCGCCCGTACAGCGCGTCCTTCACCGGCAATCGAGGACGCGCGAGCATCAGCTGGCACGTGACGCCGGACCTGATGCTCTACTACACCTGGTCGCAGGGGTTTCGCCCCGGCACCTTCAACCGCTCGACCGGATGCCACCTGCCGGGCCCGGACGGGGTCGATCAGTACTGCACGCCCGCCGGTACCGTGCCGGACAACGTCACCAACAACGAGTTTGGATGGAAGAGCCAGTGGTTCGACCACCGCCTGCAGTTCAACACCTCGATCTATCAGGAAGTCTGGGACGATGCGCAGGTCGGCTTCTTCTGTCCGCAGTGCGGCCTCGGCAACCTGACCTTCAACACCAATGGGCCGGCTTATCGCGTGCGGGGCTTCGAGCCCTCGATCCTGGCGCGCATCACCCGGGGATTGACGATGCAGCTGGCCGCCTCCTGGCATAGCGGCGAGCAGACCAATTCTCCCTATTTGATCGACAACAAGCCGGGAAGCGTCAACTACGGCAAGCCCATCACCTCCATTCCGAATCCTTATGGGGCGGTGGGCAGCCCCCTCGCCTACTCGCCGCCTTTCAACATGAACGCCCGGCTCCGCTACGACTGGGCCATGGGCGATTACGCACTGTTCGTTCAGGCGGGAGCCGTGCACCAGGCCCACATGCTCACCGCAACGGGTTACGTCCCAGCGTACGACATCCCGGCCTACACCAGCTACGACGCCGCGGCGGGGATCGGCAAGGGAGCGTGGAACGTGCAGCTCTACGGCCAGAACATCAGCAACCTGAACACCCCTCTCGATGTCAGTAGCGACCTCTTCGTGCTGACGCAGGTGCCGTTGCACCCGCGCGTGCTCGGCATCCGATTCGACTACGATTTTCGATCGGAGGGCAGGTAGCGAGCGGGCGCACTGCCGGCATGAACGCTGCGATGGAGGAGGCGCCCGGCGATCCGGCGCCATCCGGCCGGTGAGGCGCCGCTTTTCCGCGCTTCGACTCCTGCTCGATGCGGCGCGTCCCGCCTCATTCGAGCCGCTCTGGCCGCGCCGTCCGCCCTCCGGTCCCTACGATGTGATCATCGTCGGCGGCGGCGGTCACGGACTTGCGACCGCATACTATCTGGCGCGGGAGTTCGGATTGCGCCGGGTCGCCGTGCTCGAGCGGACGCTCATCGGCTACGGCAACGTCGGGCGCAACACGACCATCGTGCGCTCCAATTACCTGCTGCCACAGAACCAGCGCTTCTACGAGGACTCGCTCAGGCGCTGGGGCACGCTCGCTCGCGAGCTCAACTTCAACATCATGTATAGCCCCCGCGGCGTGCTCGATCTTGCCGTGGCGGACGAGGACATGGTGGCGCTGCGGCGCCGCGGCAACGCCATGCGGCTCTCGGGAATCGACGCGGAGCTTCTCGACCGCGCGGGCGTCGCGCGCTTCGTTCCGCAGCTCGATGTGGCGGCGCCCCGTCAATTTCCCATCGTCGGCGGGTTGCTGCAGCGCCGCGGCGGGACCGTGCGGCACGATGCGGTCGCCTGGGGCTACGCCCGCGCCGCCGCGGCCCTCGGAGTCGACATCGTCGAGCGTTGCGAGGTGCTGGGGCTTGCCCGCCGGGCGGGCCGTATCGCCGGTGTGGAGAGCGACCGGGGGTTCATCGCCGGCGAGCGCGTGGCGCTTGCGGTCGCCGGTCGCACGGCAAGCCTCGCGGCGCGCTTGGGTCTCGCGCTTCCCCTCGAGACGCACCTGCTGCAGGCCTGTGTCACCGAGCCCATAAAGCCGATGCTCGATACCGTGCTCATTTATATGTACCCCGGAGCCGGCGAGGTCTACGTATCGCAATCCGACCGCGGCGGTCTCGTCTTCGGCGGCATGCTCGACGGACATCCCTCCATGACTCAGACCGGCGCGGTGACGCGGGTGCGGGATGTGTGTCGAGCGCTCACCGCGTTGCTCCCGCGCACTTCGGATCTCAGGCTGCTGCGCCACTGGGCCGGCATGAACGACATGACCATGGACGGCAGCCCCATCATCGACAAGCTCGGGAGCGAGGAGCTCTTTCTCAACGGCGGCTGGTGTTACGGCGGCTTCAAGGCGATCCCGGCCTCCGGTCGCGCCTTCGCCGAGCTCATCGCTCGCGGCGAGACTCCCGAGCTCATCCGTCCCTTCCGGCTCTCGCGCTTCCTCAGCGGGCACGTGCTCGATGAGAAGGGCGCGGGACCCTTCCCGGCCCGCCAATGAGCTGCCGAGCCCAGAGTCGCCCGGGGCGATGTCGGACGGCGCGAAGCGCGGCGGTCGCCGCATGTTGATCCGCTGTCCTTTCTGCGGTGAACGCGATGCGGCGGAATTTCAGTTCCGCGCCACGCTGCCCGATCTGCAGGGCACAGCCGCGGAGCGGCTGTACCTGCGGCGCTCCGATCCGCATCGCTCGATCGAGCACTGGCAACATGTCGGCGGCTGCCAGTTGTGGCTCGAGCTGACACGCGATCTCACGAGCGGCGCCGTGCTCGAGGTGAGCGCCGAGCTCACTCGAGATCTCGCCCGAGGGGCCGAGCATTGAGCGCGCCCTTCCGCAATCCCATCGGCGGCCGCATCGAGCGCTCGACGCCCATGGAGTTTCAGTTCGATGGCCGCCGCTACGAGGGGCTCGCAGGCGACACGCTCGCCTCCGCCCTGCTCGCCCACGGCGTGCGGCTCTTCGGCCGCAGCGTCAAATTCCGCCGGCCCCGCGGCGTGCTCTCCTGCGGAGCCGAGGAGCCGAACGCGCTCGTGACGCTCGATACCGGCAGCGGCGGCATTTCCAACATACCGGCGACGCTCGCTCATCTCGCCCCCGGAATGGCGGCTCGGAGCCAGAACCGCTGGCCGTCGCTGCGCTTCGATCTCACGGCAGCCCTCGGCGCCGGTGGCGCGCTCTACGGAGCGGGCTTTTACTACAAAACCTTCATGTGGCCGTCCTGGCGGTGGTACGAGCCGCCGATCCGCCATCTTGCGGGGCTCGGGCAGGCACCTGAGCGAGCCCGCGCCGCGACCGGCAGCGAGCGTCACCTCGCCTGCGATGTGCTCGTGATCGGCGCAGGTCCCGCGGGCCTCGCCGCGGCGGCAACCGCCGCTGCCGCAGGAGCCGACGTCATCGTCTGCGAGCAGGACCTGCTGCCCGGCGGTGAGCTGCAATTCGAAAGCGCCCGCATCGAGGGGCTCACCGGCCCGCAGTGGGTGGAACGCAGCCGCGCGCTGCTCGAGGCCGCTCGAGCGCGGCTCCTCTGCGGCACCTCCGTGATCGGCATGTATGAGGAACGCGTGCTCGCACTCAGGCAGGCCGAGGGACGCGCGCGCCTCGACGATGAGCTGCTGCTCGTGAGTCCCCGAGTCCGCATCGTCGCGACCGGCGCCCTCGAGCGGCCAATCGCCTTCGCGGACAACGACAAGCCAGGTGTCATGTTGCTTGGCGCGATCGAGCGCTACGCGAGCCGCTATGCGGTGCGCGCCGGCAACGAAGCCGTGATCTTCGGCAACCACGATCGCCTCTACCCGGCGGCGCTGCGCCTTCGCGAGCAAGGGATCCGCATTCGCGCCATCGTCGATCCGCGACCCCGTCCGGCGCTTGAGTCGCTCGATGAGCTCGAGCGGCAGGGGACCCGCATTCTAAGCGGACACGTTCTCGAGCGTGCCCTCGGAAGGATGCGCGTGCGCGGCGCGCGCATCGGCGCAATCGGCACGGGAGAGGCAGTGGAGCTTTCCTGTGATCTGATCGCGGTGAGCGGCGGCTGGACGCCCTCGATCGAGCTCGCGCTCCAGGCGGGCGCCAAGCCGCGCTACGCAAGTGAGCTCGGCGCATTCGTCGCGCCGGATGAGGGCGAGACACTCGCCGCCGGCGCGGTGCTCACCGCCGGATCGGCCGCAGGTCATCTCGAGCTCTCGCAGGCGCTCCTCGACGGCGCCCAGGCCGGAGCGCGCGCCGTGGAAACCGCACGTAACGGCGCAAATGCGCGGGCGGCCACTGTTGGATCGATCGGTGGCGATCCCGCACCCCATCTGCAGCCCCTCTGGCGCGTGCCGCGCGGTCGCGAAAAGCGCCAGTTCGTCGATCTGCAGAACGATGTCACGGTCGCGGACCTGCGCCAGGCCGTAGCGGAGGGTTTCCGTGAGATCGAGCACGTGAAGCGCTACACCACCTTGGGTGTCGGAACGGATCAGGGCAGAACGGGCGGGCTCGTCGGCGCGGCGATCGTCGCGGAATTCCTCGGCGAGACGCTCGCCGCCGTCGGCCAGAGTCGCGCGCGGCCGCCGGCGCGCCCCGTTCCCCTTGCCGCTCTCGCGGGCCTTCCGGCGCCGCTCGCCGTCAAACCTCTTCGCCGCACTCCGCTTCACGATGCGCTGCTCGCCGATGGCGCGCTCATGGAGCCCTCGGGGCTCTGGCTGCGCGCGCGGCATTTCGCGGGTTCCGGCGTCGATGCGGCAGTGGCCGGGGTCGAGGAGGCGCGCCGCGTGCGCAGCGCCGGTGGTCTCTTCGATGCCTCGACGCTCGGCAAGATCGAGGTGAGCGGCGCGGATGCCGCCGCTTTCCTCGATCGAGTCTGCTTGGGTAGGCCGAGCCGGATCGCCGTCGGCCGCGCACGCTATGCGGCGCTGCTGCGCGAGGATGGCATGGTGCTCGATGATGGCTTGCTGCTGCGACTCGCGCCGCTGCACTTTCTCCTCACGGCGAGCACGCACGGCGCGGCCGCGGTGCTCGCTCATTTGCAGTACCACATCGCCACCGGCCCGAAGGCGCTCGAGGTCTGCTGCGCGGATGCGACCGAAGCGTGGGGTGTGATGGTCGTGAGCGGACCTGAGAGCCGGGGCCTTCTTTGTGAGGTCCTGCCGACCCTTGCCGGTGAGATCGCAGACCTTGCTCACCTGGCGTGGATGGAAAAGGAGTGGCGCGCCCGGCCGCTACGGATCCTGCGGGCGAGCTTCTCGGGCGAGCTCGCCTACGAGCTACACTGCGCCGCCGATGAGGCGGCCTCCCTCTGGCAGGCACTGCGTGCGGCGGGCACCGATCGGGGCGTGCGCCCCTACGGGCTCGAAGCACTCGATGTGTTGCGTGTCGAGAAAGGCTACCTGACGAGCGCCGAGATCACCGGCCAGACCTCGCCCTACGACCTGCGGCTCGAGCCCTGGGTGCGCTCCTCCGGGGAAGTCGTTGGACGCGCGCTGCTCGAGCGTCCCGCGCTGCACGAGCCCTCGCGTCCGATGTTGGTCGGACTCGTGGCCGTCGAGCCCGCTCGGCGCTTCAACGCCGGCGCTCAGCTCGCCTCACCGAGCGTCCCGGGTGAGTCGCTCGGCTACGTCACCTCCGCCGTCTTCAGCCCGACCCTCGGTCGGCACATCGCCCTGGGGCTCCTCGCGCGCCATCACGCGCTGCCGGGAACGCGGGTGTTGGCTGCGGATCCGCTCGCCGGAACGGAGATCCCGCTCCTCGTCACCGAGCCCGTGCACTTCGATGCCGCGGGCGAGAGGATGAAGTCATGACCGATATCGCTCTGGCGCTGCGCGTGGACGAGCATTGCCACGAAGTCGTGGCGCCGCTCGCCGCTCTCGAGCGTGATCCAACGCTCGGCTTCCCGGCCGCGCAGCAGCCCGGCGCCGCCGCTCGCATCGGCCCCGGCGGGCGGATCCTTTATTTCGCGCCGGGACGATGGCTGCTCACGGCCGGTGCGCGCGAGCGCGAGGCCGATCGCATCGAGCGGCTGCGTCGCGCAGGCGCGATCGTCATCGACGGACGCGCGAAGTGGTGTTGTATCGAGCTGAGCGGCAGCACGGCGAGAGCGGTGCTCTCGGGCCTCCTGCCCGTCGAGCAGGTGCTCGCAACCCGCGGCTGCGCTGCCGCGACGCTGCTCGAGTGCCAAGGCGTGCTCGCCGGAAGCGAGACCGGACTCGAGTTCTGGGTGGGGCGCAGCTCGGCCTGGTGGCTGCACGCGACGCTCACCGCCTGGCTCAGCCGCCGCGCGGCTCGCTGCGCAGCCGGCGCGTAGGGTCCACGAGCAGCCAGAGCGCGGCGCTTGCGACCGCGAAGGCCGTGCCCAGCAGGAACGCGCTCATCCAGGCCTGATGTCCGGAGAGATAGGCCACGATGGGCGTGGCAATCAGGCCGCCGGCGTTCCCGCCGGTGTTGAGTATGCCGGTCGCCGCCATGGTATCGGCACGACCCAGATGCATGCCGGCGGCCCAGTAAGGCCCCTCGTTGACTTCCACGAGCGCATAACAAAGCGCCAGCGCGCCCACCGCGAGGTACGCCTGACTCGCCTGGCCGGCGCCGATGAGGAGCAAGCCCGCGGTCGGCAGAGAAAGGAGCGGCACGATGTGAAGTCCCCAGCGCGTGCCGCGCCGCTTGACCAGTGCGCTCGCCATCCAACCGCCCGCGCCCGCTCCGAGGCCCGAGGTGAGCGGCGGGATCGCCGCGAGCCAGCCGCTCTCGAGCATGGTGAGGTGCCGCTCCTGCACGAGATAGAGGAAAACCCAGTTCGCCACCAGGTAGAAGACGTAGTTCATGCACGTGTAGGAGAGCGTCAGCGCAAGTAGGTCGCGATCCTTGAGCAGCGCCGCCACCCGCCGCCACGTGATGCGCGCATCCACCCGCGCTTCAGCATGCTCCCCGAGAGCGGCCAGCTCCTTCGCGCTCACTCCCGGGTGCTCCGCCGGCACATCGCGCGCATACCAGGCCCAGAGCACGATGAGGAGCGCAAAGGGCAGCGTCGTCCACACGATCGCCTGCTGCCAGCTCGAGATCGCCATCAGCCAGGCAATCAAGGGCGGCGTCAACGCCGCGCCGAGCTGCAACCCCATGCTCTGCATGCCCTGAACGAGAGGCCAGAGCTGCGGTACGAACCACGTCTCGTAAATTCCGGCGGAGAGCGGGAAGATCGGCGCCTGGGCGAAGCCGAGCGCGAGCTGCAGTGCGAACAGCGCACCGAAGAGCGCGCCGGCGTGCAGCACGTAAGGCGCGAGCGGCGTCAGCAACATGGCCGCGAATGCGAGCACGCTGATGCCCGTGAAACTCACCCGCGCGCCGAAGCGCTGCCCGAGAACGCCGCCGGGAAACTGCATCACGGTGTAGCCGATGATGAATGCCGTCTCGAGCCAGCCGATCTGCATCTGGCTCAAGCCGAGCTCCGGCATCATCCGGTACGCGGCGACCGGGATCGTGCGCTGCTGCAGGTAAGCGAAGGACCCGAGGACGAAGGTGAGCGAGTAGATCTTCCAGCGGACGGGAATGCGTCGCATAGCCGCCCCGACCGGGACCGGTTGCGCACCTACCGCATCGCCCTCACTCCTCGGTAATGTCATCGGTCAGCACTTCCTTGCGGCGGGCGATGAAGTCCAGGAGCGCCTCGTCGATCGCCGGATCGAGGCCCGGATCCACGTACTCGGCCAGCATCTTCTTCCAGATCCGGTTGGCGCGCTGCTCGGCCGTGGTGCTTCCTTCGGTGATCCACTGCTCATAGGGCGAATAGTCGGCGACGATCGACTGATAGAACGCGGACTCGAAGTTGGCGAGTGTATGGGCGCAGCCGAGGAAATGACTCCCGGGCCCCACCTCGCGGATGGCATCGAGCGCCTGGCCGCGCTCGCTCAGATCCATTCCGGCCGCGAACGACTGCATCATCGCGAGCTGATCGATATCGAGGATGAACTTCTCGTAGCTCGAGACCAGGCCCGCCTCGAGCCAACCGGCGGCATGCGTCACGAGGTGCACCCCGGCAAGCACGGTCGGCAGCAGGGTGTTGGCGCTTTCGTACCCCGCCTGCGCATCGGCGACTTTGGAGGAGCAGAGGGAGCCGCCGCTGCGGCACGGGAGTCCCAGGTGACGCGCGAGCTGCGCCGTCGCGAAGATCATCTGCGTGGCCTCCGCGGTGCCGAACATCGGCGAGCCGCTGCGCATCGATATCGCGCCGACGAAGGAGCCGAGGATCACCGGAGCGCCCGGCCGCACGAGCTGCGTGAGCGCCATGCCGGCAAGCGTCTCGGCGAGCACCTCCGCCATGCAGCCCGCCGTGGTGACAGGTCCCATGGCGCCGGCGAGCATCGCCGGCACGACGATGGTGCCCTGATTCGCTGCGGCGAACACTCTGAGCGCCCCCAGCATGCGCCCGTCGAAGGTGAGCGGCGAGTTGGAGTTGATGTTGCCAAGCATCACCACCTGATGCTCCATCAGCTCCTCGCCAAAGACGATGCGGGCGATCGATACGGCATCTTCCGCGTGGCCGCGCGTCTCGGGCGTGCCTTCGCACCCCTGGTCGCTATAGCGGAAGAAGGAGTACTGGATATCGAGCTGACGCTTGTTGGGCGGGATATCCATGGGCTCGACGATCGCACCGCCCGAGAAATGAATCGCCGGCGCCATCTGCGCGAGCTTGATGAAGTTCACCAGGTCCGCGAGCGTGCCGTAGCGTCGGCCGTGATCCAGATCGGATACGAACGGCGGCCCGCCGACGGGCGAGAACACGGTCGCATCGCCGCCGAAGCGCACATTCTTCGCCGGGTTGCGCGCATGCAGCTCGAACTCGCTCGGCGCCGTGCGCAGCAGCTGCCGGCACAGGCCCCGCGGGATGCGCACCCGCTCGCCCGCAACCTCGGCCCCGGCCGACCGCCAGAGCCGCAGCGACTCCGGGTCGCGCCGGAACTCGATGCCGATCTCCTCGAGAATGGTCTCGGCGTTGTGGGTGATGGTCTCGATCGCCTCGCGGCTGAAGAGATCGACCGGAGCGAGCTTGCGCCTGATGTAGGGGAGCTTGGCAAGCCCCTGCGCGCGCATCGCCCGACGCGTCTCGCGTCCGCGGCGGGCGATCAGACGGGTTTCGGACATGAGGATGCTCTCCGCAGTCTCTTCAGTGCCGGGTCCACCTGGCGCAGTATCCCCGCAGGCAGCCGAGAGCCGCCGACCCTCTGCGAGCGAATGAGCTGTCCGGGCGCACCGGGCGGCAGCAGCGCGGCGCCGCGCAGGTCGTTCACGAACATCGCCATGTTTCGATTCTCGCGCAAGCGCCCTGGCACGGCTACTGAGTTTGCGGCCGCTGCGCGTTCGGCCGCGACCCCCGCAGATCGGGATGGAGCCATGCAGATTTGATATGAGCCTGCCCCAGAGGCTGCGCGGCAAGCGGCTCTGCTTCACATTTGTCGCCTGCGGACATGGGAAAGTCGCAAATTCACCGCAGCCGCCACCCCCCCTCCGCTACCATTTCCGTGAGGACGTACGTCCCCAATCCGAGGACCGAGCATGGCAGATGAGTCCGAGTTCAACCTGCGCGACCTGAACGATCAGGAGCTCACCGAGCAGGTGCACGATGACCTCTACAACGGCCTGCGCGACGAGGTCGTGGAGGCGACGCGCATATTCCTCGAGCGCGGCTGGGGCGCGGAGAAGGTCCTGAACGATGCGCTCGTCGAGGGCATGCGCATCGTCGGCATCGATTTTCGCGACGGCATCCTCTTCGTTCCCGAAGTGCTGCTCGCCGCCAACGCGATGAAGGCGGGTATGGAGATCCTGCGCCCGCTGCTCGCGGAAACGGGCGCCGAGCCGATCGGCAAGATCGTGATCGGCACGGTCAAGGGAGACATCCACGACATCGGCAAGAACCTCGTGTCGATGATGCTCGAGGGAGCGGGCTTCGAGGTCATCGACCTCGGCATCAACAACTCCGTGGAGAAGTACCTCGACGCGCTCGAGAAGCACAAGCCTGACATCCTCGGCATGTCGGCGCTGCTCACGACGACGATGCCCTACATGAAGGTCGTCATCGACAAGCTGCGCGAGCAGAACATCCGCCAGAACTTCATCGTGCTCGTCGGCGGCGCCCCGCTCAACGAGGAGTTCGGCAAGGCGGTGGGGGCCGATGCCTACTGCCGCGATGCGGCCATTGCGGTCGAGACCGCCAAGACTCTGCTCGCCGCGCGGCGCGCGGCGGCGCGCGCAGCCTAGAAGGCGACGGAGCGGATGCATGCAGACGGCACAGGGCACGCTGATCATCGCCTGCGGAGCGCTCGCACGCGAGATCGCGGCGCTGCGCCGGGCGAACGGCTGGACGGCGGTCGATATCTGCTGCCTGCCGCCGGAGCTGCATAACCGCCCCGAGCGCATCGCCCCGGCCGTGCAGGCGAAGATCCGCGCCCATCGCGGCGAATACCGCAGCATCTTCGTGGCCTACGGCGATTGCGGCACCGGAGGACGATTGGATGCGGTGCTGCGCGAAGAGGGCGTGGAGCGGCTGCCCGGGGCACACTGTTATGAGTTCCTCGCCGGCGCGCGCTCGTTCGCCGAGCTCGCCGACGCCGAGCCGGGGACCTTCTATCTGACGGACTTCCTGACGCGCCACTTCGAGCGGCTGGTGGTGCGCGAGCTCGGGCTCGATCGACACCCGGAGCTCGCCCAGGAGTACTTTCGCAACTACCGCAAGCTCGTGTATCTGGCGCAGACGCGCTCCACCGCCCTGCTCGAGCGGGCGCGGCAGATCGCCTCGGGACTCGGCCTCGAGTTCGAGCACCGGTACACGGGGCTCGGCGAGCTCGGCGCGCATCTCGAGCCGGGACGGCAGCCCGCCGCCGTCGAGCGGAAGGTGACATGGCCAACCTGAGCATCATCTCCTGGCGCGACATACCGGCGCAGGTCGTCGGCCGCAAAGGCCGCGAGACCGCAAAGGCGCAGCTCTCGGCGCGCTTTCAGGAGGCGGTCGACCGTGCCGCCATGCGCGCCGGCCGGGGAAGCTCCAATGCCTATCTCGCGGACTGGAAGCGCAGCGCCCCCCGGCCCTGCGGCGAGGACATCGCGGCCGAGGTCGCCGCGGAAGCGGCCCGGATCGAGGCGCGTTACACCGATGAGTATCTCGAGGGACTGGTGAGGTCGAAGGGCATCGATGCGAACGCGGCCCCGGATGGCGGCGCCGCGACGGAACCGGCCGGTGTTTGATGTACAGCGTGCGCCAGTGGTCGGTACGCCATGCCCGCGGTCTCAACAGCTTCTACCGCGGCTTTGAGCGCGCGCTGACGGCGCTGCATCCGCTGCTGAAACGGATCGGCTACCCGCATCTGGAGCGGCCCGTGGCGGCGATCGAGCGCACGGTGAAGGGGCTGCTGTTCGATTGCCGGATGTGCGGTCAGTGCGTTTTGAGCTCGACCGGCATGTCCTGCCCCATGAATTGCCCGAAGAATCTGCGCAACGGGCCCTGCGGCGGCGTGCGCGCCAACGGTAACTGTGAGGTCCGGCCCGAGATGAAATGCGTCTGGGTTCTGGCCGTCCGCGGGGCCGAGCGCATTCCGGGAGGCGCCGAGGCGCTCGAGCGCGTACAACTGCCCCTCGACCGGCGGCTCGCGGGAAAATCGTCCTGGCTGCGCGTGGTGCGCCAAAGCGCGGGAGAGGGCGCGTGATCTTCGAGGATGAGCCGGTACCGGGCTATCCGCTGCCGATCCTGCCGGGTCACACCTCTCCCGGCCGTTTCGAGCGGGTGCTGCGCGCCAGGAAATTTGCCGTGACCACCGAGATGGCGCCGCCCGACTCGGCTGACCCCGAGGAGGTTTACCGGCGCGCGCGCACCTTCGATGGTTATGTCGATGCCATCAACGCCACCGATGGGAGCGGCGCGAACTGCCACATGTCGAGTGTCGCCGTCTGTGCACTCCTCACCCGCGTCGGCTATGCCCCGGTCATGCAGATCTCCTGCCGCGACAAGAACCGCATCGCCATCCAGGGCGACATCCTGGGCGGGGCGGCGATGGGCGTGTGCAACATCCTGTGCCTGACGGGGGACGGGGTGCAGGCCGGCGATCATCCGCAGGCCCTGCCGGTGTTCGATCTCGACTCGATGACGTTGCTCGAGACCGCCCGGACCATGCGCGACGAGCACCGCTTCCTGAGCGGCCGCAAGCTCACCTGCGCACCCCGCGTGCTGCTCGGCGCCGCTGAGAACCCGTTCGCGCCGCCGCTCGAGTGGCGCGCGCAGCGGCTCGCGAAGAAGGTCGCCGCTGGCGCGCAGTTCATTCAGACGCAGTACTGCTACGACGTGCCGCTGCTCAAAGCCTTCATGCGCCGCATCGAGGATCTGGGCCTCCTCGAGCAGATATTCATTCTGGTCGGAGTGGGGCCGCTGCGCTCCGCCAAGGCGGCGGAATGGATGCGCACGCACGTACCGGGCCTGCACATTCCCGATGCCGTCATCGAGCGTCTGGCCGGCGCAAGCGATGCCGCGCGCGAAGGACGCAACCTCTGCATCGATCTGGTCCAGGAAATCCGCGCCGTGCCCGGCGTGAGCGGCGTCCACGTGATGGCGTACCGTCAGGAGGACGCCGTCGCCGAGATCATCGATCGCTCCGGAGTGCTCGGCGGACGCGTTCCGTGGTACCCCGGCCGTGATCCCCAACCCAACTCCAACAGGATGGCTTCCTAAAGATGACCGACACTATCATCAGCTCGGCAACCCGCGAGGTCGTGATCGGGTTCGACCGTCCGTTCGTCATGATCGGCGAGCGCATCAATCCGACCGGACGGAAGATTCTCGCGGCGGAAATGGCCGCGGGGGACTTCAGCCGGGTCGAGGCCGATGCCAGAGCGCAGGTGGCGGCCGGCGCCCACATGCTCGACGTCAACGCCGGCATCCCGCTCGCCGACGAGCCGGCCATATTGGCCAAGGCGGTGCAGCTCGTGCAGTCGGTCACGGACGTGCCGCTGTCCATCGACTCCTCGATCGTCGCGGCGCTCGCGGCCGGCCTCGCCGTCTACAAGGGCAAGGCGCTCGTCAATTCCGTCACCGGCGAGGAGGAGCGGCTCGAATCGGTGCTGCCGCTCGTGAAGAAGCACGGCGCCGCGGTGGTGGCGATCTCCAATGACGAAACCGGGATCTCCGAGGACCCGGATGTGCGCTTCGAGGTGGCGAAGAAGATCGTGCACCGCGCCGCCGATCACGGCATTCCGGTATCCGACGTCGTGGTCGATCCGCTCGTCATGCCGATCGGCGCCATCAACAAGGCGGCGGTGCAGGTGACGCATCTGCTCAAGCGGCTGCGCAGCGAGCTCAAGGTAAACACGACCTGCGGCGCTTCCAACATCAGCTTTGGACTGCCGGCGCGCGAAGGCATCACCGCGGCGTTTCTGATCTCGGCGATCGGCGCCGGCATGACCTCCGCAATCATGAACCCGCTGCACGCCGAGATCGTGCGGGCCATCATGGGAGCGGATGTCATGATGGGACACGATCCGGACTGCATGCGTTGGATCCGGAAATTCCGCGAGGCGCCGCCGGCGCAAGGAACCGCGGGAGCGGCTCCTGGCGAGGGCGCGGCGCGCGGCCGGCGCGAGGGAGGCCACCGCCGCCGTGTCAGCTGAGCCGGACGCGCTGGTCGTCTTCACGCCCTCGGGCAAGCGCGGGCGCTTTGCGCTCGGAACGCCGCTTCTGCAGGCCGCGCGCTCGTTGGGAGTGGACCTCGACTCGGTCTGCGGCGGCCGCGCGATCTGCGGCCGCTGTGAGGTGCTCATCATGGAGGGCGAGTTCGCCAAGCACGGCGTCGTCTCCCGGGCCGCCAACCTGTCAGCGCCGGGCGCAGCCGAGGAGAATTCCGCCGGCCGCCGACCTCTGCCGGCGGGCCACCGCCTCTCCTGTCAGGCGCGCATCCAGGGCGACCTGGTGGTGGACGTGCCGCCGACCAGCCAGGTGCACCGGCAGGTCATCCGCAAGGAGGCCGAAGCGCGGGCGATCACCCTCGATCCGGTGGCGCGCCTGCATTACGTCGAGGTGCGCGAGCCCGACATGCACGATCCGGCGGGCGACCTGCAGCGTCTCGAGGAAGCCCTGCAGCGCGAGTGGCAGCTGACCGGCCTCAGCTGCGACCTGCACATGCTGCAGCGGCTGCAGCCGGCGCTGCGCAAGGGAGACTGGAAAGTGACGGTCGCGGTGCACGCCGGCGAGCGGATCATCGGCGTCTGGCCGGGCTTTCACGAGCTGGCGCTCGGCCTCGCCGTGGACATCGGCTCCACCACCATCGCCGCTCACCTCTGCAATCTCGAGTCCGGCGAGGTGCTGGCTTCCAGCGGCGTCATGAATCCGCAGATCCGCTTCGGCGAGGATCTGATGAGCCGCGTTTCCTATTCCATGATGCACCCGGGCGGGGCGCAGCAGATGACGGCCGTGGTGCGCGAAGCGCTCAATCGGCTCGCGGCCGACGTTGCGCGGCAGGCGAAAGCGCATACCGACAACATTCTCGAGGTGACGCTGGTCGGCAATCCGATCATGCATCACCTGCTGCTCGGCATCGACCCGGTGGAGCTCGGAGGCGCGCCCTTCGCGCTCGCGACCGACGAGGCGTTGGAGTTCTGGGCCACCGAGATCGGCCTGCACTTGCACCGCGGCGCGCGCGCGTACGCGCTGCCCTGTGTCGCCGGGCACGTAGGGGCGGATACGGCCGGCATGGTCCTCGCCGAGCGGCCCGACCTTGCAGAAGCCGTGACGCTGCTGGTCGATGTCGGCACCAACGCCGAGATCGTGTTGGGCAACCGCGAGCGCCTCCTCGCCTGCTCGAGTCCCACGGGCCCGGCGTTCGAAGGCGCGCAGATCAGCTGCGGTCAGCGCGCCGCGCCAGGAGCGATCGAGCGCGTGCGGATCGATCCTGTAACCCTCGAGCCGCGCTTCAAGGTCATAGGCTCCGACCTCTGGTCCGACCAGCCAGGGTTCGAGGAGTCGGTGAAAGCCACCGGCGTCACGGGCATCTGCGGCTCGGGCATCATCGAGGTCATCGCCGAGATGTTCCTTGCGGGCATCCTGAGCCAGGACGGGGTGGTCGATGGGGAGCTCGCCGCGCGCAGCCGGCGCATCGTGCCCACCGGCCGCACCTTCGGCTACCTCCTCTACGAGGGCGCGCAGACGCTCACCGTGACCCAGAACGACGTGCGCGCGATCCAACTTGCGAAGGCGGCGCTCTACGCCGGCATCCGCTTGCTGATGGACCGTTTCGGCACCGAGCACGTCGATCGCATCCGCCTTGCGGGCGCCTTCGGATCGCACATCGACGTCAAGTACGCCATGGTGCTCGGGATGATCCCGGACTGCGACCTCGCGCAGGTCTCCTCCGCGGGCAATGCCGCGGGGACCGGAGCACGCATCGCGCTGCTCGATTGCGGCTCGCGCAAGACGATCGAGAAGCTGGTGCACGATGTTGAAAAGGTCGAGACCGCCATCGAGCCCAGGTTCCAGAGCCACTTCGTCGAGGCGATGGGTATTCCGCACTCGACCGCGCAGTACGCGCACCTGCGCCGCGCGGTCGAGCTGCCAAAGCCGAAGCCGCCGGCTGCGCGCGCGGGCGCACGCGGCACGCG
>DATFCZ010000009.1:0-56760 GCA_035252605.1 Steroidobacteraceae bacterium
CGAGGTATCGCCCACCGCGGAGCCGCCGGTCGTGCGGATCATGGATTACGGGAAGTTCCTGTTCGAGCAGAACAAGAAGGCCCACTCGGCGAAGCGCAAGCAGAAGCAGATTCAGGTCAAGGAGGTGAAGTTTCGTCCCGGTACGGGAGAGGCGGATTACCAGATCAAGCTGCGTAATCTCGTCCGCTTTCTGACCGAGGGCGATAAGGCCAAGGTTACCTTGCGGTTCCGCGGCCGTGAAATGGTGCACCAGGACATCGGGCGCAAGCTCCTCGATCGGGTCGCCACCGACCTCGCCACCCACGGCGTGATCGAGCAGAACCCGCTCATGGAGGGCAAGCAGATGATCATGGTATTTGCACCAAAGAAGAAGTAACGCTTCCAAGTTATTGAATAACCTGGAGTCGTTCGCCCGTAGCGGGTTTCCGGATGAGCGTCCGGATGCCCTGCGACCGGGGCTACAGCAACGAAATGAGGAGTTCAGTCGATGCCCAAGTTGAAAACCAACCGGGCCGCTGCCAAGCGCTTTCGCAAAACGGCGAAGGGCTTCAAGCGGTACTCGTCCAAACGCCGCCACAACCTCGGTCACAAAGACCGCAAGGTCAAGCGCCACGCCCGCTCGGGCGGTACCAGCCTCGTGCACGAGACCGACACCGGTCGTCTCGAGCAGCTGCTTCCGTATCACAAGTAACGCGCACGAGGTAACACCCCATGGCAAGAGTCAAGCGTGGCGTGACGGCCGGACGGCGTCACAAGAAGGTTCTCGGCAAGGCGAAGGGCTACTACAACGCCCGTCGCAAGGTCTATCGCGCAGCGAAACAGGCCGTCATCAAGGCGGGGCAGTATGCTTATCGCGACCGGCGGCAGAAGAAGCGCGAGTTCCGCGCTCTCTGGATCGCCCGCATCAACGCCGCGGCGCGCCTGCACGGCCTCTCCTACAGCCGCATCATCAACGGCTTGGGCAAGGCGGGCATCGAGATCGACCGCAAGGTGTTGGCGGACATCGCGGTGCATGACAGCGCGGCATTCGCCGCCATCGCGCAGCAGGCGAAGACCGCGCTCGGCATCGCATAACCCAGGGCGGGGCCTTGCGCCATGCAGGACCTGACCTTCCTCGTGAATGAGGCGCTTTCCGAGGTGGCTGCGAGCTCCAATCTCGCCGGCCTCGATGAGACGCGGGTGCGCTGGCTCGGAAAGAAGGGAATCCTCACCGAGCAGCTGAAATCCCTAGGCGCTCTCTCTGCCGTCGAGCGGCCAGCGGCCGGCCAACGCATCAACGAGGCGAAGGAGCGCGTGCAGACCGCGATCGAGTCCCGGCGCAACGAGTTGGCGCGGGCCGAGGTCGAGCGTGAGCTCGCCGCCGGGCGCATCGATGTCACCCTGCCCGGACGGGGCGAGCGGCGCGGCGGCCTGCACCCGGTCACGCTGGCGCGGCTTCGCATGGAGGAGATCTTCCATCGCGCCGGCTTCGAGGTGAGCACGGGCCCGGAGATCGAGGACGACTTTCACAACTTCGAGGCGCTCAATTTCCCGCCGAATCACCCCGCGCGGGCGATGCACGACACGTTCTATCTTCCCGACGGACGGCTGCTGCGCACGCATACCTCGCCGGTACAGATTCGTGCCCTGATGAGCCGCGGCGCGCCGCTCGCGATCATCGCACCGGGGCGAGTGTATCGGTGCGATTCCGACATGACTCACTCGCCCATGTTTCATCAGGTCGAGGGACTTAAGGTGGATGAGAACGTGAGCTTCGCCAACATGAAGGCGGCGCTGCACGGGTTTCTGCAGGCGTTCTTCGAGCGCGACCTTTCGATGCGCCTGCGAGCTTCCTACTTCCCCTTCACCGAGCCCTCCGCCGAAGTCGACATGTCGTGCGTGTTCTGCGAGGGAAGAGGGTGCCGCACCTGCAAGCACACCGGTTGGCTCGAGATCGCCGGCTGCGGCATGGTGCATCCGAATGTACTGATGGCGAGCGGCATCGATGCGGAGCGCTACACCGGCTATGCATGGGGGATGGGGATTGATCGGCTCGCCATGCTGCGCTACGGGGTGAGCGACCTCAGGCTCTTCTTCGAGGACGACCTGCGAGTCCTCGAGCAATTCCGGGCGCTCTGAAATGAGGATTCCCTATTCCTGGCTCAGCGAGTGGGTGGCGGTGCCCTGGAGTCCGACGGAGCTCGGCTCGCGGCTCACCATGGCGGGCCTCGAGCTCGAGGCATTGGACCCCGCCGCGCCGGAATTTTCCGGAGTGGTGGTCGCGGAGATTCTTTCCGCGGAGAGACATCCGCAGGCCGAGAAGCTGCGGGTCTGCCGCGTCTCGATGGGGCAAGAGGAGCCGCTGCAGATCGTCTGCGGCGCCGCCAATGCGCGCGCGGGTCTGAAGAGCGCGCTCGCCACCGTGGGAGCAAGGCTGCCGGGAGGGCTCGAGATCAAGGCCGCGAGGTTGCGGGGCGTAGAGTCGGCGGGGATGCTGTGCTCGGCGAAGGAGCTCGGGCTTGCCGAGGCCGCCGAGGGCATCCTGGAGCTTCCCTCCGATGCGCCGACCGGGCAGGCGCTGCGCGAGTATCTCGCGTTGGATGACTGGATTCTCGAGCTCAACATCACGCCCAACCGCGGTGACGCGATGTCGGTGATCGGTGTTGCGCGCGAGGTGGCGGCGCTCGCCGGCGGGAAGCTGGCGCGCTCCCGCGCGCGGGATGCGGGCCTCGGGCCATCGGCCGCGATATCGCGCGATACGCTCGGCGTCGAGCTCGATGCGCCGGCCGGCTGCCCGAAATTCGTCGGGCGCATTGTCCGGGGCGTCAACAATAAGGCGGTAGCGCCCATGTGGATGCGCGAGCGACTGCGCCGCGCCGGCGTGCGCTCCATCAGCCCGGTGGTGGACGTCACCAACTACGTGATGCTGGAGCTGGGTCAGCCCATGCACGCCTACGACTTGGCCAAGCTGCAGGGCGATATACGGGTGCGCTTCGCTCGCGCGGAGGAGAGCATCACGCTCCTCGACGGAAAATCCGTCGAGGTGCAGCCGGATGTGCTGCTGATCACCGATGGCTCTGGCCCGGTGGGCGTTGCGGGCATCATGGGAGGCCAGCGCACTGCGGTGAGCCCCGATACCTCGGAGGTGTTCTTCGAGGCCGCCTACTTCGCTCCGGATGCCGTTATCGGCCGCGCGCTACGTTGGAGCTTGACGACGGACGCGAGTCAGCGCTTCGAGCGTGGCGTCGATCCGTCGCAGCAGGAGCGGGCCATGGAGCGAGCGACGGAGCTGCTGCTCGCCATTGCGGGCGGTAAGCCGGGGCCGGTTGCTGTGACGCGCTCGGATGAGCATCTGCCCGCGCGGGGAGCGGTGAGCTTGCGCCGCAGCCAACTCGCGCGCCTGCTGGGCATCGAGTTCGAGGACGCGCGGGTGCGTGCGAGCCTGGAGGGGCTCGAGATGCGGGTCGATTCCGCCGCCGATGGCTGGCGCGTCACGCCGCCGGCGCATCGGTTCGACATTGCGATCGAGGCAGACCTGATCGAGGAGGTCGCCAGGATCATCGGCTTCCAAGCCATCCCCGAGGCAGATGCCGAGGTACCGCAGCGCTTCCCGCGTATTCGAAGCTCACGGCCGCCGGAACGCTCGCTCCTCGAGACACTCGCCGTGCGTGGCTATCACGAGGCCATCACTTACGCGTTCGTCGATCCGCAGCTGCAGACGCAGCTCTTTCCCGATCGGGCCGGGATCGCGCTCGCCAATCCGATTGCGAGCGATCTCTCGGTGATGCGGGTGTCACTTTGGCCGGGCCTGCTCAAGGCAGCCCTCGAGAACCAGCGGCGGCAGCAGAACCGAATCCGGCTCTTCGAGCACGGCGCGCGCTTCGTGCTCGAGGCGGCCCCCGGTGAGGCTCGCGGCGCGATACGCGAAATCGATACCCTGGCCGCAGTGGCGTGCGGGCCTAGGATGCCGGAGCAGTGGGGGCTGGCGCGCGAGATGCGCGAGCCGGCCGACTTCTTCGACGTGAAGGGAGACCTCGAGACGCTGCTCGCCGCCACGGGCGCGGCTGGGGAATTCCTCTTCGAGCCGCGCGCGCTCCCGTGTCTGCACCCGGGCAGGGCCGCGCGAGTGCTCCGCGGAGCCGAGCCGGTGGGCTGGCTCGGGGAGTTGCACCCCTCGCTCGTGAAGGCGCTCGAGTTTACATATCCTCCGGTGCTCTTCGAGCTCGACGTCGAAGCGGCGCTGGCGGTCGAACGGCCTCTCTATCGCGAAGTTTCCCGCTTCCCCCAGGTCCGACGGGACCTGGCAGTGGTGGTCGATGAATCTGTGGCTTTAAGTAGCCTCGTCGAGCGTGTAACCTTCACAGCTTCGAGCCTTCTGCGTGATCTCCACATTTTCGACGTGTATCGCGGCCCAGCCGTAGAAGCAGGTCGAAAAAGCGTCGCTTTGGGCTTGATTTTTCAGGACATTTCTCGCACTCTTACCGAAGACGACGTCGCCAACCTCATGGCAGCGATCGTTGCGGATTTGCGCGTGAGTCTGAACGCAAAAATACGAGAATAAGAGATGGCCCTGACCAAGGCGGAGATGGCGGAAGCACTCTTCAACCAGCTCGGGCTGAACAAACGGGAGGCACGGGAGCTGGTGGACCTGTTCTTCGAGGAAGTGCGTGCGGCGCTGTCGAGAGGGGAGCAGGTGAAGCTCTCCGGTTTCGGCAACTTCGATCTGCGCGACAAGAATCAGCGTCCCGGCAGGAATCCCAAAACGGGCGAGGAGATTCCAATCACCGCCCGCCGGGTGGTGACCTTCCGTCCGGGACAGAAACTGAAGGCGCGGGTCGAAGCCTATGTTGGAGCCAAAGAATAACTCGCAGCTGCCGGTGATCCCGGGCAAGCGCTACTTCACCATCGGCGAGGTGAGTGAGCTCTGCGGCGTCAAGCCGCACGTGCTGCGCTACTGGGAGCAGGAGTTTCCACAGCTGAAGCCGGTGAAGCGCCGCGGTAACCGCCGCTACTACCAGCGCCAGGACGTCATCGTCATCCGCCAGATCCGAAGCCTGCTGTACGATCAGGGCTTCACGATCGGCGGTGCACGCAACAAGTTGACGGGCGAAGAAGCCCGCACGGATGTTTCGCAGAGCCAGCAGATCGTCAAGCAGGTGAGGCTCGAGCTCGAGGAGCTGCTGAAGGTGCTGCGGCGATAGCCGGCATTTCGGCGTATCATTGCGCCGCGCGAGAGAACCCCGCTCGCGCTTGGGCAGGCCATCGAAAACTATGTCGGAGCGTGGCGCAGTCTGGTAGCGCACTTGCATGGGGTGCAAGGGGTCCCGAGTTCAAATCTCGGCGCTCCGACCAGTCTTTCAGAGCATCCATTTTTTCCCTCATGGACACCTTCATGGACACCCCGTGAAGGAGCGGCCGGTCCCTGATGCAATCCTGATCGAATCGTTGCGCGGCGGCGCTCGCTCGAGGCTGGCAGAATAGCCGCTATCGAGGCTTGCGCCGCGGTTGCGGAGAGCGCGATGGACTGGACGAAATTCATCGAAGTCACCCCGGGCGTGCGCGGCGGCAAGCCGTGCCTCATCGGCACGCGCATCACGCCGACCGACATCCTGGAGTATCTCGCCGGCGGGATGACCGAGGATGCGATCTTGAAGGACTTTCCGTCTCTGACGCGGGACCACATCCGGGCCGTATTGGCCTACGCGGCGGAACGTGAGCGGCGGTACGCGACGCGCGGCGTGGCGTGAAATTCCTGCTCGATGAGAACCTGAGCCCGCGGCTCGTCGCCACTCTGGCGCCTGACTGGCCGGATTGCCTGCACGTGGAAGCTGCCGGCTTGCGCCGGGCCACGGACGAGGCGATCTGGCGTTTCGCGCGCGAGCACGGCTATGCGATCTTGTCCAAGGACGATGACTTCTCGAGTCTGGCGCTCGTGCGCGGCGCGCCGCCCAAGGTTATCTGGCTTCAGATCGGCAATGCGCCGACTTCACGCGTCGTTGAGGTACTGAAGGCGAATGCTCAGGTGCTCGAGGAGTTCTCGCGCGATCCGGCAGAGGCGCTGCTGACGCTCCGTGCGTAGATGGTCAGCTCGTCCTTGATCCGCCTCAGGTGGTGCGTGAGAGCTCATTCGGCGCTATTGAGCCATCTCTCGACATCTGAGCGAAGCCAGCCCCGTCCGCCGCCGGCGCGCTTGGCGGGGAACGTACCGGCGCACACCCAGCGGTAGATCGTACACCGGTGTCGCCCGGTGATCTGCTCGACATCCCGTGTGCTCAGCACCTGATCGATTCCGGCGATTCGTTGCGATGCCGGACTCCACACTCGACTGCGCACGGTGGGGGGTGACCTGCGCGGGTGAGTCTCGACCGTCAGGGGAAGCTGGAACTGCTGCTCGTCAATGGACATGGGAACGTCCTCCAAACTCTGATCGCTCACCGTGTTCTTTCCAGCGTCGGATCGCGTATACGGTCGTCCTTCGGTGTGCGTGTGGATCGCTGGGCCTGCACGATACGAATAAGCTCCGTGGCCAGCCGCTCGCGGTCAGTCATGACGGGCGGCAGGTGCTTCGCGAAATACCGCACGTCACCGCCCAGAGCGACTTCGCCCTGGGCTTCGAGTCTCGTGGCGAGCGCGTTCCACCCGGCGACGAGTACCCTGCGGGTCTCGAGAAGCTTTCCCCGCTTGGGGTCGCGAATGGTGCCCGTCGCCGAGAGCTCTCGGACGACGCTCTGCAACTCGTCTCGCAGGGCATAGGAGGCATGGCGCCGAGCCTTGGCCCGATACACTGCATCTCGCTCGGCGCGCTTGGTCTGTCCACGGCTCGCGCGCGAGGTCGCATTGGCGGCGATTCCCTGCTCGCGCATCAGTCTGGCAAAGTCCTCCCGCCACTCGCGCAGCATCGCCTTGTCGATGTGCAACCGCCCGGGCTCGATCTCGCGCTCCGCCTTCACCACCAGGTGCACGTGCGGGTTTCGCTGATGGGTGTGCAGTGCCATGAGGTAACGATGCCCCGCAAAATTCTCGCGCGCGAAGTTCTTTGCCGCCGCTAGCACTTTATCGGGCGGGGTACCGGCCGGCATGGCGAGCACGACGTTATGCACCAGCTTGATACCCGATCCGGCAGATCGCGCGCTGGGTTTCGAGCGGTACTGGCCGGCAGAGAGCTCCAGGTGCCAGCTCGCGAGGAACTCGTCCTGCGCGTCCTCAGAAACCCGCTCATCCTGATCGGAGACGAGCTCGACCTCCCTTTCGTGCCTGATGTAATCGATGTGGGCGGCAAGGGCGCGCAGAGTCCGTGCGCCGCCTGTGACCTTGACCATCACTTCCGGCACGCGCCTGGCCGTGCGCCGAATCTCCTCGATTTGCGGGGCAGTCAAGCGCTCCGGCGGACCTCGTCTGGCGGCACTAAAGACGTCGAGGAGCGGCCGATCGGCCCGGGTGAGTCGTGCCACACGCCGAGTCACGAGCGCGTCTCCCAGGCGATCAGCGCGGCTCTGGTGAGGTCAACGATGCGACGTTCGAGATTCGCGATCTCGCCGCAAGTTCGCCGGAGCATTTCGCCGTAGACTTCTCGCTGAAGCCCCGAGGGAATGCCCTGGCGACTCGTCTTCGCCAGCATCGTTCCAAGATTGGCGAGCACGACGATGCTGGTCTTGAGCGTATTGACCTCAGCCGCCGGCAGGGGAGGATCCACTGCAATGTGGGCGCGAACGAGAGCGCTGATATACGTCGCCGGCTTCATGCCGCGTTCCGTTGCCCGCCTGATCACCTCGAGCCCGTCGCCTGGCCGCAGTCGAATGGTGATTCGATCGCTCGCTGCGACGTGTTCCCATTTCAGCTCCGGCTGACGGGCGAGCCACTCGGCGTCGCGATCGAGGAGGAGGCGGATCGCACGCAGCGCGAGCTCGGCTTCCGAGACTCCGGCGTATCGAGCGATCAATCTGAATCTCGCTTTCTCCTCCACCGAGGGGCGGACGGTGATCGAGGGACCGCACGGCCGCGCGGTTCGGGCTCTCCGGGCATACCGCTCTCCGGCTTGGAAGCCGACAGCCTCTGCTCGTTCTTCTGGAAATAGGTCGTTCACTGACGCGGCCACGAAATGCGCCTGACAAAGACTATAACCCCGTTATCACCGTGTTTGAAGTGAGAGTTTGCGACCAAAACGGGTCAATACTCTCGTTCGATCACGGCACCGTGTTACGTGTTGATACGCCGTGGTATGCCATGGTCGCTCTTGGGCAGCGTTGGACATCATGTGCGACTTTCGGGCCCACCTAAAAATTCTCCGAATTCAGCGCCGGAGAGCTTCGTGAGTGAGATTGCGTCCAGGCATGTCCAGGCGCGTTCGATGCCTCGGGCGCGCCCCGACCCGAAGGGCGGGCGCGAGCGACCATCGGCGGTGGTTCGTGCGACATCTCGGTAACCGCCCAGTGTTTGCTCGCTGCCGGAGCCGGCTGACGCGAAAGCCGATGAACAGGGAACGGAGTGGAGACGGTTACGCGGTTTGATGCGACTGTTGCTGCAAATGCGGACATACCGCTATCCTGCACCACACCACACACACGACATACACCACTGTCCCCTCCCATTGCGCGCGGCCGCGCCCAGGAGTCTAGCCCAGGGTCAGCGCAAGAATGATGACGAGCAGGCCGCCGATCAGACCGAGATAGAGGTTGAGATCGCCGGATTGAAGCGCTCGCAGCCAGCCCGCGAATCGCCAGACGGCACGGCGCAGCGGTGTAAACAGGATCGGACCAAAGACATCCGCCACGTCGTGCTCGACCTCGAGCTTGCGGATGAAGTAGTTCGTGGCTCTGTGCTCGCGCGCGGTATCGAGCGTCGGGCGGTATATGAAGCTGTAAAAGGTGCGCATCGCGTTGGAGAAGGTGAGGGATGTAGTGCTCGAGCGCCGAGGGTCTTCCCTCATACCGCCATACCAGACTCTTGCACGCCGCACAGCGTAACGACGACCGTTCGCGAGCAAAAGCAGCGGGAGGACGGCTAGCAGCGGCATCACGATGGCGAGGAGCGAGGGGGAAATGAACGCAAAAGTATCGGTGAGCGGCACCAGTATCCAGCCGCTCGCCATGGCTTTTGGCGCATCGACCCCGAACTGCGCGAGGCTCGCCATCCCCAACCCATGAAGCCAGACGGGCAGACCGACGGCCGTGGTCAGAATGGCAACGCCAAGAACGAGTACTGCGATTTCATAGCCCCACCCCACACGAGGGTGAGCAGGCTCGTGTTCATCACCCAAGAGTCCGATACCGAATGCCTTGATGAAGGTCGCGAATGCCACCGCCGCGGTCAGTGCCAGGCCGGCACCGGCCAGCGCCAAGGTCAAGCGCCCGCCTATCGTTGCCAGGTGAAAGCCCTGAAACACGGTCTGGAAGGTGAACCACTCGGTGACGAACCCGATTTGCGGCGGCATTGCGGCAAGGCTCATCGCGGCGAAGAGCGCACCGACAGCGAGCGCCATGCTCGCCGTTCGCAACCAGCCGCGCTGCGCAAGGCGATAGCTACCGGAGGACGCAAATACGCCATCGGCACAGATGAACATGCCACCCTTCGCCAGCGCATGGCCTGACAGGTGTAACACGGCCACCGTCCAGGCGAGCCCTGCGAGAGCGCTGAGGCCATCGGCGCGGAAAAGGAGGCTTGCGCCGAGGCACGTCACCGCGATTGCGGCATTTTCTGCGGACGAGAAGGCAAGCAACCGTCGCCAGTCATCCTGTTGGAATGCATAGAGCGCGGCCAGAATCGAAGTCACCACCCCGACCGCCGTGATGAGAACGCCGAGCCCGAATGCTCCGCTTCCACCTGCCAGCCAGTCGGTCAGGAGGCGCGCAAGGCCAAAAAACGCGGCATTGAGGACCACTCCGGACAGGATCGCGCCCGAGGCCCCGCTGCCGTTGCCGTAGGAGCCGGGAAACCATTCATAGAAGGGCAGGAGGCCGAGCTTGGCGCCGAACCCGAAGAGCGCGAGGAGTCCCACAGCGATCCTTCCGCCGGAGGAGAGCGCGTCACCGGCGACCGTGTAGCCGGCGAAATCAACGCTCCCGCCGACGCTCCGCGCTAGAAGAAGCAGCGCAAGCAGAATCCCTATGGCGCCGGCTTCGAGGAGCGCGAGCATGTATAGGGTGCATCGCCCGGCCTGCACGGTCGTACGCTCCGAGAGGATCAGCGCTGCACTGCCGATGCTCATGAGCTCCCAGGCGATCAGAAACGAGTACGTGTCCTGAAGACCGAATACGCCGAGCGCGCCGATGAGGGACAGCGCGGCTCCTGCGACCCATACGGGCCTGGCGCCGCGAATCGGGGTGCTGAGCGCCACGGCGAGCCCCGCTGGCAGGAGCCCAAAGCCGAGGAGCCATAAGCCTTCCGGCGCATACCGCAGGCGAACCACCTGATCCGCGAGCGCAATGGGCAAAGTGGTGGCACTCCCGCCCTGTGGCAGCGCGATCGCGGCGCCCCAGATCCCCGCTCCGGCACCGACCGCGATCACCCAGCGGGCCGCCCGCGAGGCGCGCGCGAGCGCAAGAGCGAGCCCGGCGACCCAGAGCCAGAAGGCGATGATGAGCGCCGTAGGCACGTCAGGATTCCGCCTGGCGACCGGCGCGAACACGCTGCGGCATGCGGTCGAGCAGCATCAAGAGCGCATGAATGATCG
The DNA here is from genome assembly GCA_035252605.1 of Steroidobacteraceae bacterium. Lineage (GTDB taxonomy): Bacteria > Pseudomonadota > Gammaproteobacteria > Steroidobacterales > Steroidobacteraceae > 13-2-20CM-66-19. The sequence continues at coordinate 10,649 of DATFCZ010000009.1, forward strand.
CCGGCGGATTGGGCGGACAGCCGGGCAGGTAGACATCGACCGGTAGCACTCCTTCCAATCCGTTGCCGCACGCATAGCCGCCACCGTTCGTGCCACCGGAGACCGCGCAAGTGCCGACTGCCATCACGAATCGCGGCTCGGGCAGGGCCTCGTAGGCTTCCTTCAGCGGACCGTGCATCGCGTAGGTGACGGGCCCCGTGACCAGTAACAAATCGGCGAATCGCGGCGAAGGCGTGAAGAAGACACCGAGCCGGTGCAGGTTGTAGTAGGGATTGCCGAGCGCCTGCAGCTCGGACTCACAGCCGTTGCAGGATCCGGCATCGACATGGCGGACATGGAGACTGCGCCCGAATACGCGTCGGATCCCGCGCCTAAGAGCGACGCCGTCCTCGGATAGGGCCGCTCTTGCCCATAAGAGATCCTCGCGCCGGCGAACCGCAAAAGCCCAGTCCGCGGACGGCGTGAAGGCCCCCGTGGGGCAGGACTCGATGCACATCTGGCAGACGACGCAACGGCCGTAATCCACCTTGACCCGCTCCGCGCTTGCGGGAGGCGCGATGCTGATCGCCGCAGGGAGACACGCTTCGGCACACTCGCGACAGCCTTCCTGACAGCGATCCGGATCGAAGCGCGGCATGCCGAGAAAGCCGATCTGTCCGCAGGCTGCATCCTCCTCGGCGCCAGGCGCAATCGAAGCGCCACGAGGCCATGGCACGGTCGCCTTGCCGTGCCGCAGTCCGTAGAGCGTCCAGAATGGCGTCATTTTGTGCGGCATCAGGTCCTCCTCACCGATCGCAACCGGCCACTGTCAGGCCGAAGCTCGCCTCGTTGATCGCATAATCCATCATGTTGCTGTCGTGCACCGTGTAGGCGAATACGCGCCAATTGGAGAAGCTCGGCGACTTGATCTTGACTCGTGCCAGAGCGCGCTCTGAATCGAGGTGCACGGCATAGTAAAGCGTTCCGCGCGGGGACTCCGTCCAGCCGAGTCCCTCGCTGTCGGGCGGTGGCTCGCACTTGACTCGCAGCGAACCTGCCGGCAACCCTTCGAGCACACGATTGATGAGCTCGATGCTGTAGCCGATCTCATCGATCCGCACCTGTTGCCGGGCATGCGCATCGCAGCTCTTTCGCAAGGCGACCCGCAGGGACAGCTCCGGATAGGCGCCGTAGGGCTGATCACGCCTGCAGTCTCGATCGACCCCGGAAGCGCGCTCTACCGGCCCCGTCGCCCCCTGGTCGAAGGCCAGCTGGCGCGCGAGCTCGCCGGTGCTGATGAGCCGATCGAGATGGCTGGTAGTCGATTCCAGCATGGCGGTATAGGGCTCGAGCTCTTTACCGAGGCGGCGCAAGAGCGGTGCGATTTCGGTGAGCCGCGGCTCTCGCCGCAAGCCTCCGGGTGTCAGGAGACCACGCAACAGGCGACTGCCGGTCGCGATGCAGTTGATTTGCTTCGCCAGTTCCTCAAGATACAGCCCCTGCGCCTCGCCGACCTTGAGCGTGGTGGTGTGCGAGAGATGCCCGAGATAGTGCAGATGGTTGTAGAGCCGCTCGAGCTCGGCGAGCAATACGCGCAGCCATGCGGCACGGCGTGGCACGATGCATTCAGCCGCAGCTTCCACCGCCTGGCAGTAAGCGAGCGCATGGGCCACGCTTCCCACTCCGGATACACGCTCCGCCAGGACCGCTCCTAAGGAGGGCAGCACCCCTTCGAATCGCTTCTCCATCCCCCGATGTTTGAAGAAAAGCTGCGGGTGGTAGTGGAGGATCGCCTCGCCGATGTAGAAGAATTTGAACTGAGCGGATTCGAGGACACCGGCGCGGATCGGCCCGAAGGGAAGCAGCTGCACGTCTGCTGCCCGGGGGCCCGAGATCTCCGGCAGGTCGAGGTCGTCCGGGGTATAGATCAGTCGAGGCGCGGGCCCCGGCAGGAGCGGCGGCCGCTCGAATCTCGCGCCGGGCAGGAGCACATGAGGCAGCGGCTGCGGCTCATTCCGAAATCGGATCCCGCAGAGATCCGTAATCTCCCGCTCATACCAGGAGAGGAGCGGGGCGATGGCGGCGAGGCTAGGGGGTGATTCGGCCCCTGGACGGCATCGCCAGACCTGCGGCGGCTGGCCAGATCTCGGATGTAGCACGTAGCGAAGCTCAGGATCCTCCAATCTTCCCGGATACCACGCGTAGACGAACTGCGTGCGGGCTCCCGAGCTCACCGCCGTGCGGCAGCGCTGCTCGAGGTCTGCGAGGGCAACATCCTCACCTTGAACTCTGGCGGCAAAGCCTGAGGTGTGCAGGTGCTGTGGCGACATCGCTGAGCCGGTCGCCTCCGGCGATTCGCTCACGGGCGGAGTCCTCCACCCAACTGCGCGGCGATGATCGCGAAATAATGGCTGATTGCACCCGGCCACCAGAGCCCGAGCACGAGCAGCGGCACGGCCGCGAGCCACATCGGCAACAGGCACCAGAATCCAGTCCCGCGAGGACGCGTCCAGGCTCCGCCCGGGCCTTCGCGGGCCGGGTGCTCGCCGAAATACATGTGACGGAAGTGATTCAGGAACCCCACGAAGATGACGACGAGCAGGACCAGCATCACGAATACCGCCCATGCGTTGGGTCCCGCGAGACCCGCGCGCATGATGGTGAGCTCGCTCAGGAAGAGCCCAAAGGGCGGCGCGCCTGTGATGGCGAGCGCGCCTGCGATCCAGAGCACACCGGCTACCGGCATTGCGGACAGCACGAAACGGATGCGTCCGATCCGCTTGCTGTGGAAGGCGTGCATCGCATCGCCCGCCCCGAAGAACATGAGCGACTTGTTGAGCGAGTGATTGAGCATGTGATAAAGCGCGCCGGCGACCCCGAGCGGACCGCCGAATCCGAATCCGAGCGTCATGACCCCCATGTGCTCGACGCTCGAGTAAGCCATCAGACGTTTCACGTCCCTCTGACGCGCGATGAAGAGCGCTGCAATTGCGAGCGACAGGGCACCGATCACCACCACGACGGTCCGCGGCATGAGGCCGAGTCGCGTGGCATCAGTGACGCCGATGAACCGCGCGATTCCAATCATCGCGGTATTGAGCAGGGCTCCGGAAAGCATGGCGGACACCGGCGCTGGACCCTCGCTATGCGCATCCGGCAGCCAGGTATGCATCGGCGCGAGCCCTACCTTCGTGCCGAATCCGATGAAGACGAGCAGGAAGGCCGCAAGCGCAATGGTGGGATTCAGCTGCGGTGCGACCGAGCGCAGCGTCGACCACGTGAGGTTGTAGCTCGGCCCCAAGTGCAGGCTCCCCGCCCAATAGAAGAAGACGATGCCGAGGAGTGCAAGGCTGATTCCGGCCGAGACGATCACGATGTACTTCCAGGCGGCCTCGACGCCCTCGCGGGTGTGCTCGAAGCCGACGAGAAAAGTGCTCACCAGAGTAGTGAGCTCGATGGCAATCCAGTAGACCCCGATGTTGTTCATCAGAGGTGCGAGTAGCATCGTCAGCGCGAAGCCGGCGAGCAACGCGTAGAAAGGGCTCAACCGGGAGGGCTCGTTGATCTGACGCATGTAACCAATGGCGTACAGAGATGCAAGGAGGTAGACCGTGCCAACGGTGAGCATCACCCACGCACCCAGCGCGTCCACGATGAAGTAGTGATCCCAAAAAACATACGGGCCAACCAATGCTATCGGCAGTAATCGCATCACGGCAGCGAATACGATCGCCGCGGCCGTGAGATTGAGGTACTCCGAGATTCGCGGGCGCCGGGTCAAGAGGCAGCCCGTCACCGCGACGAGCGGCGCAAGGAGAATGACGAGAATGATTGGCGCCGGACTCATCCCGTCAACCTCGTGAGCTCTCGGGTGCTCGACGTTCCGGCGTGCACCAGAAGATAGCGCACCAGCACCCCGAAGCAGGCCACCACCACGAGAAGATCGAAGAGAATGACGAGCTCGAGGAGTATCGGCATGCCGGGCACGAGGATCTGGGAGCCGAGGAAAATGCCATTTTCGAGCACGAGAATCGCGAGGATCTGACTCACGACCTCGCTGCGCACGATGAGCATGAGGAAGCCGATGAGCTTCATGGACAGCATCACGGTAAGAGCCAGCACCGCCACCGTACCGCCGAGGCCGAGCGCTGCGCCAAGATGCGTCGAGACGACGAAGGCAAACACCACGAGCAGCCCTCCCACTACGAGGCTCGAGCTCGGTGAGAGCCGCTCGTGCAGCTCGCGATCGATCTCGAGGCGGCGAATGATCCGCAGGAGAAGGTACGGCAGCACCAGCCCGCGAAAGAGGGCCGTGAGGGCGGCGATGCCGTAGAGCTCCGGATAGTCCCCGTAGAAGGCGATCGCCGCCGAGAGAAAGGCGATCAGCCAGGACTGCACGGCGAAGGCGACCATGTATTCGTACAGCCAGCGCGACCCCAACATCACGAAGGCTAGGAGCAGGCTCGTGATGGCAAGAAGGCTGAAGAGCGAGGCGGCGAGGGGCGGTAGGTGAGCGGCGAGCATCGCTATCTCATCTGGTTGGCAACGATGGCGAGGATCGCAAGGAGAAAGGAGCCGGCGAGCGGCTCTTGGTAGCGGTAGTAGCGCAACCGCGACTGCGTTGTCTCGACGGCCACCACCACGGCCGCGATCAGGAGAAACTTGCCAAGGAGCGCGGCCGCCGCTCCCAGCGCGCCGAGTGCGAGCCCGCGGATGGAAAGCGCCCACGGCAGGAGGAGCACATTGCAGAAGATGGTATAGAGAATGAACTGCTTCATCGCGGAGGCCCATCTGACGAGCGCGAGCAGGGGTCCCGAGTACTCGAGGATGCGCGCTTCCTCGATCATGTAGACCTCGATGTGCGTGCTCGAGTGGATCGGCAGACGGTCGGTCTCGACGAGGAGCAGGATGAAGAATGCGGCAACGAGGAAAATATGGGCGGGGCTCCAGTACACCGCGGGCTGGGAGACCAGCAAGTGATTCACCACGAACGGCAGCATCGACTTGGCGAGCAGTGTGATGCCGACGAAGACGAGGATGAGTGTCGGCTCGGCGAGGATGCCGAGCATCACCGCGCGGGAGGAGCCGATGCCGCCGTAGGCGCTGCCGGAATCGAGGCCGGCAAGGACGATGAAAAACGAGCCTAGCGTCAGAATGAGGCCGCCGCCCAGGATGTCTCCCATGTCCGAGAGCGGCAGCGGAAAATTGGTCAGCACCGGAATGAGAATCGGCACCGTCAGCATGCACGTGAAGGCAATGACGGGGGCGATCCAGTAGATGACGCTCGCGGTCTCGGGCACCACGAGTTGCTTGTGAAAGAGCTTCCAGAGATCCCGATAGGGCTGGAAGATGCCCGGGCCTTGAGAGCGCTGTACGCGCTCTTCCCACTGCAGGATGATCCCCTGCAGGAGCGGGGCGAGCGCGAGGACGGTGAAGACCTGCGCGATCTGAAGCAGGATGTCGCGGGTCATTCGGCCTCACCCTTTCCGGGCGGGCGACCGCGCGCGACATGCAGGTCGGGTATCAGGCTCGGGCCATGCTCGGGTCTGCGCACTACCGCTCCTCTCCGTCACCGGACGGAATCGGTAGGCATCATCAGCCGAGCGCGGCGGTTCTTATTGCGGGAGGAATGCCATCTCCCAACCGTCAATATACGGAGGCAATTGGCCCTCGGCAAGCACCTGTACAAATCCCTTCGTCGCTTGCGGGAAGCCGACGCCGCACCTTAAACTGACCAGCTTGAGGGAGATGGCATGCCTCCCATAACCGCCGCTTGAGCGGCTGATGATGCCTGCGTGGTCCTCAGACTCTAATGGCAGGCCCATCGGTGCACCTGTCCCCCCCTCAGCTCATCAGCGAATTGCGGAGACGGCTCCTGCGCGGCGAGCATCTGAGCCTCCTCGGCCCCCGCGGCAGCGGCAAGTCGACTCTTCTTGCGGTCCTTCATTCGCGGCTTGTGATCGCTGGAATTCCGTGCGCGTACTCGAATGTCACGACCTCTCTCGATCACATCACTCGCGCCCTTCAGCGCGCATATCCCGGCGTTAGGGTAGCGGGGATCACTCGTCGTGCCGCGCGTTCGCGTTTATGGGACGCGGCGGACAAGAGTGCCGGCGTGCTACTCCTCGACCATTTCTCCTCAGTCAGCAATGCAATGGTGTTCCTGCTCAAGCGGTTGCATGGCGGCGTTATGGGAGTGCTGACTGTGGTAGATATCGAGGTGGGGCGGGATCGATCGCGGATGCGACGCCCGTCGCGCTACGGTGCAATGTGCATTCGTATGCCGCTGACACCGACACGGCAGCTGCGCCGGCTCCTCTACGAGCCGCGAGGCGGCCTCGCGCTGCCGCCGCTCGCACCGAGCATCGTGCGGGAGCTGGTGCAAGCGGCCCGCGGCCGTCCCGGTTGGATCGTGAAGTGCACAGAACTCGCCCGGGAGTCGCGGTATTGGTGCAAGCATGGCTTGCTGGTCAGAACCCTATGCGTTGATACCGAGGCGGCAGTGCGCCACTGCGCGCTCGATCTCGTCCGTCCTGCAACCTCCGAACTCGATTATCCGATCGACTCGGGACAGTCGCGTACAGAAGGCGGGTCAGAGACGTCCGGGTTGATCACCCCAAAGCAAGCGGGCGTGTAGGCATAAAAGAGTCGCACCTGCTCCTTGTGTAGGAGCTCGATGAGCTTCTGGGCCTCATCAGGCGATACGATGAACTCCACCTCCACCGTGAGGGTACCGGCCAGCTCGAAGAAGCGCGCCTCGTGCAGGACGTGATGCCTGCCGAACCCGGCCATGGACTTGAAGGCGGAGCCACCGCGAATGCCCATCTTGTTGCCCTGCTCGAGCAGCCATTCCCAGACAACACGGCCGTGATGGCGGTGACCCTCGTGCACGTAGAACCGGAATAAGGACCCCTGCATGGCCGACTCTCACTACGGTCTTTCGGCCGCGTTGTGGTGTCGCGATGAAGTCTAGGCCGGCAGAAGCGGTGGATCAATGATTGCGAGTCACGGTACTCGTCCCCAACGCGCGTGAACAGCGGAATCGCGGAGGAAGGCTTCTAAGCGTACCCTATCTCGATTCCTGACCGTCACGTATCTCCGCGAGATGATTCGCCCACTTATCGAGCGCCTCGCGCTTCTCATCGAGGTAGTCATGGACGTCGTAGGTGGCTTCCATACGTTCGCGGGCGTGGTTCACCACTCGCTCCGCGATTTCGACCTTGATCCCCAGCCGCGCGAGCCCGGTGCGTCCGGTTCGGCGTAGATCATGCGGAGTGAAGGCGTCGACACCGTGCTTCTTGAAGCGCTTCAGGCACCGCGCGACGCTGCGGGTGATGTATTTCGGATCGATCGGTTGCGATTTGTCGCTGCCGGGAAGCACGTAGCGCGAGCCGTCCGCCATGACCTTGAGCTTTTGAAGCTCCTGGGCCGTCCAGTCCGAGAGCGGCACGACGTGGCCTCTGCCGGTCTTCGCATGCTCATCCGGGATCGTCCAGGTCTTGGCCTTGAAGTCGAACTCGCGCCACTCAGCGAGCGTGAGCTCGCTCCGGCGCTGCAACGTAAGCAGGAGCACCCGGAGGATGTGGGGCAGGCGCTGAAAACGGCAGGCCTCGTCGAGGTTCTGAAGGAAAGCCCTCAGCTCCTCATCGGCAAGGGCGCGCGATCGCGGCCGCTCCTTGCCACCGGGGCGGTAGAGGAGCATGACGGGGGAGTTCTCGACGATGGCGCGATGGATTCCGAACTTGAACATCTGCGCGAGCAGGCTCGCCGTGCGATTCGCCATCACGCGCGAGCCCCTCGCCACGATGCCATCGAGGAGCTCGATGACCTCGCGCGGTGTAATGGTGCGGGCGTCCCGTCCCTGCCACTCGGGCAGCACGTCACGCGCCAGGATCCGCTCGACGTATTCCGGCCGGCGGCGGTTCGGCCGCACGTGGCGCTCGAGGAACTCATGAGCGAGGAACTCGATGCTGTGCTTCCCGGTCCGACCCGCCGCTTCAGAGAGCGCGGTAGGGCGTCGGGCGCGCCGCGCCGTGCGCGGATCGAGGCCGCGATCGAGCAGCTCACGATGCGCCTGGGCCTCGGCGCGGGCGAGCGCCAGGCTCATTCCCGGATAGGCCCCGAGCGCGAGCCGATGCGGCTTGCCGGCGAACTTGTAGCGGAACAGCCAGAGCTTCGAGCCCGACGGCTCGATGCGCAGCACGAGTCCGCGGCGCTCGGGATCGCTGATGTCGCGCTGCTTCCCGCCCGGGCGGAGGCTCTCGACGCGGGCCTTTGTCAGTCGCGTAAGTCCCGCTTCCATGGACACCTTATGGACACTTTTAGGGACGACAGGCCGTATGATAGTGCAACCGGACGCAATGGCAACAGGGAGCTGAAACGCCGTAAATTGCAGGGTTTCGTGCGTGCTGTTCGTTGCGGAGCGTTGCAGGCCGTTGCAGCGCTAAATTACATGGGGTGCAAGGGGTCCCGAGTTCAAATCTCGGCGCTCCGACCAATCTTTCAGAGCGTCCCGAGAACCTCCGGTGGTCCCATGAGTGGTCCCATTTGCGGAACGACCGGCGAAACTCGCGCTCCGTCCACCGCTGTCGGCATCTCACTCGCGTCCGTCCGATTCGATCAGAAGATTCCAAGTGAAGTGCTCGACCGGCGCGGATCAACGCACGTATCCCGGCACTCATTGCCGCAGCGCTCGGCGCGATTCCCTAGCTCGCAGCCGCAGTCGCAAAGGGGCGAGCCATGGTGCGTGCGGACAGCCGCCGGCTACTCGGGCTGTCCCATGGAGAGGCGTTTCGCCCTACAATGAGAGCCTCCTGCACCAGGTCCTACCGGAGACTTGCCATGCGCCGCAGCACGCTCGTCTACTCGCTCGGAGCTCTGTTGCTCACCTCATGCGGTCTCGCCTGCGCGCAGAACGCTTATACCTCTCGACCCATGAACGTTCGCGCCGGCCCGAACCGCGATTACCCGCTGGTTGCGCAGCTCGATGAGGGGACGCCGCTCGATGTGCAGGGTTGCCTGAGCGATTGGAGCTGGTGCGATGTGTCCTTCGACGATGCGAGGGGCTGGATTTATGCGGGTGGCCTGTCCTTCGTCTATGAGGGCGAAAGAGTTCCGCTGTACTCCTACGGACCGAGTCTCGGTCTGCCAATCGTCACCTTCTCGCTGCTGCCCTATTGGGACCGCTACTACCGCGGCCGGCCCTGGTACGGGCAGCGCGACGATTGGAGCCATCGACGCATGCCGCCGCATATGAGACCGCCGGGACGGCCTCACGCCGGACCGCCGCCGATGCCCCATGGGCGCCCTGCGCAAGGTGGCCGCCCGGAGATGCGAGGCGGAGAGCGCGGGAGAGCGCCCGAGGCGCGACCTCCCGCCGGCGCTCGCCCCGAGCCCCGGGGCGGAGAGCGCGCCGGTGTACCGAACGTACGGCCTCCGGCCGTGCGTCCTCCTGCGCCACGCGCGGGTCCGCCCGCCGCAGCTCGCCCGGAGCCTCGAGGCCAAGAGGGAGGCCGGGCGGCACCGCCGGAAAGAGCTTCGCCGGGAAAGGCCAACAAGCCGAAGGAGCGTGAGCGCAGCTCTCGACCACCCGGACATCCCCCCGCCTAACCTGTTGGCTTTCGATACGGCCGCAGGACCGAGGAATGCGCGGCAGCGCACGCGGTGCCTCGGGCTTCGGTGAGACCGGGCTGACTCGACCGTCGTGAGGGCACTCGCGCAACTGCTACCGGGCAAGCGTCTCAACCGAGATGCGTATCTGCTCTGCTTCTCCGCCTTCTTTGCCGACCTCGGCTACCAGGGCGTGGCGGCACTCTTTCCGCTGTTCATCGTCCTGCGACTGCACGCTCCCGTCTTTGCCTACGGCATCGTGACCGCGATAGCCTTCGGCGGCGGCTCGCTCGTCGCATACATCGGCGGCCTGGCAGGTGACCGCTTCGACCGCAAGGCCCTCGCCATCGCGGGCAACACCTTCATTCCGCTCATGGCGTTCGCGGGTATCGCGCAAGGTCTCTGGGGCGCCGCGATTCTCTTCATCCTGGGATGGTGGGCCCGCTACTTCCGCACGCCCGCCCGGCAGGCGCTGTTGGTCAATGTGACGCGCCCGCAGGAGCGAGCCATGGCATTCGGCTTCCTGCACGCGCTCGATATCGGCGGCGGCATGCTCTCGGCGCTGGCTGCGCTGTTGTTTCTGTCGCTGAAGATCCGCATCGAAATCATCATGCTGTTTGCGGTGGTGCCACTCGTCGTTTCGACGTCGCTGCTGTTTTTCGTGCAGCGCGCGGAGCTGCATCACGCCGAAACGCCGAGAGCGGCGGAGGGCGCGCGCGACCCCGGGGGACGCGCGCTGCTGATCGCTCTGCTGGTGTCGGCCACCCTTTACGGCTTCAGTTTCTACAATCTCGGTTTTCCCGTTCTAACAGCGGCGGAGGGGCACTCAACGACGGGTGGGTACGAGTCCGGCGTGCTCGCCTTTCTCATCTATCTCGCCGTCTCGGCCGTGAGCGGCTATGCCTGCGGCACCGGCCGCTTCTCCATGGTGCGCTCGCTCTGGCTCGCGGGTTACCTGCCGTCCGCTCTGGGCTCGGGTCTCATAGGCGTGAGCGAGCTGCTGCATCTGCCCTCGGCGGCCTTCTATCTTTCCGTGGCCATCCTCGGCGCAGGGATGGGGGGAGTCGAAACCTTCGAGCCGACCCTCGTCTCCTCCGTCGTGGGCCAGGGACGGCTCGGCCGCGGCATGGGCTTTCTCACCGTGTCCCGGAGCATCGGTCAATTCCTGTCGAATTTCATCATGGGGCTCCTCTTTTCGATGAGCCGCTCCCTCCCGTACTTCTACGCCTCCGCATCCGCCTTGCTGGCAGCTGTGGTCTTTGGCGCCGTGGCGTCCGGCAGGCTCCGGGGGGTGCGATCGGGCCGGATCTGAGCCCCGGGGAGCGGCGCCGCAGTGGATAATCGGGCAGCGTGCGACGCCCGTCGCACATTGCTGCCGACTGCCCATATACCATTGAAAGAAGAGCAATCCTCTGGCGCTCGAGGAGTGCCATGCATCGGCGGCTGATCGGGGTCGGGCGAGAGCTCTGCGTGCGCCACGGGCGCGCGGCTGTTTAGGCGGAGAGTCGCGCGAGCTGCCTTTGACCGTAGTCGTTCCGAGTCTCTACGTCCTGGCGGGAGCCATTGCCTACGCGATGCTCTATAGCCTGGTGACGCCCGCCGCGCGGCGCGAAGCGCCGGTGTTGCGCGCGTTCGCGGCAGCATGTCTCTTCGCCGCGCTCTTCGCCCTGTTCGCCGCGAGGATGCTGCAATCCTCGAGCGATGCTCAATTCCTCCGGGCGCTGAAATCCAACATCGACTGCATCATCGTGACGGCGCTCGCGTTCTCGCTGTTCGTCGCGCGCTACGCGAGGCTGACCGGGCGGGGGCCGCGGACCGCCTTTGCCGCCTATGCGGTGCTCTGTCTGACGTTGATCGTCTTGAATGAGACGCGGCGCTATGGAGTCCAATACGAGCGCTTCGATGGAATTACGCGCCTGCGGCTGCCGTGGCACGAACTCGTCGCGCAGGGGGCCGGCCGCGGTGGGGCGCTCTCTTATCTCTTCATCGCCGCCGTAGACGGCGTGGTGGCGTACGCGCTCGGCGTGCTACTCAGACTCTACCGGCGCACGCGCGAGCGCAGAGTGCTCTGGATGCTCGGATCGCTCGCCCTCCTGGTGCCGTTCGCCATCCAAGGTACGTTGGTACGCCTCTCCCTCCTTCACGGCTTCGCCCTCGGCCCGCTCGGCATCCTCATCGTCATTGCGGTGACGGGCGCCACTTTGGCTCAGGATGTCAAACGCAGGCTGATCGGCTCGGAGGAGAGCTTCCGGGTGCTCTTCGAGCGCTCCCCTTACGCGATGGTCGTGGTCGAGCCGGACACCGGCCGCATTCTGCAGGCGAACGAGGTCGCATTCGAGCTGAGCGGCTATGACGCCAGCGGCCTCGAGCGCAAGACACTTGCCGAGCTTACCTTACCGGAGGACATGCCGGAGGCCATGCGCCGCTTCGCCGATCTTTGCAGCGGGCGTGTGGAGCAGCAGCTCGGTGAGCGACGGATCGTGCGCAAGGACGGCCGCATTCTCACCACCCGCTGCGCAGTATCGACGCTGAAGGACGACTCCGGTCGGGTCGTGCGGCTCATCGCCTGCCTGAGCGACATCACCGAGCGCAAGCAAATTCAGGCGGCGCTCGAGGAGAGTGAGCGCAAGCTCCGCCAGCTCTTCGAGCTCTCGCCGCTCGGCATTGTGTTCACCGTGGACGGTCGCTACGTGGAGTTCAACCGGGCGTTCGAGAAGATGACGGGCTACTCGGCCGAGGAGCTGCGGTCGTTGGACCACTGGGCGCTCACGCCGGGCAAATACCAGATGGAGGAGCGGCGGCAGATCGATCTGGTCTTGGGGACCGGGCGCTTCGGTCCGTACGAGAAGGAGTATCGTCGCAAGGACGGCACGCTCATTCCACTGCGCATGAACGGCATGTTGGTCGGCGACGGCACCCGGCGCTCCGTCTGGTCCATCGTGGAGGACATCTCGGCGGACCGGCGTTCCCAGGAGGCGCTGCGTGAGAGCGAGATGCGGTTGCGCACGCTCATCGAGCAGTCGCCGATCGCCATCTCCTTCAGCCGCGATGGGGTCACGCTCGAGGTCAATGCGCGCTACCTCGAGATGTTCGGTTGTGCGAGCGCGCAGGAAGTGCGTGCCACTTCTCTGCTCGAGCGGGTCGCGCCGAGCCGCCGGGCCGAGATGCAGCGGGTCATCGAGCGGCGGCGCGCCGGCCTGCCGACTCCGACCAGCTATGAGACGATCGGATTGCGCAAGGACGGGAGCGAGTTTCCGCTCTTCATCTCGACCAAGCGCATCGAGCTCGCGGACGGCCCGCTCACCATGTCATTCCTGATGGATTTCACGGAGCGCAAGCAGGCCGAGGAGCGCATCCGCCACCTGGCGTTCTTCGATCAGCTGACGCGGCTGCCGAACCGCGAGCTGCTGCAGGACCGCCTCAACCAGGCGCTATCGACCAGCGCCCGCACCGGCCGCTACGGTGCGCTGCTGCTGCTCAACCTCGATAACTTCAAGAGCGTCAACGATACCCTCGGCCACGCCGCCGGCGATGCGCTGCTGCAGCAGGTCGCCGCGAGACTCGCCGCCGAGGTGCGCGCGGGCGATACTCTCGCGCGGGTGGACGGAGATGAATTCGTGGTCCTGCTCGAGGATCTCGCCTCACAGCCGCTGGCCGCCGCCAACGAAGCCAAAGCGTTCGGCCTGAGGATGATGCACGCCCTGTCCGGTTCCTACGCCGTGCCCGAGGGCAGCATCCATGTCGGCTGCAGCGTGGGCGCGACCATTCTCGCCGGCCACCGGCAGACCACTCAGGATCTGATCAAGCAGGCCAACATCGCGCTGCATCAGGCGAAGAAGGCGGGGCGCAGCGCGCTGCGCTTCTTCGATCCGGGCATGCAAGAGAGCGTCAACTCGCGCGCGGCGCTCGAGCTCGAGCTGCGTAACGCGATCGCCGCTTCGCAGTTCGTGCTCCATTACCAGCTGCAGGTCGATGAGAACGGCCGCGAGCTCGGCGCCGAGGCACTGCTGCGGTGGAATCACCCGCAGCGCGGCCTCATCTCCCCGGCGCAGTTCATCCAGCTCGCCGAGGAAACCCACATGATCCTGCCGATGGGTCAGTGGGTGATCGATGCGGCCTGCGCGCAGCTTGCGGCCTGGAGCTATCAGGCCCGTACCCGTGAGCTCTCGCTCGCCGTCAACGTGAGCTCGCTGCAGTTTCAGCAGCCTGAATTCATCGTGCAGGTCCTGGGCGCCATCCGCCGCCACGGGGTCGATGCGCGGCGGCTCAAGCTCGAATTGACCGAGACTCTGCTGCAGGGGGATATCGAGCGGACGGTGAGCACCATGAACGTGCTCAAGGCGGAGGGGGTGCAGTTTGCCCTCGATGATTTCGGCACCGGCTACTCCTCGCTCCAGTATCTCAAGCAGCTGCCGCTCGATCAGCTGAAGATCGACCGCTCGTTCGTGCACCAGATCGCGGCCGACCCGAACGACAAGGCGATCGTGACGACCATCGTCGCCATCGCCGATCGCCTGGGCCTGGATGTCATCGCGGAGGGCGTGGAGACGCGCGAGCAGCTAGAGGTATTGCGCGAGTGCGGCTGCAGCCGTTATCAAGGATACCTATTTGGCCGGCCGGTGCCGGCCGAGAGTCTGTTCGAGGAGAAGGAGGCGCTGACGGCCTGCTGAATCGGAAGCGGCGTTACCGGCGCCGGTCCATGGCGAACAACACGGACACGAGCGGTACGTGCTGCTTCTGGTCGAGCGACAAGCCGGTGGCACCCTGGTACACGCCGTAGGCACAGAATGCCCGCCCGTGCGTATAGGGGTGGATCATGGTGGCGCTGCCGCCGTTCTGCTGGGCTTCTTCCTGCTTCTGCGCATAGTTCGGCGCCTCGACGGCCTGCACTTCGCTGCCGTCCTTCAATCGCACCGCCCAGACGGAGCCACCCGAAGGCAGCGCTTGCCCCTGCTCGATCCCGCCGGCGAGGAACACCTCGGAGTCCTTGGGCAAATCCGCCGGCACGCCGGCGGTGAGATAAACCATCTTCTGATTGAAGGGCCCCCCCTTCACATCCGGCGGCCGATTCCACCGCATGGCGATCTCGAAGTCGTGGCACGACTTGGCTTGTCCGAGCCGATCGAAGGTCCGCCGGCCATCAGGACCCGCGGCCTGCGACATGTAGGCGATCCTTTTGAGCTGTTGCGCCGTCGGAAGCTCCTTCGAGCGGTGCGGCTGGCCCAGTCCCAGCTTGTCGCAGCCGGCAAGCAGGGCAGCGAGCAGCAGGAGGGCGGCGGCGGATCGCACGGGAAAGCTACGCATGCGGTATGTGAACGGTCGAGCGAGCACCTCCGTTCCCCCGTCAGCCGGCCATGAGACCGGCGCTGATGTTGATGGCGAATCCGATGATGGCCACGTTGAACGCGAAGGAGATGATCTCGTGCAGGATGACTACCCGCCGGATGGAGACTTGCGTGGTGGAAACGTCGGCGGTCTGGCAGGCCGCGGCGATGGTGAAGGAGAAATAAGCGAAGTCCCAGAAGACCGGCATCTCGGTTCGCGGGAAGAGGAGAGGGCGGTCCTTCGGCGGGGCGCTGTAGAACATGTCCGCATAATGCATGGTGAACATGGTCGCCACGAGCACCCATGAGTCGATCAGCGTGATCGCAACGAGCGCGAACTGCCACACCTGACGACTGTGCCCGAGGTGGCGGAGGTTACTCAGCGGCTCGATGATCGCGAGCAGACTCAGGAAGGCCGCTGCGACCACGACCGCGAGAATGAAGGGCCCGGAGGGATCCTCCTCGGTGTAGTGCGAGCAGATCTCCTCGGGGGTGAGACGCCGCATCCAAAGATAGATCATCGCGAGAAAAAGCGTGACGCCGCAGTCCCAACTGAGGAGTGTGCGGCTGATGAGGGAGAGAGTCGCGGGAAGAAAAAAGTAACTCGCGGTGCCCAGCGCGACCGCGACCCAGAATCTCACATGCCCGTGAAAGAGCCTGATGGGGAGATCGGCGCCGCCATTCATCTCGGGCGGATCGTACCACGTCGAGGAGGCGGTCTTGAGGTCAACCTTGAGAGATCCACGAGCACCGCAATTGGGGTAAAGTCCGCGCATGCCGTATCAGGGCAGTTGCCACTGCGGCGCGCTCACCTACCGATATGAGACTGAGCTCGCGCCCGCGACGTGGTCCATTCGCGCGTGCCAGTGCTCGTTCTGCCGCGCGCACGGGGCCCGCAGCACCTCAGATCCGCAAGGCACAGTCACATTCCAGGTAGGGCAGCCGGATCAGCTCCGGCGCTACCGGTTCGGGTATGGCGTTACCGAGTTTCTGATCTGCGCCCGCTGCGGCGTCTACATCGGCGCACTGGCCGAAATTTCCGGAAGTCTCTTCGCCATCATCAATACGAACGCGCTCCTGACGCCTCCGGCGGGCCTCAAAGACGCCTTGCCCGTGAGCTACGAGGGAGAGAGCGCGGCTCGTCGCGCCGAGCGGCGGCGCGATCGCTGGACGCCGTGCGCGGGAGTCACGGCCTCTTGGACCTCGCCCCGGAATTGAGTCCCCGCGGCCGCGGCGCCTCCGGGGAGGAGGACTGGAAGTCCTCGTCCCCGAAGATGCGCAGGCTAGTGCGGCCTCATATGGCCGTGGCCGTTGTTATTGAACGTCGATGCGGACTGTCCGATTTCAGAGCTGCCGTCGCCGAACCTGACGAACTGTATGAGCAGGCCAACGAGTGCCGGCGCTTGCGGCGAGCCCAGACCGCTCGCCGCATCCCATGCCGGTGCGGCACTGAAACCGGCAGTCGCCCACGCGTTGTTACCCACCGTGATGTCGTGGAAGGACCACGCATAGAACGGCGGCACATGAGCGATGCGATACAGCGCTTCGTTGATGAAGCCCAGATCCGCCCTGTTGATCTCATCCGCGATCGCGGTGATTGCAGACCACTGCGGCGAGCCGGCACTCGTACCGCCGAACAGGTACCAGTTGTACGGTGCTTCGGTCTCCCCCGGCACATCGAGATAGGTCAATACGCCGTTATTGACCGCGGCATTGTAAGAGACGTCCGGCAGCCCGCGCTGCCTGCCTTGGACCATTCCCTGCTGATAGAAGGGCTTGGAGTACAGTACGCTGAGACCGCCGCCTCCCGAGCCGTAGTCCGGCTCATTCCACACGCTCTCACTTTCGTACGCCCCCGGATTCTGCGTCGTGTAATCGGCCGCAACGAGCGAGGTGCCGCCCACCGCGGTAACCAGCGGATCGACTGCGGGTGAGGAGACTGCCTCTACGTACGCCGTCTGGTCGCAATTGACCTGCGCCGCACCCGCATCACCCGCGGAAGCGAAGATCGTCATGTGCTTCTGCGTCGCCTCGGCGAACATCTGGTGCTGCAGCCTGAGCAGGTGGGGATCGACGCACGACTCGTTCTCGCCGAAGCTCTGCGATATGACATCCCCCAGATGATGGTCCACCGCGTACTTGGTGGCCGCGTAGAGGTCCGCATCCTGATCCGACTTGGCGAGAACCAGCACGATATTGGCGCCCGGCGCGATCGCGTGGGACCACTCCACATCGAGTGAGATCTCATTCGCCCAACCGATCATGTCGCCTTGCTGGTAAGCAGGATCGAAGGGCGTCAGGCCCTGGGGGGCGATCTGTTGGAAATTCGGATCAGGCAAGCCGTAAAAAGCATCGAAATTGCTGAGCTCGGACTGAATGTTCGGGCTCTGGAACGCGTCGATGATCACGATGGTCTTGCCGCTGCCGTCCCAACCCGCGTTGATGAGCTTGTCGGTGCCGTATGCATGACGAATTTGATAAGGGTCATAGCACTGCACGCCGGGAATTAGACCGACCTGGCAGGTGAAGAGGCCATACTGGATTTCGGGGAGCGCCTGCGGGTTCGAAGCCAACTGGCTGGAGAGGATCGCGGCCGGGCCGATCACGAGCTCGGGTTTCGCGATGGATGCTGCGGGCGTGATGGTTCCGCTCGGCACAACCGGCGCGGCCACACAGGCCGCTATGGCGCTGGAGAGCAGGAGCCTGCGGAGCGTATTACGAGATGTCATTATCTCTCCCTTCATCGAAATCGAGCTGCTGGCTATCGCCTGCCTGCTCGATGGATTGTTTTGGATCGGTGCGACCGGCTCCGATCGCGCGGACGATCGGAGGAGCGATCGATGGTTCGTATTAGAGATTGCGCGTCGAGATTTAACTTCTGCGAGTCTTCTGGATACGTTTACCTTCGGCCTCGGCAATTGTCAACGCTGCGCCGGCGCTCGATCGCCTTGTCGTGGTGGCGCGAAAAAAGCGAGCGAGCCCGAGCCGTCCCATGCGCGCTGCAGAGATCGGCGATGGCGCGCGGCCTCCAGCGCCTCTGAAACGCAGAGGCGGAGGCCATGCGACTCGGCCGGGGTTCGTTACATAATTCACTTGCCGGGCGGGGGAAAGCTCGCCGGCGGCGTTCGCTCGTAGTGCGCCGGCGTCGATGCGAGGGACAGCCTCGTGGGCTCTCCCAGCGCATCGACATCGAAGGTGATGTAGGCATCGCCGTAGAAGCGGTATCGCCAGCGGACGTGGAAAGTGGCGCCGTTCCAGTGCTCGAGATCCCCGACGAACATCGGGTTACCGAGCCGCAGTACGAGATGCCCGTGCTCATCGCGCACCGATGCGGTGCCGTAGTAGGGATCCGAGTAGCTGCCCGCATAGTCGCCGAGCGGCAGCGGCGCTTTCGTGCCGGGGCGGCGCGCCGCCGCGATCTTCCTCGATGCCGCCTGGGCGCGGGCGTTTTCCTTCTGCAGATCCGCATACATGGCGCTGCTCACGTCTCGAGGCGGGAGCCCGAGATACTCCTGCAGGACGTGGAACACGATGCCCTCGGACGCGCGGCTCTGGTTCATGTTCGACATCACCACGACGCCGAGATGCTCATCCGGAACGAGCGCGAGCGCGGAAGCCATGCCGTCGATGTCCCCGGCATGCCAGACGAGCTCGTGATTGCCGTAGTCCTGCAGAAAGAAGCCGAGCCCGTAGGCATAGAACCGGGTATCCGGTGTCTGGGCGTGCAGCCACCCTGCAAGGTCCGAGTCCGCCTGGACCAGCGCTTGCGGCGTCTCCATCGCCTGGATGATCGCGGGCTCGAGTACCTGGCTGCCGCCATAGCGGCCATCCGCGAGCAGCATGATGAGCCAGTGGCTCATGTCGTTCGCGCTCGAATTGATGCCGCCCACCGGCGCGAACACATCCATGTTGTTCGACCAATAGGGCTTGATGACTTCGACCTTGTGCTCGACTTCGCCATGCGGACGGGCGATATCGGAGGCGGCTGCAAGGGCCGCGGAGGTCGAGACCGTGCGAGTCATGCCGAGTGGCGCAAAGATGTGGCTCGCCACGTAGCTGTTCCAGCTGGCGCCGGTGATCGCCGGAACGAAGGCGGAGGCCACCAGATACATCGCGTTGTCGTAGCAGAAGTGGGCTCGAAATCCGTAGCTCGGCTTCTGGTAGCGCAGCCGCGCGATCACGTTTTCGGTGGTGTCATCCGACAGGTACCACATCGCGAAGGGGTCACAATAGCCGCTGCGATGGGAGAGCAGGTCGCGCAGCGTGATCTCCTGGCTGACGTAGGGGCTCTCGAGTCGAAAGCCCGGCACGTATTTGACTACCGGGTCGTCCCACTTGAGCTTCCCTGCGGCGACCAGAGTGCCGAGCGCGGCGGCGGTGAACGCCTTGGTGTTGGATCCGATATCGAACAGCGTGTCGGCATCCACCCGGTCGGGCTTGCCGAACTCGCGTACCCCGTAGCCGCGGGCGAGCACGAGCTGACCGTCCTTGACCACCGCGACCGCGAGTCCGGGCACCTTCCATTGCGCCATCGCCCGGTGCACGTAGCCATCGAGGCCGGCCACCCCGGGTTGTGCGGCAGAGGCGGCATTTACGCCGAGCCAGAGGGCGAGGACGGCCGCTTCGGCGGTGAAGGTTCTCAAGCGTGCGAAGAACTCTCGCGGGGGCCGGCTCCGGCAATGCATCGCAGTACTCGCTTTCATCATCCGGCCCGCAGATCCAGGACGCTGGCTAGTGTGCTTGGCTCCAGACTGGCGGTAAAGCCCGAGCGAGTGCCACCGAAGCGTGCCGGGCGACGATCGCTATAATGCGGGCAAGCCCATGTGCGCCCGCTATCAGACTCCTTCCCAGGCCGCCGCCGAGCGGTATTGGCGGGTGATCGAGCCGCTGTGGCAGTTCGAGCCGAGCTGGCGCGTCCTGCCGACCGACCCGGTACCCGTGGTTCTGAGCGTTCACGGCACGATCACCGGCCGGATGATGCGCTGGGGGTTGCTGCCTTTTCGCGGCGAGACCCGTTTCCCGCTCATCAACGCGACGGTCGAGAAGCTCGAGACGTGGTACGCCTGGAAAGAGCCGTGGGCGCGGCGCCAGCGCTGCATTCTGGTGATGGCAGGGTTCTACGAGCCGCATCTTTTCGAGGACGGCCGCAAGGAGCCGTTCTACGTGCACCTCGCCGATCGCCCGCTCTTCGGCGTCGCCGGGCTTTGGGATCGCAGGAAGGAAGCCCACGGCGCCGAGGTGCTTTCGTGCGCGCTCATCACCCTTCCGCCGAACAGCCTCATGGCGGAGATTCACAATGAGAAGCAACGGATGCCAGCAGTGCTGCGCGAGGAGGATCACCAGGCATGGCTCCAAGGCAGCCCGGTCGAGGCGAAAGCCTCCCTCGTTCCCTACCCGAGCGACACCATGGTCGCCTGGCAGGTGAGCCGCCGCCTCTATGCGACCCAGGCGCCCGACGATGCCAGCTTGATCGAGCCGGTTGTGGCCCGTCAGGGAACTTTGCTCCCGCCACTGCCGGGATCGGCGTAACCTTGCAGGCTTTGTAGAACAAAGGGGGCGCGGCCGATGCCGGATGATCTGCCTATTTCGACCGCCACGCTGGCGGCTGCATTGCCCGCGGGCATCGACTTGCGGCGCACGGCCGCCAATCCCGATTACTGGTATCCGCTCGCCTGGTCGGACGAGCTCAAGTCCGGGCGGATACTCGGGCGCCGGTTCGCGGGAGAGCCGATCGCGCTCTTTCGCGGAGCGAGCGGACGGGTGGTCGCGCTCGAGGACCGCTGCGCGCATCGGCAGGTGCCGCTACACCTCGGGGTGGTGCAGGGCGATGGCGTGAAGTGCCACTACCACGGCTGGGCCTACGACTGCACCGGCAGGTGCGTGGACGTCCCCTACCTCGGCAGGGAACGCGTTCCCAACGGCGTTCGCAGCTACCCCGCCAAAGAGGTGGACGGCCTCGTGTTCGTCTTTCCGGGCAACCCGCTCCTGGCCGAGGCGCGGATGCCCGCAGCGCTCGGTGCCTCGCAGCGCCGCGACTACAAGACCCGGCGGCTCAATCGCGAGGTGGCGTGCCACTACACCTTCATGCACGAGAATCTCTTCGACATGAACCATCAGTTCATGCATCGCAAGCAGATGGGCTCGATCCGCGCGAGCTGTCTCGGCCGGCGACACGGGGAGCACTGGGCCGAGGTCGAGTACAGCTTCAGCCGCTCGGAGGGCAAGTCCACCATGGGCGAGCGCGTGATCGTGGACCTCATGCGCAAGCGCGGTGAGGAGCGGCAGGACTTTCGCGACCACATGCGCATCCGTACCGATTATCCCTCGCAGAGCCTCAAGGTCTGGGTGGGACGGAACATCCAGGAGACGCAGGATCCGGTGTTGGATGTCTGGCTCTGCTATACGCCGCTTGATGCCGAGCACCGCACCAATCGGACCTTCGGCTATCTCTCGGTGAAGAAGCCGCCGATTCCAGGACTCATTCAACTCGCCTGGCCCTTCGTCGTCTGGTTCACCGAGCGGATCTTCCGCGAGGACAAGGACATCGTCGAGTACGAGCAGCGCGCCCACGATGCCCAGGGCGCCGATTGGAACAACGAGGTGTTTCCGGCGCTACGCGACCTGCGCGCCGTTCTCGCCCGCTGCGGCGTTCCGCTCCGTATCCGCTGAGGCGATCAACACCGCGTTGGTTCCTCCGAACGCGAATGAGCTCGACATGACCGTGCGCGCCCGGGCGCCGCGGCGCGCGCAATTGGGGACGTAATCGAGATCGCAGTCCGCGGCCGGTACCTTGAGGTGCAGGGTCGGCAGGAGGACATCCTGCTGCAGGGCGAGGAGCGCGAGTGAGAGCTCGAGGGCGCCGCTCGCGCCGAGCAGGTGCCCGTGCATCGCCTTGGTGGCGCTCACGGGGATGCGGTAGGCGCGCTCGCCGAAGACTTCCTTGATGGCGGCCGTCTCGACCGAATCGTTGGCCTGCGTTCCGGTGCCGTGGGCGTTGATGCTGTCGATGAAGGTCGGAGCGAGCCCCCCCGAGCGCAGCGCGGCGCGCATGGCGCTCGCCTGACCGGCAACAGTCGGGCGGGTAATGTGACTCGCGTCCGTGGAGAGTCCGTAGCCGAGGAGCTCACCATGAACGCAGGCGCCGCGATCGAGCGCGCGCGTCAAGTCCTCGAGCACGAGGATCGCTGCTCCTTCGCCCAACACCAGGCCGCTCCGATCGGCGGAGAACGGCTTGCAGGAGCTCGAAGGATCCTGCGGATCCTCGCGCGCAAGGGTATGCAGCGCCTCCCAGGCCTTCATGGCGCCGTAGACCAAGGGCGCCTCCGAGCCACCGGCGATGGCGAGGTCGATCTCCCCCTGCCGCAGCCGCAGCCACGCCTCACCGATGGCGACTGCCGAGGAGGAGCACGCGGTGGAATAGGTGAGATTGGGGCCGCTCAAGTCATAGTCGATTCCGATCCAGGCAGCGGGCGCGTTGGTCATGCCCATGAGGATCGAGAAGGGCTTCAGGCGCTCACAGCCGCTCCCGTAGAGCGCGAGGTATCCCTCGTCGGTGCTCAGGGCGCCCCCCATGCCGCTGCCGATGAAGACGCCGGTGCGCCCGCGATCCTCGGCAGTGAGATCGAGCCGCGCATCGGCGAGGGCCTGCCGTGCCGCCACCAGTGCGAACTGACTGACCCGGTCCAACATCCGCAGCCGCGGCGGAGGAAAGTGCTCCTCTGCCTGGAACGAAACGCAGGCCGCAAGCGGCGCGCTGAGCCGTCCCGACCAGGGCGTCTGCAGGCGGCGGATGGCGCCACGCCCTGCGGTCGCGTTGGCGAGCGCTTGCGCGGGACCGTTGCCGAGCGGTGAGATGAGGCCGATGCCGGTGACGGCGATGCGCCTCATGCGCCGGGATCCCTCGAGACGGGTTGCGCTGCCGGCGGCAGCTCCCGCCCCGGCTGTTTCGCCACCTTCTGCGTGGCCATGAGCGTATCGATGTACTGCGCGGCCTCCGCCAAAGTCCCAAAGGCGGCGCCTTCCGAGGGCAGATGCACGCCGAATTCCTCTTCGATGAAGAAGAGTATCTCGACCATGCCGAGCGAGTCGATGCCGAGGGAGCCGAGCGGCTGCTCGGGCGTGAGTCGGGCAGGGTCGAGTTTGTAGCGCTGCGCGAGGATTCGGGTCAGTCGTTCGAGCGTGTTCATGATGAGCCCTGCATGAGGCTAGGGAGGAGCCTCGAGTGGAAGAGTTACGGCGCTGCGCGTTTTGCCGCTTAACCTGGCCGCGAGGCCGAGCAGCGCCGGCGCGCGGCGCAGCAACGGCAGGAGGGCAGCCGAGGCTGCAGGTCGCATGGCCGCCTGAGCGAAGCAGGCCGCGAGGCGCATGCGCCGGGTGAAGTGCGCCCGCCAGCGCAGCGCATAGCGCTCTTGAGCCTGGGATCGAAGCCGCTCGCCGCCCATGTCGGCGCGGCGCGCATCCGCGGCGCGCGTGAGCTCTTCGCAGAGCAACCACGCCGATTGCAGCGCCATGCTGATGCCCTCGCCGATGATGGGGTGCACCTCGCCGGCGGCATTACCGACCCGAAAGGTGTCACCGTCGGACTTTTGCAGACGTACGCCCGGGCGAATCGGTCCGGCGGCGAGCCAGGGCCCAACGCGGCAGGCTCCGGTGAGTGCCTCTCTCACGCCGCGGCATTCGCGCGCGAGCAGCACCTCGACACTCTCGCCGGCGGCCGCTTTCACCTCATGCCGGCAGGCCCTCAGCCGGTCTCGGCGGATGCAGCAGGCGAGGGTGGCGAGGCCGTCACTGCTCACCACCATGCCGCCATAGCCGCCCGCGAATGCCAGCACCGGCAGCAGCGTCTCCTCCAGGCGGGCGCCGCGGAAGTTGGCCTTGAATGCCAACAGGTCGGCAGGATGATGCTCCTTCCGCGCCGCGCAGGCTCTCTCCGCCGGCGGCGGTTGCCAGGAGCCGTGCGCTCGGATGAGCACGGGCGCGCGCAGCGTCAGCCGGCGCCCATCCTCGCGGATTACATCGATCTCGCGCAGCGCATCGCCCGCGCGGCGGCGGACGGCAAGCGCCTTGCCCGGTTGAAGCAGGGTGGCGCCGGCCGCTCGGGCTGCCTCGATGAGCAGCAGATCGAGATGCTCGCGCCGCAGGGCGTAGCCCCAGGGATGTCGGTCCGCTCGCGCGGGCAATGGCGCTCTGATGCACTCCTCACCCCGCCAGAGCGCCACCTGCCGCAGCTCGGGACCGGCCCAGCGGCGCAACGCCTCTCCCACACCCAGCGCATCGAGCAGCGGCAGATTGCTGGCCGCGATGCACTCGCCGCAAACCTTGCGACGCGGAAACCGCTTGGCCTCGAGCAGCGCGACCGACCAACCCACTCTCGAGAGCAGAATGGCGGCGGTCGAGCCCGCTGGACCCGCACCGATGATGACTGCGTCATGGGTCGGGCTCATGAGGCCGGCACCGTGCGCACGGCGACAAAGAGATGACTGAAAAGGCCTGCCGGACGCTCCTGCAGACACCAATGGCCGGCGGCGTGCGGCCACAACCGCGAGAGTTCGCCGCTGCGAAATCCCGCTTGGACGCTGACCACGGCATCGTGTCGCGTGTCGGGGCTCGCACCGAGCGCCGGCAGTAGCTGCGCTCCGAGAAGAGCGGCGAGGCTGCGCCGCGGCTCGCAGGCGATGAAGATGTCGCATCGGGTGGCGATCGCCGCCAAAAGCTCCCGCAGCCTCCCTTCCTCGAAATGATGGAGGAAGAGATTGGCCAGGGTGATGTTCCAATGGGTGGGCTGTTGTCGCGTCGGAGCTCGCGCCCATTCGAGTGCATCCACGATGAGGGGCCGCAGCGTCCAGCCAAGGTGAGCAAATGCGATACCCGTCGCCGGAGCAATCAGCGACTGCCGATCCAGGACCGTCAGCTCGGCCGAAGGCCAGCAGGCGGCGAAGCGCCGCGCGAGCCGCAACGCGAGACTGGCGTCACCGGCACCGAGCTCGAGCAGACGCAGCGGCGTGCGCGGGGGAGGGGACCGCACGGCTTGACGCAGGCTCCTTGTCAGGATGGCGCAAGTTCCCATGAGACGATGGACCCGCTGGAGATCGCGCCGGGAGCGGATCGCGCGCGGATCCGAGGGCTCGAGCGCATCGAGAATCTCGGGGCGCACCGTTCGCCGCAAGTCCGTCAGTCCACCTTGAGAAGGGCCCCATGACAACTGAACCCCGCCCCGAAGGAGCCGAGCCACCACCATCCTCCCGCCGCCCCCTGCATCAGGGCGGCCTGCAGCACGAAGTACACGAACGCGCTCGAGAGGTTGCCGTATTCGCGCAAGACCTGGGCGCTGTAGCGCAGGTCCCCGGGCTGAAGTCGCAGCCGCTGCTCGAGCGCGCGCAGGACATCGCGTCCGCCCGCATGCAGGATCCAGGCGCGGACCTGTGAGCTCTGGAGCCCTGCCCGCCCCAACACCCTCTCGAGCACCTGCGCGACGGATTGGGCGGCCAGGTCGGGCACCGGCCGGGTGAGCACGTTGCGCAGCATGCCACCCTGTTGATCGAACATGAGCGCCTCGCGCCGGCTCGGATCGAGAAGGGACTCGCTGTCCTGCCACAGGATCCGCCGGCGGCCCGCGGCCGCGGAATTGGACAAGACTGCCGCGCCCGCTCCGTCGCCGAACAAACACGCGCTCACCATGACCCCGGGATCGTCGTCGAGATACATCGCGGCGCTCGAGACCTCGACACAGACCGAGAGGACGTTGCGGCAGCCCTGCCCCGAACCGAGGAGCGCGCGAGCGAGACCCATGTTGGGTAGGGCGGCCGCGCAGCCCTGACCTACGAGGTCAAATGCCGGTGTGCGCATTCCCAACCCGAGGCGCTCGATGAGGTAGCCTGAAAGACCGGGGCAGAGATAACCGGTGCACGTGCTGACGACCAGCGCATCGATCTCTGCGGCTGCGAGTCCGGCCTCATCCAGCGCGGATGCGGCGGCGCGGGTGGCGAGCTGCGGCGCGTTGTCGAGGAAACGCCGGTGGAGCGTATCGGGCTCGATGCGAAACACCTCGGCGAGAGAGCCCACGGCGAGCCGGCGCGCTTCCATGCCGTTCTCGCTGAGCAGTATCGCTCTCGCCAGGACGCGCGTGCGCTCGCTCAAACGCTCGAACCACTCCGAGCGCCGGAAAGCCTCCCAGCAGTCGAGCTTGGTGAAGCGCGCGGGCGGAGTAGCCGTGCCGATGCCATTCAGGTACATGCAGGTAGGTATCCCCCGAGAAGGGGATGGGTTCCCCGGGGGCGGCAGAATTTCCGCGGGCGATGTCCCAGTGCGCCAGCACAGTCCTGTAAACTGGCAGGTCGCGGCGCCCCCGTAGCTCAGTGGATAGAGCGACCGCCTCCTAAGCGGTAGGTCGTCGGTTCAACTCCGGCCGGGGGCGCCAAATCAGTGACTTGCGTTATTTTTCTAGAAACGTTCCGGACGGAGTCGCGCTCACTTCCGATTCGCGGGAGCCGCTGCGTCGATGTTGCCGATCATGGGCAGCATGCCGTTGCCGCCGAGCACCGAGGGCAGGTGACCGTCCCACTTCGCGATCGCCTGCTGCTGGATGATCTCCGGAGTCAAGGTCTGCTGCAGGAGCTTCTGCGCTTGCGACTGGGCGGTCGCCTCCACAATCCGCTGCTGCGCGAGCACCTGTGCCTGCTGCAGCTCGTATTTCGCCTGGAAGGCACGCTGCTGGGCGATCTGCTTGCGCTCGATCGCCTGCGCGAACTCGTCGCTGAAGTGGAAATCGGTGATGTTGACGGAGTCGACCACCACGCGATAGGGCTGTAGCTCGGAGGTGATCTGCGACTGGATCTGACTGCGCACCTCGTCGCGGTGGATGATCAGGTCCTCGGCGTTGTAGTGGGCCGTCACCGCCTTGACGGAGTTGCTGATCGCCGGCCGGATGATCTTGTCGACCAGATCCGACTCCTTGCCGATGTGCTGATACACCCACTCCGCATCCGCCGGCAGGATGTGCCAGTTGGTCGCCACGGTGGTCGATACGTTCTGTAGATCCAGGCTGGCCGCCGTTTCCGCCGCTTGTGAGTTCTGCACCTGCACGTCCATCTTGGCCACCGACTGCATGAAGGGGAGCTTCAGGTGCAGGCCAGGATCGAGCACTCCCTCCTGCACGGCGCCGAAGGTCATGAGCACCCCGCGCTGTCCGGGTCCGATCTGCACGAAAAGGCCGCCCACCACCACCAGAACGAGGATGACGATGGCGCCGGTGATGAGTGCCGGGCGCCAGGTCCTTGCCGAGGGTAGAGTGGTGATACCGGTGCTCATACGATCATCTCCGTTTCCGAGGCGACCTGCCTCTGCGCGCCGACGCGGTTTCGGCGCCAGCGTAAGGAAGCCGGCGTAAGCGCAGTCTACTCCGCGGCCGCTCGCCCGGCGAGCGGCCGCGGCTCAGCCTCGATGCGAACCGTCTATTGAGCACCCTGCTGCTGACTCTCCGCCTGGTGCTCGGTGTTCGCGATGAACGCCGCGACGTTATCGTGCAGCTGCTTCAGCGCCGGGAGGTGCGCATACACCATGTGGCCGGACTCGTAGTAGTGATACTCGATATTCGCCTGCAGCTTCCTCGGCATGGGCAGGTGCTCCATCTCGTAAATCCCTTGATAGAAGGGCGTCGCGACATCGAAGTAGCCGCCGTTCAGCATGACCTTGAGGTCGGGATCGACCTTCATCGCATTGGCGAGATCCGGCATGACATTGAGCGCCTGCGGCAGTGAGAAGGGAATGCCGGGCGGCTTGTGCTCGAAGCTCCACCAGCGGAAAAGCGAGATTTCAGGGTTGTAGTGCATCGCCATCCCGTAATGGAGGTCCTTGCGGACATAGTTGTTGAACGCCGCGACGTACGCCGAGCCGATCGAGGCGGACTGCGGGTCATATTCCGCCCCTTCGCTCAATGGATCGAGCGATGGTCCCGAGAAGCGGGAGTCGAGCCGGCCGGTGGTGAGGTCGGCATCGCTCTGCAGCGCGTGCTCGAACTCGCTGCCGGTGATGCGCAGGTCGGCCTTCTTGAGATACGCGACCGGAAGGCCGGTGTACTCGTGCAGCTTTGCGGCGATTGCATCGCGCTCATCCGGGCTCAGCGCCGACCCCTCGCGCAGCGCCTGCGCATAATCGCCCATGGAGAACTGCTCGACTTGCTGGAGGAAGCCCTGAAGATCCGCCGGCTGCGACGGCAGCTTGTGGTGGTACCAGGCGGTGGCGGCGTAGGTCGGCAGCGCGAGCTCGTATGCCTGATCGACGCCGGGGTTGACGCGCACGATGTCGGGCGAGTCGTCGTAGTTGAGGATCTGCGAGAGAAGGATCACTCCGTTGAAGTCGGTGTCGTCCTGGGTCTCGAGCACGTTGATGAGGTTGGCGGAGCGCGGCGTGCCGTAGCTCTCGCCGAAGAGGTACTTGGGCGAGTTCCAGCGGCTGTATTTCGACAGGAACTGCATGATGAATTCGGAGAAGGCGTGCACGTCCTGATCGGCGCCGTAGAACTGCTTCTCCGCGCCGGGCGTCACCCGCGAGAACCCGGTACCGGGGGCATCGACGAACACGAGATCGCTGGCATCGAGGAGGCTGTAGTCGTTGTTGACGAACTGATAGGGGGCGGGCGGGGTATGGGTATGATCAGCCGTGACCACCCGGCGGGGGCCAAAGGCGCCCATGTGCAGCCACACCGTCGATGAGCCCGGGCCCCCGTTATAGAGGAAGGTGATCGGGCGCGCGCTGCGGCTCTCGCCATCCTTGAAATAGGCCACATAGAACATCGAAGCCTCGGGCGACTTCTTTTTCGCCTCATGTCCGTGCTCGTGCCCCATCGGCCGATCCTCGCCCCCATCCTTGTCGGCCGCATCGTTCCAGCCTTGCGGATGAACGACGAGCAGACCCGCAACCGCATGGTAATGAATCGTCTTGCCTTCGACGCTCACCGAGCCTGCGGTCGTGCTGGTGCTCGTGCGGAAGTAGGGGTTGCCCTTGCGGTGGTGGTGATGGCGCTGGCCGCCCTGCCCCTTGGCGGCCGAGGTCGCATCCGCTGATCCGGAATCGGTCGCCGTCGAATCGGCCTGCGCGTAGTCATTCGAGGCCCGAGTCTGCGAGGGCTGCGTGGCGCAGCCCACGAGCGCAAAGAAAGAGGCGGCGGCAAGGGCGCAGATGCCCTTCCTGAAGAGGGTCTGGCGCATCTTATCGCTCATGGTCATTCCCCTGCCTGGTTGTCGGTCTTGCGAATGAAGGCCGCGACGTTGTCATGGAGCTGCTTCAACGAGGCCTCGTTGGCGTAGACCATGTGACCTGACTGATAGTAGTGATACTCGATGTTGGAGCTGAGGTCTTGGGGGATCGGCAGATGGTGCATCTCGTAGATCCCCTCGTAGAAAGGAGTCGCCAGATCGAAGTAGCCGCCGTTCAGGCAGATCTTGAGCTTCGGGTCGTACTTCATGGCGGTGGCGAGGTCCGGCATCACATTCACCGCCACCGGCAGGGCGAAGGGCGCCCCCGGCGGCGCGTGCTTGAGCTCCCACGCAGGAAAGACATTGATTTCCGGCTGGTAGGTCTGCTCGGTCGTGTAATGGAGTGTCCGGCGCACGTAGTCGTTGAACACCGAGACGTAGGCCGAGCTGATCGCCGCCGACTGCGGGTCGTAGTCCGCCTCCTCGCCGAGCGGATCCATGGTGGGACCCGAGAAACGCGTGTCCAGCCTGCCGGTGGTCAGGTCGGAATTGTTCTGAAGCTCATGCTCGAACTGGCCGCCGCTGATCCGCAGGTTCGCCTTCTTGATGTAGGCGACCGGCAAGCCGGTGTAGTCGTGGAGTTTCTCGGCCACGGCTTTGAATTGGTCCTCGGGCAGGTTCGCACCCTCCGAGAGGGCATGCGCGTACTCGCCCATGGCGAAGTGCTCGACCTCCTTCAGCAGGTCATCGAGATCCGCCGGCGCCGAGGCGAGCCGGTGGTGGTACCAGGCGGTGGCCGCATAGGTCGGCAGCGCGACCTCGTAGGCGAGATCTATTCCCGGGTTCGAGCGCGGGAAATCGATGCTCAGGTCGAAGTTGAGGATCTGCGAGAGCAGGATCACGCCGTTGAAGTCGATGTCCCGATCGGTCTCGAGATCATTGATCAGCACCGCGGAGCGCGGCGTGCCGTAGCTCTCGCCGAAGAGATACTTGGGCGAGTTCCAGCGGCCGTATTTCGACAGGAACTCGGTGATGAACGAGGCGAACGCGTCCGCATCCTGATCGACGCCCCAGAACGCCTTCTCCTTGCCCCGGCCCTCGATGCGGCCGAAGCCCGTGCCCGGCGCGTCGATGAAGACCAGATCCGAGGCATCGAGAAGACTGTAGCTGTTGTTGACGGCGCCATAGGGCGCGGGCGGCGTGTGCGAGTCGTTGCGCGTGACGACGCGCACCGGGCCGAAGGCGCCCATGTGCAGCCAGATGGTCGATGAGCCGGGGCCGCCGTTATAGAGGAAGGTCACCGGTCGGGTGCGCGGATCGACGCCCTGTTTGAAGTAGGCGACATAGAACACCGCTGCGACGGGCGGACCGGCGGCCGTGCCGATCGCATCCTTCGGGCCCTGGGGCTTGGCGGCATCGTCCCAACCCTTCGGATGCACGATGAGCGTGCCGGCCACGGCCTCGTAGGCGATCTTGTGGCCCTCGACGGTCACCGATCCGGTGCTCTTCACGGCTCGCGGCGTGAACAGGCTCGCCGGGGCCGGCGCGGATTGCGGTGGCGAGCTCTTGGCGGGCGCGCGCGCGGGCGCGGCGGCGAGCGCTGCGGAGGTGGCGAGCGAAAACGTCGCGAGCAGTGCGACTACTTGCTTCATATGGCAATACCCCGATAACTCTTACGGCTGATCGTCCTGCTGCTGGTTCATCTGCTGGTGCTCGGTGTTCGCGATGAACGTCGCTACATTGTCATGGAGCTCCTTCAGCGTCGGTACGTGCACGTACACCATGTGGCCCGACTCGTAGTAGTGGTACTCGATGTTGGCCTGGAGCTTCTTCGGCATGGGCAGGTGCGCCATCTCGTACATGCCCTCGAAGAAGGGCGTCGCGAGATCGAAGTAGCCGCCGTTCAGCATGACCTTGAGGCCCGGGTCCAACTTCATCGCGTTGGCGAGGTCGGGCATCACGTTGAGCGCCTGGGGCAGCGGGAAGGGCGCGCCCGGAGGCTGATGCCGGGAATCCCAGATGCGAAAGAGCCGGGCGGACGGCAGGTAGTGCATATCGCTGCCGTAGTGCAGATCGTTGCGCACATAGTTGTTGAACGCCGCGACGTATGCGGAGCTCAGTGCCGCGGACTGCGGGTCGTAGTCCGCCCGCTGGCTCAAGGGATCGAGCGAGGGCCCGGAGAAGCGCGAGTCGAGCCGTCCGGTGGTGGTGTCGGTATCCGCCTGCAGCTCGTGCTCGAACTCGCCGCCATCGATGCGCAGGTCGGCTTTCTTGATGTACGCGACCGGGAGGCCCGTGTACTCGTGCAGCTTCGCGGCGACCGCATCGCGCTCGTCGCGGCTCAACAGCGAGCCGGCGCGCAGCGCCCGCGCGTAATCGGTGAGGGCGAAGTGCTCCACCTCTTGAAGGAGCGGCTCGAGCTGCTGTTGGGCGTTCGGCAGCTTGTGGTGATACCACGCGGTCGCGGCGTAGGTGGGCAGCGCCAGCTCGTACGGGAGATCGACGCCGGGGTTGTTGCGAGCCATGCCGGTCGAGGCGTCGTAGCTCAGGATCTGCGACAGCAAGATCACCCCGTTGAAATCGGTATTGTCCTCGGTCTCGAGCACGTTGATGAGGTTGGCCGAGCGCGGCGTGCCGTAGCTCTCGCCGAAGAGGTACTTGGGCGAGTTCCAGCGGCCGTATTTCGACAGGAACTGCATGATGAACTCGGAGAAGGCGTGCACATCCGGGTCGGCGCCCCAAAAGTCCTTCTCCGCGCCCGGCGTCACCCGCGAGAACCCCGTGCCGGGAGCATCGATGAACACGAGATCGCTCGCATCGAGGAGGCTGTAGTCGTTGTTGACGAGCTGATAGGGGGCGGGCGGAGTGTGGGCGTGGTCCGCCGTCACGATCCGTCGCGGGCCGAAAGCGCCCATGTGCAGCCACACGGTCGAGGATCCCGGGCCGCCGTTGTAGAGGAAGGTGATCGGCCGGTTGCTCGGCTTCTCGCCGTCCTTGAAGTAGGCCACATAGAACATCGACGACTCGGGCGGTCTCTTCGCCGGCTTGTGCTCGCCACCCGCCGGACTCGCCGCATCGTTCCAGCCCTTGGGATGCACGATGAGCAGGCCCGCAACGGCGTGGTAATGGATCGTGTTGCCTTCGACGGTCACCGACGCCTCGGTCGTGCGGGTGGCCGTGCGGAAGTAGGGATTGCCCTTGCGATGGTGATCGCCTCCGACCTCATGCCCGCGATCGGCCGGAGGGTCGGCAGCGCCTGCGCCGCCCGAGGTGGAATCCGCCTGTGGCGAGTCATTCGACGCCTGATTCTGTGTCGGCTGCGTGGCGCAGCCCACCAGCGCGAAAAGCGCGGCGGCCGCGACGGCGGGAATGCCCTTCATGATGAGTCTGCTGCGTACCCGGTCGCTCATGATCATTCCCCTGCCTGATGGGTCTTGCGGATGAAGGCCGCCACGTTGTCATGGAGCTGCTTCAAGGAGGCCTCGTTGGCGTAGACCATGTGACCCGACGGATAGTAGTGATACTCGATGTTTGACTGTAGGGCACGGGGGATCTGCAGATGGTGCATCTCGTAGTACCCCTGGTAGAAAGGCGTAGCCAGATCGAAGTAGCCGCCGTGCAGCGAGATCCTGAGGCTCGGGTCGTACTTCATGGCGGTGGCGAGGTCCGGCATCACATTGACCGCGCCGGAGAGCTGGAACGGCGCATCCGGCGGCTGATGCTTGAACTCCCACTTCGGCCAGAGCCCGATTTCCGGGTAATAAACCTGATCGCTGGGGTAGTGAAGATGCCGGCGCACGTAGTCGTTGAATGCCGAGACATACGCGGAGGCGATCGATGCAGATTGCGGGTCGTACTCCGCGTCCTCGCCGAGCGGATCCATGGTCGGGCCCGAGAAGCGCGAGTCCAGCCTTCCGGTGGTCAGGCCGGCATCGTTCTGCAGCTCGTGCTCGAACTGCGAGCCGCTCACGCGCAGGTTCGCCTTCTTGATGTAGGCGAGGGGAAGGCCCGTGTATTCGTGCAGCTTCTCGGCCACGGCGTTGAATTGATCCTCGGGCAGGTTCGCGCCCTGCGCGAGCGCATCGGCGTAGTCGCCCATGGCGAAGCTCTCGACTTGCTCGAGGAAGCTGTCGAGATCCGATGGCTTCGCAGCGAGCAGGTGGTGGTACCAGGCGGTGGCCGCAAACGTCGGCAGCTCGATCGCATAGGGCAGGTCGACACTCGGGTTGCCCTGCGGGCTGTCGGCCATCAGATCGAAGTTGAGCACCTGCGAGAGGAGGATGACGCCGTTGAAGTCGACGCTGCGGTTGGTCTCGAGATCGTTGATGAGCACGGCGGAGCGGGGGGTGCCGTAGCTCTCGCCGAAGAGATATTTCGGTGAGTTCCAGCGGTCGTACTTCGAGAGGAACTGCGTGATGAAGGAGGCGAATGCGTAGCCGTCCTGGTCGACCCCCCAGAACGCCTGCTCCTTGCCTTTGCCCTCGATGCGGCTGAAGCCGGTGCCCGGCGCGTCGATGAAGACGAGGTCCGAGGCATCGAGGAGGCTGTAGGCGTTGTCCACAGTGCGGTAGGGGGCCGGAGGGGTGTGCGAGTCGTTGCTGGTGACGACGCGCACTGGGCCGAAGGCGCCCATGTGCAGCCAGATGGTCGATGAGCCAGGGCCGCCGTTATAGAGAAAAGTCACCGGGCGAGTGCGCGGATCGGCCCCATGTTTGAAGTACGCGACGTAGAACATCGAGGCGACCGGCGGACCGTCGGCCGTGCCGATCGCGTCCTTGGGGCCCGTAGGCTTGGCGGCATCGTCCCAGCCCTTCGGATGCACGATGAGGGTGCCGGCCACGGCATCGTAGGCGATCTTCCGTCCTTCGACCGTCACGCTGCCCGTGCTTTTTACGGATCGGGGCGTGAAGTCATTGCCCGGGGCGGGCCCCGAGGGCGGCGGGCTCTTGGCGGGCGCTCTCGGCGGTGGAGCGGCGATCGCCGCGGCGGTGGTGAGCGAGAACGCTGCGACCAGTGCGACCACTTGCTTCATACGGAATTCTCTCCAGTCGAGCCCGCCGCGGAGCGGGCCGGCGGCGCAAAGCCGCTATGATGCCCGATCGCGGCACCGGCCGAGTACCCGGTGTGCTCGTCGGTGAGGGGGATCTGCGGCAAACGCCAGTCGCGCCGCGACGAAGCGAATGGGCCGGTGGCGCGTCACCGGCGCGTCACACGGCGTGGCTAGAGTTCCTGCGACCGGATCTGAAGCGCGCTCGGGCGAGCCGAGCGCCAACCAGCCGGCAATTGCATCCCAATGGTTCGATTGAAGGGAGCCCCGTAATGAGAAGCCTCTTTCGCAAGCTGACCGCCACTCTCGGCGCGACCGCCGTGGCCGCCTGCGCCGGCTCGACAGCGCTCGCGTACGGCCCTGGCCACGAAGCGAAGACTGCCACGCCGATCAGGCACGTGGTGGTGATCTTCCAAGAGAACGTCTCGTTCGACCATTACTTCGCGACCTATCCCCATGCGACCAATCCCCCGGGGGAGCCGCACTTCAGGGCCGCGCACGCGACGCCCGCCGTCAACAATCTTCTCAGGGGTGAGCTCCTGACGAATAATCCGAATCTCAACCCGGCGAACCTCGCCGGCGCAGTCAACCCCTTCCGTCTTGATCGCACTCAGGCGGCCACCGCCGACCAGAACCACGCCTACACAGCGGAGCAGGAGGCGTACGACGACGGCAAGGCGGATCTTTTCCCGCTGCACACGGGTAAGGGCACCTCAGGGGGTGTTGGCGCCTTCGGCACCACCGGGCAGGTCATGGGCTACTACGACGGCAATACCGTGACGGCGCTCTGGAATTACGCGCAGCACTTCGCCATGAATGACAATGCGTACACCGACACCTACGGACCGTCGACGCCGGGCGCGCTCGAGGTCGTCTCGGGCCAGACCAACGGCGTGCAGCTGGTAACGAGCTCGAAGAGCTCCTACTACATTGCGGATGGGGCCGGCGGATACAGCCTGATCAACGATGTCGATCCCGGGTACGACCTCTGCTCGAGCAGCACCGACCAGGTGATGATGCTCGGGAAGAACATCGGCGACCTCCTCAACGCGGCGGGCATCTCCTGGGGCGGTTTCATGGGCGGATTCAATCTGACCGCCACCAATCCCAATGGCACGAGCGGCTGCAAGCGCAGCACGTTCTCGAGCGTAGTCAACGAGACCGTGTCCGACTACATCCCGCACCATAACTGGTTCCAGTACTTCAAGTCGACCGCGAACCCGACCCATGCGCGGCCGGCGTCCGTCGCGGCGATCGGGCACACCTACGACGGGGATGGCCATGTCGATGCGGCGAACCACGAGTACGGCCTGCGCGACTTCTTTGCCGCGGTGCAGGCGGGCAATTTCCCGGCCGTCTCGTTCCTCAAGGCGCAGGCCTACCAGGACGGCCATGCCGGCTACTCCGATCCGCTCGATGAGCAAGCCTTCGTGACCAAGGTCGTCAATTTCCTCCAAAGCCGGCCCGAGTGGCGCGACACGGCAGTCATCGTCACCTGGGACGATTCGGACGGTTGGTACGATCATGCCTATGCCAATCCGACCAGCGCCTCGTTCGATCCGACCGCGGACCAGCTCAACGGGCCCGGCGTTTGCGGTAACGGGACCCCTCCCAAGGGCTTGAGCGGCGCGCCGGTCAACGGCCGCTGTGGTCCGGGAACCCGGCTTCCGTTCCTGGTCATCTCGCCCTATGCCAAAGTCAACTACGTGAGCCACACGCGCCTCTCGCAGGCTTCGGTCGTGCGCTTCATCGAAGACAACTGGCTGCGCGGCGAGCGCCTGGGCGGCGGCTCTTTCGACGCGACGGCGGGCAGCATCATGGACATGTTTGATTTCTCGAGGGGACCCCGGAATCCGACGCTCTTCCTCAGTTCCGATGACGGTACGCCCATCGCTCGGGATCACTTCTTCGCGGCCCACTGACGGCGTGGGGCGCTGGCTGCGCGCCGCGGCCGCCGGAGTGCGGCTCGGCGCGCTGCTGGTTGCCCCGGTGGTGGCTTCGGCGCAGGGGTTGAACCCGCACCCGGTGGCGCTGCGGCAACCGGCGCGAGCGCCGCTCTCGGCGCTCGCGCAGCTTGGCAAAAGGCTCTTCCATGACGAGCGTCTGTCGGGCTCGGGGAGACTCTCCTGCGCAAGCTGCCACAGCCCGGCGCATGCCTTCGGTCCGCCGGGAAGCGCCGCGGTGGTGCTGGGTGGTCCGCGACTTCGAACGCCGGGCGTTCGGGCGGTGCCCTCACTGCGCTACCTCTATCGCCAGCCCGCGTTCAGCATCGGTCCCGAGGCCCAAGGCGATAACGATCAGGTCATCTCCCTCGCCGAGCAGGCACTGCAGGCTGCCGGGCAGGCGCGGGTCCTCAAGCGCGCGGGAGCCACGCAGGCGGCCGCCGCCAACCTCGTGCCGCAGGGCGGTCTTTTCTGGGACGGGCGCGCCGACACCCTCGAGCAGCAGACCAACGGCCCCCTGTACAATCCGCTCGAGATGGATGCCGGCACTCCGGGCCGCCTCGTTCACGAGCTCCGTACCGCAAGTTATGCCGCGGAGTTTCGGCGGCTCTTCGGTCCCGGCGTGTTCGAGAATCCACGCCTCGCCGCGGATGAGGCGTCATTCGCCATCGCCCGGTATCAGATCGAAAGTCCCGACTTTCATCCCTTCACCAGTCGGTTCGACGCATGGCTCGCCGGCAAGGCGCGCTTCACCGCCGCGCAGCTACGCGGCTACGCGCTCTTCAACGATCCGGCGAAGGGTAACTGCGCCGCGTGCCACCTCGATAAGCCGAGCCGTGACGGCCTGCCGCCGCTGTTCACGGATTTTGAGTACGAGGCGCTTGGCGTTCCGCGCAACCCCGCCATCCCGGCGAACCGCGACCCGCGCTATTACGATCTCGGCCTCTGCGGTCCGTATCGGCTCGATCTGCAGCGACAGCGCGAGTACTGCGGCCTTTTTCTGACCCCGAGCTTGCGCAACGTCGCCACCCGGCACGTGTTCTTCCACAACGGCGTGTTTCACTCGCTCGAGCAGGTGCTCGACTTCTATGTCAATCGCGATCGGCATCCCGGTCGCTTCTATTCGCGGGATGCGGCCGGGCGGGTGATCAAGTACGACGATATTCCTCCGCAGGATCGGGCCAATGTGGATACGGTGGACGCGCCGCTCAACCGCCAGCCGGGCGAGCCGCCCGCGCTCACCCCGGAGCAGATCCGCGACGTGATCGCGTTCCTCGGTACGCTCAGCGACGGATACCGCCGCCGCTGACATCCGCAGCCGAGAGCCCGCCGTCGATGGCGGATTCGGCCGCTTCGGCCGTCGTCACTCCATGAGCGGCCATGGGCCGGCGGCATCATCCCGCACCCGGAGCGA
Organism: Steroidobacteraceae bacterium; assembly: GCA_035252605.1. Lineage (GTDB taxonomy): Bacteria > Pseudomonadota > Gammaproteobacteria > Steroidobacterales > Steroidobacteraceae > 13-2-20CM-66-19. The sequence continues at coordinate 48,157 of DATFCZ010000009.1, forward strand.
TTCGAAATGAGGCTTGCGCGCATTCTCACGGCCACCGCGGGTTGCTTACTCGTGATGATCGCATTCGGCGCGAACGCCGGCGTGGCCGCGACGACCCGCGTGAGCGCCGGCCATGCGCGCTTTGAATTTCTCACCCCATCGCTCGTGCGCATGGAGTACTCGCCCACCGGGAAGTTCATTGACTCGCCCACTGCCGTGGTGCAGAAGAGGGACTGGCCGGCCGTGAAGCTGACGAGTACGCGCGAGGCCGGCTGGCTCACTCTCGAGAGCGCCGCGCTCACGCTGCGCTATCGTCCGCAGGCGGGTGCATTCACGGCCGCCGATCTCTCGGTGAGCTGGCGCGATGCAAGAGGAGGCAGGCACGAGTGGCGGCCCGGTGAGGCCGATCCCGGCAACCTGGGCGGACTCACCTATTCGCTCGACAACATCAGCGCGAGCACGCTCCCACCGCCCGGCGATGATCTCGGCAGTCCGATGCACGATCTCATCCCTGGCATCGATGTGTTGCTTCAGCCCGCGACGCCGGGCCTCCTCAGCCGCAGTGGCTATGCCTTTCTCGATGACAGTGCGAGTCCGGTCTGGAGCGCGGATCACTCCTGGATCGAGCCGCGAGCACAACCGGCCGGCAAGGACTGGTATCTCTTTGTGTATGACCGCGATTACCGCAAACCCCTCGAGCAGTACGCGCAGCTCTGCGGCCCCGTGCCGATGATCCCGCGCTATGCGCTCGGACCCTCGATCACGGATCTCAACTTCGAATACTTTCCCGGTACGAGCGAGTCGCGCCTGCCGGCCATGCGCCGCTACGGCGAGCAGCACTTGGAAAGCGAGGTGGCGCGGCTGCTCGAGAGTCACATTCCGCTCTCGGGGCTCGTGCTCGATTTCGCCTGGCACAACTACGGTTGGCAGGGCGGCTATGACTGGAGCCCGCTCATCGCACACAGCCAGGCGCTCATCGACTGGCTGCACGGACGCGGCGTGACGATCTCCCTCAACGACCATCCCGGATATGCCAACACCCGGGAGAGCTCGCTCTCCTACAGCGACAGCCGCGCGCCGCAGGTGCTGGCGGCGCTCGGACGGGCGATGCCGCCGGCCCCCTCGTACGACCAGAATCTCGCACAGGGCTGGAAGTTCTCGCCCGACCCGCGCGATGCGGGACTCAAGGGCCGTTGGTATGCCAGCGATTACGACGATGCAGGATGGCGGCCGATCCGCACCGATGCCTCCTGGCAGCAGCAGGGCTATCCCAACTACCAGGGAATCGGCTGGTACCGGCTCTCGTTCATGCTGCCGCGCAAGCTCCCCGCGGCACTCTACTTATATCTAGGGGAGGTGAGCGGCACTTACCGGTTGTTCGTCAACGGCGAGGAAGTGCAGCACAGCCACGTGCAGTGGCCGCGGGAGCTCACCTATGCCGGGGTGAGGACCGCTTTGCATCCAGGAGAGCGCAACCTCATCGCCCTGCGCATCGAGCCACCGCAGCTACCGAAGCCGCCGCAACCGGCGCAGCCACCGCCGCGCGCGCGGCCGGCCGGAATGCTGCGCCGGCCGGTGGCGCTGCGCGATGTTGCGCCGCTACCGCGCATCTATCTGAACCTCGCCAACCGCAAGGAAGCGCAGATCTCGATGGATGATCTTCACGCGCCCCTCATCCGTCAGGGTGTCGACTTCTGGTGGGTGGACGGCGGCGGCGGCGCGGCGAGCATGCCCGGCCTCGACCCGCAGCTTTGGACCAACGAAGTCTTCTACGAAGCCACCCAGCGGCAAACCGGCAAGCGTGCCTTCATCCTCAGCCGTTATGGCGGCTGGGGGAGCGAGCGCTATCCCGGCTTTTTCACCGGCGATACCTACTCCGAGTGGCGGGTGCTCGCGTACGAGGTCGCCTACACCGCTCGCGGCGGCAACGTGCTCGTGCCTTACATCAGTAACGATATCGGCGGCTTTCACGGTGCGAAGATTCCGTTCGCCCTCTACGCGCGCTGGATCGAGTTCGGCACCTTCAGCCCCATCCTGCGCATGCACAGCGCGCATGAGAATCCGCTCGAAGGCAACTTGCGCATGCCCTGGCTCTACGGACCTAAGGGCATCGCTCTCATGAGGAAGTATTTCACCCTGCGCGCGCAGCTCGTTCCGTATCTTTATTCCTATGCCTGGCGGGCGCACGAGCACTCGATGCCGCTGCTGCGGCCGCTTTATCTCGAGTGGCCCGATCTTGAAGAAGCCTACCGGCACTTTCACGAGTACTACTTCGGCCACGAGATGCTGGTCGCCCCCGTTCTCGCCGCCGATGGCGAGCGCAGCGTGTATCTGCCGCCCGGCCGGTGGATGGATTTCTTCACCGGCAAGACCTATCGGGGCGGAGCGACCTTCACCGCTCACTATGCGGTGGATGCCACTCCGGTGTTCGTGCGCGAGGGCAGCATCGTTCCCGAGGCAGCGCGCGCCCCGAGCGGCGCAGACGAGGGATTCGGGGCACTGACGATCGAGGTGTTCGGGTCGGGCGAGGACCACTTCGAGCTCTATGAGGACGACGGAATCTCCCTCGATTACGAGCACGGCCGCTATGCCGTGACGCCGCTCACCTACTCGAGCGCCGCCGGCCGGCACCGGCTCGTCATTGGACCCACCCGAGGCTCCTTTGGCGGGCAGCGGGAGGGGCGACGCTACACCATCCGCATCCACTCGGCGCAGAAGCCGAGCTCGCTATTCGTGAACGGCAAGCGCGCGAGCGGCTGGCAATGGCAGCCAAGCCGCTCGACCGCAAATCTGGTGCTGCCGGTCGAGAGTATCCGTCAGGGGCTCACCATCACCTGGTAGGTGCGGGCGTTGGCGGCGGCCAGGATGCAGGCGCAGGCACGGGGCCGGATGCCGACTGCCCGCGCTTTGGACTAGGCGCGCAGCTTGCTTCTGCCCCCGCCCTACGGACCAAGGTCCGACAGGAGGAACCATGGCTGCTCGTCTGTTCCTCGGTGCCGCCGCTGCCGGCGCGCTCTCGATGTACCTTCTCGATCCCGACCATGGCCGGCGGCGCCGGGCGCGCGCGCGCGACCGGCTCTCGAGCGGACTCAATCGCCTCGACGATGCCGCGAGTGTCGCCTCGCGAGATCTGCGAAACCGCGCGCGGGGCATCGCTCACGAGATCCGCTCGCGCTTCTCGCCCGAGGACGTGCCCGATGAGATTCTCTGCGAGCGCGTGCGCTCGCGTCTCGGTTGGGCCGTCTCCCATCCCGGCGCGATCGAGGTCGCGGCGCTCTGCGGACGCGTGACCCTGAGCGGCGCGGTGCTCGAGCGTGAGTACGTGCGCCTGCTGCGCAGCGTGTGGGCGGTTCGCGGCGTGGCCGACATCGAGGATCGGCTCGCGGTGTATGAGAGCGCGACCGGGATCTCCGCCCTGCAGGGCGGCGGCCGGACTTCTCGTCGCCGCGCGGGACTGAGGCAGGAGAGCTGGCCGCCCGGGGTGCGGGTCATCATGGGCGCTACCGGCGGGGCGCTCCTGCTCCACGCGCTCGCGGGCAGGCGCAGTGCCCTGGGCCTGCTCGGCGGGCTCGCCGGAGCGGCTCTCATCGCGCGCAGCAGCACCAACATGCCGATCGATCGGCTCACCGGGGTCCGGCGCGCGGCGTTGGAGCTGCAGAAATGCATCGAGGTCGCGGCCCCGATCGAGCGGGTGTTCGAAACCTTCTCCCAACTCGAGCGGTTCCCGGAGTTCATGACTCACGTGCGCGATGTGCGCGCCAAAGGCGACGGCACTTCGCAATGGACGGTCGAAGGCCCGGCGGGACGCACGATCTCGTGGGAAGCCATCACGACACGCATCGAGCCCAACAGGCTCATTGCCTGGCGGACACTTCCGGGCTCTGCCATCGAGCACGCGGGCCTGTTGCGATTCGAGCCTACCGAGAGCGGCACGCGGCTGCTCGTGACGATGAGCTACACGCCACCCGCCGGGGCCATAGGTCATGCCATCGCGCGGCTATTCGGCACCGATCCGAAATCGGAGCTCGATGACGACCTGTTGCGGATGAAAGTGTTCCTGGAGACGGGGCGGCGCGCGCACGACGCCGCCGCCGCGGCGCGGCACTAGGCTGCGGGCGGCTCGCGGCGCGCAGTGCGGCTAGCGGATCTCCTCCACCGCAACCGGCTTGTTGCGGTGGAGGATCCTGCGCACGCTGTCGAACTCGTACTCCAGGCGCGGATGCACGGTGATGGCCGAGTTACCGTTGCGCACGCGCTGCGCGAACTCGTCGGCCTCGCCGTTGTGCTGTCCGTCCTGATCGAGCAGCGTGTGGAAGTAATTGGCGACCCGGGCGACGAAGGCATCGCCAGGCTCGGCATCCGCCTGCCCGGTCTCGATGAGCGATGTGAGCTCCACCCGGTCGGTCGGAATGCCGTCCGCCACGAGCTCGGTACGCACGCGCTCCGCCACGCCGTAATCATCGAATAACGCCACGATGAGGGGTGTCATGGGAGCTGCAACGGCTGGTCGGCCGACCCGGTTCCCGGCAGCTGTGACTCACTTCACGCTCCCCCCTCGGGCATGGCGTGTGCTGCGCCGCTACAATGAGCTGACCTGCCGCAGCAATGGAAAAGAACAAGACCGTGCCCATTCTGTTCAATCGCCGCGAGTGCATGGCCGAGGACGGCGAGACCGCACCGGAGCGGCGGCGCGGCCCTGACCGGCGCACGCGTGTCGCTCGGGCCTTGCTGTACGGGAGCTTTCATCCGCGCCGGCTCGGGCCGCGGCGCGAGGGAGAGCACGGATTCGGCGCCATCGACTGGCATCATCCCTGGTGGTTCGCCATCGCCACGCTGATCCTCACCTTCTGCGCGGCCGATGCGATCCTCACCATCGTGCTCATCAGCCGCGGCGCCTACGAGCTCAATCCGTTGCTCGCGCCGCTCATCGATGGCTCGGGCGTGCTTTTCGCGCTGGTGAAGATCGGGCTGACAGGGATCGGCGTCGTGCTGCTCACGCTCCTCTCGCGGATGAGAGCGTTCGGGCGCATGCCGGTCGCAACCTTCCTCTACGCGGTCCTCGCCGGCTACGGGGTGCTGATCGGGTACGAGCTCAGACTCCTCGGCTGGCTGTAAGAACCCTGAATTCCTTTTAATTTTCAAGGACTGGCAGCGCTCGGGTAATTTCCCGTCGCGTGCGTTTCCGCTAAACTAGCGCCTCGTCTTCCGCGCCTCCCCATGCTGGAACCTACACCTCTTTACGGCGGCAATGCCGCCTTTCTCGATGCCCTCTACGAGCAGTACCTGCGCGATCCGGCGAGCGTGGAGGAGAAGTGGCGGCACTATTTCGAGAGCCTGCCGGGCTCCAAGACTGCGGAGCAGGCGCAGGGGCCGATCGAGGCGGCTCTCGCCGAGCGCGCGCGGCAACCCCGCTCCGCCCGCACGCCCGCCGAGGCCGGCGTCAATGCCAAGCAGGCGGCCGTCTCGCGTCTGATTCAGCTCTGGATCAACCGCGGCCACCTGGTCGCCCATCTCGATCCGCTCAATCTCATGCACCGGCCACGGCCGCACGTGCTCGAGCTCGAGTACTTCGGCCTCACCGCGGCGGATCTCGACGCGGAGTTTTTCACCGGCAGCCGCACCGAGGCGGTAGCGCAGCGCATGAAGCTGCGGGACATCCTCAAGCAGCTCGAATTTATCTACGCGGGGCCGATCGGGGCCGAGTTCGCCCACGTGTCGGAGGCGCGGGAGCGCCTCTGGCTTCAGGATCGCTTTCAGGCGGGCAGGCTCGTGCACCAGTTTGCGGCCGAGGAGAAGCGCAACATTCTCTGGCAGCTTACCGCCGCCGAAGGACTGGAACGGTACCTTCACACACGCTTCGTCGGGCAGAAGCGCTTCTCGCTCGAGGGCGGGGAGACGCTGCTGCCGCAGCTCGATGACCTCATTCAGAGCTGCGGTGCGGCCGGGATCGAGGAGGTCGTCATCGGCATGGCGCATCGCGGGCGCCTGAACGTGCTGGTGAATCTGCTCGGCAAGTCGCCGGCGAGCATCTTCTCGGAGTTCGAAGGCGCCTACGATCTCGCCCACCTGCAGGGCTCGGGCGATGTGAAGTATCACAAGGGCTTCTCGGCCGACCTGCGCACGAGCGCCGGCAACGTGCATACGGTGCTCGCCTTCAATCCCTCGCACCTCGAGGTCGTGGACCCGGTGGTCGAGGGCTCGGTGCGCGCGCGTCAGGAGCGGCGCAACGACGCTCGGGGCGAGCGGGTGCTGCCGCTGCTCATCCACGGCGATGCGGCGTTTGCCGGCCAGGGAGTAGTCATGGAGACGCTGCAGCTCTCCCAGGCGCGAGGTTTCTACACCGGCGGCACGCTCCACATCATCATCAACAATCAGGTGGGCTTCACCACCTCCGAGCCCGCCGATGCGCGCTCGACTCTTTACTGCAGCGACGTGGCGAAGATGCTGGAAGCCCCGATCTTCCACGTCAACGCCGACAGTCCCGAGGAGGCGGTGTTCGTTGCGCGTCTCGCGCTCGAGTATCGCATGCGCTTTCACAAGGACGTGGTGATCGATCTCGTCTGCTATCGGCGGCTCGGTCACAACGAGGCGGATGAGCCGGCGGCGACCCAGCCGCTCATGTACCGCGCCATTCGCCAACATCCGAGCACCCGGCAGCTCTACGCGAAGCGGCTGGTGGCCGAAGGCGTGCTCACTGAAGCGCAGGCCGATGCGCTGCTCGAGCAGTATCGCGACGGGCTCGACAATGACCGGCCCCAGGCGCGCGCCGCCCTGGGCATGATCGGCAACAAGTTCACGGTGGACTGGACGCGCTACACGCAGGCGGACTGGACCGAAAGGGTCCGTACCGGCGTCGAGAGGGAGCGACTCGAGTCCCTCGGCAGGCGTCTGAGCGCGCTGCCGGCGGAGCTGACGCTGCACCCGCGCGTCGCGCACGTCATGAGCAACCGCGCGAAAATGCTCGCCGGCGAGACGCCGCTCGATTGGGGCTGCGCCGAGACACTCGCCTACGGCTCGCTCCTCGAGCAGGGCTTTTCCGTGCGTCTCGTCGGGCAGGACAGCGGCCGCGGTACCTTCTTTCATCGCCATGCGGTGTTGCACGACCAGGGATCCGATCGGGTCTACATTCCGCTGCAACACCTCGCCGATCCGCAGCCGCGCGTTCAGATCATCGACTCGGTGCTCTCGGAGGAGGCGGTGATGGGCTTCGAGTACGGTTACTCGACGACCGAGCCCAACTGCCTCTCGATCTGGGAGGGCCAGTACGGTGACTTCGCCAACGGCGCCCAGGTGGTGATCGACCAGTTCATCAGCTCGGGCGAGGCCAAGTGGCAGCGCTACTGTGGGCTCGTGCTCTTCCTGCCCCACGGCTACGAGGGCGCAGGTCCCGAGCATTCCTCGGCTCGCCTCGAGCGTTACCTGCAGCTCTGCGCCGAATCCAACATGCAGGTGTGCGTACCGTCGACTCCCGCGCAGATGTTCCACATGCTGCGGCGACAGATGCTGCAGTCCTTCCGCAAGCCGCTCATTGTCATGACGCCGAAGAGCCTGCTGCGGCATGATCTTTCGGTTTCGAGCCTCGAGGAGCTGACCCGCGGCGGCTTCGCCCGCATCATCGGCGAGAGCGATGACCTGCCGCCGCAGGGCGTGCGTCGCGTGGTCTACTGCAGCGGCCGGGTATACTTCGATCTGCTGAAGGCGCGGCGCAAGGAGGCGATCCGCGATGTCGCGCTGGTGCGCATCGAGCAGCTCTATCCCTTCCCGGCGGAGGAGTACCAGGCATCGCTCGCGTGCTATCCGAATCTGCGCGAGGTGGTGTGGTGTCAGGAAGAGCCGCAGAACCAGGGCGCCTGGTACCAGATCCGCCACCGGCTGCAGGAGCCCCTGGGTCAGCGGCGGATGGTGCTCTATGCCGGTCGCGCGCCCGCCGCCGCGCCCGCCACCGGAATCGGCAAGATCCACGAAGCCGAGCAGCACTCGCTGATCGATGCGGCGCTGCGTGCCACGGCGACCGAGGATTCGGCGAGAGAGACCACCCGGCTCACCGGCGGCGCCGCCCCCAACGCCGGCGGTCAGACGGCGCCGGCGACACCGCTTCGAAAGAAGAGCTCATGACGACCGAGATCAAAGTTCCCCAGCTGCCCGAATCGATTACCGACGCAACGCTCGTCGCCTGGCACAAAAAGCCGGGCGATGCCGTGCGGCGCGATGAGAATCTCGCCGATCTCGAGACCGACAAGGTGGTGCTCGAAGTGCCGGCGCCGGCCAACGGCGTGCTGCGGGAGGTCAAGGTGGCCACCGGCACGGTCGTCACGGCCGGACAGCTACTCGCGTTGGTCGAGGAGGGCGCGCAGGCGCAAAGCGCCGCCGCGGCCAAAGAGGCGCCGCCTGCCGAGGAGCTGAAGGCCACCGGCACCGAGGGCGGCCGCGACAAGGAGAAGCTGAGCCCATCGGTGCGCCGGCTCATCGAGGAGAACCGGCTCGATGCCGCGGCAATTCCCGCAAGCGGTCGCGACGGCCGCCTGACGAAGTCCGACGTCGTGGATTTTCTCGGGCGCAAGCAGGTCGCGACGCCCGCAGCCGTGGCCACGGCACCCGCAGCCCCCGCCCAGGCGCCCGGACCTG
>DATFCZ010000010.1:0-12956 GCA_035252605.1 Steroidobacteraceae bacterium
AGTCGATGCGATTCATGTCCGGCCCGCCGCCGAACATCCGCCCGAGCAGGGTAAAGGGCGCCGTGACCGCCTTCTTCAGCACGTTGAGAAGAGCCTTGCCGATGAGCGGTCCCAAGCTGAACTGCGGATTGTCGAGACTGCCGCTCACCGGCAGTCCGATGCGGATCACCCCGTCGCGGTCCTTGAGCAGGGCCACTGCGAGCCGCAGTGGCAGCTTGATCGCGTGCGGGCTCTCGACCTGCTCGCCGAGCTGCAGCTGGTCGATGATGAGCTGGTGATCGGCGGTGAGTCGGCCCTGGTCCACCTTGTAGTGAAGATCGGCATCGAGGGTGCCGCTCGCGATCTTGTAGCCGGCGAAACGCACCGCGTACGGGGTCATCTGCGTGAGCTCGAGGCCGTGGAACTTCATGCTGATGTCGCTGTAGGCGGAGGCGGCGAGCAGGTTGACCACGCCGCTGATGTCGACCGGCGCCTGGCGATTCACCGTCCCCTGCAGGTCGACCGTGGCACGCGAGCCCGGGTCGGAGGAGAGACCCTTGATCGAGCCGTGAAGGTCCTGGATGCCGGTCGCAAAGTTAGGTTGGATGGAGAGATCGGCGTAGTCAGCGGTGCCGTTCGCAATGCGCACCAGGCCGATCGTCATCGGCATGGATGCGCGCGCGGCGCGCGATTTCTGCGGCGGCGGGGGCGCCGAGGCGGTTTTGCCGGCGCCGGCCTTTTCGGCGACGGCTTTCGGCTGAAAGCCGCGCGGATGCAGCGCTTCCGACACGTTGCTGGCGTGGTCAGGCCTGATGATGACCCGCGCGTAGGGGGCCACGGCGATGATGCGCGCGATGTGCAGGCTCGCGGGGCTGGAGACGTAGCGGAATCCGGCCACATGCAGGTTCTGCCACTTGACGAAATCGAGCTTGAGGGCTTCGTCGAGCGTGCGCAGCCGGGCAACATCGATGCGGCCTGAGACGTCGAGCTGCCCGTCGGCGCGTCGGTCGATCTCGAGCGTGCTGCTCAGTGAGCCGCTCGCCAGCCTGAGCGCCGTATATTTGTCGAGGTAGGGTTGCAGCGCCCGAAGATCGAGGTGATCCAGCTCCAGTTTCGCCGTCAGCGCTTCGGGCTGTAGGGTTCCGGCGGCATCGAGCCGCAGCGCGCCCTTGCCGTTGACGGGCGACTGCAGCGACACGGTGAGCCGGCTGCCCGGCGAGCTATCGTATCCGGTGATCCGCGCCGACAGCGGTCCGAGAGCGAGGCTCGCCGGCGGATTCACGCCTCGGTCCTCCAAGGAGACTCGCGTGTCCGCGATGCGCACATCGGGCGCGGCGATGCGCCAGATCGCGGCGTGGGCGCCGCCCGGGGAGGAGCTCGCCGGGGGCGCAGGTCGACTCGCCGGGGCAGAGGTCGGTTTGCCGGCCGTGTTGCCGAGAAGCTCGAGGAGGTTCAGCTGCCCGGCGCGATCGAGCCAACCTTCGACATCGCCGCCGGCGAGCGTGATCCGCCCCACTCTGATCGAGCGTTGCTCGAGATCGATATGGGTATCCCCGAGGGCGAAGCGGCTGAGCTGCACGTAGTCCGAGGTCGCCTGCCTCGGTCTCACACCCAATCCCCTCACCTGCGCCTGCGGCACATCGATGCTCATCCTGGCACCCGCGGAACCCGGTGCGCTCTCGATGGCAAACCCGCCCTGTAGCGAGATCGTGCCCCGGGAGACCTCCGCGGGCAAGGAGGTGCCGAGATACTTGCCTACCAGGGGCGCACTCAAGCCGTCGAGCTTCAGCGTGCCGTGCAGAGCAAGCGGCGCCGCTCGCACCGTGCCGGTCCAGTCGAGGCGCCCGTCCCGGCCAACGACGGTCGTGAGGTGATAGTTTCCCGCGGTGTTGCCGGTAGTACTGAAGCCGGTGAGCTCGAAGGCAATCGGATCGAGATCGAGGTGAAACGGCGCCGGACGCGAGTCATCCTCATAGCTGGCGCTGCCGTTCTCGACTGCGAGCCGGTCGACGAACAGCTTGAAAGGCTTGCTGTTGGCCGCCGCCGGTCGGGTCGTTGCAAACGGCTTTTTGAGATCCGCAAGATTGAGAGCGCCGTCACGTCTGATCACCACCCTGACACGAGGGTCATGGAGGACGACCTCGGTCAAGCTCGGCGCAAGACGCGCGACACTCGAGATCCCCAGAGCGACCTCCAGTCGGCCGAGAGTGACCATCGGCCGGCCGTCGGAATCCGGAAAGGAAAAGTCCGTGATCCGGAGAGTCCAGGTGAAGGGATTGAAAGCGACGTCCCCGATCGAGAGCTTCCTGCCGAAATCGCTCGCCGCGAGCCGCACCAGCTCCGAGCGCGTCCAGCGCGGCACCAGGAGAAACCCTATCGCCGCATACGAGCCGACGAGCCCCGCGAGTATCGCGAGGATGACGAGATAGCGCCGACCCCGCACGCCGGACATGGAAGCACCTATCGTGTCAGATGACGTAGGGCGAGATGACCATACAGACCACCGTCACCGAAAGCAACACTGCCGCGATCCGCTGCGCCACGAGGGGCGAGCGGCGCATCCCGATCTGCACGGCAGCCGCCACGATGGCGCACAGGGCTCCCAGCGCCAAGGTGTCCGCCATCGGTCCATGAGCGGAGCGGATCACCAGGCCCCAAAGGGCCGCGCCGGCGGCGATCGCGAGCACGGCGGCGGACATCTGCGCGCGAAAGAGCTCCGTGGTGAGCCGATGCGCGGGCGAAGTGTGGGTGAGCGCGAGGGTGGAGCCGGCCCAGAACACTCCGGCGAGCGCATGCAGTGAGATCAGCGCCATGAGCACAATACGCATGTTCTCGCCCCATCCGACCGCAATCAGTACCCCACGGCGCGCGCGGTCTCGGTGCGCGGATCGCTCGCTCCGAGGCGCTCGCCGGTGGCGGGATCGATCTCGATGCACTCCGCGTCCCCGCGATCGCCATAGACGATGTGGTATCCGCGGTCCGCAAGCAGCGCCACCGTATCGGGCGAGAACCGATCCGGCTCCATGAAAAGCACATCGGGCATCCACTGCTCGTGGAAGCGGGGAGCCGCGACCGCCTGTTGGATGTTGAGCCCGTAATCCTCGACGTTGATCAGGATGTTGGCCACCGTCGTGATGATCGTCGGGCCGCCAGGACTTCCGAGAACCAGCCAGAGCTTGCCGTTCTTCAGCACCATGGTCGGATTCATGGAGGAGAGCGGCCGCTTGCCGGGCCCGACGGCGTTCGCCGATCCCTGCAGCACGCCGAACATGTTGGGCACGCCGACCTTGGCGGCGAAGTCGTCCATCTCATCGTTGAGGAGGAAGCCGAGATGTCCGGCGGTTACGCCGGAGCCGTACCAGGCATTGAGGGTCGTGGTGACGGCAACCGCATTGCCCTGCGCGTCGACCACGGAGTAGTGCGTGGTCTGATGCGACTCCGGCGCCTGCTGCAGGACCGGATGAGCGGCCGCATAGCGCGTAAGCTGCGGCAAAATCGTCGGTCGCTCGAGGGACAGCGACGGACTCGCATCCGCGGGCGCGATGGAGCTGCGCCAGGCCGCCGCGTAGCGCTTGTCGAGGAGCAGCGTCATCGGGGAATCCGTGTAGGCGGGGTCGCCGAGGAACTCCGCCCGATCGAAAAAGGCGCGACGGTAGGCCTCCGTGATGAGGTGGATCGAGGCAGCCGAGTCGAGTCCCGCGGCCTTGAGATCATAGCCGTCGAGGATGTTGAGCAGCTCGATGAGCACGATGCCCCCCGATGAGGGCGGCGGCGAGCTGATGATGGTGAGCCCGCGGTAAGTGCCGGTCACGGGCTTGCGATCGAACACCCGATAGTCGGCGAGATCCTTCGCCGTAATGAGGCCACCGCCTTTTTGGATGATGCCGGCGAGCTCGCGCGCCATCCTGCCGGTGTAGAAGGTATCCGGATGCCGCTCGATGCGCTCGAGAGTGCGCGCCAGCTCAGGCTGCCTGAACACATCCCCCTCGTGCCAGTCCTTGCCGTCGTTCTGGAAGATACGCCGGGAATCGGGGAACTGGGCCAGGCGCGAGTCGCCATTCATGAGTCGCGCATCGCCGTAGCTCAGCGCGTAGCCCTCGCGCGCGAAACGGATGGCGGGCGCCATCACCCGAGCGAGCCCGAGCTTGCCGAAGTGCCGCTCGGCGTAAACGAGACCTTTCACCGAGCCCGGCACTGCGATCGCTTTGTAGCCCACGGTGCTCAAACCGTGAATCACCTTGCCCGAGGCGTCCTGGTACATGGTCGCCGTCGCCTCTCCGGGGGCGGTCTCGCGAAAATCCACGAAGTGAGTCGCGCCGTCCCGCAGCCGGATCAGCATGAATCCGCCGCCGCCGAGATTCCCCGCCTGCGGATGCACCACGGCGAGCGCAAAACCGGTCGCTACCGCGGCATCGATCGCGTTCCCACCTTCCTTCATCACCGCGACACCGGCCTCGGAAGCGAGCGCATTGCTGCTCGCCACCATGCCGTGGCGGGCATGCACCGGCGCGAACTCGCCGCCGGCGGGGAGCCGCGGCTTGGCGAGCAGCGGCTGAGATGAAGCGATCGCGATGAGACTCAGCAGGGCAAGGACTGGAGGTCGTGCCTTCATTACGCACCATGGGATGGCTCGATCGGTAAGGTCTCGCGCCCACATGCGTGCGGCTCGAGGCCATCTGCGAAGTATAGGGCTTTTCAAAAGAGAGCGGCCCGGGGAGAGCCCCCGGGCCGCTGACCCATCGCCGATCTGGGTACCGCTCGTCAGTCGCGGATGCCCGGCGCCTCGGGTGAGATCGAGACGAAGATCGGCTTCAGACCTGCCGGGGTAGGGCTGCTCGGGACCGCGGTGAGCACGCCCGTGCTCGGGTTGATCGCGAATCCCGATAGATTCGAAGTGCCCTCGTTGGCGGTGTAGCCGAATTTGCCGCTCGGGTCGATGGTGATGAACTGCGGCTTGCTCCCGGTGCCGGTGCTATAGGACGCGGGCGAAAGCGCCGTCAGCGCGCCGGTGCTCGAGTTGATCGCATACCCGAAGACCTCAGCGCCCGCTGCACTCGAGACATAGGCGAATTTTCCTGTCGGCTCGATGTCGAGAAACACCGGCATGACACCTGCGGGAATGCTGGCCGGGTTGGTAAGCGTCCCGTCCGCATTGATGGTGTACCACTCGATCGCGCCGGGGGTCGATCCCTTGGCGACGGGCGCATACAGATGCTTTCCGGCCGTATCGATGGTCAGATCCTGGGGATGCTCGTCCGTCGCGAACGTCGGGGTCGCCAGCGGCGTGAGCGCGCCGGTCGTGGCGTTCACCGAGTAGGCGGAGATCAGATCGACACCCGCGTCGGATACGTAGGCGAACTTGCCATCCGGCGTGAAGCTGATCCAGTTCGGATCCGTTCCCGCGGCAAAGGGACTGCCGGGAATGGCCGTCAGGGCGCCGTCGGTGCCGATCGAGTACCCGGAAACGGAGTTTGCGCCGGTGCCAGTCGCGCCCTGGTCCATGACGTAGAGGAATTTTCCGTTGGGGCTGAATGCCGGAATTGCGCCCGCGCCGGCTCCCGCAGTGTAGGGGCTGCCCGCCAGAGCGGTGAGCTTGCCCGTCGTCTGATCGATCGAGAATCCCGCGACCTTGTTATCGCCGGCGCTCGCCAGATAAAGATGCGCACTCTGCGAATCGACCGCGATGTCGGGGTAGGTCGAACCGGTCACGAATCCGGTGCTGAAGGGGCTGCCGGACACCTCGGTGAGCTGACCGGTGGTCTGATTGATGGTGAAGGCGTGAATTTTCGTTCCGTTATCGCTTGCCGAGAACGCGAATTTGCCGTTCGGGGCGAGCGACACCGCCGCCGGCGCCGTCCCGTCCGGATACGGACTTCCGGCGACCGGTGTGAGCTTGCCCGTGGTCGAATCGATCGTGTACGCGGAGATCGTCCCATCGCCGTTGTTGGCCACGTATGCGAACTTCCCGACCGAGGCCGAACCGCCGCCGCAGTTGACCGCCACGTTCGTCACGTTGGAGCTGCCTGTGGTGCCGGTGCCGTTGGCCACCGTGCAGGTCTGACCCGAGGGCTGCGTGGACACGGTCACCGCATAAGGCTGGCCGCTTGCCAGCGGAGTTGCGAAGGTGAAGGCGCCGTTCTGCGTGATGCTGAGATTGTCGGCGCCGTTATCCTGCAGCACGAGACCCGTCCCCGTGAGACCCGACACCGTACCGCCGATGGTTACGCCCGAGCCGCAGGAGACCGTCACGTTGGTCACGTTGCCACTCGCCGTGCCAGTGCCGTTCGTCACCGTGCAGGTCTGCGTCGGATTGGACGGCTGCGTCATCACGGTGACCTTGTAGGCGCTTCCGGAGGCGACCTTGGTGGCGAAAGTGAACGCGCCGTCGGCCTTGATGGCGAGATTGTCGCCGCCGTTGTCCTGAAGGACGAGTCCGGTCCCGGAGAGTCCGCTGACCGTCCCGCCGATCGTATACTGAGCGGGCGGCGGCTGATTATCATTGTTATTGTTCGAGCTGCCGCCTCCTCCCCCGCAGCCCACGAGCGCCAGAACAACGATCGCCGCGGCGCCCGCGCTGACTCGCGAAAGGATGCGCGGGGCCTTCCCGGCAACTCTTACATCCGACCTGCAAATTCCCTCAGAGGAGACGCCGCCGCTGCGCGCGGGCGCGTCAAGTCCGCAGCCAAAAATTTTCATGACAAGAGGCCTCGCAACTGTTGATTGTCATCGCCACGCCGCCGGCGCCGAGCCGGCGGATAAATGGATCGCTCTATTGGCCTTTCAGGGAAGGCTTTGGCGTCTGCTCAGCACGAAGCGTGCCGAGCTGGGGCTCGAGCGAATGGACGCGGGCTTGGGCAGAGGCTTTGCGGTGGTGGCGATCCGCCACCGGTCGGAGTCAATCCTTTCTTCGGTCGCGGCGTCCCGAGCGCCGCTCAGCGCCGTCATAGTGGCGGGCCAGTCCTTGCCCCTCCCGATCGACACTGCGGCGGGGGCCGCTTCGCCGGTCCGCATGGTGCTTGTAGCGGCAATCGCACCGGCTGGCCGTACAGCCGGGAATCGGGAGCCGCGGCGCCTCCGCGGACAGCCACCGCTTGCGGCCCAACTCTTTTGCCGCAGGGCACGCGTCCTTTCCGGGAACGATCGAAACCGCGTGCCATGGCGAGCGCTTCGGCAACGAGGAAACTTGCCGCTGCTGTTGGCTCGCGGCGCGAGTGCTCTTCGTCTTGGAGATAAAGCCCATGCAGCACCGCTCCGATTCCGGCTGCTGTCGTCGATGCACGATAGCGAGGGAAACACGTGCGGCACCATACGTATCTCTGCCTAGTGCGCCCGCATGCTCGGCTCCTCCTCTGCGGGATTCCGCCCAATCGGCGGCCGAATGTGAGCCGGGTCGCAAACCACGGGCGGGCTTTCCTTACCTCTACGACCGCATGCCGGCGAGTCTGTGACACGCGTCATGCCAAACCGTCGAGCGCGTCAATCCCGCCGGGGGGCGAGGTTCGTCAAAATACCCGCGATGGGGTCGAAACCAGAGACCCCCAGGGACAACAGCGTGGGCAAAGTAAGCAAGACTGGTGCTTCCGAAGAGATCTGGCATCTCGGCATCGAAGACCTGTTGATGCCATCGGTCGCGCCGCCGCCGGCCGCCGTGCAGGGACCCTTCGTGATCAACCTGCGCACGTCGTCGACTCGGATTGGCGAGGTATCGAAAGCACTGCGGCGCTTTGCGCAGCTGCACGTCTATCAACTCGAGCGCCGCCAGAAAGGTCGTCCGCAGTATCTGCTGCGCGCGGGAATCATCGAGACCGAACTCGAAGCCGACGCCATTCTCGCAACTCTGCGCGAGGACTATCCCGGGGCATTCAAGGAAAGCGCCGCCGACGACGACAGGAACGCGGTTGCCGCCGGAGCGCCTCTCGCGGCATCGGCCCGACCGGCGCCAAAGAAAGGCGAGCCCAGGCACGCTGAATCGTCCCCGGCCGATAGGCCCGAGTCCAGGCGCGCAACGGCGCTCCCGGAACGGCGGCGAGTCCCGGCCACCCCGTCCCCTCGCGCAGCGGATTCGGCCGCAGCCTTTCGCTGGAACATCGACGAAGTGCTGCCCGGTCTCGGCGCAGCGCAGCAGTCGAGCTCCCAGCGGCAGCCGCAGAAGCCGGCAGCGCCGCGTCCTCGCCGCGCCCTCACGCCCGCCGCACGCGCGCCGATGCCCGCAAAGACCGCGCATCCTCCGGTG
This sequence comes from Steroidobacteraceae bacterium, assembly GCA_035252605.1. GTDB lineage: Bacteria > Pseudomonadota > Gammaproteobacteria > Steroidobacterales > Steroidobacteraceae > 13-2-20CM-66-19. Next base: position 8,213 of record DATFCZ010000010.1, read on the forward strand.
CAATCCAACGCACCCGCACCTGCAGCGCTGCCGCCCGCTCGAAGACCGCTCACCTCCCCCTCCGCGGACAGCGAGTTGGACTGCGACCCGAATGCCGTGACCGACCAGGTCGAATCTCCCGCCCTGACCTTCCAGGCGACGATCGCAGCCAACGTTCAACCGCCGACCGCCGCTGCCGAAGCCGCGATCGTCGAGCTCCCGTCGGCGGCGCCGCAACCGCCCGCCGAAGCGCCAGCACCGACAGATGCAGGCTTGCCAGCGAACACCGCGGTCGCAACGGATTCGCAAGTGTCACCCTGCGTGTCCGCGGGGCCGAGCGATGCTCCGCCGCTCGACAGCACCCAGTCAATCCGGGCGCTCGGCAGCCTCGAGCCGACGGACGACCAGGCTTCGGGATGGTTCTCCATCCAGCTGATGTTGTCCGAAGAGGAGATCGATCCGCATGATGTGCCGAACCTCAGCATCTTTGCCGAATATCGGCTGTACGCGCTGACTGGACTCGATCAGGACCGCCTCGTCCATGCGCTGCGCCTCGGCTTTTTTTCGAGCGAATCCGCGGCGGCGGCCGTCGCCGGTTACCTGGCGACAGCCTTCGATGCGCCGTGCATCAAGCGCGTGAGCATCGAGGAGCACGCACGCTTCGAGGAGCGGCGTGTGTCGGCTCGCAAGGATGTCGGTGAGAGCGCGGGGCACGCCGTGATCGAGCTCGCTGCGCCCGCGCCATCGCCGCTCAGTCAGAGCGGCGGCAAGCTCCCTGCCCAACGCAAAGCGCCCGAAGCGAGCTCGATCTGGTCCCGGCTGATTCCGACGCGCAATCGATAAGCAATTCATCCGTGATGCGCTGCCATGGTGATGAGCGCCAGGAAGCAGGCCAATTGCACGCTGAAGAACGAGAACCGCACCGCCACGAACGCGTCCGTCTGCGGGTGGGATAGATGCACCATGGATTGGCAGATGCGCGCGACGAGCACGACGACGCACAGAGTGTCGACTGCACTGCCGTGCAGGCCGATCGTGGTAATGACGAACACGATGGCACCAAAGACCGGCAGGTTTTCCACGCAGTTCGCGTGGGCCCTGGTGCCGCGTTGATACCACGCCGCGCCCTCGAGCCGGTCGCTGCGAAATGATGCCACCGGCGCATTCCAGAGGATGATCCTGCTCCAGCGGTATACCCCGACTGTTGCCATCAGCAGCAGCAGGGTCCACGCGGCAAATCCCAGCAGCATCCACAGAGGAATCGTCATGGTACGTCTCCAGCGCTTTGGGGGGTGGCCGACCGGGATCGGCCACCCCCCTCGATCAGCCATTCATGATCGGCGCCAGCGCGGACTGAATCCGTGCCATCTGCTCCGGCGTAGTCATGCTCGTCAATAGTCGACCGAAGTGCGGGTGCTGCACGCCCGAGACGATGTACTGCCAACGATAGGCGCCCAGCACCCTGGCATGGATGTCAGCGCTCTCCCCTGCCGTGTAACTCCGTCCGGCTGCACCGATGAAGTAGGCCGAGTCCGCCGCCGCCTGCGCCTGCAGGATGCCGTCGACGGCCCCTACCAGAGCGATAAGGTCGGTGACCGCGCGGTCGCGCTCGGCCGGCGAGAGCATCGCATGCTCCTCGCGCCACTCCAGTTCGTCTAGAATCACGTGTCGGCTTTCGTCCTTCCAGTGGAACTTGAAGACATCGCGGAACAGCGGGCACAGCTCCTCGCGCGGACCGATGCTTTCGGCGTAATGCGCCTGCACGAACAGTTCAATGTGGCAGGTCAGCGCCAGCACCGACCAGGTGCTCGCGGCCAGCACTGCGCGCGCCACTTCGTTCGCATCGGCCACCTGACGATAGCCGGGCGGCAAGCGCGGGGCGATCATCGTCTCCATGCGGCGGAAGAGCTCCTGGTGCTTCAGTTCCTCCGTGGAGAACCGCACCAGTGCCTCGAGCGCGAATTGGTCGCCGAAGGCGCGGGCACGGCCCTGGTCGAGCATCTTGGTGCTGATGAATCGCTCGACCAGGCCGAATACGTAGGCGTACGTGCGGCCTTCGATCTGACTCAGCAGGCGCGCCTCATGCGCGGACAAGAACGGCAGGCGATCCACCTGCGAGAGTCGATCCGGCAGGAACTTGCGGGAGAAGTCGAACTCCCTGCCTTTCAGCAGGTCCTGGTCGATCTGCCATTCGGTCTTCTTGGACATCTGGATGATCTGCTCGTATCGGGCGGACCGTGCGGGCTGAGAAGGGATCAGTTCAGCGGCGGCGTTCATCGGCGTGCTCCTGGTGCGTGGTCGGTTGGTCAGATGGCCGCCAATCTAGGGACCCTGAACCGAGCGGGGAATGACCGCTACGCCCGATTTCGTGCTCCAGGCTCCTGGACCGTCCAGGAATACGAGGACTGACTACAGGTGGACGCGCTTTCGGATGTGCTGCGCGTGATCCGGCTGGTCGGGGGAGTCTTCCTCGAAGCGGAATTCACCGCGCCCTGGTGCATCAGCGGCAGGGTTTCCGCGGAACACTGCAAACCGTTTCAGGTTGCGCCGCGGCACGTCATTGCCTCCCATTTCGTTGCGGCCGGACGCATGCAGCTGCAGATCGCAGGCAGCGATCCGATCGAAGCACGAGCGGGCGAGCTGCTACTGTTGCCGCACAACGATGCGCACCTATTCGGCAGCGACCTGACCGTCCCGGTGACACCGGCGCATAAGTTCTTCCAGACAGCGCCGGGTGGCGGCATCACCCGCATCCAGCTCGGCGGCGGGGGCGAGGCCACGCACCTGCTGTGCGGTTTCCTCGGCTCGAGTATCTCGTTCAGCCCGCTTTTGTCATCACTGCCGCGCCTCTTGAGGCTGGACGTCCGCGCTATCTCATCGGGGGCCTGGATCGAGAGCTCGTTCCGCTTTGCGATCAACGAGATCGCCGCCGGACGCCTGGGGTCGGCCACGGTGATCGCCAAGCTATCTGAACTGTTGTTCGTCGAAGCGGTCGGGCGGTTCGTGGCGGGGCTGCCTCCGGAGAAACGAGGATGGCTGGCGGGGTTGCGTGATCCGCACATCGGACGCGCATTGGCGCTGCTGCACGAGCGGCCGACCGAGCCGTGGACGGCCGAGATGCTGGCCGAGCAGGTCGGCATGTCGCGCTCGGTATTCGCCGAACGGTTCAGCGCGCTCGTCGGTGAGCCGCCCATGCGTTACCTCACGGTCTGGCGCATGCATGTGGCCGCGCAACAGCTGTGCGAAGGTCCGGCCAGCGTGGCGCAGGTAGCCTTCACGGTGGGCTACGAATCGGAAGCGGCGTTCAGCCGCGCGTTCAAGCGTCAGTTCGGCGCTTCACCCGGAACCTGGCGCAGGCAGCGATGATTGCCGGCCAGGGCTCTTGTCACTCGCCGAACCAACAGCGAATCCGCTCGTACACCTGACCTGAGCGGAGCAGGCCCACATGGCTCGTGCCCGTGGCGGTCCACTGGCGCGCTCGCGAAAAGCCCAGCCTGCGCCGCGAATCGCGATGCTCTCCGAGCGCGCTCGCGACGGGAACGAGCCCGTCACCGATCAGCTGGTCGCGGCAAGGAGACCGCGCATGCCCGATCGTTGCTGCGATTGTGTAGCACTTTACGCGTTTGGGGAGCGGCAGGGTGCGGCACGATTCGCAGCGATCTGCAAAGCGGTCGTAACCCTTCCAGTCCTCCTCGAGCACATACCCGTGACGCAGATCCGTGATGCCGGCGCTCCGGATCTTTCCCAGCAGCGCGAATGGCGCGGTGTAGGGTGTCGCCTCCAAGAGCAGGTTGAACCAATGGCCAGCACGCTCGAGTGGCGCGCCGTGATGCGGTGTGCCGAGAAAGACGAGCTTGCGCAGCTTGCGCGGCCACGCGTGACCCGCCACCGACGCGTAGTGGTAGGCACTGCGCGCCACCAGACCGCCCATGCTGTGCGCGAGAATCGATACCTCCTTCAGTGGAACGGGCCAGCTGGCCACCAACTCTTCGAGGGTCTGCGCGAACGCACGTCCGTTCGTCGAGACGTGCAAGCCCGTGTTGTACTGCAGATATGCGGCCGTGTAGGCGAGATCGCGGGCGAGTTCGGCGCCGTGGTCATGCCCATCGCGCTGCCAGCCGCGATCATTTCGGCAAAGCCCATGCACTAGCACGAGCACCTTGGAGCTCGGAACTTGAATTTGAGCTGCGAGCCCCTCGCGCGTCAGCTCAAGCGGCTTCCCGTCGCGCCGCAGATGCATCGTGACCGCAAGCGGATTAGCGGTTTCGGCCAGGTAGTCCCCTAACACGCCGTTCAGGGCTGCAATCGCGGATTCGCATGCGGCGGCAGACTCGATATGGCCCAGTCCGGGCGCCCCGGCCCCCAGCGCAAGGTCGACCCCTGCGCCGACTGCGCGTACGATGCCACGAATGCTCGAGTAAACAACCGCGGTAGCGCCATTCACCGCGCCACCCACGAATGCACCGGCGAGCCGGGTCGGTGTCTTCGCGATGTTTGCATGCATTGCCTCGACGAGCCGTGTAATGCCGGCGATCGCGTCAACCAGGACGCGGGATGCGCCGCGAAGATCAGTGACGTGGTTGCGAGCCACCTTGGTCATTGACTCCCTGGAGTCGCCGGTCGACTAGTGTACCGTAACAACTGAAATGATAGTATGATCGTGCCCATGAGCACGATCACCCTCTCGGACGCAGAACGCGTGGAACTGAGTCAACGAGCCAATAGCCGAGCCGGACGGGCAGACGATGCCCGGCGGGCGCGACTG
>DATFCZ010000011.1:0-14588 GCA_035252605.1 Steroidobacteraceae bacterium
AGTATGAGAAATACACGACGCCGAGGGCATCGGGCTCCGGTCCGACTCCGCCGGCGGCGATAGCGAAAATCCCGCGCACCGTGGTCGGCATCTCGATGGGCGCCCGCGTGGCGCTCCCTTTCTCGACCGGAGCGAGCAGCGCATCGGGCTTGATGAACCCGCCCAAGGGTTCCCCGAGCATGAGCTCGGTAAGGGCAAATACCATCGCGTCGACCCGATCGGGACTGCCGTCGCGGGCCCGGTTCCAGTCGGCGGTGAACGAGGACATCTGATCCTCGAGCTCCGAGAGCTCCCCCACCAGGTGCGCGCGGCCCTGCTCGAAGATCGAGGCGACGGGCTCGGCCCTCAGCACCTTACCGCGGCTCGAGGTAATTGCCTTCACCGGTACCGCCGGATCCACCGCGGCGATGTTGGCAAGCGCCATATCGCCGCCATAATTTCGCTCTACGGCGATCTTATCGGCCCGCAGCGTGTGAAAGGCGCGCACCGCAACGCGCGCCCACTCGATCGGAGTGAAGCGGCCGCTGTAGTCGGCAATGGTGTAGGCGTGCCCGTCCCGGCCCCGGGCTACCGCGATGATGCCCGTCTCATCCGCCCCTTCCTCGGTCGAGCCCGCAGGGTCGACTCCGATCACGATGCGCTCGAGGTCCGCCGGCGCCACCTCGACCCGTGTCGCCTCGATGAGCTCGTGCGACCAGAGCGCCCCGGGTACGTCCTCGAGCAGTTCGCCCTCGAGCTCCTGGCGGCCGATGCGCGTCCCGGCATAGCGGCTCGCCAGCTCGCTCAGGAACCCGGGCGCAAGATTCGCGGCGTTCTCCCGGCTCGCCCCGCGGGTAATGACGACATCGCCTTCAGGCCGCTGCGGCTTCTGCTCGCGCGAGACGAGATCCCGAATGAGTCGCGTCGGCTTCGGTGTCGTCGTGATGCAGATGCGGGGGTCGGCGCCGACGCGCAGGCCGAGCAGGAGCGTCGACCAGACATCATCGGCGCGGCGGAAAGATGCGAGCTCGTCAATCCAGGCCGCTGCGTGCTGCGGACCGCGCAACCTTTCCGGCTGATCGGCGCTGTAGCAGAGCGCGACGCACCCGTTCGGCCAGCGCATGCGCGCTCGAGAGGCCTCGTACACCGGCATCGCCCAGCGCGGCGCAATCGAGAGCACGCGCTCGACCATGACCTCGCGCACCGCACTCGCGGTTTGCCCGATGAGCGCGATGCTGCCGTACTGGCCAGACTCGGCGAGCGAGCGCGTCCATTGCGCACCGCACTCGGTCTTGCCGAATCCGCGCCCTGACATCAGTAGCCACACGCGCCAGGCACCTGGGGGCGGAAGCTGATTCGGCCGCGCACGAGCCCGCCAGTCGGCTTGCAGCGCTTCCGAGAGCCCACGGTGTGCCACTCCGGTCCTGCGTGGCGCCGGCGGCTTCCCAGTGGCCTTATGGGACGGTTTCGTCGACATGCGGGGGGTCGTGGGCGAGCGCCGGGAGGATCGCGCCACCGTCACCAGTCCGCTCGTGCCGTCTCACGAGCCCGGATAGTCTGGTGTGGATGTCATGGAAGTTCGGCAAATCGTGGAGCGCCTCGATCACCTCGGCCCAGAAGGCCGCGTTCTCTGGCGAGTCCATGAATACCGCAACAGACATCTGGTTATTGGCGACGCTCACGAGCGGGCTTGCCGCGAGCTCGCCGGTCATCTTCGCGATCGAGTCGTTCACCTGGCGAAGCTCACGGCCGAGGGCGACGAGCACCATGTCGTCCGCGGCCGCCTTCAGCACCGCGTAGAAGCGCTGCTCAAGGCCGGCGCGCAGCCCCTTGGCGTGCTCGATCGCGCCCTCGTTCTCATCGATGACCGTCTCGAGGAACTCCTGGCGCTGTTTCGCAGACAGCAAGCTCGCGAGCCGGTCCTCGCTCACGTGCTTCGTGAAGTGCCTTTTCAGCGCGTAGTGGCTCAGGCCAAAGCGTCGGGCGACAACCGTGCGCCGTTCTCCGGTCGCAAGAGCGATCTCGGCGCGCACCCGATCCGGGTGCCTGCACACGCTGCAGTTGCTCTGATTCCGAGCCATCAAACCTTCCCGCCAAGATGCTGGCGATAACGAGCACTGTACCGGAACTGTACCTTCAACGCGACATGGCTTCCTGGAGAGAACGCAACATGCGGTTTTGTATGGCTAGAAAGCTCACAGACCTATTGCAGAACACGCAAGCGCACCCTCATTCCGGACGGGCCTTTCGCTTCGAGACTCGCCGCGGTCGGCGCCGAGAGGCCACGCGGGTTCTCGAGCGGGGAAAGCTGCCGGCGGGCGGGGGCAAAAAGGCCCTCAATTCCAGTACTCCGTCGAGGGTCAGAATTCCGTCTCTCCCTTCGCAGGCCATCCGGGGATTTAAGATGGAGATGGAGATGGTGGCGAGTCGCATAGACAGCGACCCTTGAGCGAGTCGCTGAAACGGTCGCCCAGCGAGTCGCTGAGCGAATCGGTGAGCGAGTCGCTGAGTGATACGCTGAGCGAATCGGTGAGCGATGGCCCACGGGACTTGCCTCAATTCGAATGTTGACGAAGGAGGGCCGCATGGTCCGGATCGAGCCAGGAGATCGCGGCGATGTAATCGGCGACGCTCAATCCGACAGCGTTCGCGACTACGAAGGATGCGGCCGGGGAGAGATCGGCGAGCTCGATCTCCTCGATTACGAGATGCACGGCGATGCGCTTCACGTGATCGTCCACATAGCCCTCATCGCCGCGGCGTCGACGCTCGGCCAGCACCCGGCTCTTGAGCGCGTTCAGGCGCGGGTTCGCTCTGCTCATACTCCTCGCCCCCAGCGCTTGGCATTCGTGGCCTTGGCGCCCCTCTGGCGGGCGAGGTAATCCCGCACGGCCCTCTGCCGGTGCTGCTCGAGGCGCGCGTTCTGCCTGCCGCCGGTGATCACCGGGAATTTGGGCTCCACGAACGGCCAGGCGACTTTCCACTCCGCGGGTGTTGCCCGGATCGCATTGCGCAGCGCCTCCGGATCATCCGGCAACAAGCCCGCCTGGGTGACGCTGCTCAAGTTCCATTGCAGGTCGAGGAGCTCCCGGTAGGCACCCCGGGCGATGAGCGGCCAGAGCAGCGTGGAGCTCGCAAAGTCGCGCGGGAACCAGGGCATCATGGCGAAGTGGGGGATCGGATCGTTCACGTTTGAGGCTCCGGGCCGCTTGCGCGGCGGGTTAGCAGGTCGTTGAAGTCTTTTAGGGGCGCGGGCGGCGTGCGGATCTCCACCGGCAAGGAGCCCTGCAGGCGCTCGAGCAGCTGGGCGGCGGCCTCGAGGCCCGCGACGTCGCGGTCCGCAAAGACGACGAGCTTGCGCAGGCCCGGCGGCGGCTCGAACCGCGAGAGCAGTGCTGCATTAAGTGCGGCCCAGGTTGGAACCGCGAACAATCGATAGGCGCTTAGCGCAGTCTCGATGCCCTCGGCGATGCCGAGCACGCCATCATCCGGCTGAACGAGGCGCACCGCGCAGCCTTTGCGGCCAGTCAGGCGGGAGAGGAGCTTTCGCGGCTCGTGCAGCTCGAGCTTGCGGCCGTGCTCGAGGTAGGTGAGGTGTGCGGTGACGAGCTCGCCCTCGACATCACTCACGAGAGCCACGAGGCCCGCGAAGCGCCCGATGCGCTCACGCTCCTCGAAATACTCAAGCGATGCGTGCGCGCGCAGCGAAACGTCGGCGGGTAGCGGCCAGAGTGCGCGAGCCGCGAGGTACTGACGCGTCTCTTCCACCTCGGTCGGCTCGCACGCGGTGCGCAGGATCTCGAGCACGCGATGCGTGGGTCGCGCGGGCTCGCCTGTCGACCTCGCGGGACTGTGCGCCGCGGCCGCAGCTTGCCCTGAAGCGATCGCCAGGCCCGCAGCCTCGATGACGCGCTTCCTCGCCTCGGAGAAGCTCCAGCCATGCACGCGCTCGAGAAGCTCGAAGCCATCGCCGGCGCCGCAGTGCCGACAGATAAAGTCCCCGCGGCCGTGGCGATTGTCGAACGTGTAGCGATCACGGCCACCACAGGCCGGGCACGGGCCGGCCTTCCGAATGCGCAAAAACGAATCGCCGATTCCGAGCTGCTCGAGAATGAGCGGCCAGTCCACGCGCGCGTGAATTTCTGCGGCATTGAGCCTCATGCGGCTCTCCCGGCGCCGTCGCGCGACTTTCGCCAGGCAATCATTCGGGACTGAACCCAGCGCCTCGTCTCGATCGAAGGCTCGGCGATCGGCATGCTGTTCCACGCCCGCGGTGGCCAGTCGCCATATCGCTCCTTGAACTGACACGCCGCCGCAGTCGGTTTCCAATGCCGCTCGGCGGCGACCCCGCGCAGCTCCGCGTAGAAAGCAGCGCGGTCCTGTAGCTCCCGCGTGAGCGCCTCGCCGATCTCCACGAGCTCGCCCTCGAGCGTGCGGATCTCCTTGCCCTTTGGTGCGAAGAAATAACCGCACTCGGGACAGAGCCTCGCGCCGCCGAAGACGCATGAGCATTCCGGGCAGGTGAGCTGCTTGGCCTCGCGCCTCTCTGGCTCCGAATTCTCCTGCTGCACCAGGGCCTGCTCGCCCTCGAGCGTCCACTGGCGTTCATCGTGTGCGAACCCGAAACGGTGGACGCATCCCGAGTGATCGAGCACAAGGCAGTCGCTTTTGCTTTCTGCAGTGCGCAGACCTCGGCCGATCATCTGCAGATACAACATGAGCGATTTGGTGGGACGCGCGAGTACGACACACGAGAGCTCCGGGAGATCGAAGCCATAACTTGCGAGAAAACAATTCGTGAGTACCTGTGTCGCGCCGGCACGGAAGCGCTCGAACGTAGCATCGCGAAAGGCCTGCGGCGTGTCCGCATCGACATGCTCGGCTGCGACACCGGAGCGCAGGAATTCTTCGCATAATGCCACCGAGTGCTTTATGGAGGTCGCGAACACGACGCTGCGCCGGGTCGCAGCGTGCTTGAGCCAATGGGCAACGACGTCACCGACCAACTCGGGGCGATTGACCGCGCGCTCGAGTTCGGCCTGGTGGTAATCGCCGGCGACGGTGCGAACGCGCTTGAGATCCGGTTCGCTGACGCTGAAATATCGCGCGGGCACGAGGAATCCATCGAGCACCAGGTCGGCGACGGTTACGGGCTCGATCAGCTGGTCGTAAAGCAGCCCGAGCGCCTTGCCGTCCTTGCGGGTCGGGGTCGCAGTGAGCCCGATGCGCAGCGCCTCGGGCCACAGCTCGAGGAGACTGCGTCGAGTGGCCGTGATGCTGAGGTGGGCCTCATCGACGATGATGAGTTGAATGGGAAAGGGCTGCAGGCGTTGTCGGCGAACGATGCGGGAGAGGAGGGTATCGATTGAGGCGACCTGGATGTTGGAATATAGGCCGCCTTCGGCGTCAGCGCCGGCGAGCAGCACGCCGTGCCCGATTCCAATGCGTGCAAGCTGTCTCGAAGCCTGGGTGACGAGCTCCCGACGAGGGGCGATGAAGAGCGCAGAGCCGCCCCGTTCGACAATGCGCTCGATGAGGCGCGAGGCGATGACGGTTTTGCCGCCCCCGGTCGGCACTACGAGGAGCGGAGCGCGCTTACCTGCGGCGATCGCGGCATCAAGCTGCTCGATTGCCTTCAGCTGATAGGGACGCAGCGCGATCACTCGCCCCCGCATTCCGGGCATGGGCGCCCGGGTCCGGTGACGCATGTCCCGTTAAGTCGATCACTATGCCGACAATCCCCGCAGATCCCTTCCGCATCGCCGGTCTCGACTCCGCAGCCAAGGCAAGCTACGATGCGCGCGCCGTCTGAGACGGCATCCCCTGAACCTGCCGCACCGGAGTCGCGAGCTCCGGCTGCGGCGCTTTTTGGGCGCATCAGGCGTCGTGACCCGCGAAGGCTTCGATTCCGCGGCGCGCGGTACTTTCCTTCCAAAGATCGGGTTCGCCGCGGCACTTCGCTGGCCGGTCTGGCTTCGGGAATTTGCCCGTCTGCACGTAGACGTACAGCGTCCGGCGGCAGCAGCCGCCGAGCCATCCGCAGATGGTTTTCGCGCGCACGAAAGGATCGATTGCTTCCACTTCACTGCTCCTTCGGCGAATGCCGGAAAATTGATGAGCAGTGAGGAAATCTATTGCAGAGAATCAGCGCGTCAACAAATGCTTGACAGGGTGGTCCGCTGGAGAAGAGAAATTAAGCACCGATGAGGGCTTTCAGTTTCGTTATTGCTTGGTAGTTTCCGCATAGAAGGCCCTTGCGGTTGGCATCGCACAGTGCCCGCTCGAATTCCGTGTTCCTCGCCTCCGCCTTGATCGCGCGCGCGGTTGCAGCTTGGAGGTCCGCATTGCATTGGAGCAACGCCGCGGCGAGCGATGACGCCAAGCGCTGCGGCGAGCCAGCGACGGGCGCGGTAGGGTCGAGGAGGAATGCCTGCTCGAGGTCGGAAAGGGCCGGCGCAGCGCCAAGGTCTGCGAGCACCGAGTCAGGCCAGAGGCCTGCGCGATTCGGCCATGCTTGCCCCTCGCGCATCATCCCTTTGGCGAGCCGGAGTCTGACAACTGCGATGTTGTAATCTCGCGTGAAGGGTTCTACGGCCTGCTCGTTCCATCGCGCGAGCTGCTCGCCGGCGCTTTCGATCTCTTTGATGATTTGCCCGATGCGCGTTTCTCGGTCTTTGGTTTTCTTCGCGGTGCCGGGAAATTTCTGAGCCGCTGCCTTGTTCGCGATCCCGGTGGCTGTGCGAGAGGTGTGGCGACACCCGTTGTACACCCCGCCGGCCTTCCGGTACTCATCGCACCAGTAGCGGTATATCTTCAGATTGTTGCGGGGTACGTAGATGCCAGCAATGCGGTCGCGAAATTCATTCGCAGTGCGGAAGGTCAGATCAACGCCCGATCGAGGCGAAGCCCCCCATACCGAGGCCTTCGGCTTGCGGCCGCGCTTGCCTCTCTTAGCTTTCATGCTATTGCCCTCGCGGTGGCTCGCTTCCTCTGCAGCGGCACGATCTTGGGCGCTTTGCCGGCAAGGATCGCTCTCAGATGGTCGGCCCAGGTATCGAGCGCGGTGCGCTTCTCGGCCGCGTACTCGTTTAGGTCATACACGCGGCCGGTCACGTCGCGGTCGGAGTGATTCAACACCTTGCTCACGAATAGCCGCGCGATCCCGAGTGCGGTCATGCCACTAGCTGCGGAGCGGCGAAGATCATGCGGGGTGAACCAGTCGATACCGAGCACGCGCTCGTTTTTGCGGTTGTTTCGAAGTGCCCGCGACAGCGCCAGCTCGAGCATGGGCTCATCGCGCTTCTGTGTCGCGTGGGCGCTCGGGAATACATGCGGCCGTCCCTTGGCGAGCGGCCGCAGCTGACTGAGCAGCTCGAGGGCGAGGCCAGAAAGCGGCACGCGATGCTCGCGGCCGTTCTTCGAGCGCTCGGCCGGAATAGTCCAGAGTGCGGCGTCGGTATCGATCTCATCCCAACGCATGCCGGCGACTTCGCCGGGGCGCTGAGCGGTGACGAGGACCAATTTCAAGGCGAGGCGCACGGTCTGGCTAGCTTTGAACTCGGCAGCGCCGAGCCCCTTCCAGACCGAGGCGATCTCGGCGTCGGTCAACTTGCGGCTGCGCGGCGCCTCATCTCCGCCCGGGCGCGGAACGCCGATGAACGGGTTGACGGTCGTCAGGTCGCGCGCGACGGCGAAAGTGAACGCCTGGGACGCGAGGCTGAAGATTCGATTCGCCATGACGGGCGCGCGGGCGCGGATCCGATCAAGGAGCAGCACCGCATCGCGCCGCGTGAGCTCGCGCACCGGCCGGTCTTTCCACGGGTCAGCGACGTAGTGCCGCAGCAGCCGCACCGCTTCACGCGGCCGCTTGCGCTCGCGGCGGGCGTAATGCCAGGCCCACTCCGCGACCACGTTGGCGGCCGTAGTGGCGTTGCTCGTGGCCCGCTGCTCGCGGGCGCGCTTCTGCTCCTCGGCCGCGCGGGCGCGCTCCTCGGCCGGGTCGAGTCCCTGGGCCAACATGCGCCGGACCTGCGCGTGCTCGTCGTGCGCGCGCTCGAGCGTCACTTCGGGATAGTTGCCGATCGTCACGAGGACCTGCTCGGCGCCGCGGTGGTAGCGCACGAGGAAGGTGAGGGTGCCACCCGGGTGGTGCCGAAGCATGAGGCCCTTGCGGCCCTTCTCGGTGTACGTGCGGCGCTGCGGAGGAGGGTTCTTGAGGAGGCTGCGAAGCCAGGTTTCCGTCCAGATGCGGCTGCTCATTGTTTGCGCCCATGTTGGTCGGCGAGGTACCGAATGGGTACAGTTTACTCGTTTCTGAGCTTTGCCGCACTGTTCCCAGGCAGAGCGCGGAATATTCGCTAAAGAGCCTGTAAAAATAGGGTGTGGCGCTCGCTATCTAGCGCGGAGGAGTGGAGCAGAGTTCGGAATATGCCAATGCATGGCATGCAAGAGGTCGCCGGTTCGATCCCGGCTGGCTCCACCACCCCGTCGGCTCAGCCCTTGGGCAGAACGATCGGCCGCTCGCGCAGCAGCAGCACCCAATCGCCGTTTTCCATCAGCGCCTCACGCCCGAGCTCGCGCAGCAAGGCGGTGAGAGCATGATGCCGGTCGTGGCGCGTCGGATGGCGGTCGAGGCGCTCCGCAAACCGCTTGGCACGCCGGAAAATACCCGCGAAACGCGCGTACTGATTGACCTGGGTCCGAAGACCCAGTCGCTCGACATAGGTTTCCCAGAGCGCCGCGCCGATCGGCGCAAAGCCCATGAGCACGACGAGCCATCGGTGCCAGAGGGGCAGCGTCTCGAGAGGGCTCCAGAACACCACCAGAATGACCGTGGCGAGCAGGCCTGCCCCGAGGAATACCCGCGAGCGGCGCTCGAGATCGTGCAGCCGTTTGCGCTGCGAGTGTGCGCGATCGGCGTAGTAAACGGCCTGACCGCCGACCCAGTGCTCGATGGCAAGCTCCGGGTGCGCCGCCTGCGCGGGTGTGAGCGCCGCTGCGGCCCGCAGTGCCTCACGTATCCAGCGCAGCTCATCGAGCTGCTTGCGCAGGTACGAGGATGAGGCACTGTCAGGAAGTCCGGCGAGCCGCCAATAGAACTGTACGCGCAGGCCTTCAGCGAGCGCGCGGTAGTCCAAATATCGGCCCTGGACGTCGCGTCGGCTCTGCCAGAGGAGAATTCCGGTCAGCGATGCGAATGCCGCAAGATAGCCCGCGGGGAGCGCGCGCCAAGGCAGGATTTCCGCGTACAGCTCGAAGGTCAGCGCAAGAAGCGCCGCAAATAGCAGGGTGAGCCTCAGCACCACTCGGGTGATCCGCTGGTAGTGACGCGCCAACAGGTCGGCGGCGGCAAAAGCCGTGGCGAGGGTCCTTTCGGCCGCGCCGCGCGAAGCGACATCAGGTAGGAGCGCCGCGGCTGCATCCGGCAGCCGGTCCGCGATCGAGCGCCGCAGGGGCTCGCTGTTGAATCGCTCCAGGCGGCTGCACAGGGTGTGAAACAGCGCCTCATCGCCTTCCTGAGGAAAAAGCCACGCGGGCTTTGGGTTTGCCTGGCCGGCTTCGCCGGCCCGCGGCGCGTGAATGTGGTAGACGGGGCCGCCGTCCTCGGCATCGAGCGGCCTGAGGCCCGCCTCGGGCGTGCCGGAGGGGCCCTCGAGCTTCAGGTGCACCACCGCGGCCGTTCCGGCGATCGCGGTCGTGGGCCGCCCGTCCCAGAGCGCCAGCAGCAGGTGACTCTGCTGGGCGAGGAAGAGGTCCACAGCCCGGTAGCGCCGCTCCCGCCGCTCGTGCGGCGTCAGCTGCGCATGCTCCGAGCCGGGGGCCGGCGGCAACACGAATACCTGCTCGGGCGGAATGCGCCGCAGCATCGAATGAAACTCGGCGATGCTCTCGGGGAAATCGCGCTCGTAATCGGCAGGCTCCAGCGGCAGGGGCACGAGGAGCTCGTGCCCCTCCTCGAGTGCGACCTCCGCCACCAGACGGTCGGCACCCTCCGCGAGCGCGCTGACGATTCTCAAGGGTGTGGAGGGATAACGTTGACGCAATTGCGCAAAGAGCTCGCGAACGCAGTCGCGATGCTGCGGCCGGTCGGCGGGGCGCAGGTGACGGTGTCCGGTGACCGCAATGACGATCGGCAGCCGGCCGTCCGGCGCGGCTGCGCGGGCAGGCTGCGGAGCTGCGGCGTTCTCTAGCGCGCTCGTCGCGAGCATTTCCTGGGGCATATCCGTGTCAGCCGGCGGTGCTCAAGAGACTACTGATGCGATCGGAGGAAGCGGCTTCGGTCCTCGGGCGAGTCGAGCTCGGCAGCGAGCCGGCGCTCGAGATCGGCGAGATCGCTGGCGGCAGCGGCGGCGCGGTCGACCAGGATGGGGGCGATCGGTCCGAGGATGCGGGCGAGCCTCGTCTCGAGCGCCCGCAGCTGCTCGGCCGAGACCCGCGTGCTCTCTTTCAGGGAAGACTGGGCGTGGACGGCGGCGAGCGGCGGGGCAGCAGTCGGCGCGGGCTCCACCGCCGGCTTGGAGGTGTTGTCCGGCAAGCATTGCCGCAGGAACCCGCAGAGCCGCTCGTAATGAGGCTCGCGGGGCGCGGGGAACCCGTCGAGCCAGTGTTGACTGCTGAGGAAGTACTCGAGACTCTTCGAGGGCAACACGTTCTCCAGGCGGAAGGGCAGCACGCGCAGGTCCTTGGAGACCGCCCGCTCGACTTCGCGCCGCACCTGGGGGGAGCTGTTGCTGCTTTCGGAGAACACGAGGATCATGACGCGGGCGGCGGATATGGCATCGATGATTTCGCAGGCCCACTCCGCCGCGGGCGAGACGTCCCGGGGCGCGATCCAGACGCTGAAGCCCTTCGCCTCGAGGTGATGGGTCAACTCGTAGGCGCAGTCGCGGTCCGGCTGCGAGTAGCTGACGAAGATGTCACGCGCCACGGCCTGGGCCCCCGATCATTTTCAGCGCCTTGTCCAGGCTCTTGCGCATGCGCTCGAAGGCCGCTGCAAGTGCCGCAATCTCACCGTCTGCTCCGCCCTCGAAGGTCACGTGGGTCGCCTGTCCTAGGCTCACCTGGTCCGCGTGGCGGCTCATCTGGCGAAGGGGGCGCACCACCATCCACCAGACCGTGGCGTTGACGATGATGAGGAGCGCGGCGAGCACGGCTGCGGTGACCGCCATGACTGCCGAGAAGATGTGCTGCGCCGCGGACGCCGCATCGGTAAACGGCACCGAGACGATCTGCGCGCCGATCACCTCGTTGGCGCCCCAACCGAAGCCGTTATCCTTACCATAGCGGGCGATGAGCGAGGCGGGCGCAGCGGAGGGCAGTCCGTGGCACGAAAGACATTCGGGCGATGAGCGGATGGGACGAGCGAGATAGAGCGAGGCGCCCATGGGAGTCGCGCGCTCGCCCTCGATCTGCTCCGAGTGCGGGTGATTGCGGAACTGATCGATGATGTCCGCTTCCCAGTCGGTTGCTCGATCGCGGGGATTGCTCGGATTGAGCGCCGCTTCCTTGTAGGTGAAGGCCGGATGGAGCTTGCGCAGTGCCGTGAAGGTCTGGGTGGCGGCATAGAAGGGAATGCTCTGCGGCAGAAAGCTGTCCTGCATGCGGCCGACGAGCAACGGATCGATCTCATGGGCGGTATAGGCACGGCTCGCGAGCGCGCTATCGAGCATGAGGCCGGCGGTGGCGAGTACTTCGCGCCGAGCGTCGGCGCGCTGCAGCGAGGTGAACACCTCGTGCGCGATCACCCCTGCCAATGCAAAGGCGACGATGAACACCACGTTGAGCCGGACCAGCAGATTCATCAGTCGCCTGGAGCCTTTGCGGCGCGACCACCCCCGGGCCATTCTTAAAATTTGGCGCGACCGGATCAAGCTTAACACGAGGTCGCAAGGCTCGCGGTAGCGGGTGGGGCGGCGCTAGCATACGCGGATGAAACTCCTGCGCTACGGCCCCGCCGGCTATGAGAAGCCCGGAATGCTCGACTCCCATGGCCGCATCCGCTCCCTCGCGGGCAACATCGCCGACATCAGCGCGGAGCATCTTTCCCCGACAGGACTTGCACGGCTTGCCGCGATCGATCCGGCTTCGCTCCCCGTCGCACCCGGCAATCCGCGGCTCGGCGTGCCTGTTGCGGTGAGCCGCAAGTTCATCGCGATCGGCCTCAATTACGCCGATCATGCGGCGGAGTCGAATCTACCCATTCCCACTGAGCCCGTAGTGTTCAGCAAGGCGGTGAGCTGCCTACAGGGAGCCAATGATGATGTCATGATCCCGCGAGGTTCGAGGAAGACCGATTGGGAGGTCGAGCTCGGCGTCATCATCGGCAGCACTGCGCGTTACGTGGAGGAGCGAAATGCCCTCGAGTACGTCGCGGGCTATAGCGTCGTCAACGACCTCTCGGAGCGGGAATACCAGCTCGAGCGGGGTGGCACCTGGGACAAGGGCAAAGGTTTTGACACCTTCGGGCCGGTCGGACCCTGGCTCGTGACGCGGGATGAAGTCGGGGATGTGCAGAGCCTCGAGATGTGGCTCGACGTCAACGGGCAGCGAATGCAGAGCGGCAACACTCGCACCATGATCTTCAGCATCGCCAGGCTCGTCAGCTACGTCAGCTGCATCATGACGCTCGAGCCCGGTGACATCATCACCACCGGAACTCCGCCCGGTGTCGGCATGGGCCGCAAGCCCGAACCGCGCTACCTCGCAGCGGGCGACACGGTGCGCCTCGGAATCGAGAAACTCGGGGAGCAGCGCCAGTCGGTCATCGCATGGCGCAGCCGCTGAAGAAGGCTCAGGTCAAGCTCGAGCCGTCACTTGGCGGGCTCGCGCGAGGGCGGCTCGCGGGACTCCGACCCGCGGCTCGTCAGCCAGGTGTCATAGCAGCGGGGATGAAAGTGCAGGATCAGGCTCTCGCCGCCGATACGCGCTTCGACTTCGTATTCGACTTCTTCCGCAGCGACGAGCACCCGGCAGAAATCGCAAGGCGCGCCGCACCCCTTGCCGCCCCACATGCGTCCGGGGACGGCGCTGCGTAGCGCCGCCACCGAGAGCCTCCCGGAGCGGGGCTCCGGCGCGGGAGCTTCGTTCCCGACCGGCTGCGACCCATTGATCATCAGATCCTGCTCGTTGGCAGAACGAGTGTGCGACTCGAATTTATACTTTCCGCCTGCCTACTATAGCACACGAATACTGAATGAGGGCTGACTCACCGGTCGACGCAGTTCCCGCCGGGGCTTACTCGCTCGCCGCGCCCGTCGGATACTCTTTGCCTCGCTGGCGCCTTTCCGCTATGGTCTCAGGGCCGGTCAGTCCCGAAGAGGCTACCCGGCGCTCATTACTAGAATCTTGCAGTCGGGGCCCTTGAGTCGCACGGAAATCCGGACGCAG
Source organism: Steroidobacteraceae bacterium (assembly GCA_035252605.1). GTDB lineage: Bacteria > Pseudomonadota > Gammaproteobacteria > Steroidobacterales > Steroidobacteraceae > 13-2-20CM-66-19. Next base: position 13,366 of record DATFCZ010000011.1, read on the forward strand.
CTTGCGGGAGATTGTCCGTGGTCCAGAGCGGACTGTCAGCGGAGCGGCGACTGGAATCGTCGCGCCCGTTTGGCAGAAGACGCCATCTCCGGTGCCTAGAGCGCCGGCGGTCCCCCTTTGCCGGCATCGACCGGCTCCCGCTCGTTTCACATCCTGAGCCCGCTGCCGCCCGCGCGCGGCCCGGCCATCACGCTGGAGCATGAGAATGCAGTCACAAGAACAAGGATCAGAGGCCAGACGCCGCAAGACGAATGGCGCTGCGCGCGCCGACCTCGATGCCCTGGATCTGCGCGAGGTGCTGCGCGCCCTGCGCTCAGTGCGCGACGGCGACTTCTCGGTGCGGCTGCCCGGGGACAAGGCGGGCCTTGCCGGCAAGGTGGCGGACATCTTCAACGAAATCGTGAGCTCGAGCGAGCGGCTCGCGAAGGAGATCGAGCGCGCCGGGCGCATCGTCGGCCGGGAGGGCCGCACGCGCCATCGAGTGGTGCTCGATCACCGCTCGGGTTCCTGGGGCGCGATGGAAAGCTCGGTCAATACGCTCATCGATGATCTTCTCTGGCCGACGGCGGAAGTGACGCGCGCCATCGCGGCGGTCGCCAAGGGGGACCTCTCGCAGACCATGAGCCTCGAGGTCGACGGGCGGTCGCTGCAGGGCGAGTTCCTGCGCTCGGCCAGCATCGTCAACGCGATGATCGAGCAGATGAGCGCCTTCACCTCCGAGGTGACGCGCGTCGCGAGAGAGGTCGGTACCGAAGGCAAGCTCGGCGGTCAGGCCGCGGTCGCCGGCGTTTCCGGCACCTGGAAGGATCTCACCGACAGCGTCAACTCCATGGCGAGCAACCTGACCGGTCAGGTCCGCAACATCTCCGAAGTGACCATCGCGGTGGCGAGCGGCGATCGCTCGCGCAAGATCACGGTGGACGTGCGGGGCGAGATCCTGCAGCTCAAGGAAGCCATCAACACCATGGTGGACCAGCTGCGCTCGTTCGCCTCCGAAGTGACGCGCGTCGCGCGCGAAGTCGGTACCGAGGGCAAGCTCGGCGGCCAGGCGATCGTGCCGGGAGTCGCGGGCACCTGGAAGGATCTCACGGACAGCGTCAACGCCATGGCCACGAATCTCACCGGCCAGGTCCGCAACATCGCGGAAGTGACCACGGCCGTGGCGCGCGGCGACCTCTCGCGCAAGATCACGGTGGACGTCAAGGGAGAGATCCTCGAGCTCA
>DATFCZ010000012.1:0-53132 GCA_035252605.1 Steroidobacteraceae bacterium
CGCGGCAGGGCGTAGTCGAGCGTCTCGAACTGGGCGCTCCGTCCGGCGCCCAACATCGCCATGCCGCCTGCGACCGCGACGCCCTGCGAGAGGAAGAACCGCTTTACCCGCGAGAGGGTCGCATCGTCCGCGCTGACCCCCGAGCGGTAGTCCTCGATGAACACCTGATCGACGTGCAAGCGGCTGCTCACCGTGCGCCAGCTCGAGCGCATCCAGGCGGGATCCTGCGCCATGCGCTTGACGACCTGCACCGGGATGTAGACGGTAACCTTGAAACTGTGAAAGGGTGGCGGTGTCGCTTCGCAACGCGCCGGAGCGATGATCGCGCCGGCGAGCGGCAGCGCAGCCACCAGAAACCAGAATCGGCGCAGCATCATCGGTGTCTCCGCGGGAGCCGGTTTGCGTTCCCAATTTTAACGGTAGCGCTACCATACACCCGCCACGCGCCGAAGGGAACGCGCGACCGCGCCGCGGGCTCGTCTCAGCCCGGCAGGGTGCGCACGAGCGCCGGCAGCTCCGAGAACCCTTCCAGCGAGGCGATGCAGGGGATCTCCTCGGAGGGACCGCGCCGATAGCCGTGCTTCATGAGAACGAAGGGGACCTGCGCCGCGCGGGCGGTCGCCGCGTCGATTTCGCTGTCACCGACCAGGAGGGATCTTGCCGCGGGCGCAGCGAACGCCTCCAGCAGCGTGAGCACCACCCGCGGATCGGGTTTGCGAAACGGCAGCGAGTCCCCTGCAATCACGCGCTCGAAGAAGCGGGCCAGCCCGAGGCTCTCCAGAATGCGACTCGTGATGCGCGCGGGCTTGTTGGTGCACACCGCAAGCGGAATGGCAGCGGCACGCAGGGCCTCGAGAGCTGCGCGCACGCCAGGGAAGGCCGTCGTGCGCGAGATCGCATCGGCTTCGTAATGCTGCATGAAGAGCCGCGTCGCAGCCGCGGGATCCGCGGGCTGGCAGCCGCGCGCGGCGAGAGAGCGCGCCACCAGCATGGCGACGCCCTCCCCGATCATCCGCCGCACTTGCGCCAGCGAGAGCGGCTCGCAGCCGAAAGCCCCGAGCATGGCGTTGACCGCCGCGGTCAGATCCGCCGCGCTATCGATCAGCGTGCCGTCGAGATCGAAAATCACGAGCGCGGGTGACATGCGGCTACTGTAATCGATCGGCCAAAGCCGCCTGCGGCGCTTTTGCGCACCTCGATGCGCTTACCGCCACGGAGTGAAATTTGCTACCCTGGCCGCATGAGCGAGCGCACCCGCAAGGACCGCACGACTCTCGATTACGTGCGCCCCGGCTCCGAGGAGCGCGGGCGCTTGCGCGAGACCTTCGATTTCAACGACCTCAACCGCGATGGCCGTCTGACGCTGGGCGAGTTCATCCGCTTCATGGAATCGGTGGACGAGAACCTGACCTCCGAGGAATGCGAGATCGGCTTCGACGAGATCGACACCAATCACGACGGGGCGATCGGCTTCGACGAGTTCTACGCCTGGTGGACCAGCGCCTGAGCGGGCAGCGCGAGCGGCAGCGCTACGCGGATCGATCCGGCTGTCCGAAATAAACGAGCGTCCGGTAGGGGAAGGCCACCTGGCCGCCTTGCTGGTACCGGTCGAACACTTCCCTGAGACCCGCCATGAGCGGCTCGTACTCCGGACGGTCGGGCATCGGCGCGTAAGAGGAGGACTGGACCCGGCCCGTCAGTCCTTTGAGATCGAATGGTTGCTGATTGGCGAACGTCGCAACCTCCGGCTCGTGACCGAAGAAGCGGCGGATGCCGCCCTGCTCGGCGCGCAGCTTCGAGATCGCATCGTACTCGGGCGCATAGCGGCGCAGCAGCGCCTCGTACTCATCGAGAAAGGCGATGGTGCCCTGAGGGCGTTCGTTCCAGAGAAATGCCGCCCAAGCGCCGGGCTTCAGGATGCGCAGCGCCTCGGTCCGCGTGCGCTCCGGATGGAACCAGTGAAAGGCCTGACCGGCGACCAGCAGGTCGAAGAAGGCAGCGGGCATTTGCGTGTTCTCCGCCGTTCCCTCCTGGCTGTGGAACTCGCCACCGCCGAGCGCCTCCTCGGCATACCGGCGCATCTGCGCGTTGGGCTCGATGCCGTAGACCCGCGCGCCACGATCGAGCAGGAGTCTCGAGAGAATGCCGGTACCGGAGCCCAGATCGATGACGTTGGCTTGAGCCTTGAGTCCGCAGCGCGCCGCGAGCAGATCGATGGCAGCCGCGGGATAGCTCGGCCGGTGCTTGGCATAATGATCGACGCGGCCGAGAAAGCGATCGCTGGAGCTGAGCGGCATGGCTCGCATTGTACGCCGGGACGAGTCATGTGCCCGCTCGGGTCGGCTACACTCCTTCGGTGTTTTCCGCTCTCTTGAACGCGCGCGACCTCGGCGGCTTCCCGACTCTGGACGGCGCCATCACCCGGCGCCGATCGCTCATACGCGCAGACGACCTCGCGCAGCTCTCGCCCGAAGGGCTCGATGCACTCGCCGCCTACGGGGTCGAGACCGTGCTCGATCTGCGCTGGCCGGAAGAGATCGCCGCCGCACCGAGCCCGGTCGCGCAGCACCCGGGCGTGCGCTATGTCGCGGTGTCGCTACTGACCGATAACCCCGGCGACTGGGGTGCGCTCGGTGGCTATTGCGCCAAGGAGGAGTGGAAATGCGCCGTGCTCGAGCGCTTGCAGCCCCGGCTGAGAGAGGCGCTGGCTGTCATCGCCGCCGCCGCAGAGGGCCCGCTCCTCTTTCACTGCGTGGCGGGCAAGGATCGCACGGGTGTCGTGGCCGCGCTCCTCCTGGCGCTCGCCGATGTGCTTCCGAGCGCGATCGCCGCCGACTACGCCGCGAGCGCCGAGAACCTGCGGGAGGCCTACCTGCGCCGGCACGGCGACCGCGACCCGGCGGACATTCTCGAGGCGGTGCGCTGCCCGGAAGCCGCCGTCTACAACATGCTGCAGCACCTCGAGCGCGGCGGCGGCGTACGCGCGTACCTCGCGCGGATCGGCCTCGGATCCGAGGAGATTGCGCGCCTGCGCGGCCGCCTGCGCGAGACGCCCTAGCTCAGATACCGCCTTGCGGCTGCGGCGCGAAGTCCACCCTCGTCGTCCAGTGCGGGTAGGCCGGATCGTTGGTGTCGATCACGAGGTTGGCGTGCGCGTGCGCATCCTTCGAGGTCAGCTCGACATCCGTCGGGGTCCCGCAGGAGCCGTTGACGGGGAAGGTGCTCGCGATTTTGATCGGCTTCGCAGCCGCCACGTCCGCCTTGTCCTGGCTCACCGGTTGAAGTTCTGCGCCCGTAATCTGCACCTGCGGGGCGGTGACGAAGTTGAAGTGCACGCTGCCCTGCCAGGTGTGCGTCTTCTTGTCCGGTTTGCCGGAGGTGTCGATGTTCTGCTGTGCGGTGAGCGGCGGCGGCGTCAGCTCGATCTGACGCGGCTGCGGAGGGAAGAGTGCCTGCTTCGTCGCCCCGACCTGCACCCGCCACACCGCGAGATACTGCAGCGGAAAGGCCGTCGTGCATTTGACGGGAAACATCGTCTGATAGGTCCCGTCCGGATTGGAGGACAGCGGAATTTTCTGTCCGCCCGATACGAGGAACAGGTACACCGGCGGGCTCACCATGGCTCCCCCGGTTACCTTCGCCGTGATCGGATACATGCCGATATCGGCATTCGTCTGGAATTTAGCCGGTGTCTCGTCCTGCACCTGCACGTCACAGCCGGCCAACGCCAGCGCGAACGCCACCAAAACCGTCGTCGTACCTATGCTCCGCCGCATGCTGCCCCCTCTTTGGTTCTTGGCACCGAGCCGCACGAATCAGCGTTGTCAAGTTTGACGACTCGCGCCCGCCATGGCAAGGGCGAAGCTGCCCCAAAATGGAACGGGGGCCCGCCGCGAGGCGAGCCCCCGTCCGCACTGCATCCGTCTTACTTCTTCTTGCGCGCGCCGGCTCTCTTGGCCGCCCGGAAGGAAATCCCAGCCCGCATGGCCTTCTGCTGAACGGCCGCCGCGGTACGCCCGAGCTTCTTCGCGACCTCGCTGGTCGGGGTTCCCGCTTTCGCGAGCGACTTCAAGGTCTTCAGCTCACTGGCGCTCCAGGACGCGCCGTCGTTCGGTGGACGTTTCGCCATTACTCGATACTCCAGAAAACACCCAACTGTAGGGTTCGGGGCGGAATCATACACGTTTTTTGGAAAAAAGGTGCGTCCAACATGAAACAAAAAGCGACGAACCGACATGTTGTAGGTTCGGAGTGGCTTCAAAGCCGGTCCGAATGTTGCTCGGTTGGGAGCCGCGCCTGTGATATCGCATCAGCCGGGGCGGGCCGAGGCTGTGCAGTGCGCGGGGACCGTTCGCAGCTCGGATCGATCGTGGGGTGTCAGTTGGAAGGGAACCGAGCCAGCGCTTCGGCTCGAGTCTCACCGCAGAGGCGGCGCATCGGGGAGCGGGGTAGCTTTTGCAACACTCCAGGCGCCGCCACACCGTCCAACCTCGCGCTCACGGGTGGCCGATGAAGAGGCCGATGAAGGGGTTCCGTGCGGCCCGGCGGGCCCGCACGGAACCCTGTCGCCGAATGGCGTCAGTTGCAGTCGCCTTCGATGCCCGCGCACCGGGCGGGGGGTTTCCCCCTCCCGGCGCGCTCCGCGGATACCGATCGATCAGTAGCGGTAGTGGTCGGACTTGTAGGGGCCGTCCCTGTCCACGCCGATGTAACGAGCTTGCACGTCGGTCAATTTCGTGAGCTCGGCATCGAACTTCGTGAGCTGCAACCGGGCGACCTTCTCATCGAGGTGCTTCGGCAACACGTACACGCCCACGGGGTACTTGCCGGGATGGCCGTAAAGCTCGATTTGGGCGAGCGTCTGGTTGGCGAAACTCGAGCTCATCACGTAGCTCGGATGGCCGGTGCCGCAGCCGAGGTTCACCAGCCGCCCCTCGGCGAGCAGGATGAGGCGCCGGCCGTCGGGGAAGATCACGTGATCGACCTGGGGCTTGATGTTCTCCCACGGGTAGCGCTTGAGGCTCGCGACGTCGATCTCGTTGTCGAAATGGCCGATATTGCACACAATCGCGTTGTGCTTCATGCGCTGCATGTGCGCGTGCGTGATGACCTGGAAGTTTCCCGTCGCGGTGACGAAGATATCGGCTCTATCGGCCGCGTAGTCCATGGTGACCACGCGGTAACCCTCCATCGCCGCCTGCAGGGCGCAGATCGGGTCGATTTCCGTCACCCAGACCTGAGCGGATAAGGCGCGCAGCGCCTGCGCGCAGCCCTTGCCGACATCGCCGTAGCCGCAGACGACGGCGATCTTGCCGGCCACCATGACGTCGGTCGCGCGCTTGATGCCATCGACCAGCGATTCACGACAGCCGTAGAGATTGTCGAATTTGCTCTTGGTGACCGAGTCGTTGACGTTGATGGCGGGGAAGGCGAGCGTGCCCTCCTTGGCCATCTGGTACAGGCGCTTGACGCCGGTGGTGGTCTCCTCGGTCACGCCCTTGATGTGGCGGATGCGCGTGGAATACCACTTGGGATCGGTTTTCAGCTTAGCGGCGATGGCGGCAAAGAGCGCCTGCTCCTCCTCGCTCGAGGGTTTCGCGATCACTGCCGGGTCGGTCTCGGCCCGCACTCCGAGGTGCATCAGCAACGTCGCATCGCCGCCATCGTCGAGGATCATGTTGGTGTAGCCGCCATCGGGCCAGTCGAAGATCCGATGCGTGTAGTCCCAGTAGTCCGCGAGCGACTCGCCTTTCCAGGCGAATACCGGCGTTCCGGCCGCCGCGACGGCCGCGGCCGCATGATCCTGGGTCGAGAAGATGTTGCAGGAAGCCCAGCGCACCCTGGCACCGAGTGCCTGCAGCGTCTCGATCAGCACCGCCGTCTGGATGGTCATGTGCAGCGAGCCGCTGATGCGCGCCCCGGCCAGGGGCTGGGAAGGCACGTACTCCTCCCGGATGGCCATCAGACCGGGCATTTCCGTCTCGGCGATGAGGATCTCCTTGCGGCCCCAGTCGGCAAGCGCGAGGTCGGCGACCTTGCAGTCCTTCGGGATGGCGGCAGATTTGAGCGTGGCGTTCATGATCGAGTACTCCAGAGACTATCGGTGAGCGCCGTGAGATGAATCGCGTACCTCTGAGCCTGGCAGTCGAGCGCAGCCCCGGGTCCGGCCCGGCGGCTTGCAGCCGATCTGTCGCAACGCTCCTCAGAGGCGCCGCTTCGCCGCACCGCTGCGGCGGAAATTTCTGGCGGCCCGGGCACATCGGGGTGCCCCGCCGCCGCAGGTGGCCGCGCCGGGCGGGGCACGACGCCCCGATCCAGCGCTCGAGCTTAAGCGGCCTTGGCGCTTTTCGCCTCGGCGGCGAGCGCGGCCGCGCGGTCGGTCCGCTCCCAGGTGAACTCGGGCTCCGTACGGCCGAAATGGCCGTAGGAGGCGGTCTTCTGGTAAATCGGGCGAGCGAGATCGAGCATCTCGCGCAGTCCGAAAGGCGTCAGGTCGAAGCTCTTGCGCACGATCAGCATCAGCTGCTCACGTGACAAGCGGCTCGTGCCGAAGGACTCCACCATGATGGAAGTCGGCTCCGCAACTCCGATCGCGTAGGAGAGCTGCACCTCGCACCGCTCGGCGAGGCCTGCCGCGACGATGTTCTTGGCAACATAACGCGCCGCATACGCCGCGGAGCGATCGACCTTGGAAGGGTCCTTGCCGGAGAAGGCTCCGCCGCCGTGACGCGCGTAGCCGCCGTAGGTATCGACGATGATCTTGCGGCCCGTCAGACCGCAATCTCCCACCGGTCCGCCGATGACGAATCGTCCCGTCGGGTTGATGTGAAACTTGGTGCGCTTGTCGAGCCAGCGCGCGGGCAGAACGGGCTTGAGGATCTCCTCCATCACCGCCTCGCGCAGCGACTTGGTCGAAACTTCCGGGTTGTGCTGGGTCGAGAGCACCACGGCCTCGAGACCGACCGGACGGTCGTCCTCGTAGCGAAGCGTCACCTGGCTCTTTGCATCGGGGCGCAGCCACGGGAGCTTGCCGGACTTTCTCACCTGGGCCTGGCGCTTGACCAGCCGGTGGGCCAGGGTGATCGGCGCCGGCATGAGGACGTCGGTCTCGTTGGTGGCGTAGCCGAACATCAGGCCCTGATCGCCGGCGCCCTGCTTGCGCTCGTCCTTGCGATCCACACCCTGCGCAATGTCGGGAGATTGCTTGCCGATGATGTTGAGAACGCCGCAGCTTGCGCCATCGAAGCCCATGTCCGAGGAGTCGTAACCGATATCGAGTACGGTCTTGCGCACGAGCGCTTCGACATCGACCCAGGCGCTGGTCGTCACCTCGCCGGCGACGATCACGACTCCCGTCTTGACCAGAGTCTCACAAGCCACGCGACCGCGGGGGTCCTCCCTGAGGATGGCATCCAGCACGGCGTCCGAGATTTGATCGGCCACCTTGTCGGGATGCCCTTCGGAGACCGACTCGGAGGTAAAGAGATAGTCGTTGGCCATGTATCCGGTTCCTGTCGATGTTTGAACGGTTCGAATGCGATCAGCGGCTGGCGATGAGCCGGGCGTTGGCGGCCACGGCCTCGCCGAAGCTCTCGGCGAGGCGCCGCTCGATCTCCTCGGGCCCGGCCCGATGATTCTGGGTTCCGCGCGACTCGATCTTCAAAGCCCCCATGACGGCGGCAATCCGGCCGGTCGTCTCCCAGTCGAGCTCGTGCAGCAGCCCGTGGAGCAGCCCCGCCCGGTAGGCATCGCCGCAACCGGTGGGGTCGACCACCGCCGAGGCCTTGGCGCAGGGAATCTCGAACTGACCGTCACGCGTGTAGATGCTCGAGCCCTTGTGTCCGCGCGTCACGATGAGCGCCCGCACGCGCTGGGTGAGGTCGCGGACCGTCAAGCCGGTCTTCTGCTGTAGAAGCTGCCACTCGTAATCGTTCACCGCGACCCAGTCCGCCTGCTCGATGAAGCGCTCGAGGTCCGCGGCCTCGAACATCGGCAGCCCCTGCCCGGGGTCGAAGACGAAGGGAATGCCCAGGGCGGCGAACTGTTCCGCGTGCTCGACCATGCCCCGGCGGCCATCCGGGGCCACGATCCCGATGTCGACATCCGCGGCTTGCGCCACCTTGTTGAGGTGCGCGTGCTGCATGGCGCCCGGATGAAAGGCGGTGATCTGGTTGTCCTCGAGATCGGTGGTGATGAATGCCTGGGCGGTGAGCTCGGCATCCACCGTGCGGATGTGATCGAGCCTCAGGCCGGTGCGCTCAAGCCACTCCCGGTAGGGCGCGAAATCCCGCCCCACGGTCGCCATCGGCAGGGCGGTGTCGCCGAGGAGCCGCAGGTTGTAGGCGATGTTGCCGGCGCAACCACCGAATTCCCGCCGCAGCTCCGGCACGAGGAAGGCCACATTCAGGATGTGGATCTGCTCCGGCAGAATATGCTCGCGGAAGCGGCCCTCGAACACCATCAGCGTATCGAATGCCACCGACCCGCAGATCAGCGCCTTGGGGCCATCGCTCATGCTATGCCGGGATCTCTCATAAAGACCCCCAATGATAAGTTTTGGGCGTTTCCCCGTCACCTTCCCTTTGGCATAAGGGGCTCGCTCGGGCTTCAGTGCGGCCCGGTGGTCTGCTGCTCTGCCGCGGCCAGCAGCGCCACCGCGCGCAGCGCCAGCTCGGTGAGGCCGGCGCCCCGGCGCTCCTCGTAGTACGAGAGGATCTGGCGCCGCATGCGCGGCTCCCAGTAGCGGCGCAGGTGTGCCGCGACATCCCTCGCCGCCTGCTCCGCATCGGGCTCCGAGGCGAAGTAGGCGCTGATCTCGTTGGCCATCTTGATGAGCAGATCGATGTTCATTTTGATTCCAGACGCCAGGGATGAGCGTAGATCACGTGTTGATGTTCGCGCGCGAATGCCACCAGGGTGATCCCCGCACGCTCGGCCAGGCGCACCGCGAAGGCCGTCGGCGCCGAGAAGGCCGCGACGAACGCCACGCCCGCCGCGGCGCTCTTCTGCACCATCTCGAAGCTCGCGCGGCTGGTGAGGAGAAGCACGCCGCCGGCCGGATCCACGCCTTCGCGCACCAGCGCACCGATCGCCTTATCGAGCGCGTTGTGGCGCCCGACGTCCTCGCGCACGAGCTGAATGCCCTTTCCGGGCAGGACCCATGCCGCCGCATGCACGCTGCCGGTGCGGGCGTTGATCGGCTGCAGCCCACCCAGCCGGGCGATCGCCGCGTGCAGCTCCGTATCGTTCAGCCGCGCGCCGGTGCCGACGGGCTTCACTTCCCGAATCGCCTGCTCGAGAGTCTCCTCGCCGCAGAGGCCACAACCGGTGCGCCCCGTCAGATTGCGCCGGCGATCGAGCAGCGCCGAGAAGCGCTCCCAGGCGACGGTGATCCTGACTTCGGCCGCCTCCTCCCCATAGGAGACCTCCACGCCCCTGATCTCGTCCGCTCGGGCGACGAGCCCCTCGGTCAGCGTGAATCCGACCGCGTAGTCCTCGAGGTCCGCGGGCGTCGCGAGCATGACCGCGTGCGGTACGCCGTGATAGACGAGCGCGACCGGTATCTCCTCGGCGACCAGATCCCGCTCGCGCGTGAGCGTGCCGCGGCGCCAGCGCTCTACGGCGAGCTCCACCGCAACCGGCCGCACCTCGCCGGGCTCCTCAGGCGGGCGCCGGATCGCGACTGCGCCGGCGCGGGGGCCGCGGCATCGAGCGCTCCTCGGCGGTCCGTTTGCGCCAGGCGTCCTTCTGATTGACCAGCACCACTTCCACGGCCGTTACCTTGTATTCCGGACAGTTGGTCGCCCAGTCGGAGTTCTCCGTCGTGACGACGTTGGCGTTGGTCTCGGGGAAATGGAATGTGGTGTAGACGACACCCGGAGCGATCCGCTCGGTGACCCTGGCGCGCAGCACCGTCTCGCCCGCCCGGCTGGTGAGCCCGACCCAGTCGCCATCGCTTATTCCGCGGACTTCCGCATCGTGCGGATGGATCTCGAGCAGATCCTCCGCGTGCCACACCACGTTCTCGGTACGGCGGGTCTGAGCGCCGACGTTGTACTGCGTCAGCACGCGCCCGGTGGTCAGGATGAGGGGGAAGCGGCTGGTCGAGCGCTCGCTCGTGGGCACGTACTCGGTGAGGCAGAACTTGCCTTTGCCGCGCACGAACTGATGCACGTGCATGGTCGGCGTACCCTCGGGCGCCGCATCGTTGCACGGCCACTGCACGCTCCCCAGGCGGTCGAGCTTCTCGTAGGTCACGCCCGCGAAGGTCGGCGTGAGGCGGGCGATCTCCTCCATGATCTCGGAGGGGTGCTGATAGCGCATCGGGTACCCGAGAGCCTCCGAGAGCAGCATCGTGACCTGCCAGTCCTCGTACCCCGCCTTGGGCGGCATGATCTTGCGCACGCGCGAGATACGCCGCTCGGCATTGGTGAAGGTGCCGTCCTTCTCGAGGAACGAGGAGCCCGGCAGGAAGATGTGCGCGAACTTCGAGGTTTCGTTGAGGAAGAGATCCTGCAGGATCACGCACTCGAGCGATTCCATGGCGCGAGTGACGTGGTGAGTGTTGGGATCGGACTGCACGAAGTCCTCGCCCTGCACGTACATGGCGCGGAAGGTGCCATCGAGCGCCGCCTCGAACATGTTGGAAATCCGAAGTCCCGGCTCCGGCTGCAGCTTCACTCCCCAGTCGCGCTCGAACATCCCGCGCACCGCCGCGTCCGAGACGTGCCGGTAGGCGCTGAACTCGTGCGGGAAGGAGCCCATGTCGCAGGAGCCCTGGACGTTGTTCTGGCCGCGCAGCGGATTGACGCCGACGCCCTCGCGGCCGAGATTGCCGGTGGCCATGGCGAGATTGGCGAGGGCCATGACGGCGGTCGAGCCCTGGCTGTGCTCGGTCACGCCGAGGCCGTAATAGATCGCGCTGTTGGGGCCGGCCGCATAGAGACGCGCGGCGCGGCGCACCAGAGCCGCGGGTACTCCGGTGATCGGCTCCGCCGCCTCCGGCGAGTTGCGCTCCGCCGCGACGAGCTCCTTCCACAGCCGGTAGGAGTCCGGCTCGCAGCGCTCGGCGACGTAGGCGTCCTTCGTCAGTCCTTCGGTCACGATGACGTGCGCAATGCTGTTCAACATCGCCACATTGGTGCCGGGCGTGAGCTGCAGATGCACGTCCGCCGCGATATGGGGGCTGCGCACCAGGCCGATCGCGCGCGGATCGAGGATGATGAGCTTCGCGCCCTGGCGCAGGCGCTGCTTCATCTGCGAGGCGAATACCGGATGGCCGTCGGTTGGATTGGCGCCGACCACCATGATGACGTCCGCTTGCGCCACGGAGGTGAATGCCTGCGTGCCGGCCGACTCGCCGATGGTGCTCTTCAGGCCGTAGCCCGTCGGCGAATGACACACGCGCGCGCAGGTGTCGACGTTGTTGTTGCCGAAAGCGGCGCGCACCATCTTCTGCACGAGGAAGGTCTCCTCGTTGGTGCAGCGCGAGGAGGTGATGCCGCCGACCGAGTCGCGGCCGTACTTCGCCTGGATGCGCCGGATCTCGCTCGCCGCGTAGCCGATCGCCTCCTCCCAGGAGACCTCGCGCCAGTCGTCGCGGATGCTCTTGCGTATCATGGGCTTGAGTATCCGATCGGGATGCGTCGCATAGCCGAAGGCGAAGCGGCCCTTCACGCACGCGTGGCCGTGATTGGCGTGCCCGTCGCGGTTCGGCGCCATGCGCACGACCTCGACCGCCGCGCCTTCGCCGCGCACCTCCGCCTCGAAGCTGCAGCCGACACCGCAGTAGGCGCAGGTCGTGGTGATGGCGCGCTCCGGCTGGCCGAGGCGGATGACTGACTTCTCCATCAGGGCGGTGGTCGGACAAGCCTCGACACAGGCCCCGCAGGAGACGCACTCGGACTCGAGGAACGGCTGATCCTGGCTCGCCGCGATCTTCGATGCGAGGCCCCGGCCCTGCACCGTCAGCGCGAAGGTTCCCTGCACTTCGTCGCAAGCGCGCACACAGCGCGAGCAGACGATGCACTGCTCGGGATCGAAGGTGAAGTAAGGATTGCTCTCATCGCGCGCGAGCGGCGCGCGCGCCGGGCCCGGGGCATAGGAGGTGCGAGTGAGGCCGACCGTCTCAGCGACGTCCTTGAGCTCGCAACGCGCCCCGCTCGGATCGAGCGGGTGCTCGGAGAGGTATAGATCCAACACCCCGCGGCGCAGCTGCGTGAGCTTTTCCGATTGGGTGCGGATCTTCATTCCGGGAGCGACGGTCGTGGTGCAGGAGGCCGGGTAGCCCTTGCGTCCTTCGATCTCGACCAGGCACATGCGGCAGGAGCCGAACGCCTTCAGGGTGTCGGTGGCGCAGAGCTTCGGCACCCGCGTCTGCGCCAGCGCCGCGGCGCGCATGACGGAGGTGCCGGCCGGCACGGTGACCGACTTGCCGTCGATCTCCACCGTCACAGCGCTGGCCGCCTCGCTGGCCGCCGCGCTGGGCGCCGGAGTCCCGAGATCCTCGTAATCGATCGCAAACATGTTTAACTCCGCATCCGAAAATCTTCCCTGAAATGCCGCAACGCGCTCTGCACGGGGAAGGGGGCCATGCCCCCGAGGCCGCACAGGGAGCCTTGCACCATGAGCTCGCAGAGCTCCTCGAGCTTGCGCACGTTGCTTTCCCTCTCCTGCCCTTCGATGATCCGGTCGATGACCTCCACGCCGCGCGTCGAGCCGATCCTGCAGGGCGTGCACTTGCCGCAGGACTCGATCGCGCAAAACTCGAGCGCGTACCGCGCCATGCGCGCCATGTCCACGGTGTCGTCGAAAGCGACGATGCCGCCGTGGCCGAGGAGCGCGCCGATGCCGGCGAGCGCCTCGTAATCGACCAGGGTGTCGAACTGCGAGGCCGGGATGTAGGCGCCGAGCGGCCCACCCACCTGCACCGCCCGCAGCGCTCTGCCGGAGGCCGAGCCGCCGCCGTAATCCTCGAGCAACTCGCGCAGCGTCAGGCCGAAGGCCCGCTCCACGAGTCCCGGCCGCCTGATGTTGCCGGCGAGCTGGATCGGCAGCGTGCCGCGTGACTTGCCCATGCCAAAGCCCGCGTAGTGCTCGGCGCCGCGATGCAGGATCGCCGGCACCGTCGCGAGCGTGACCACGTTGTTGACGATCGTCGGCCGGCCGAAGAGTCCCTTGATCGCCGGCAACGGCGGGCGCACCCGCACCTCGCCCCGCTTGCCCTCCAGGCTCTCGAGCATGGAGGTTTCCTCGCCGCAGATGTAGGCACCGGCTCCGAGGCGCACCTCGAGGTCGAAGCGCTTGCCGCTACCCATCAGGTCGGCGCCGAGATAGCGCGCCTGGTAAGCGGCCGCGATGGCCTCGTTCAGCGCCCGGTGCGCGTGTGGATACTCCGCCCGCAGGTAGATGTAGCCCTGCGTCGCACCGACGGCGATCGCCGCGATGGTCATCCCCTCGATGAGACTGAGCGGATCACCCTCCATCAGCATCCGGTCAGAGAAGGTGCCCGAATCGCCCTCGTCGGCATTGCAGGTCACGTACTTCTGGCCGGCGGGCTGCTCGAGCACGGTCTTCCACTTAATGCCGGTCGGAAAGGCGGCGCCGCCGCGCCCGCGCAACCCGGAGGCGATGAGGGTCTCGACAATCGCCTCGGGACTCATCGCGAGCGCCCGGCGCAGTCCCTGATAGCCGCCGTGAACCACATAGTCCGCGACGCTCGCCGGATCGACGATGCCGACGCGCGCGAAGGTGAGCCGCTGTTGACTCGCGAGCCAGGGGATGGCCTCACTGAGGCCCAGGCAGAGCGTGTGGGGCGCGCCGGTGAGAAAATCGGCATCGAAGAGGCCCGGCACCTCGGCAACACCGACAGGCCCATACGCCACCCTGCCCCGCGCCGTCGCCACCTCGACCAACGGCTCGAGCCAATACGCTCCGCGTGAGCCGTTACGGACGAGCGTAAGCTCGATATCCCGCGCGGTTGCCTCGCGCGCGATGGCGTGCGCGACCTCGCCCGCACCCAGGGAGAGAGCGCCGGCATCACGGGGTACGAACACAGTGAAACTCATGCGGGGGCGGTCACCTCTTGTGATCGGCATCGAGGAGCAAGGCATCGAGCCGCTCCGGCGTCACCCGGCCATGCAGCCGGCCATCGATCATCACCGCCGGCGAGCAGGCGCAATTGCCGAGGCAGTAGACCGGCTCGAGCGAGAATCGCCCATCGGCCGTGGTCTGATGGAAGTCTACGCCAAGGCGCTGCCGCGCGTGCGCGGCGAGGGTCTCAGCCCCCATCGCCTGGCAGGATTCGGCCCGGCAGACGCTCACGGTGTGCGCACCGGGGGGCGTGCTGCGAAAGTAATGATAGAAGGAGATGACCCCGTGAACCTCCGCACGCGAGAGATTGAGGCCCTCGGCCACCAGCGGCACCGCCGCCGGCGGCACGTAGCCGAGCTCCGCCTGAATGGCATGCAGGACCTCGATCAGAGGCCCCGGGCGTAGCTTCAGCTCCTCTACGATCCGCCGAACCGTCTCCCCGTGCTCCGCAGCCAGTGTGCTCATCTTTTGAAGTATACGTCCTGTGCTGCCGCACTGCTCCTGGGAGGCCGCCGCCGCCCGCCCCCACCCGGGGAGTGTTCGACTTCCGGCACGGGCAGCGGGGTTGCCCCGCTGCGCGCAGGCTCAAGCGGCGAGATTTCGGGCGTGGTGCCTGAGGTGATCTTCCATAAAGCTGGATATGAAGTAATAGCCGTGATCGTACCCCTCGTGCCGCCTGACGGTCAGCCGCACCCCCGACTTACCACAGGCCTCCTCGAGCAGGTGCGGGTGCAGTTGCGACTCGAGAAACTGATCCGCCAGGCCCTGATCGACGAGGATCGGCGGCCTTTGCGGACCATCGCTGACCTTGGCCGCGAGCTCCGAGGCGTCGTAATTGGCCCACTGCCCCGCGTCCGCCCCGAGATAGCCGCTGAAGGCCTTCTGCCCCCAGGGACAGCGGCGCGGCGCGCTGATCGGCGCAAATGCCGAAACGGAACGATAGCGGCCGGGATTGCGCAGCGCGATCGTGAGCGCCCCATGGCCGCCCATCGAATGGCCGAAAATGCCCGTGCGCTCCGCCTGCGCCGGAAAATGTCCCTCGATCAGGGCGCGCAATTCCTCCGTCACGTAGCTATACATCCGGTAATGCCGCGACCAGGGCTCCACCGTGGCATCGAGATAAAAGCCCGCGCCGACGCCGAAGTCCCACGCATCGCTGTCGCCCGGTAATTTGATCCCGCGCGGGCTCGTGTCGGGAGTCACGAGCATCAGCCCGAGCTCCGCGGCGACTCGCTGCGCGCCGGCCTTGATCATGAAGGTTTCCTCGCTGCAGGTAAGCCCGGCGAGGTAATAGAGCACCGGCACCCGCCCCGATCTGGCCTGCGGCGGGGTGAACACCGCGAAGCGCATGGGGCAGTGGGTGCTTTCCGCCTCGTGACGGTAAAAGCCCACCGTGCCGCCGAAGCAGCGATGCTGACTGATGACTTCGAAGGGTTGGCCGGCCATGAGCTCGCACCTGCGGCGCGCGGGAGGAAGCGTTGTTATACCGCGGCGCGGCGCGCGAGTCACCGCGTGCGCAGCGGCAAAACGGCGCGCTGTAGCGCCAATGGAACAGGAGCTGTCAGTCTGCGGTCAGGGACGTGCTGCCGGCTTGAGGCTCGCCGGTGAGCTCGCCTCTTGCGCTCTGCCCCAACCCCCGCCCAAGGCTCGATAGAGCTGCACGAGATCCGCGGAAACCGCCGTGGTCGCCTCCGCGAGCGCGAGCTCGTTCTGCTCCTCGGTGCGCTCTGAGTCGAGAACGTCGATGAAGCTTGCGACCCCGCTCTGGTAGCGCTGGCGCGCGAGCAGCCGCGCCTCGCGGCTCGCCGTCACCGCCGTATCGAGCGAGGCTCGCCGCGCCTGATCGGAGCCGTAGGCGGCGAGTGCATCCTCCACCTGATTCAACGCCGCAAGCACGGTCTGCGCGTAAACCACGGCCGCCTCCTGCGCTTTGACCCGCTGCAAGCGTACCGTCGCCCGCAGCCGCCCGCCCTCGAAGATCGGCAGCTCGATCGCCGGACCGAGCGTCGCGAAGCGGCTCGCCGTCGCGATGAGCTGCGATAATCCCTGCGCCTGATAACCACCCGCGGCCGTGAGCGTCAGCTGCGGGAAGTAGTTCGCGATCGCGACGCCGATCTCCGCCGTGGCGGCGTGCAAATTGGCCTCCGCCTGCCGCACGTCCGGCCGGCGGCGCGCGAGGTCCGAGGGCAGGCCGATCGGCACCGACGGCGGCACGGGCGGGACCGGTCGCGCCTCCCCGAGCTCGGCCCGCAGCGCCTCCGGCGGCTTCGCCATGAGCTGACTCAGCTCGTTGATGTCAAGCGTGACCTCGCGGTCGGCGAGCGGCAGCTGCGCCTCCGTGGTGCCCACCTCCGCGGTGGCGTTCTCGACGTCGAGATCGGAGGTGAGCCCGGCGTTACGCCGATCGCGCGTGAGCTGCAGCAGGTCGCGTTGGGTGGCGAGACTGCGCTCGAGGATCGTGCGCCGCAGCTGCGCGCCCCGCAGGTCGATGTAGGTGGCCGCCACGTCGCTCACCATCGAAAGCAGCGCCGCGTGCTCGCCCTCGACGGCCGCCTGCATCTCGGCATCGGCCGCCTCGATCGAGCGGCGCGCGGTGCCGAAGAGGTCGAGCGTCCAGGAGGCACCGAGGCCGAGCTGATAGATGTCGAAGGGATTGGTCAGCGTGGCCGGCAAGCCGGGGAAATGCGCGCCGAAGATGAATCCGTTCGGCGTGTTGGTACTGACACGCTGCCGCGACCAGGAGGCATTCGCGGAGAGGCTCGGCCAGAGACCTCCGGCGACGATCGCGGTCTGCGCCTGCGCCTCCTCGATCCGCAGCAGCGCCTGCTTGACGTTGAGATTCTGCGCCGCCGACTGCTCGACGAGCGAGGTCAGGGTCGGATCGTCGAAGCTCGACCACCAGGCGACAGTCTGCGCGGGCGCCGCCGTCGCACGGGCGGCGCCCGCGGCGCCATCCGCCACCGCGGTCGGCGACCATTGCGCCGGCACGTTCGGCTTCGGCTTGACGAAATTGGGGCCCACCGCGCAACCGGCCAGCATGCAGCCGAGTGAGGCGAGCGCCAGGGAGCGCACGGTTCGTGTCGTCATGATGTCACTGTAGCCGGTGGCGAAACATCCAGGAAGCGGCCGCCAGCGTGAGGGCGGAGATCGCCGCCAGCGGCCACAGATCCGGTAGCAGGATGTTGAGCCCCGCTCCTTCCAGATACACCCGCTGCGTGATCTCGATCGCATACCGCAACGGGTTGATGGCGGTGAAGTATTGCAGAGACACCGGCATGTTGCGCAGCGGCGTAGTGAGGCCCGAGAGCAGCGCGAACGGCATGATCAGCACGAACGAGAACAACATCGCCTGCTGCATGGTATAGGTGAGCGCCGAGACGACCAGGCCGATGCCCACCGCTGCCAGCACGAACAGTACCAGGCCCGCGTAGAGCGTCAGGAACGATCCCTGAAAGGGAATGCGGAACCAGAGCTGTGCCACCAGCAGCACGCCCGAGGCCTGCACGATGCCGACCAGCATCGAGGGCAATGCCTTGCCGGCCATGATCTCTGCCGGCCGGAACGGGGTGACGAGCAGCTGGTCGAAGGTGCCTTGCTCGCGCTCGCGCGCCACCGACATCGCCGCCAGCATCAGCGTCTGGATCATGGTGAGCGTGCCGATCAGGCCCGGAATCATGTTCCAGCGCGTCATCAGGTTCGGGTTGTACCAGGCCCTCGCCTCGATCGTGACCGGGGGGCCCGGCAGCGCGTGATCGGCGCGCCAGTCGCGGTTGAAACCATCGATGGCCGACTGCGCGTACGCCAGGGCGGTTCCCGCCGTGTTGGAATTACGGCCGTCGGCGATGACCTGCACGTCCGCGTTCCGACCCGACTGCAGGCGCCGCGAGAAATCGCTCGGGATCTGCAGCACGAGCAGTACGCGGCGCTCGTCGATGGCGGTGCGGATGTCCTGCTGGCGCTCGAGATCGGCGGCGCGCTCGAAGATGCCGCTGCCGTCGAGCTTGGCGAGCAAGGCTTGCGAGGCCACGCTCCGGTCCTGATCGAGCACGGCGTAGGGCACGTGGTTGAGATCGTAGGTCGCGGCGTAGCCGAAGAGCAGGCACTGCAGGATGGGCGGCAGCAGCAGGCTGTTGCGCGCCCGCGCATCCTTCAGCACCGCGAGCAGCTCCTTGCGGGTGAGTGCGATGATGCGCAGGAGCGAGGCGAGCATGCCTCAACCCAGCCTTTTTTGCGTCGCCGCCCGGCTCGCATAGGCGAGCAGAGCCGCGGCGAGCGCGAGCACCGCCGCATCCGGCAGGATCACCGACCAGATGTCGCCCGCAAGGAAGGTCGTCTGCAGGAGAGCGACGTAGTAGCGCGCCGGCAGCACGTAGGTGATCGCCCGGATCACCCACGGCATGCTGCGCAGATCGAACATGAAGCCCGACAACATCAGCGCCGGCATGAAGGTCGCGAGCATGGTGAGCTGACTCGCCACCAGCTGGTTCTTGAAATACGAGGAAATGAGGAGACCCACGCCGACGGCGACCAGCACGTAGAGCATCGAGCCGCCGACCAGCACCGCGAGGGAGCCGACGATCGGCACGCCGAACAGGAACTTGCCGGAGACGATGCAGAGCAGGAGTCCGATCAGCCCGAGGGCGAAGTAGGGAATGGTCTTGCCGAGCAGGATCTCGCCGCTTCGCACCGGAGTGACGAACAGCGCCTCGAAGGTGCCGCGCTCCCATTCCCGGGCGACCACCATGGCCGTGAGGAATGCGCCGATCAGCGTCATGACGAGCACGATCAGGCCGGGGACGAGAAAGTAGTGGCTGTCGTTCGCGGAGTTGAACCACATGCGGCTCTGCACGGTCACCGGACCGCCACCCGCCGCCGCGGCGCCCTCCGCTTGCTGACGTGCGCTCCACGCCCCGATGGCTCCTTCGACGTACGCCTCGATGATGCGCGCGCGATTGGCATCGCTTCCGTGGACGATCACCTGCAGGCGCGCATCGCCCGCGCTCACGCGGCGCGCGAAATTCATCGGCACGGTGACGATCCCGTCGATGGTGCCGGCGACCAGCAACCGCTCGGCGGCTTGCTGCGTGTAGACGATCTGCGGGCGGAAATAGGGCGAGAGCTGAAATCCCGACACCAGGCCGAGCGCCTCGGGCGAGCTGTCCTCGAGCACGACGGCGATCGGCACATTCTTCACATCGAGCGACAGGCCGAAGCCAAAGAGCAGGATGAGAATGGCCGGCAGCACGACCCCGACGGCAATGGTCGCGGGGTCGCGGATCATCTGCCGGCTCTCCTTCTTGACGAGAGAGAGCACGCGGCGCACCTTCGCGCGCATCTCAGCCCTCATGCGGCCCGCTCTCCCGGGCGCTCGCGCCGGCGCGCCGCTTCGACCACGGCAATGAAGGCATCCTCCATGCTCGGCTCGCGCCCGGCGCTCGACGGGGCGAGGCGGCGGATCTCCCCCGGGGTGCCCTGGGCGAGCACCTCACCGCCATCCATGATGGCGATGCGGTCACAGTACTCCGCCTCCTGCATGAAGTGAGTGGTAACGATCACCGTGACGCCCTGGGCCGCGAGCGCAGTGATGCGCCGCCAGAACGCGCGCCGCGCCAGCGGGTCGGCGCCGCTCGTCGGCTCATCGAGAAAGAGGATGTCAGGCTCGTGCAGCAGCGCCGCGCTCATGGCGAGCCGTTGCTTGAAGCCGCCCGGCAGCTCGCCGCTCGGGGAGTGCTCGTGTTGGGTCAGGGCGAACTGCTGCATCGCCCATCCGATCCGCTCGCGCCGCTCGCGGCCGCGCATGCCGTAGGCGCTGGCGAAGAATTCCAGGTTCTCGGTGACGGTGAGGGCGCCGTAGAGGGAGAATTTCTGCGCCACGTAACCGAGGCGCTGCCGCGCCGCGGCCCCCGCGCGGCCGACGTCCACGCCCGCGACCCTGAGAACGCCGCCGCTCGGGGCCAAGAGGCCGCAGAGCATGCGGAAGGTGGTCGTCTTGCCGGCGCCGTTGGGTCCCAGGAGACCAAAGATCTCGCCGCGGCGAACCTGAAAGCTGATGCGATCGACCGCGGTGAAGACGCCGAAGCGCTTACTCAGCTCGCGCACCTCCACCGCCACGCCGTCACCGCTCACCGTGACCGGATGCTGCAGCGTGATGGTGGCGGCCGATTCATGCGCGGCGCGCTGACGCAGAAGAACCATGAAGCCATCTTCGAAGCGGGGCTCGACCGGCGAGCCGCCCTGCGGCGGGCGCCCGCTTGATTCGGAGGAAACCATCCTGACACGTCCGCCGTCCGGGACCGCATCGACGATCCCAGGATCATCGAGCAGGCGCGCCTGCAGGCTTCTCGCATCGTCCCCGGCGGCCGGCGACAGCACGAAAGTCCGGCCCGCGGCCCGCCGCGTCACCGCAGCCGGCTCGCTCTGCGCGAGCACCTCACCCTCGTGCAGTACGATCACCCGCTGGGCGCGCTCGGCCTCATCGAGATAGGACGTGCTCATCAGCACCGTCAGTCCGCGCTCGTGAACGAGACGGTGCACGATTTCCCAGAGCTCCCGGCGAGAGAGCGGGTCGACCCCGACCGTCGGCTCATCGAGGAGCAGCAGCTCCGGCGAGCGTACCAGCGTGCAGGCGAGCCCGAGCTTCTGCTTCATGCCGCCGGAAAGCCGGCCGGCCAACCGCGCGGTGAAGCGCCCGAGGTCGGTCATCTCCATCAGCTGCGGATAGCGTCGCGCCCGCTCTTCGGCCGGCACGCCGTGCAGATCGGCGTAGAGATCCAGGTTCTCCTGCACGCTCAAGTCCTCGTACAGCCCGAACTTCTGCGGCATGTAGCTGATGCGGTCCTGGATCGTCTGCGGGTCGCGCGCCGGATCGACACCGAGGACGTGCAACGTGCCGGAGTCGGCTGTCATGAGACCCGCGAGCAGACGGATGAGCGTCGTCTTGCCGGCGCCGTCGGGTCCAACGAGTGCCGTCAGCTCTCCCGCGCGCACCTCGACCGAGACGCCGGCAAGCGCGCGCGCCTCGCGCCCATTGCGGGGGTCGCGAAAGGTCTTGTGCAGATTCACTCCCCGCACGAGCGGCATGAGAGGCGCCTCGACGCTCATTTCTCCGCGCTCAGCGGCAGATGGACGGTGGCCGGCATTCCCAGCCGCAGCTCATCGTCCGGATCCTTGACGAAAATGCGCACCTCGTAGACGAGGCTCGAGCGCAGGTCGGGAGTCTCGACCGTCTTCGGGGTGAACTCCGCCACCGGCGAGATGAAGCCTACCCAACCGTCGAAGCGCCGCTGCGGATAGGAATCCACCTGCACGCTCGCGGCCATGCCGGGATGCAGCAGTCCGAGAGCGCTCTCCGAGACATAGGCCCGAACCCATTTCGGGTCGGTAATCGCGAGCGTGAACGCGTTCTTCTGCGGCGAGGCCATATCGCCGGGCTCCGCGATGCGCGAGCGAACGACCGCATCGAGCGGCGCTTTGAGGGTCGCATCCGCAAGCTCCTGCTCGAGCAGTGCCACATTCGCCCGATCCGCCGCGAGCAGCGCCTGCGCCTGCTCGATGTCCTCCTTGCGTGGCCCGATGACGGCGAGCTCGAGCGCCTTCTCGTTCACCGCGACCCTCGCCTGCGCGACATCCCATTGCGCCTTCGAGTTGTCGAGGTCCTGGCGGCTCACCGCACGGCCGCTCGAGCTCTGGAACACCGTCTCGATTCGCGTGTAGTTGTCCCGCGCCTGCCTCGCGTCGGCCTGCGCGAGCGCGAGGTTGGCCCGCGCCTGCGCGACCTCCTGGGGACGGCTGCCGTTCTGCAGCCGCTGCACGACGGCGGCTTGCGCCTGCGCCTGCGCTTGGGCCTGATCGAGTTGCGGCGCGAGCCGGCTGGTGTCGAGGCGCGCGAGTACCTGTCCCTTGCGGACACGGTCCCCCTCCTGCACCAGCACTTGGGTGATGCGCTGGCTGTCGTTGAAGGCGAGGTCGACCTCCCGCAGATCGAGGTTGCCATAGAGCACGAGCTCGTGGCTCGCGCTGTCGCGATGGGTAACCCACCAGCCAACACCCGCGAGGGCGAGCGCCACAATGGCAACGGGGATGATGGTTCTCTTCACGCCGATTCGTGCCTTTCGGGTAAGAACGCTCGAGTTGAAAATCTTCTATCAGTTGATATATTTCTGTCAAGTGATAGAATTTCAGCCGGTACCGGATCAGCGCCATGATGGTCCGAAGGTTCTGACTCTGACATCGTGAGAAACCGCAGCTCGCCCCCGGCCCAAGTGCGCACTTCGGCATCGGCCCCAGGCCATCCCCGGCGGCGCCGCCACCGGGCAGGCGGCGGCTATGCCCGCGGCGAGCACACCCGCGGGCAGCTGCTCGAGGCGGGAATCGAGCTCTTTGCCGAGCTCGGCTACGAGCGCGCCACGACTCGCGCCCTCGCGCGGCGCGCCGGTGTGAGCCTGCCCGCGCTGCAGTACTACTTCGGCGGCAAGGAGGGCCTGCACCGCGCCTGCGCCGAGCACATCATCGCGGACGTGCGTTCCCGGCTCGATCCGGCCGCCGAGCGCGTGCGGCGCTCGCTCGCACGGCGCGATCTCACCCGCGCCGAGCTCCTCGAGCTGTTGCGCGCGGTGGTGGAGCCTTTTCTCGAAGGCTTGGCGACCGAGCGGCCGGAAAGCTGGGCACTTTTCTTCGCCCGCGCGCAGGGGGAGCACAACGCCGCTTTCGATGCCATCTTCCAACAGGTGAGCGGCCGGCTGCTCTCGCTCGTCACCGAGATCATTGGCCGCCTTCTCGGGCGATCCGCGCAAAGTCCCGAGGTCGCGATCCGCGCCGTCGCCATTGTCGGACAAACCGCCCTGGTGCGGCGCGCGCGGCCGATCATCCTCCGAGTGCTCGGCTGGCCTGACTTCGAGGGCGAGCGGCTGACAACACTGAAGGAAGTGCTGTGGCAGGGAATCGCGCGCGGTCTTGCGCCCGAGTAGCGCGGCTCGCCGACTCCTCGCCGCGGTCCCACTCCAAGTCCCGTCCCGGCCGCAGCGCTTGGCCTGGAGGAGCCGCCGCGGCTATCCTTGAGTCGTGGCGCCGCTGTCGCCGCCACGGGGTTTGCGGCAGCTCGCACGACGGGGGGATCGCGCTACGGACACACTCTGCCGCAACGGGCCCGTTTGCCTCGCGCTTGCGATCGCCTCCCTGCTCGCCGGCGGCTGGCCTGCCCGCGCCCTGTCGCAACCGGCCGGGGAAGGCGAGGAGAGCCTCGCCCGGATGTCCTTGCAGGAGCTCACCCAACTTCAGGTGACTTCGGTCGCCAAGGCGCCCCAGGCGTTGAGCGATGCGCCGGCGGCCATCTACGTCATCACTCACGATGAGATCCTCCGCTCCGGGGCGACGAGCCTGCCCGAGGCCCTGCGACTCGCCCCCAACCTCGAGGTGACGCAGGTGAGCGCGAGCGACTACGTCGTCTCGGCGCGCGGCTTCAACGGCGCACCGCAGGCACAGAACTTCTCGAACAAAATGCTGATCCTGATCGATGGGCGCAGCGTCTACTCCCCTCTTTTCTCGGGCGTGTACCTCGATGCCGCGACCGTGCTCCTGCGGGACGTCGATCGCATCGAGGTGATCAGCGGTCCGGGGGCCGCCCTCTGGGGTGCCAACGCCGTCAACGGCGTCATCAACATCATCACGCGCTCGGCGCGCGCCACCACGGGAACGTATGCGAGCGTGGGCGCGGGCAACCTCGCCGAGCAGATTGAGGGTCGCTATGGAGCGGAGCTTGGCGACTCGGCGGCCGTCCGCGTCTATGCGCGCGCGGTCAAGCGCGGCGCCATGGAGCTCGCGGACGGCTCGAGCGCTCACGATGACTGGTACAAGACCCAGGCGGGTTTCCGCGCCGACTGGTCACGAGAAGGAAATGCGTTCCTCCTCGAGGGCGATGCCTACCGCGCACTCGAGAATCAAGATAGTCCGGGTGCGGGCGATCTCTTGGTCTTGGGTGCCGACGTGCTCGGCCGCTGGCTGCACCGCTTCGAGCACTCGCAGCTGCAGATCCAGGCCTACATCGATCAGAGCCAGCGCGGCTCCCCATTCGGCGGCGCGAGCTTCGTACTGCATACCTATGACCTCTCGCTGCAGCAGAATCTCGCCCTGGGCGGCGCCGGTGATCTCGTCTGGGGTGCGGGGGAGCGGGTCAACCAATACTCCATCACCAACACTCCGACGGCCCTCTCGTTCGTGCCTCCCCGGCGCGCGCTCACGCTCGGCAACCTGTTTGCCCAGGAGACGCTCCCCGTTGGCGCCGACCTCAAGCTGATTGCCGGCGCCAAGCTCGAGGACGACCCGTTCGCCGGCTGGCAGTTTCAGCCCGACGCGCGCCTGGCCTGGACTCCGAAGGAAAATCTGCTCCTGTGGGCCGCCGCCTCGCGGGCGATTCGCTCCCCGACCCCCTTCGAGACGGACGTGGTCGAGCACATAGGCCCGCTGCTCGCGCTGCAAGGCAATCGTGGCTTCAAGCCCGAGCGGGTCACCGCTTATGAGGTGGGCTATCGCGCCACTCCCACCTCGACTTTGTCGCTCTCGGTCTCGGGCTTCTACAACGTCTACGGTGACCTGCGAACCATCGAGCAGATCTCGCCACCGAGCTTCTTTCCCCTCACCTGGGGCAATCTCATGCGGGGTGAGACCTATGGCGTCGAAGGCTGGGCCGATTGGCAGGTGCTCGACTGGTGGCGGCTCTCGCCCGGTTTCAGGACCCTCACCGAGCACCTGCATCTCGAGCCGGGCGCGAGCGGCATTCTCGGCACCTCCCAGGCGGGGGACGATCCGCGCGCGGAGCTCAAGCTGACCTCCTCGATGAGCCTTCCCGGACGGCTCGCTCTCGATGCGACGCTGCGCCACGTCGATGCGCTGCCCGACCCGGCGCTGCCCGGCTATTGGGAGCTCTCGGCGCGGCTCGGATGGCAGCTGACGAGCGAGCTCGAGATTTCGCTGACGGGCTCGAACCTTCTCCATGCGCGCCACCTCGAGCTGCCCGCCCCGTACGGGGAATACATCGACCGCAGAGTTTTCGCGCGCATCGACTGGAGCTTGCGCTAGGCCATGGCAGGACATCGCAAGTTCTTCCGAGGATTGCCGCTCGCCGCATTCGCTCTCGCGCTGATGGGCTCGTGCCTGGGCTCGAGCTCGGCCCTCGCGACCGGTCCCGGCTACTCGCAGGATGAGATCGAGGCCGCCTTCCTCTACCGCTTCGCCGGCTTCGTGCGCTGGCCGCGGAGAGCCCTCGATACCTCGGCATTCACGGTCGCCGTGCTCGATGATGCCGCCGTGGCGGGCGATCTTAAGCGCATGCTTCCTGACAACGAGCTGCAAGGCCGGCGCGTGCAGGTGGAAAGCATCACCCGCATCGAGCAGCTGGGTAATGCCCAGATCCTCTACATCGGCGAGAGTGATGCGGGTATGCTCAGGCGGTGGCTGGCGATGATCGCCGGCCGTCCGGTGCTGGTGGTGACCAACCAACCGGGCGGCCTCGAGGCCGGCAGCACGATCAACTTCCTCCTCGTCGATCGTCACGTGCGC
This sequence comes from Steroidobacteraceae bacterium, assembly GCA_035252605.1. Taxonomy (GTDB): domain Bacteria; phylum Pseudomonadota; class Gammaproteobacteria; order Steroidobacterales; family Steroidobacteraceae; genus 13-2-20CM-66-19. Next base: position 25,645 of record DATFCZ010000012.1, read on the forward strand.
TTCGAGATCTCATTGGCTGCGGCGCAGCGCTCAGGACTCGACATCAGCGCCGATCTGCTCTCGGTCGCGATGCACGTGCAGGGGCGCCCCGTGGGATCCGAACAGCCCTGCGACCTCACGCCGGCGCCCCTCGGGCCGCGCATCTGCTGGCCGAGGCTGGCCTCGCGATGATCGCGACCGGCGCCAGCCCTCCGCCCGAGCCGGCGCAGCCTGAGGCCGCTCCGGCGCCGCGGCGGCACCGCTTCCTGCGCAGGCTCGGCCGCACGCGCCGAAGCGTGCGCGGCAAGCTGATGATCGTCATTCTCGTCACCACCGCGGCCGCGCTGATCTTCGCCGGCATCGCGATGATGGTGCGCGATCTGACCGTCTATCGGCATGACTGGCAAAGCGAGATTCACGCGCAGGCCCAGATGATCGAGCTCGCCACCGCCCCGGCGCTGGCTTTCGACGATCACAACCTCGCGGTGCGCAACCTCCGGGCTTTGCGCGCGAATCCGGCGCTGCTCACCGCGGCGCTCTATCGGCCGAACGGCGCGCTCTACGCCGAGTACATCCGCCCCGGTGAAGCGCCGCCGCCGGCGCGGATCGCGGCCTCGGGACAGCAGTATCAACGCATCTCCGGGCAGTACCTCGAGGTGGCGCATCCCATCGAGCGCGGCGGTGAGCTCCTGGGGACGGTATATCTCAGAGCTCGCTACGATGTGATGAGCCGCCTCTGGGGTTATGCGGAGATCTCGGCGGTGGTGAGCCTGCTCAGCCTCGCCCTCGCGCTCGTGCTCTCGAGCTCGCTGCAGCGCGGCATCACCCGACCCCTCGGCTCCATCAGCGAGGTCGCGCGCCAGGTGGTGCAGCGCAAGGACTACTCCCTGCGCGTCCGCGAGACCCCGAACGATGAGATCGGGCTCGTGGTCGAGGCCTTCAACGGCATGCTCGATGAGGTGCAATCGCGCACCGAAGCGCTGCTGCGCTCCAACACGGCGCTCAAGGAAGAAGTCGCGATCCGCCAGGCCGCGGAGGCGGAGCGGACGGAAACCAACGCTCGCCTGGAGACCACGATGCAGGCGTTGCGGCAGGCCGACCGGCGCAAGGACGAGTTTCTGGCGACCCTGGCGCACGAGCTGAGAAATCCGCTCGCCCCGATCCGTAATGCCGTCAAGCTCCTCGAGCTGCCGGCGATCGATGAGCGGCGCCGCCAGTGGGGGCGCGACGTCATCGCGCGCCAGGTGCAGCGCATGGCGCTGCTGCTCGACGATCTTCTCGATGTTTCGCGCATCACGCGCGGGCGCCTGCAGCTGAAGAAGGACTACATCGACCTCGCCTCCCTCGTCACCTCCGCGATAGAGACCGCGCGGCCGATGATCGACGCCAAGCGACACGTTCTCGAAACGGTGCTCCCGGAGGAGCCCATCGAGCTCATGGTCGACCCGCTGCGCCTGTCGCAGGCGCTCGCGAACCTGCTGACCAACGCGGCCAAATACTCCGATCCCGGCGGCCACATCACCGTCAGCGCCGCTCTCGAGGCCGATGAGCTGACTCTCTCGGTCCGTGACACCGGCATCGGCTTGAGCGCCGCAAGCATTTCGGAGGTCTTCGAGATGTTCTCGCAGGTGGACTCCGCGATCGACCGCTCGGAAGGGGGCCTCGGCATCGGCCTCGCGCTCGTGAAGGGACTCGTCAGCCTGCACGGTGGCACGGTCGAGGCGCAAAGCCCGGGGATCGGCCAAGGCAGCACGTTCACGATTCACCTGCCCGCAGCCGCCGTGCGCCATCTCGGGCCGCGCCTGGAAACGCAGCTCGCCCTGCGCTCGAGTGTCGGTGAGCCGCGCTGCTCGATACTCATCGCCGATGACAACCGCGATGCCGCGGACAGCCTCGCGCTCCTGCTGCAGATGTCAGGATACGAGCTGCACGTCTGCCACGGCGCCCGCGAGGCGCTGCTCCTCGCCAAACGCGAGCGGCCGCAAGCGCTGATTCTCGACATCGGCATGCCCGGCATGAGCGGCTACGAGCTGGCGCGCCACATCCGTGAGGAAGAGTGGGCCCGGGATGCGCTGCTCATCGCGGTCACCGGCTGGGGCCAGCAGGAGGATCGGGAGCGCTCGCGTGCCGCCGGATTCGATCACCACCTGACCAAGCCGGTCGATACCGAGGTGTTGCAGAACCTGCTCGCGGCGTTTGCGGCCCGGCGGCAGCGCGGCACCGCCGCCGCCGCCGACAAAAGTCAGTGAGGAGAGCCCATCAACGCAGGGCCGCCCTGCAGATCCGCTCGAGGAGATCGGGGAAGCCGATCCCCGCGGCCCTCGCGGCTTGCGGCAGCAGACTCGCGGCGGTCATGCCGGGGAGCGAGTTGGCCTCGAGACACCAGATCCCGCCCTGCGCATCCATCCTGAAGTCGATCCGGCTGTAGGCGCCGAGCTTGAGGGCGGCATGAGCTCGCACCGCGAGCTCCATGGCGCGCGCGCTGACCTGCGCGGGCAGATCGGCGGGAAAGATCTCGCGCGCGCCGCCCGCCTGGTATTTCGCCTGATAATCGAACACCTCCCCCGGAGCGATGATCTCCCCGACCGGAAGCGCCCGCCCCTCGAGCACCCCGACCGTCAACTCGCGGCCCGGGATGAAGCGCTCCACCATGACCTCGTCATCGAAGCGCTGGGCGAGGGCGAGCGCGGCGGAGAATGCCTGCGGCGCGCGCACGACCGTGAGCCCCACCGTCGAGCCCTGCTTGTTGGGTTTCACCACGACCGGCCAGCCGAGCGTCTCGGCAATCTCCGCCGCGCTGACCGGCGCCATCCTCCAGTCCGCCGTGGGCACGCCCGCGGCGCGGAAGAGCCGCTTCGAGAGATCCTTGTCCATGGCGGCCGCGCTCGCGATGTGATTGCTGCCGGTGTAGGCAAGGCCGGCGAGATCGAGCACCGCCTGGATGCGGCCGTCCTCGCCGGCACCGCCGTGCAGCGCGAGAAACACCACATCGACGTCGCGAAGATCAGCCGTCTCCGCCGCGAGCACCGGCGCGCCCCGCCTGATTCCTGCGAGCGCCGCGCCCGAGGGGGGCTCGGGCCCGACGCCGCTCGTGAGCAGCCGCTGCTCGGCGGCGCCGGAAAGCCTGCCGCTCGCCGTATCCACCGCCACGACTTCGTGACCCAGGCTGCGCAGCGCCGGAATCACCTGTGCCGCGCTCGCGATCGACACGTCCCGCTCCTCGCTCATGCCGCCAAAGAGAACCGCGATTTTCATACCATGATTCTGACAGGTCCGATCGGCCCGAGCGTTGTGGGATGACACGCTGCCGCGCAGCGGGTACGATTATCGTACTTGAGCTGCGTGTCGCGCATGCGGACTACGTCGCAATCCAAAGCCTCTTCCAAGAGCTCGGGTACGTTTACCGCACTGGATGGCGAGACCGCCCGCGATCCAAGCGCGGCGCTCTACCGCGGCGGCGATCCGGATTTCATGACCTCGCTCGCGCGCGGACTGCATGTCATCCGCGCCTTCTCCGGCGTCGACCGCCGCCTCACCATCGCCGATGTCAGCCGCGCGACCGGTCTTACCCGCGCGGTGGTGCGCCGCTGCCTCTACACCCTGCGCGAGCTGGGCTATGCCGCCACCGACGGGCGCACCTATCGCCTGCAGCCGCGAATCCTCAATCTGGGCTATGCGTATCTCTCGACGGCCCGAATCCCGAGCGCCGCGCAACCGGTGCTGGAGGAGCTGAGCGAGCGACTCGGCGAGGCGACCTCGGTCGCCGTTCTCGATGACGGCGCAGCGGTGTGCGTGGCGCGGGCAGCGACCCGGCGCATCATGGCGGTCACGCTGAGTGTCGGCAGCCGCCTGCCCGGCTACTGCACCGCGCTCGGCCGGGTGCTGCTCGCGAGTCTACCGGCGGAGCAGAGCGCGCAGGAGCTGGCGAAATTCGAGCTCATCGCGCACACCCGCTTCACGGTGACCTCGCGCCGCCGGCTCGAGGAGATCCTCTCGCAGGCGCGCGCCGAGGGCTTCGCCATCAACGACCAGGAGCTCGAGATCGGGCTGCGCTCGATTGCGGTGCCGGTGCGCGACGTGCTCGGCGCGACGGTGGCCGCCATGAACGTGAGCACCCAGGCTTCGCGGGTTTCGCGGCGCGAGCTGCTCGAGAAGGTATTGCCGCCCCTGAGGGCCGCGGCCGAGCGCCTCGGCAGTCAACTCCCCCCGTCCGGTTAGCCGCTCGCGTAAACTGCGCGGATGTTCCCGGCGCTCACCCCGGCCACGCGGGCCCTCATTCTCGTCAACGTGCTGGTGTTCGTCCTCGAGCAGGTGGCGCTGCGGCCCATCCTCGTGCACTTCGCCCTCTGGCCGCTCGCGACGCCCGAGGGGCTCTTTCGTCCGTGGCAGCTCATCACCTACGCGTTCCTGCATGCGGGAATTCTGCACATTTTTTTCAACATGTTCGCCCTTTACGTGTTTGGTCCGGCGCTCGAGAGCTACTGGGGCGGACGACGCTTCCTCGCCTATTATTTCGTCTGCGTCATCGCCGCCGGCTGCACGCAGCTCGCGGTCGAGTACGGCATGGGCAGCGGCGAGCCCACCCTCGGCGCCTCGGGCGGCATTTTCGGCATTCTCCTCGCCTTCGCGATGCTGTTCCCGCGCACCCGGCTGTTGCTTTACTTCGCCATCCCGGTGCCCGCATGGCTCTTCGTCGCCGGCTACGCGGTGCTCGAGCTCTTCTATGGCGTCACGGGCAGGCAGGGCAGCGTCGCGCATTTCGCGCACCTTGGCGGCATGCTCGGCGGCGCGATCATGATGCTCTTCTGGCGGCTGCGCGCGGACGGCGGCGGCTGGCGGCCGTCCTGAACGGAACTTTTTTCGATGACCCGCATCTACCGCAGCCTCGGAGGTAGCCGATCGCCATGATAAAGACCGAGCATCTGAGCAAGCGTTACGAGTCGGTGACGGCCGTGGAGGACGTCACCTTCCAAGTCGGTCCGGGCGAGGTGCTCGGATTTCTCGGGCCCAACGGCGCGGGCAAGACGACCACCATGCGCATGCTGGCGGGATTCGTCACGCCGACTTCCGGCAAGGCGAGCATCTGCGGCCATGACGTCGAGACCGAGCCGCTCGCCGCCAAGGAGCGCGTGGGCTACCTGCCCGAGGGAGCGCCGAGCTACGGCGAGATGCGCGTGCGCCGCTTCCTCGAGTTCATCGCCGATCTGCGGCGCCTGGAAGGCTCGCGCCGGCGCGGCCGCCTGGATTATGTCATCGGGCGGCTGCAGTTGGCCTCGGTGCTCGAGCAGTCGATCGAGACTCTCTCGAAGGGCTTTCGCCGCCGTGTCGGCCTCGCGCAGGCGCTCATTCACGATCCGCCGGTGCTCATCCTCGATGAGCCCACCGACGGCCTCGACCCCAACCAGAAGTTCGAGGTCCGCACGCTGATCAACGAGATGGCGCGCGACAAGATCATCGTCATCTCGACTCACATCCTCGAGGAGGTCGACGCCGTCTGCAATCGCGCGATCATCATCGCGCGCGGACGCATCGTCGCGGACGACACGCCGCTGAAGCTCGCGGCTCGATCGCGCTACTACAACGCGGTATCGCTGCAGCTCGAGCGTCCGGAGCAGCTCGCCGCCGCGCGCGCCGCGGTGGCGGCGCTGCCGTCCGTGGCCGCTGTCGAGGTGAGCGAGCGGGACGTGCGCCTCACCGCGCTGCCGCGCGCCGGGGCCGCGATTCTCGCGGCCGTCTCGGAGGTGGCGAGCAGCAGGGGGCTCGCGCTCAAGGAGCTGCATCTCGAATCCGGACGGCTCGACGAAGTCTTCCGCTCCATCACTGCATAACGACTCATCCGGGGGCGCCATGCGCAACGTGGGCATCATTCTGCGCCGCGAGCTCGCGAGCTATTTCGCGACACCGCTCGCTTATGTCTTCATCCTGATCTTCCTCGTGCTGGCCAACGCCTTCACGTTCTATCTCGGCGGCTTCTACGAGCGCGGCCAGGCGGACCTGGAGCCCTTCTTCGCGTTCCATCCATGGCTGTACCTGTTCCTCATTCCGGCCATCTCGATGAAGCTCTGGGCGGAGGAGCGCAAGTCCGGCAGCATCGAGCTGCTGATGAGCCTGCCGGTGAAGCTCTGGGAGGCGGTTCTCGGCAAGTATCTGGCGGCGTGGATCTTCACCGCGCTCGCGCTCGCGCTCACCTTCCCGATCTGGGTCACCGTCAACTATCTCGGCAAGCCCGACAACGGCACGATCGTGGCCGCCTACCTCGGCAGTCTTCTGCTCGCGGGCGGCTTCCTCGCCGTCGGCTCGTGCATGTCGGCGCTCACCCGCAACCAGGTGGTGGCCTTCATCCTCGGCGTCGCCGTCTGCTTCGTCTTCCTCCTCGCCGGGTATCCGATGGTGATCAACGCCTTCCAGAGCTGGGCGCCGCAGGCGCTCGTCGAGGCCATTGCCTCGCTCTCCTTCCTCACCCATTTCCAGTCGATCGCGAAGGGCGTCATCGAGGCGCGTGACCTCCTCTACTTCGCGATGCTGATCGGATTTTTCCTGTTCACCACCGCGGTCGCCCTCGACCTGCGAAAAGCGGACTAGGAGCGCCTGATGACGAACCGCTCGACACTCGGCTGGGGCGCGGTGCTCGCCGTTGCGCTCGCCTTCATGGGCCTGACCATCCTCTTCAACTACTCGCTCGCGGGTTGGCAGCTCGATCTCACCCAGAACCGCCTCTACACCATCTCCCCCGGAACCGATCGGATCCTGAGGAGCATCAAGGAGCCGATCGATCTCTACTTCTTCTACTCGGCGAGAGCCGCCGAGTCCCTGCCGCAGATCCAGCCCTACGGCCAGCGCGTACACGACTTCCTCGAGGAGCTGGCGCAGCGCTCGGACGGCATGATCCGCCTGCACGTCATCGATCCGAAGCCATTCTCGGTCGAGGAGGACCGCGCCTCGGAGCTCGGCGTCACCGGCACGGCGATCAACGAGGCCGGCAGCAAGTTCTACTTCGGTCTGGCTGGAACCAACTCGACCGATGGCCAGCAGTCGATCCCCTTCTTCGATCCCGATAAGCAGCGCTTTCTCGAGTACGACGTCGCGAAGCTCGTCTATGAGCTCGCCCATCCGGCCAAGCCGGTGGTGGCGTGGCTGTCGACGCTACCCATGACGGGCGGCTACGACCCGCAGACCGGACAGATGCGCCGGCCCTGGGCGATCTACAGCCAAGCCGAGCAGCTCTTCGATCTGCGCACGCTCGCGCCGACGGCAACTTCCATCGTCCCCGAGACGCGCGTACTGGTGCTCGTCGACCCGAAGAATCTCTCGCCTGCCACGCAGTTTGCGATCGATCAGTACGCGCTGCGCGGCGGCCACATCCTCGCCTTCATCGATCCCGATGCGCAAATGGAGTCCGCGGGCAATCCCATGCAGTCCCTCGGCGAGGATCATGCCTCACACCTGGGCAAGCTCCTCTCGGCCTGGGGGATCGACTTCAACCCGGGCGAAGTGGTCGCCGACCGCGGCCATGCGCTCACCGTGGCCATGCGCGAGGGCGAGCCGCCGGTCGAGCACGTCGGCATTCTCGGTCTCGGCAAATCCTCGCTCTCGCAGAGCGATGTGATCACCTCGGGACTGTCCACCATCAACGTCGAGACGGCCGGCTACCTGACTGCCGCCAAGGGCGCGAGCGTGAAGTTCGAGCCGCTCATCCGCTCGAGCGCCGATGCGGAGCCGATGCCCGCCCAAAGGTTTGCGATGCTCGCCAACCCCGCGACGCTGTTGGATGGGTTCAAGCCGACCGGCACGCGCTACACCATCGGCGCGCGCATCACCGGGATGGTGAAGACCGCGTTCCCCGAGGGCCCGCCACAGGGCGTCACCCTGCCCGCCGGTCAGCGCGACCTCAAGAGCTCGATCAAACCGCTCAATCTCGTGGTGTTCGCCGACACCGACCTCCTCTCCGACTATCTCTGGGTTCACGAGGAGCAGCTCTTCGGCCAGCAGATCGCCCAGGCGTGGGCGAGCAACGGCGATCTGGTGCTGAACGCGCTCGACAACCTCGCCGGCAGCTCGGACTTGATCAGTGTTCGCGGCCGCGCCGGTTTTGCCCGGCCGTTCCTGCGCGTCGAGGCGCTGCAGCACGAGGCGGACGCGCGCTTCCATGCCCAGGAAGAGCAGCTGCAGCAGGAGCTGCAACAGACCGAGCAGCAGTTGAGCGTTCTGCAGTCGAAGCGCAACGACAAATCGGCGCTCATCCTGACGCCCGCGCAGCAGCAGGAGATCGAGCACTTCCAGACCGAGAAGCTCGAGATCCGCAAGCGCCTGCGCGCCGTGCAGGCGGGCCTCGTGAGTGACATCGATCGCCTGGGCACCGAGCTCAAGGTGATCAACATCATCGTCATGCCGGCACTCTTCGCGGTGTTGGCGCTGCTCATCGGCGCGATCCGCCGCCGCCGTCCAGCCGCCCCCGTTCCGGCGTCGGGCGATCAGCACAAGAAGGATCCGCTCCCATGACCGCACGCCGCGTCGCAGTTCTCTTCGGCATCGGCATCCTCATCATCGCGCTCGCCGCCTGGGTGTCGAGCCGCAGCCAGACGGGCGAGGACTCGATCGCCGGCACTGCCGTGCTGCCAGGACTCGAGGGCTCGCTCAACGAGGTCACCCGGATCCGCATCACCAAGGCCGGCAACGCCGAGGTGACCCTCGAGCGGCACGCGAGCGACTGGGTGGTCGGCGAGCGCGGCTATCCGGCCGATTCGGGGAAGCTGCGCAAGCTCCTCCTCGATCTCGGCTCACTCAAGGCCGTCGAGCGCAAAACCCGCCTGGCCCGCAACTACCCCGTGCTCGGGGTGCAGGATGTGACCCAGCCCAAGGCCACGGGCGCGCGCATCGACGTCGTCTCCCCCGGCAGGACCTGGTCGCTCATCGTCGGCAACTCGATGGACGGCAGCGACTGCTACGTGCGGGTCGTCGACTCGCCCCAGAGCCTGCTCGTCCGACCGCTCGTACAGGTCGACGCCGATCCCAAGCTCTGGCTCGATCCGACCGTGCTCGACATCGGCCAGGGCCGCGTGAGCGAGATCCGCGAGCAACCGGCCAAGGGAGCGCCATTCAGCATCTCGCGCGACAAGAAGACCCAGACCGACTTCACCGTGCACGGCATCCCGCGCGGGCGCGAGCTCACCGGCGCCGATGCCGCCGATTCCATGGCGAGCGCGCTCTCGAGCCTCACGCTCACCGATGTGCGCAAAGCGGCCGCGCCGCCCAAGGCGAGCGAGCTCTCGCGCGCGGTCTTCAGGACCTTCGACGGCCTCGAGATCGATGTGAGCGGCTACAAGGAGGACAAGGACGACTACATCGACGTCGCGGCAAAGGCGTCCGACAAGGCGGCCGAGACGGAAGCGCGAGAGATCAACACGCGCGTGCAGGGATGGGAATACGAGATCCCGGATTATCGCTACGGCGAGATCTTCCAGAGCATCGATGGGCTGCTGAAGCCCCTGCCGGTGAAGCCCGCGAAGAAAGCGCGCGCCGATCATCGCGCGCGCAAGCCATAGCGGCCCGAGGACTCATCTCGCTCGCCCGAGCAGCAGCAGCGTCACCGTGGCAAGGAGCGCCGTCGGCAGCCAGGCGAGTATCACCGGATCGAGGTTGAAGACGATGGTGCCGCTCTCGATCAGGCGCTGCAACAGGAAAAAGCCGATGCCGACGATGAGCGCCAGCATCGTCCTCGTGCCCGCTCCCGCCGAGCGCATCGAGCCCAGCACGAACGGTATCGCGAGCAGCACCGAGAAAGCGATGGCGACGGTGCGCGCGATCTTCGACCAGAAGGCGAAAAGGTACTGTCGGGCATCGAGCGAGTTGGCGTGGAAGTAGCCGATGAGCTGCCACAGGGAGCTCAGCGTCAGCTGCTCCGGGTCCTGCACCGCGAGGCCGAGAAAGCCCGCAGTGACGTTCGATTGCAGCACCTTCCTGCCCGGCGCGCTCGCCGTCACCCGCTCGATGGGCGGCGGCCGGCATTGTGCCGGGACCTGCCCGCAGCCTGGCTGGGCAACCGGCGGATCCGGGCTGCCGTAGAGAAATCGCGACTCGGTATAGCCGTCCAGCATCCACGTGTGATGAGTGGCGGCGGTCGCGCTCGCGGCATGACCGATCGCCAGCAGGGCGTGGCCGGGCGAGAGCTCGAACACCTGCATGCCGGCGAACTCTCGGGATCCTGACTGCCGGGCGACATTCAGGATGAGGTCGCCGTCGCGCACCCACGCGCCGGTGCCGCCGCCGAACCCGACGCTGTTGAATTGGCTGAACGCCTTCTGCTGGTTCGCCGCCTCCTGCAGCTGCGGCGCCCACTCCCCGAGCGCGCCCTCGAAGACGATGAGCAGCACCGCGGCGATGAGCGCCGTGCCGGCGAGGCGCGCGACCGACACTCCCGTCGCGCGAATGACCGTGATCTCACTGCCGCGCGCGAGCTGGCCGAAGCCGAGGACCGAGCCGAGGAGCGCCGTGATCGGCAGCAGCTGGTAGATCTGCTGCGGCAGGTTGAGCAGCGTATACCACATGGCATCGCCCACGGTGTAGTGGCCGACACCGATGTCGCTCTGTTGGCTGATGAAGAGGAACAGGCCCCCGAGGATGAGCAGCACCGCCATGACGAGCACCACGGCCCCGAGGATGGTCCGCACGATGTAGCGATCGAGCACGCTCATGCGCCGGCCATCCGGTAGCGCAGCCGTTGGGCGGCGTGCGGTCCGAAGATCACCGCGAGCGCGAGCAGCACGACGGCGGCGTGCGCCCACCAGAGCCCGAGCGCCGCAGGCACCACGCCCCGGGAGATCCAGGCCTGCCCCGCCGAGATCAGATTCCAGTAAATGACGTACACCACGGGGGCCATCCACACGCGCGCGTAGCGGCCCTGCCGCGGCTTCAGGCGAGCGAGCGGTACCGCAAGCACCGTGAGGACGATGCACATGAGCGGCATGGAAAGCCGCCACTGAAATCGCGCCTGGCGCCTGGGGTCCGGGGAGGCAAGGAGCGCCGCGGTCGGTTGGGCATCGAGGTCGGTCACCGCGCCGTGGGCAGGCGGCACGCGCACGGGAATCGTGAGCTCGGTGTAGTTACTGCTGCGGAACTGAACGCTGCCCGGCACCCCCTCGAGGCGCTCACCATCGAGGAGCTTGATGGTCTGGGTGCTGCCGTCCGGAGAGACCGTGTGCAGCGCCTGGCGGGCGACGGCCACCTCCACCATGGGGCCCTGGTTTCTCTCCACGAAGACGTTCTGCAGCGTGCCATCCGGGTCGACCTTCTCGGCATAGACGACCGCGTTGCCGCCGCCAAAGGCGCGGAACGTGCCCGGCTGCAGCGGGGCGAACTGGCCGGTGCGTATGGCGGCGTCGCGGATCATCAGCGCCTGCGCCGTGGCTCCCGGGGCCACGATCAGGGTGAGCGCCCCGAGTCCAATCGCCAGCAGAACCCCGAGCCCAATCACCGGACCGTACAAGGTCATGGGCCGGATGCCGCAGGCGAGCGCGGCGGCGAGCTCGCTATCGTGATAGAGCCTGCCCAGGGCGAGAATGATCCCGAGCAGGAGCCCAAAGGGCACGAGGAAGCTCAGATACTGCAGCATTCCCAGGTAGATGAGCTCGAGCACCACCCCCTGGGGAAACTGGCTCGCCGCGGCCCGCTCGAGCACCTCCGCCACCTGGTTGGCCAGCAGGATGAGGAGCAGCACGCCCATCACCACTATCCAGGCGGTGATGACTTCGCGCAGAACGTAGCGCCCGAGAATCTTTCCCAACCGATTGGCCTGCCGTGACTTTCCCCGCCGGACCGCCGGTGGGTTACACTAAAATAACTAAGGTAAAGCAGACGGTTGCGCGCCTCAATGGTTCGCCGCCGCGAACCAAAAAATAATCCGGCGCTGGGCCGGCCTGGGGATACGCGATGCGATTTGAGACCTGGAGCAAGGAGTTCGCCGCTCTCGAGGTGGACTGCCTCGTAGTCGGCGTGTTCGAGGACGGGGAGCTGAGTGAGGAATCGCGAGCCGTCGATGCGGCATGCGACGGACGACTGAAGAAGCTGCTGGCCCGCGGCGACTTTGCGGGAAAGGCGAGCGAGACGTTGCTGGTCGCCGATCTGCCGGGCCTCACCGCCTCGCGCGTGCTGCTCACCGGATTGGGCGCGAAGAAGAGCTTCGGCCGCAAAGCCTGGCGCAAGGCATGGGCCGCGGCGGTTGCGGCATTGGCAAAGACCGCCATCGAGAGCGTCGGCCTCGCGCTCGCCCGACCCGGGGCGAAGGAGCTCGACGACTACTATTTCGGCCGCGCGGTGGCGGAAATCGCCGGCGCGGGGCTCTATCGCATCAACGACCTCAAGAGCGGCAAGAAGCCGAAGCCGCCCCGGCTCGCGCGAATCATCGCGGGTCCCGCCACCAAGGGCGCAGCGGCAAAGGTGAGTCGCGGCCTCGAGCACGGCGCGGCCATCGCAGAGGCCTGCAGGATCCATCGCGACTTTGCCAACCTTCCGGCCAATGTGTGCACGCCCACCTATCTTGCGGAAGAGACGCGGGCGCTCGCCAAGCGCCACGCATCGCTGCGCGTGCGGGTGCTCGATGAGGCGGCGATCCGCCGGGAGAAGATGGGTTGTCTGCTCGCGGTCGCGCAGGGGAGCGCGCAGCCGCCGCGATTCATCGTGATCGAGCACGGCGGCAAGTCGGCTGGCAAGAGCGGCGCGGGTCCTGCGGGCGGGGCGCCGGTGGTGCTGGTCGGCAAGGGGGTCACTTTCGATACCGGCGGCATCTCTCTCAAGGACCCGGGGGCGATGGATGAGATGAAATTCGACATGAGCGGCGCGGCCGCGGTGATCGCCTCCCTGATTCTCGCCGCATCGCTCGATCTGCCGCTTCGCGTCGTGGGGCTGGTCGCGGCGGTCGAGAACATGCCGGGCGGCAAGGCGGTAAAGCCCGGCGACATCGCGACCAGCGCCTCCGGGCAGACCGTGGAGATCCTCAATACCGATGCCGAAGGGCGCTTGATCCTCTGCGATGCGCTGCACTACGCCCGTCGCTTCGAGCCTGCCGCAGTGGTGGACATCGCGACGCTCACGGGTGCCTGCGTCATCGCCCTCGGACATCACCACGCCGGCGCGATGGGCAATGACGAGGCGCTCGTGAGCGAGCTCATCGAGGCGGGCGTGCGCGCCGATGACCGCGCCTGGCCGCTGCCCATCACGGAGGAGTACGCGGAGCAGCTCAAGAGCAACTTCGCGGATTTCGCCAACATCGGCGGCCGGGACGGCGGCGCCATTACCGCGGCCGCGTTTCTCAGCAAGTTCACACAGGGGATGAAATGGGCGCACCTCGACGTAGCGGGCATCGCCTATCAGAGCGGTGCACAGAAGGGCAGCACCGGGCGTCCGACGCCGCTGCTCGCGGATTTCCTCATCCACCGCGCCCGGCTTTGAGACGCCTCGGCGTCAGTCATGGCCGACAACGACGGCATCTCAGCTACTGCCGGCCCGAGCGGCGCCGACTCCTCGCCGCCCGTCTCCTCAGGCGCTGACAGGCGCCCGCGCGTCGACTTTTACGTGATCGAGGAGGCCGCGGCGCGCGCGCGCCTGAAGCTCGCCTGCCGTCTGGCGGAGAAAGCCTATCTCGCCTCCCAGCGCGCGCTCATCTGGCACACCGATCGCGCCGAGCTGGATGCGCTCGATGAGCTGCTGTGGACCTTCGCCGACGGCAGCTTCGTGCCGCACGAGTGGCTGACTTCCAACTCAGCCGCGGCGGACTCCGAGACCCTCGCTCGCGAGCATGAGTACCTCGGCAAAGCGCCGGTGCTGCTCAGCGCCGGCTCCCCGCCCGGGGCAGAGTTCGATTTCGTCGTGAATCTCGCATCCGAGCCGCCCCCTTTCCTGCACCTCGCGCGCCGGATCGCCGAGATCGTCGACGGCGATGAAACGCGCCGCGCGCTGGCGCGGGTCCGTTTCAAGGCCTACCGGGAGCTCGGCATCGAGCCCGCCACCCACACGCTGCGCGCGGAATGAGCGCGGGCGGCGGGCGCCTCGGAGCCCCTATAATGCCCTGACATTCACTCAGGGCCCCTCACTCCGGCATGGACAAAGTGTATGCGCCGCACGAGATCGAGCGGCGGATCTACGAGCGGTGGGAATCGAGCGGCTGGTTCGCCCCCAGTGGCCGGGGGGCGCCGTATTGCATCATGATTCCGCCGCCCAACGTGACGGGCACGCTGCACATGGGGCACGCCTTTCAGCACACGCTGATGGATGCGCTGACCCGCTACCACCGCATGCGCGGTGATGACACGCTGTGGCAGCCCGGCACCGATCATGCAGGCATTGCCACCCAGATGGTCGTCGAGCGCCAGCTCGAAGCGCAGGGCCGGAAACGCAGCGAGCTTTCGCGCGAGGCCTTCGTCCAGCGGGTGTGGGAGTGGAAGGCGCAATCGGGCGGCACCATCGCCTCGCAGATGCGCCGGCTCGGCGACTCCGTCGACTGGTCGCGCGACCGGTTCACGATGGACGCGGGCCTCTCGCAGGCGGTGACGGAAGTGTTCGTGCGTCTGCACGAGCGCGGCCTCATCTATCGCGGCAAGCGACTGGTCAACTGGGACCCGGTGCTGCTCACCGCGGTTTCGGACCTCGAGGTGCAGAGCGAGGAGGAGGAAGGTCACCTCTGGCACCTGCGCTATCCTCTGGAGGACGGCTCGGGTCACATCGTCGTCGCCACGACGCGGCCTGAGACGATGCTCGGCGACAGCGCCGTCGCCGTAAATCCCGACGATGAGCGTTACCAACGACTCATCGGCAAGCGCCTGCGGCTGCCGCTCGCGGAGCGCTCGATACCGATCATCGCCGATGCGTACGTCGACGCCTCGTTCGGCTCCGGATGCGTCAAGATCACCCCCGCCCACGACTTCAACGACTACGAGATCGGGCTGCGCCACGGGCTCGAGCAGATCAACATCTTCACGCCCCGCGCCGCGCTCAACGACAACGTCCCGGCGCGCTTCCGCGGTCTCGACCGGCTCGAGGCGCGAAAGCGCGTGGTCGCCGAGCTCGAGCAGGCGGGCCTGCTCGGAAAGATCGAGAAACACCGGCTCATGGTGCCGCGCGGCGACCGCAGCGGCGCGGTGTTGGAGCCCTACCTCACGGACCAGTGGTATGTCAGGATCGCGCCGCTTGCCGCTCCCGCCATCGCCGCGGTCGAAGCGGGCCGCACGCGCTTCGTGCCGGAGAGCTGGTCGAAGACCTATTTCGAGTGGATGCGCAACATCAAGGACTGGTGCGTCAGTCGCCAGCTCTGGTGGGGCCATCGAATACCCGCCTGGTACGACGCGGCCGGCCATGTCTACGTCGCGCGCAGCGAGGCGGAGGCGCGCGCCAAACATCGACTCGATCCCGGCGTCGCCCTGCATCAGGACGAGGACGTGCTCGATACCTGGTTCTCCTCCGCGCTCTGGCCCTTCTCTACGCTCGGCTGGCCGGAGCAGGCGCCGGCGCTGACAAGGTTCTATCCGACCAGCGTGCTCGTGACGGGATTCGACATCATCTTCTTCTGGGTCGCGCGCATGATGATGATGGGCCTCGAGTTCATGGGCGAGGTGCCGTTCCGGGAGATCTACATCACCGGGCTCATCCGCGACGAGCACGGGGAGAAGATGTCGAAGTCGAAGGGCAACGTCATCGATCCGCTCGATATCGTCGATGGCATCGACCTCGCATCGCTCGTTGCCAAGCGCACGAGCGGCCTGATGCAGCCGCAGATGAAATCGAGAATCGAGAAGGCGACCCGAAAGGAATATCCCGAGGGCATCGCGCCGCACGGCACCGATGCGCTGCGCTTCACCTTCACCGCCCTCGCCTCTCCGAGCCGCGACATCCGTTTCGATCTCGCCCGTGTCGCCGGTTACCGCAATTTCTGCAACAAGCTGTGGAATGCCGCGCGCTTCGTGACCCTGAGTGCGGGCGATAGCTCGCAGGCAGTCGAGGGCGGCGCCGGCGGCGCGCCGGTCCTTTCGATCGCCGACCGCTGGATCCGTTCGCGCTTCGGGCGCACCGTGGAGGCCATCGAGAAGGCGCTCGCCGAGTACCGCTTCGACTACGCCGCCACCGCGCTCTACGAGTTCACCTGGTACGAGTTCTGCGACTGGTACCTCGAGCTCGCGAAGCCGGTGCTGCAATCCGATTCCTCCTCGCCCGCGGCGCGTGCCGGCACCCGCCGCACGCTGCTCGAGACCCTGGAAGCGCTGCAGCGCGCCCTGCATCCGATCATGCCGTTCATCACCGAGGAGATCTGGCAACGGATCGCTCCGCTCGCCGGACGCGCAGGCCCCACGGTCATGTTGGCGCCTTATCCGCGCGCCACCGAATTCCCCGCCGACGAGGCGAGCGAGCGCGAGGTGAGTTGGATCCAGGCTTTCATCCTCGCGGTCCGTCAGATCCGCGGCGAGATGAACATCAGTCCCTCGCGTCGCATTCCGCTTTATTACCGCAACGGCAGCGCGCGCGACCGCGAGCTCATCGAGCGGCACGGCGCCTGGCTCGAGCGCCTGGCCGGTATCGAGCCCGCGCGCGAGCTTGCTCCCGGGGAGCCGCAACCCCAGGCCGCAACCGCGCTCGTGGGCGAGCTCACCCTTCTCGTTCCCATGGCCGGCCTGATCGATGCCGCTGCGGAGGCCGAGCGGCTCGGCAAGCTCCTCGTCCGCACC
The DNA here is from genome assembly GCA_035252605.1 of Steroidobacteraceae bacterium. Classification (GTDB taxonomy): domain Bacteria; phylum Pseudomonadota; class Gammaproteobacteria; order Steroidobacterales; family Steroidobacteraceae; genus 13-2-20CM-66-19. The sequence goes on from DATFCZ010000012.1 coordinate 42,330, forward strand.
AACACCGAGCTGGAGAAGACGCGCGCTCGCCTCGGCAACGACAGCTTCGTGCGTAACGCCCCGCAGGAGGTCGTCGCTGCGGAACGGACGCGCCAGGCCGATCTCGAGCGCACGGCTGCCGGGCTCGCGGCGCAGCTCGAGCGAGTCCGGGCGCTGCTGAAATCGAGCGCCGGATGAATGCCGCCGCGGCCCAGAGCGGCGATACCCAGGCTCTGCAGCGCGCGCTCCAGGCTCTGGAGACCATCGTGCTCGGCAAGCCCCGGCAGCTGCGGCTCTGTCTCGCCTGCCTGCTCGCGCGCGGACACCTCCTCATCGAGGACGTGCCCGGCGTGGGCAAGACCACCCTCGCCCATGCGCTCGCCCAGGTGCTGGGCCTCGGATGGCAGCGGGTGCAATTCACGAGCGACCTGCTGCCCGCCGACATCATCGGCGTCTCGATTTTCGATCGAGCCCACCAGCAGTTCCGCTTTCGCGAGGGACCGATATTCACGCACCTGTTGCTCGCCGACGAGGTGAACCGGGCGAGTCCGCGCACCCAGAGCGCGCTGCTCGAGGCCATGGAGGAACGGCAGGTCAGCGTCGATGGCATCACCTACCCTCTGGCCGAGCCCTTCTTCGTGGTCGCCACCCAGAACCCTCACGAGCAGCTCGGTACGTTTCCGCTGCCGGAGTCGCAGCTCGACCGCTTTCTCATGCGGGTGCGGCTGGGCTACCCCGATGCCGTTCACGAGCGCGAGCTGCTGAGAAGCGAGGATCGGCGAGAGATGATCCGCCGCCTCGAGCCGGTGCTCGGACCCGAGGCAGTGATTCGCGCCCAGGCCCTGGTGCGCGCGACTCACGTCTCCGAGCCCTTGCTCGATTACGCGCAAAGCCTCATTGCCAGAACCCGCGACCGCTCGGATCTGAAGCTCGGGCTGTCACCCCGCGCGGGCCAAGGGTTGGTTCGCTGCGCGCAGGCGTGGGCGGTTCTCGCCGCTCGCTCGGCCGTGCTCCCGGAAGACGTGCAGGCGGTGCTTGCGGCCGTGGTTGCCCACCGGCTCGAGGTGCGCGAGGCCGGACGATCCGACTCGAGCGGCTCGCCGGCCGGCTGGGAGGTGGCAGAGGAGTTGATCCGGACGGTGCCGGTTCCGGTTTGACCGCCATGGCGGCACTCGGGAGATTCCGACAGCGCCTCGGCGAGCGCGCCGCCGACTGGGCGCGGCGCCGCCAAGGGCCCGACCGGTTGCCGCTCGCCCTGGAGCGGCGGCGACTCTACATCCTGCCGACCCGCGCCGGCTTCGGATTCGGAGCCCTCATCCTGACCATGCTCGCCGCCGGATTGAACTACACCAACAGCCTGGCGCTCCTGCTCACTTTCCTCCTCGCCGGCTTCGCGCTCGTCGCGATGCACGCGTGTCACCGGAACCTCCTTGGCGTGTCGCTGCTCGAAGCCGCGGCGCGCCCGGTGTTCGCAGGCTCCAACGGCGTGCTGCGCCTGACTCTCGAGAATCCCTCGCGGCTGCCGCGCTATCGCGTACGGGCCGCTCTCCTTGATCCGCTGGCGGTGGCGCTCGATCTGCCCGCGGGGACTCGCGCAGGACTCGACCTGCCGATCCCTCCGCTTAGGCGCGGGCTGCAGCGAATCGAGCGGCTGCGCATCAGCAGCTCGCATCCTTTTGGGCTCTTTCGGGTGTGGACCTGGGTGCACGCACCGATCGAGGTGATGGTTTATCCGCGCGCCGCGGGCGCGCTGCCCATGCCGGCCGACCGAGCTGTGAGCTCCGGCACGTGGCCGCGCGGCACGGCCGGAGCGGACGAGTGGCTGGGGCTGCGCCCCTTTCGCGACGGGGACTCCCCGCGACAGGTGGCCTGGAAGGCCTATGCGCGCGAGGCACCGCTGCTCGTGAAGGAGTACAGCTCGGCCGGTTCGCCGCTTCGCCTGTTCTCGCTCGCGGACGCGCGGCAGCCGGACATCGAGTCGCGCCTGGCGCAGCTCGCGCGCTGGATCGTCGATGCCGAGGCCTGCGGCAGTCTCTACGGGCTCGAGCTGCCCGGTGAGCGCATCCCGGCGCAGCGCGGCTCCGAGCATCGCCACCGGTGCCTCTCGGCGCTCGCGCTCTACGAGCCATGAGCGCACGCGCCGCTTCGCTCGCGCCCCGCGCGCCGTTGCTGTGGGTTTGCGCAGCGAGCGCTGCGGCGGTTCTGCTGCATGCGACCCAGTTCTCCGCCTGGATCTCACTCACCGCGCTCGCGCTCATCGGCTGGCGGCTCGCGGCGGCGTTCGATGCCGTGCGCCTTCCCGGAGGCGCCGTGCGCATCACGCTCGGGCTCTCGCTCGTGGCAGCGGTGTTGGCGCAATTTCACACGCTGAACGGCCTCGCCTCCGGCACGGCGATGCTCATGTTGATGGCCTCGATCAAGCTGCTCGAGACGCGCGGCCAGCGCGATCAGTACATCGTGATCGGCGGCGCGCTCTTTCTTCTCCTCGCCGCATGTCTCGAGCGGCAGGCGCTCGCGCGGGTGCCGCTCTACGCCCTCGTGGCCCTCTTGTGCTGCTCGGCGCTCGCGGCCGTCGCCTACGGGCCGGGACCTGAGGAAGGAGCTTTCCCCGCGCCGGCGGGGCTCGCGACGCGTGAGACCGTCGTGCTAGCGGCCCGGACGCTCCTTTACGCCACGCCGCTCGCCGTCCTGCTCTTTCTTTTCTTCCCGCGCCTGCCCGGGCACTTCTGGGCGATCGCGGGGGATGAGGCCGTGACGGGGCTCGGCGATACCCTGACGCCCGGCAGCATCACGCGTCTTACCGCCTCTTACGACATCGCCTTCCGAGCGCGCTTCGAGGGCAGGCTGCCCCCGCCCGCGGAGCGTTACTGGCGCGGTCCCGTGCTGCACGCATTCGACGGCGAGACCTGGAAGACCGGCCAGCACTCGCCCGCCGGAGCGCAGCGGCTCGAGTGCCTCTCGCGGACGTACCGCTACCGCCTCTACCTCGAGCCCACCTTCAGACATTGGTGGCTGGCGCTCGACACCGTGATGGACTCACCGAGCCCGAGCGTCCGCTACAGCGGCGACTACGAGCTCATCGCCCCGGAACCGGTCGACGCGGCGCTGAGCTATCGCGCGGCCTCCTGCACACGGGTCAGCTCGTTGGCGCCGCTCTCCTTCGCGGCCCGGCTCGAGGACACGCAGCTTCCTCCCGGACGCAATCCCCGCGCCCTTGCGCTCGCCTTGCGGCTGCGCCGCCGCGCGGACTCCGATTCGGCATACGTGCAGGCGGTCCTCGCATTCCTGCGCACGGGAGGATTCACCTACTCGCTCACCCCGCCGCCCCTGGGGTCGGCTGCTATCGATGACTTTCTATTCAACACCCGCACGGGCTTTTGCGGTCACTATGCTTCCGCATTCGTCGATCTGATGAGAGCCGCAGGCGTTCCCGCGCGCGTGGTCACCGGCTATCTCGGCGGGCAATGGAATCCCTACGACGGCACGTTGATCGTGCGCCAGTCGGATGCGCACGCGTGGGCGGAAGTCTGGCTCGACGGGCACGGATGGGTGAGAGTCGATCCCACCGCGGTGGTCGCGCCCGAGAGACTCTACCGCGGGATTCTCGATCTGCTGCCGAACTCGGTTTCCGCCTCCGAGCGCCTCATCCACGCCTGGCCGTGGCTCGGTGCGGCGCTCGAGCGCTGGGAAGCGCTCAACGGCTGGTGGAACGAGCGCGTCGTGAGCTTCGACTACAGCGCCCAACTGAATCTCCTGCGCGACCTTGGATTTCGCTCCCCCGAGCTGCGTGATGCCGGCTGGGTGTTTGCGGCGGCGCTGCTTGCCTGGCTAGCCTGGATTTCGTGGCAGTTCGGCCGCGGTCCCGGCGGTCCGCGGCGCGACCGGCTCGCGCGCGCCTACGTGCGCCTTTGCCGGAAACTCGCGCGCACCGGACTGCCGCGCGCGCCTCATCAAGGACCGCTCGCTTACGCTCAGGCGCTCGCTCGATTGCGGCCGGATCTGGCGCTGCGGGCGCGGCCGTTACTCGAGGAGTATGCGCAGTTACGATTCGGAATCACTTCGCCCTCGGCGCACGATCGAGAGCTGCGCTCGTTCGAGCGCGCCGTGAGACGCCTGACCGTCCCCCGCCCCTCCCAACTTCGCCGCGCACGGCGGGACCCGCGGGCGCAGCCGGGCAACACACGGCGGGACGCAGACACAACGGGCAGCGATTGAAAAGGTATTTCCGGACCGCGCCCTACACCGCGTGCTCGCGCGTCTCCCGAAAGGTGATGTCCGGCCAGCGCTCGATCGTGAGCTCGAGATTCACCCGCGTCGGAGCGAGGTACACCAACGCCCCGGCATGATCCACCGCCAGATGCTCATGGGCCCGGCTGCGAAACTCCTCGAGTTTCTTCGCATCGGCGCCATCGATCCAGCGCGCCGTATGCACGCTCACCGGCTCGAATACACACTGCACGCCATATTCGTCCTGCAGTCGGAACGCCACGACTTCGAACTGCAGCTGTCCCACCGCGCCGAGAACGAGATCGTTGTTGCGCACCGGTTTGAAGAGCTGCGTCGCCCCCTCCTCGCACAGCTGCGACAGTCCCTTCTGCAGCGCCTTCATCTTGAGAGGGTCCTTGAGCACCGCGCGCCGGAAGATCTCCGGCGCGAAGTTCGGCACTCCCGTGAAGGCGAGCTTCTCGCCCTCCGTGAAGGTATCCCCGATGTTGATGGTGCCGTGGTTGTGCAGCCCGATGATGTCGCCCGCGTACGCCTCCTCCGCGTGCTCGCGCTCCGCCGCCATGAACGTGAGCGCATCGGAGACGCGCACCTCCTTGCCGAGCCGCGCGTGAAAGAGCCGCATGCCGCGGGTGTATTTGCCCGAGCAGAGCCGCAGGAACGCGATCCGGTCGCGATGGCCCGGATCCATATTGGCCTGGATCTTGAACACGAAGCCGGAAAGGGCGGCCTCCGTGGGCTCCACCAGCCGCTCGCGGGCGGCGCGCGGCAGGGGTCCGGGAGCATGCGTGGTGAAGACGGCCAGCAGCTCCTCCACGCCGAAGTTGTTGATGGCGGAGCCGAAGAAGACCGGGGTCTGCCGGCCGGCGCGGTAGGCTTGGCTGTCGAATGGCGCGGTCGCGCCTCTGACGAGCTCGATCTCATCGGCTACGGCATCCCGACGATCCGCGAGCCACTCGCGGGCGGCGGCGCTGCGCAGTCCCTCGATGATCCGATTCTCTCCGACCCGGCCGCGCTCACCGGGGACATACACGTAGATGCGGTCCTGCAGCAGGTGATAGATCCCGCGCAGCTCCCTGCCTGAGCCGATCGGCCAGGTGATGGGCGCCGTGGCGATGCCGAGCACCTTCTCGATCTCATCGAGCAGCTCGATCGGCGCGCGTCCTTCCCGGTCGAGCTTGTTGATGAAGGTCATGATGGGCGTGTCGCGCAGCCGGCAGACTTCCATCAGCTTGATGGTGCGCTCCTCGACGCCCTTGGCGCAGTCGATCACCATCAGCGCCGAGTCGACCGCCGTCAAGGTGCGGTAAGTATCCTCGGAGAAGTCCTCGTGGCCCGGCGTGTCGAGCAGGTTCACGATGCAGTCGCGGTAGGGAAACTGCATCACCGAGGATGTCACAGAGATCCCGCGCTGCTGCTCGAGTCGCATCCAGTCCGAAGTCGCGTGGCGGGCGGCCTTGCGGCCCTTGACGGCTCCCGCCATCTGGATGGCGCCGCCGAAGAGCAGCAGTTTCTCGGTGAGCGTGGTCTTGCCGGCGTCGGGGTGCGAGATGATCGCAAAAGTCCGCCGCCGACGGATCTCGGCAGTCGTTTCAGGCATGGATCCGCCGTCAGGTCGGATGGCGGGCGCGCCGTCCGCGCAGCGCGAGTCTCAGCACCGCGGCGTCCTCCCTGCCGCCCACCGCCTGATAGTAGCCGCGGCGCATGCCGACCTGCTCGAAGCCCATCGCCTGGTAAAGACGGATGGCCGCCGTGTTGGAAGGCCGCACCTCGAGAAACGCCTCGCTCATGCCGGCCGCGGCGCCGCGCTCGAGCAGATACGCGAGCATGCGCCGGCCGAGCCCGCGGCAGCGGTGCGCGCCGGCGACGCACAGATTCAACACGTGCGCCTCTCCTGCGCCAACGCTCATGACTCCGTATCCGATGATCTGATCCCCCAGGTCGAGCACGCGGCAGATGTATCCGACCCGCAGGCAATCGCGAAAGATGCCCTCACTCCAGGGAAACTGATACGACGCGCGTTCCACGGCGAAGACCCCGGTGACGTCCGCCTCCGTCATGGGGCGGATGCGGGCCTCCGGGGCGGCATCGAGCAGCTCAGGAGCGGTGGCCATTTACGGTACGCCTGTCGTCGTCAGTTGCCGGAACACGCTATGCGCGAACTTCAGGTCCTCCCACGCCTTGCGCTTGTCCGCCGGCGAGCGAAGGAGGTAGGCGGGATGATACGTCACCACGAGGGGAGTATTCAGCTCGCCGAACCGATGCATCCGGCCGCGCAGGCGCCCCAAGGACTCCTCGGTCCCCAGCAGGTTCTGGGCCGCGGTCCGGCCGACCGCAAGCAACAGCCGCGGGCGGACCAGCTCGATTTGGCGGCGCAGGTACGGTAGGCAGGCGGCCACCTCCGCCGGCAGCGGATCGCGGTTGTTCGGCGGCCGGCTCTTGAGGATGTTGGCGATGTACACGTTCTCGGCGCGGCTCAGCCCAATGGCGCGCAGCATCGCATCGAGGAGCTGTCCGGCGCGCCCGACGAAGGGCTCCCCGCGCCGATCCTCCTCGGCCCCCGGCGCCTCGCCGATGACCATCCATTCGGCCCGGGGATTGCCGACTCCGAAGACGCCCTGGGTGCGGCTCGTATGCAAGGCGCATCGGGTGCACTGGCGCACCTCGGCGCGCAGCGCCTCCCACGCCGCCGCTTCGTTGCGCTCACCGGCGGGCTCGGGCTGTGCCACTGCCGCGGCGTGGCTTGCTCTCGGCACCCAGAGGTCGATGCCGATCGCCTGCAGATATTCGGCGCGCCGCGCAAAGTCCATCAGACCGGCCGATCCATCAGGAGGGCGACGCGCGCCGCAGGCGGCGAATGCGGCGATACAGCCAGATGATGGGGGCCGAGGCCGCGTACGTGCCGAAGATCGCGAGCAGCAATATCGGTGGATCGACGGCGTTCAGCACCACCGCCACCAGGACGACGATGAGTACCACGAGCAGCAAGGACATGAAGCGCACGCGGCGGTCGAGCTTGAACTGCTTGAAGCTCGGGTAGCCGAAACGGCTCACCATGAGCGCGCCCGCCGCCGCCGTTACCGTGAAGGCGAGGATGAGGCCAGTGAGCCCGGGCTCGTGCCATTGGCTGGAGGCCCACACGAAAGCGGCTACGATGGCGGCGCCCGAGGGGCTCGGCAAGCCCTCGAAGAAGCGCTTGTCCGCGGTGGGGGCACGGGCGTTGAAGCGGGCGAGCCGCAGCGCCGCGGCCACGGCATAGAAGAAACAGGCGAGCCAGCCGAAGCGTCCCCACTCGTGGCCGAACTCGGCGATGCGGATCACACCCCACTGATAAGCAACGATGGCCGGGGCGAGCCCGAAGGAAACCATATCCGCCAGGCTGTCGTACTCCTTGCCGAAGGCGCTCTCGCTGTGGGTCAGGCGCGCGATCCGCCCGTCCAGGGTGTCGAAGATCATCGCGATGAACACCGCCATGCCCGCCGGCGCGAAATGCTTGTCGATCGCGGCGACAATGGCGTAGAAGCCCGAAAAGAGGCATCCGGTGGTCAGCAGGTTGGGCAGGAGATAGATCCCCTTGCGCCGCGGCTTGATCTCGTTGTCGGTATCCGGTTCCACGTGAGGCGCACTCTCCGGGATCGGGATCGGGGGCGTCAAGACTGGCTCGGCCTTGCGGGGAGGGGGGAGCGAATTTTAACAGGTGGTCTCCTGTTAAGATGCCCGTCCTTCAGCCGCACAAGCCCCGCACCCGATGAGACTCTCGCAGTACCCGATCAACACCACCAAGGAAACCCCGGCCGAAGCCGAAGTGCTGAGCCATCAGCTGATGCTGCGGGCGGGGCTCATCCGGCGCGTGGCGGCGGGCCTTTACAGCTGGCTGCCGATGGGATTTCGGACGCTGCGCAAGGCCGAGAGCATCATTCGCGAGGAGATGAACCGGGCGGGGGCGCTGGAGATGGTGATGCCCGTGGTCCAGCCGGGGGAGCTGTGGCAGGAGTCCGGCCGCTGGGTCGAGTACGGCCCCGAGCTGCTGCGATTCAAGGACAGGCACGAGCGCGACTTCGTCGCGGGCCCGACGCACGAGGAGGTCATCACCGATATCGTCCGGCGCGAGATCAAGAGCTACCGCCAGCTGCCGGTAAATTTCTACCAGGTGCAGACGAAATTCCGCGACGAGATCCGCCCGCGTTTCGGCGTCATGCGGGCGCGCGAATTCATCATGAAGGATGCCTATTCCTTCCACGTCGATGCCGCCTCGCTCGAGCAGGGCTACCGCGCCATGCACCAGGCCTACACCCGCATCTTCACGCGCATGGGGCTCGATTTCCGCGCCGTACGGGCGGATTCCGGACCGATCGGGGGCGATGTGTCGCAGGAGTTTCATGTGCTCGCGAGCTCCGGGGAGGATGCGATCGTCTTCTCCGACGAGGACGACTATGCCGCCAACCTCGAGGCCGCTGCAGCGCTGCCGCCCCCCGAGCCGCGTCCGGCGCCCGGGCAATCCCTGACCCGGGTCGCAACGCCCGCTGCCAAGACCATCGATGAGGTCTCGCGGCAGCTCAAGGTGGCGCCCTCACGCTGCGTCAAGACGCTGCTCGTCGAGGGGTCCGAGGAGGAAGTCGTCGCGCTCGTGATCCGCGGCGATCACGAGCTCAACGCCGCCAAGGCGCAGCGGCTGCCGGGCGTGGCCAGTCCCCTGCGCATGGCGGCCGGGGAGCGGATCGCGCGCGCCACGGGCGCCGAGGCGGGCTTCATCGGCCCGGTGGGGCTGCGCTGCCGCATCTACGCCGATCACAGCGCGTTGGCTCTGGCCGATTTCGTCTGCGGCGCCAATGAGCGGGACATGCATCTCACGGGAGCCAACTGGGGCCGCGACGTGCGCGAGTTCACCCCGGCCGACATCCGCAACGTGCGCGAAGGGGACCCCAGCCCGAGCGGCCGCGGGCGCCTGAAGATGGCCCGCGGGATCGAGGTCGGACACATCTTCCAGCTCGGGCGCAAGTACAGCGAGCCGCTCAAGGCGACCGTGCTCGATGAGACCGGCAAGGAAGTGACTCTGCTCATGGGCTGCTATGGCATCGGTGTGACGCGCGTCGTGGCCGCCGCCATCGAGCAGAATCACGATGAGCGCGGCATCATCTGGCCGGAGCCGCTCGCGCCCTTCCAGGTGGCGCTGGTGCCGCTCAACCTGCAGAAGTCCGACCGGGTGCGCGAAGTTGCCGACCGTCTCTATGACGAGCTCACCGCCGAAGGCATCGAGGTGCTCTACGACGACCGCGACGCGCGGCCCGGCGTCAAGTTCGCCGACGCGGAGCTGCTCGGCATTCCGCATCGCCTCGTGGTCGCCGACCGAGGCCTCGAGTCCGGCCGACTCGAGTACCGGCACCGGCGCGACAGCGAGAGCACGGATTTTCCGGCCGGAGAGGCAGTTGCCTTCATCAAAGGCCGGCTTCGCTGAGCGCTCGATCCGGGGCTCGAGCCCGGCTCAGCGCCACCTGCGTGGGGGCACTTACCGGCGCCTGTCTCTCGTGACACTCGCCGTGTGGCTGATCGGCGTCCTGGTCAGCCCCGCCGGCGCCGCTCAGCAACGCGATCCGGCGCTCGGTCCCATCGTCCAGCGTGCCATCTCGCAGGCGCAGTGCTTCGCCGACCGCTATGACGCCGCCGTCTGGTACACGCTCATGGAGCCGCGCCTCGAGCGTTTCGTGCACGATGCCGCGGAGCGGCTCTCGATTCTCTCGCAGGTCTACTGCGAGACGCACCGGCAGGGGGAGTCGAAACTTCCGCCGGGACTCGTGATGGCGGTCATGCAGGTGGAAAGCGACTTCAACCGCTGGGCCGTCTCCGCAAGCGGCGCGGTCGGGCTCATGCAGGTGATGCCCTATTGGCCGGAGCGGCTCGGGATGAAAGGCTACGAGCTGGTGCACGTCTCACCCAACATCCGCATGGGCTGCGCGATCCTCCGCTTCTATCTCGAGAAGACGCACGATGACGTACGCCTCGCGCTGGAAGAGTACAACGGCAGCGTGGGTCATCCGGAGTACCCCGACCGGGTGCTCGTCGACTGGGAGAGGTGGTCGGGAGCGGACGACCTCGGCTTCCATCGTTCGAGCGCTGGATCCGGGCATCGCGCCCGGCCGAGCGCGCGTTGAGCGAAAAAGCGCGGCGTTTTGCTCGACGCCGCTCGGCGGGGCGAAGCAGTGCTTCGCTGCAAGCACCGCCTCGCCCTGCGGCGGCGGCGCACATCCTGCGTGATCGCTTGTCTACGCGGTGTGAAAGCCCGGCGCCAGTCCGTGATGCTCCGGCGCGTCGCTGACCTCCACCGCGGTCACTTTCGAGGCTGACGAGCCGATCCAGAGCCACTCGACAAAGATCTCGACGAGCTCGCTCTCGCCGCAGGCGAGCACCTCGACCCGTCCGTCCGGCAGATTGCGCGCATAGCCGCGGACCCCCAGCTCCCTTGCCCGCTGCGCGGCCGCGCCACGATAAAAGACCCCCTGCACCCGGCCCGAGACGAAGCATTTCCGACAGATCATGCGGGTTAATATACCTACTTTGACCGCAGGAGACCGGATGGCTGAGGTTCTCGTGCTCTACTACTCC
>DATFCZ010000013.1:0-13144 GCA_035252605.1 Steroidobacteraceae bacterium
CGAAGGCCTTTTGGCCATCGGAGGAGGGGAACTCAACGAGCTCGGGTTTGACGAGCGATCTCCCCGGGAACGAGGCCGGCACCCGCGGGCGCGCCACGCCGCGCGTCGCGCCGCGAGCCGCGCGCACGTACAGCTGGGGCGGATCAGCCCAGCCGGCGCCGAGGTACGCCAATCGGCCACCGGCGAGCGGAATGGGGGCCCACTGGCTCTTGTCGCCGCTTGTGAGCGCTCTGGCGGCGAAGCCGTCGAAACCGACGCTCGAGATATGCCGGCGTCCGAGGTCGCCGATGTTGGTGGCATAGAAGAGGCGGGTGCGATCCATCGAGATTGCGGCCGTCTCGACCTCGCCATCGCCCGGTGTGAGCAGCCTCGCCTCGCCTCCGGCGGCGGGCACTTCGTACAGGTGGCGCCAGCCATCGCCTTCCCAGACGAACGCGATGCGGTCGCCGGCCGACCAAAAGAGCTGGTCGCCGAACTGTCCCGGGCTGTAGCTTTCGTCGAGCGGGTAGTAGACCGAGCCGACTCCGCTTCTTGCCTGCCAGATCCGCTGCGGCACGAGGTCAGAGAGCGCCACGGTCCAGAGCCCCCACGGCTGCTTCGAGCGCATCGGTCCGCAGTAGCGCTCCCCACCACCGCACCAGTTGCGCTCGAGGCCCGGCGAGTCGCTCGGCTCCCGTCGGAACACGAGCCGCTGGCTGTCGGGGGACCAGACCGGTCCCCGGTCGACATCTTTGCTGCCGTGCGGAATCCTGACCGTCGTACCCGCCGCGAGGTCACGGACTTCGATGGCATCGCCGCGCTCGTACGCGACCTTCTTGCCGTCCGGCGAGAAGCGCATGCCTTGGTGCAGGCCGAAGAGGAACGGCACCGGTTCGCCGACGCCGAGCAGGCGGTGATTCGACCAGGTGAGCCCGGCGGCCATTACCATGCCGTTCGATCGCCACAGAATGTAGCGCTCATCGGGGGTAAAGACCGGATCGTTGCCAGCCCCGAGGAGCCGCGGCGCGTCTTTATCGGTTCCCACGATCCACACCTGCTGCTGCAGCAGGTCGGGAACCCAGCGCGGGTTCGGCGAATCACCGTGCCGGTTTACACGGCCCCCGCGGACATACGCGACGGCGCCGCCGTGCGCCGAGACCGCGAGCGCCGACAGCTCGCGTCCGTCATCCTGCGGATAGTTGACGAGCCGCCGCGCCTTCTCGCCAACTCGTAGGAAGTAGACATTGCGGTTCTCGGCCTCGCGCGTCAGGTACGCGAGCGAGAGCCCGTCGCCCGCAGGGACCGGCGGATCGATATAGGGTGTTGCGAGGATCGCGGCCATCGTGAAGCGCTCCGACGACCGCCGCGGTGGCGGCTGCCAGGCGGCGGCCGGGAAGCGCACTGCGCGCGTCAGCTCGCTCGCACTGAGACCATCGATGCTGCGCGTGAAGGTGAGCCGCCTGCTGTCCGCCGACCAGCGCGGGTCGGAATCGAGGTCGAAGCTGGGATCCACGTAAGCGATCTGCTGCGTGCCGAAGTCATAGACGCCGATGAATTGCCACCTGTCGGTCGCGCTCCCGTTGTCGAGCCACGTGCGCGTGTCTTCGTAGGCTACGCGCCGGCCGTCCGGCGAGAGGGCGATCTTCCCGATCGTGCCGCGAGTCGACAGCAGCCGATCCGGTGCCGCCCATTCACCGCCGGGTCCGCTACGCCGCGCGCTCAGAAGACTGCGCCCATCGGCAGAGGCCCACACGGCTCGCAGCCTGTCCGCCGACAGGCTCGCCGAGGCGGGAGGATTGACGAGCTTTTCGGGTGGGCTTGCCCAGCTCGGCAGCACCCGCGGCGCGGGCGGTGTCGGCATCGGTGTCGGTGTCAGTGTCGGTGTCGCCGCGGCTACCGTGCCGGAAAGCGTTGGCGGTCCGCCTAGGCACAGAAGGAATGCGATCGCGGGGGCAAACGATCTGGTAGGAGCAGAGGAGTGAGGCATGGTTCGCTCTGAAGCAAGTCGCTGTCGCGCGCGATCAGTCGGGGCAGCGCGACAGCCCGCCACCGCCGCCACCGCCCAGGCAATAACGGTCCAGGTCGTCGGGCGCGAAGACCGGGCCGGAAAACGAGCTCCGAACGCCCGTCACGTAGGCCGCCTGATCGGCCTTGTTCTCGGGAACATAGTGATAGAGCAGCACGGCCTTCACCCCGGCCTTCGCGGCAAGACGGCCGATCTCATGCGTATCCAGGTGCTCCACCTCGAAGTGCGCCCGAAACGCCTTGGTCTGCTTCGACGACCAATGGTTGCGCGCAGCCATGGAGGCGGTGACCCTTTCGACATCCTGCGGGTCGCGGCTGTTCGCCTCCGCCACCAGCACGTCCGCGCCCCTTGCCAGCCGCTCCACGGCCTGGCTCGGCCCGGTGTCGCCCGTGAATACGATCACCCCCTGCGGCGTCGCGATGCGATATGAGAACGACTTGAACTGCCCGCGCCTTTGCGGCGGCATCAGCGCGTAATGCGAGTTCTCGACGGCGGTGACGCGGATTTTGTCGTCCTGGAATATGACGCCGTCCCGATCGAACTCGTGCGTCACGAACGGACTCTGGTAGCTCCCGTTTGCGCGCGGCGGGAAACGTTCGAACGGCCGAAACCCGACGGTGATGAAGTGAAAAGCCGCCTCGACGAGCTCCTTCGTCTGAGGCGGCCCGTAGATGTTGATCGGCTCGCGGCGGCCGGCCACGCTCTGCCTGAAGAAGTCATTAGCCATCACGTCCGCGAGGCCAAGATCGTGATCGGCATGAAGGTGGGTGAAGAAGATCGTCCTCACCTGCTCGGACTTGACGCCAGCCCGGAGCATCCGGCGCATGGTCCCGATGCCGCAGTCGATCAGATATGGCCGGCCCTCGACAATGAGCAGCGTGGAAGGTTCTGATCGATCCAGGCGCAACGGCGGCCCGCCGGCGGTGCCGAGAAAGAGAACTTCCGTGCGCTTGCTCTCGGCGGCGAGATCGGCGCGGCCGCGAGCAACCGCGAGCGATGTGCCGGCCGCGAACGTCACTAAGGCAACGGAAATCGGCCAAAGGGCGGCTGGGAGTGTTGGCGCATCCACGCACCGATGATCTCAGGGAGCCTACCCGGCGGCAATGACCTGCTGCTTGCGCCCGCTCAGGCGTCTTTGCGCCGTCGCTCGAGGTCCGAGGAGGAATCGATCAGCTTGAAGAGCACGTCCGGATCGACGGGCTTGACGAGATGGGCGTCTATGCCGGCATGACTCGTCCGGAGTCGATCTTCGGGCTGTCCCCAGCCGGTTACGGCAATGATCATGAGCTGAGCTGCCCACGGCTTTCCGCGCAGCGCGCGCGCGACTTCGAGCCCACTCCCTTCCGGCAGTCCGATATCGAGCACGATCACGGTGGGTCGCACGGTCTCGGCAAGCTCGAGGGCGCGCGCGCCATCGTGGGCGACATGTACCTTGAGTCCGTGCGAGCGCAACAGCATGGCCAGACTCTCCGCGACGTCCAGATTGTCATCGACGACCAGCACGCGCGGCTCACCCTGAAAGAGCGTCACCACCTTTTCGGCGGGGGCGGCAGGCTGACCGGCGGCAGAGATGCGCGGCAGCTGTACGATGAACTCCGCGCCGTGACCTAGACCCTCGCTCCGCACCTCGATCCTGCCGCCGTGAAGCTCGGTCAGGCGCTTGGTCACCGCGAGCCCAATGCCGAGACCGCTCGCCGAGACCCTGAGCTCCTGGTGCAGCTGCGCAAAGAGCTCGAATACCTTGGGCAGCATCTCCTCGGACAATCCAACGCCGGTATCGCGGACCCTGATGATCGCGAGCTCCGCGTCGGGCTCCACCGTCACGCGGACCTCGCCGCCGGGCGGAGTGTACTTGGCCGCGTTGCTCAAGAGGTTGCCGACGATCTGCGACAAGCGGGTGCGATCGCCGCGCACCCAGAGGGGCTGCGGCGGCATGGATACCACGAGCTGATGCCGCGCCTCCTCGATCTGCGGCCGCAGCGCATCGATCGCCTCCTGAACGATCGTGCGCAGCTCGAGCTCCTCGAGCCTGAGCTCGATGACGTTGCGGGTGATGCGACTCACATCGAGGAGTCCATCGAGCAGGCGCGCCATCTGCTGCGACTGCCGCTCGATGATGCCACGCGCCTGCTCGATGACGGCGGGGGTCATGTCCGCGCGCAGGAGCTGGGCCCCATAGCAGATGGCGGCCATCGGATTTCTGAGCTCGTGCGCCAGAGTGGCCAGAAACTCGTTCTTGCGTTGGTCGGCCTCGTGCAGGGCTTCCTCGATGGCACGCCGCTCGCTGATATCGGTGACCACGCCCACCCAGCCATCGATCACTTCGTGCTCGTTACGCGATGGGGTGTAAGCGATGTGTACCCAGCTACGCCGACCGTTCGGCGTCTGCACCTCGTGCTCGAAGATCACCGACTCACCAGCGAGCACGCGCTCGATGTAGGGGCGCTTGATCTCGAAGAGACTCGGACCGAGCACCTCGGCCATCGGGCATCCGATGACCTCCTCGGCCGATTTCCCCAGCCACTGGAGATAGCGGCGGCTGGCCCAGCGGTAACGCAGATCGCGGCCGTAGAACGCCACGCCCGAGGCCATCAGATCGGTCACGGCCTGCAGCTCGTTGCGCACGCGGGTGGTCTCGCTCTGCGCCGCATGCAGGCTCGTCACGTCCATGGATGCGCCGACGAGACCTTTCGGCCGTCCTGAGCCGTCCTTGATCACATCCACCGTCATGAAATAGTGGCGGGTCGCACCCTTGTGCGTCCAGGTGACGGGCAATCGCTCGCCGCGCCCGCTCTGCCACACGCGTTCGACCGCGGCGATGAATTCCGGGTACTGATCGGCCGGATTGGCCTCGCCTATTCTCTTCCCCAGGATGGAGGCGGCATCGATTCCCGGCGGGAGGTTGTAGAGCCACGTGTAGCGGCGCTGCTCATCGCAGGTCCAGGCCGTCACACTGCTGCCTTCGAGCGCCACACGAAAACGTTGCTCGCTCACCTGCAGAGCCTTGATCGCTTCGTTCGAGCGGCTGAAGGCAAGGACGATGATCAATCCGAGCGCTGCAAAGAGTGTCAGGCTGGCGGCATCCAGTCGCACCAGAATGAGCCAGCCGCTCGAGCCGAGCCAGAACGTCCTGAGCACGGCGGTCGCAAGGGCTACGGCGAGCAGGCCTGCGATGCGCCGGCCGTACCACCCGGTGATCATGAACACGGGTAAAAACGCGAGCAGGGGTGCAGCGCGGCGCGTCAGCCAATAAATGAGCAGCAGCACCAGCAGCCCACAGGCCGTGCTCGCGAGACTCAGCACGAGGTCGCGCCGCGTCGGGATGAGGTCACGCACCCTCCCGCGCCACCGACTCGTCTCGAGGCCGCTCGCGAACACCTTCCTACTCCAGGCTCCACACCCGCCGGCGGATTCTATCGCCGGCCCGAGGTCCGCGCCCACTCCGGAGGGTCGGTAGCGCGGCTCACTGCGCTGGCATACGGGCAGTCATACGAGCGAGAATCGGCCGTTGTGAGCGATCGACCCACCTCCATGACCGCGATCGAGATCGGCACGCCCGGGCCGCCAGAGGTGTTGCGCCCGGTCTCTCGGCCGGTGCCGCAGCCTGGCCCGCAGGAGGTGTTGATCAAAGTGGCCGCCGCGGGTGTGAACCGGCCCGATGTCCTGCAAAGAAGAGGCGCCTATCCACCCCCGCCCGGCGTCACGGATATTCCGGGCCTCGAAGTGGCAGGGGAAGTGGTGGGTATCGGCAGCGGCGTGATCGAGCCCGCTCCGGGAGCGCGCGTGTGCGCGCTGGTAGCGGGCGGCGGCTATGCGGAGTACGTCGCCGCGCCCGCGGTGCAATGCCTGCCCGTTCCGACGACGCTCTCGCTCGAGGAAGCGGCGGTCCTGCCCGAGACGTTCTTCACCGTCTACTACAACGTCTTCATGCGCGCGCGGCTGCGCGCCGGCGAGACATTGCTCGTGCACGGCGGCTCGAGCGGCATCGGCACCACCGCGATCCTCATCGCCAGGGCGATGGCCGCGCGCGTCATCGTCACCGCGGGAAGCGCCGAGAAGTGCGCCGCCTGCCGCGCTCTCGGCGCCGAGGTCGCGATCGACTACAAGCGGGAGGACTTTGTCGCCCGCACGCTCGAAGCGACCGCGGGGCGGGGGGCCGATGTGATCCTCGATATCGTCGGGGGCGAATATCTCTCGCGCAACATCGCCGCCGCGGCCGTGGACGGGCGGATAGCGATCATCGGTACCCAGGGTGGCTCCAAGGCCGAAATCGACCTGCGGGCGCTCATGATGAAGCGGCTCTGGGTCGGCGGCTCGACGCTTCGTCCGCAGAGCGCAGCGAGCAAGGGCGAGATCGCCGCGCGGCTGCATCGGGAGGTCTGGCCGCTCTTCGGCTCGAAAGGCTTGCGCCCGGTGATTCACGCCCGCTTCCCGCTTGCCGAGGCGGCGCGCGCGCACGCGCTCATGGAATCGAGCGCGCACGTCGGTAAGATCGTGCTGCTTGCCTGAGCGGGCGAGTCCGCCCCGCCTCAGGTGATGATCTGCCGCTCCCTCAGTGCCGCGACGATCCTCTGCGCGGCATCTTCCGCCGAGCCCTGGCTGGTTTCGACGATGATCTCCGCATTCTCCGGCGGCTCGTAGGGCGAGTCGATGCCGGTGAAGTTCTTGATCTTGCCCGCGAGCGCGCGGGCGTAGAGCCCCTTGGGATCGCGCTGCTTGCAGATCTCGAGCGGCGTGTCGACGTGGATCTCGATGAACTCGCCCGCATCGAGGAGCTCCCGCACCATCCGCCGCTCCGCGCGGAAGGGGGAGATGAAGGAGCAGAGCACGATCGCCCCGGCATCGACGAAGAGCCGCGCGACCTCGCCCACGCGACGGATGTTCTCCACCCGATCCGCATCGGTGAAGCCGAGATCGCCGTTCAGTCCGTGCCGCACGTTATCGCCGTCGAGGATGTAGGTGTGCGCGCCCAGGGCATGCAGCTCGCGCTCCACGATGTTGGCGATGGTGCTCTTGCCCGAGCCGGAGAGGCCGGTGAACCAGAGAACGGCGGGGCGATGACCGTTCATGCGGCTGCGCGCCGCTTTGTCGATGAGCAGCGCCTGGCGGTGAATGTTGGTGGCGCGGCGAAGTCCGAAGGCGATCATCCCCGCCCCGGCGGTGGCGTTGGTGAATCGGTCGATCAGCACGAAGGCGCCGGTCTCGCGGTTCTCGGAGTACGGGTCGAAGGCGACCGGAGTGGCGGTGGTGAGGTTGCAGAGGCCGATCTCGTTGAGCGCCAGGGTCTTGGCGGCCATGTGCTCGAGGGTGTTGACATCGGTCTTGTGCTTGAGGCTCGTCACTCGCGCCGGCACGTATTGCGTGCCGATGCGCATGAGGTACGAGCGGCCGGGCAGCATCGGCTCCTCGATCATCCACAACACCTGGGCGGCGAACTGGTCGACGACTTCCGGCCGGGCGTGGGCCTCGGCGAGCATGTCGCCGCGCGCCACGTCGAGCTCATCGCTCAGGGTGAGGGTGACCGCATCGCCGGCGCGCGCCTCGGGCAGATCTCCGTCCGCGGTGACGATGCGCGCGATCCGGCTCTCCCGTCCGGAGGCGGCGACGACCACGCGATCGCCGGCGCGCACGATGCCCGAGGCGACGGTGCCGGAGTAGCCGCGGAAGTCGAGGTTGGGCCGGTTCACCCACTGAACGGGGAAGCGGAAGGGCTTGTGCTCGAGCCCGTCGCTGGCATCGAGCCCCTCGAGGTGCTCGAGCAGGGTGGGGCCCTCGTACCAACGCATCCGCTCCGATCGCGTGCTGACGTTGTCACCATAGCGCGCCGAGACCGGAATGGGCGTGATCGAGCTGAAGGAGAGCGCCTGCGCGAAGCCGAGGTAATCGCCCACAATGTGGTGGAAGCGCTCTCCCGAGAACTCGACCAGGTCGATCTTGTTGACCGCAAGCACCACGTGCCGGATGCCGAGAAGCGAGCAGATGTAGCTGTGGCGGCGGGTCTGGGTGAGCACGCCCTTGCGCGCATCGATCAGGATCACGGCGGCCTGCGAATGCGAGGCTCCGGTCGCCATGTTGCGCGTGTACTGCTCGTGTCCGGGCGTGTCGGCCACGATGAAGGCGCGCCGGGGCGTCGAGAAGAACCGGTACGCCACATCGATGGTGATGCCCTGCTCGCGCTCGGCCTCGAGACCATCGACGAGCAGCGCGAAGTCGATGTCGTCTCCGGCGGTGCCGTGCTTGCGGCTGTCGCGCCTCAAGGCCGCGAGCTGATCCTCGAGAATGAGCTTGCTGTCATAGAGCAGCCGCCCGATGAGGGTCGACTTGCCGTCATCGACCGAGCCGCAGGTAAGGAAGCGCAACAGGCCTTTTTCCGGTCCCCCGCGCCCGCGCGAGCTCACCGTCACCTGATCGTGCGCGTAGGAGGTCATCGAGCCGTCTCCATCAGAAGTACCCCTCGCGCTTCTTCTTTTCCATCGAGGCGGCCTCGTCGCTGTCAATGAGGCGCCCGGAGCGCTCCGAGGTCCGCGCGATCAGCATCTCCTCGATGATCGCATCGAGGCTCGCCGCCGTGCTCTCGATGGCCGCCGAGAGCGGGTAGCAGCCGAGGGAGCGAAAGCGCACGATGCGCACCTGCTCGACCTCGCCGGGCTCGAGCGGCATGCGATCGTCGTCGCGCATGATGAGGAGCCCATCGCGCTCGATGACCGGCCGCGGGGCTGCGAAATAAAGCGGCACCACCGGAATCCGCTCCGCGCGCGTGTACTGCCAGATATCGAGCTCGGTCCAGTTGGAGAGCGGAAAGACGCGGATGGTCTCGCCCTTGTTGATCCGGGTGTTGTAGAGATTCCAGAGCTCCGGGCGCTGGTTGCGCGGATCCCAGACGTGGCCCGCCGAACGGAAGGAGAACACGCGCTCCTTGGCGCGGCTTTTCTCCTCGTCACGGCGCGCGCCGCCGAAGGCGGCATCGAACTGCCACTTGTCGAGCGCCTGCTTCAGCGCTTCGGTCTTCATCACCTGGGTGTGAAGCTTCGAGCCCGAGGTGATGGGGTTGATGCCACGCGCCAGGCCCTCGGGATTGGTATAGACGAGCAGCTTCACGCCGTATCGTGCCGCGATCGCATCGCGGTGCCGGATCATGTCGCGGAACTTCCAGCCCGTGTCGATGTGCAGCAGCGGAAAGGGCGGCTTCGAGGGATGGAACGCCTTCAGGGCGAGGTGCAGCATCACTCCGGAGTCCTTGCCGATCGAGTAGAGCATCACCGGGTTGTGAAACTCCGCGGCGACCTCGCGGATGATGCCGATCGACTCAGCCTCGAGCCGCTTCAAGTGCTGCGACAGCGCTGCGCGAGATTGCCTGGCCGTGGTGTTCACCGGGAAACCCTCAGGCCGCAAGCGGCACGGGCCTGAGCGGCCCGCTCGCGATGAAGAACGAATTGCGAAAGCCGGGTTTGCCGTAGGCGAGCGGCTCGCCGCTCGGGGCCAGCACTTTGCCGCCGGCGGCGGCGAGCACGGCGTGGCCGGCGGCGGTGTCCCACTCCATGGTGGGGCCGAGACGCGGGTAAAGATCGGCCTCGCCGGCCGCGACCAGGCAGAATTTCAACGACGAGCCGACCGAGACTCGCTCGCGGACCGTGTAGTGGTGAAGATACGCCTCGGTCTCCGGCGTCGAATGCGATCGCGAGACCACGGCCGTGAGGCCTTCGGAGGGAACCGCGCGCACGTGCAGCGGCTCGCGCCGGCCGGGACCTGCCGCATCCGCGGGATAGGCGCAGCGGAAGGCGCGCGCGGTCGCGACGTTGCCGGCATAAAGCGTCCCGCCCACCGGCGCATAGACGACGCCGAGCACCGGCACGCGCGCGCGGATGAGGGCGATGTTGACCGTGAATTCCCCGCGCCGATGAATGAATTCCTTGGTGCCATCGAGGGGGTCCACGAGAAAGAACTCCTCGCCGACCGGCGGAGTCGAGCCCGCCGCGCTCGCCTCCTCGGCAATGACCGGAACCGCGGGGGCGATCCTCGCCAAATGCTCGAGGATGATCCTCTCCGAGGCGTGGTCGGCCGCGGTGACCGGCGTCTGATCGGCCTTCTGGCTCACGCTGAAGCCGGAGTGATAGATATCGAGGGCGGCCCGACCGGCCGCCACGGCGGCGGCGAGCAGGGCTTCGATCAGGTCATCGTCTGCCAAGGCGATGGGCACGGATATCGGCTCTCAGGTGACTGGTCCGCAGTCTACACAAATCCCGGCGGCCGGCGCCCGGCCGCACCGTGACCTGCCTCACAGGGCGCCGCGCAGCGCCTCCGCGACCGCCGCGTGCCGGATCTGCCCGGCATGCACGTTGAGGCCGGCGGCGAACCCCGGGTCCTTCTCGAGCGCCGCCTGCCAGCCCATGTCCGCCAGCATGCGCACGTAGGGGAGGGTGGCGTTGGTGAGCGCGAAGGTCGAGGTTCGCGCGACCGCTCCCGGCATGTTGGCGACACAATAGTGAACCACGCCGTCGACGACGAAGGTCGGTTGCGCGTGGGTCGTGGGATGGCTCGTCTCGAAGCAGCCGCCCTGGTCGATCGAGATGTCGACCAACACCGAGCCCGGCTGCATCGTCTTGAGCATGGCGCGGCTCACGAGCTTCGGCGCCGCGGCGCCGGCGATGAGCACGGCGCCGACCACGAGATCGGCCTCGCGCACCAGGCGCTCGATGGTCTCCAGGGTGGAGTAGGCCGTGCGCAGCGAGGCGCCAAAAAGGCTCGACAGCTCGCGCAGCCGATCGACCGAGCGGTCTACCACCGTCACGTCGGCGCGCACACCCACGGCCATCTCGGCGGCGTGAGTGCCCGCGACACCGCCCCCGAGAATCAGCACCTTGGCGGGCGGCACGCCCGGGACGCCGCCGAGCAGGACCCCGCGGCCGCCGTTCGCCTTCTGTAGACACGCGGCGCCCACCTGGATGGACATGCGGCCCGCCACTTCGCTCATCGGCGTCAATAGCGGCAGCGAGCCGTTGCGGGTGACGGTCTCGTACGCGATCGCCGTGGCGCCCGAGCTCAAAAGTCCGCGCGCCTGCACCGCATCGGCGGCAAGATGCAGATAGGTGAAAAGCACCTGACCGGAGCGCAGCATCTGACACTCGGCCGGCTGCGGCTCTTTCACTTTCACCACGAGCTGCGCCTTCGCGAACACTTCCGCCGCGCTCGGCTCGATGGCGGCACCGGCGGCGCGGTACTCCGCGTCCGAAAGGCCGATGCCCTCTCCCGCGCCGCTCTGCACCAGCACCTCATGGCCCGCGGCGCTGAGCTCGCGGACTCCGGCGGGAACCAGGCCGACCCGATACTCGTGAACTTTGATCTCGCGCGGAACGCCGATACGCATGGCTAGTACCCAAAGTGAAGCGGGGTGCCGAAAGATTAGGCGTCGGGGAGCCGCAGGAGCTTGCGTACTGGCCGATGGTCCCGGTCCAGTCGGCAGAATCTGCGACAAATCATTAAATTCGTGGCAGAATCATGCGCCCATGGACCTCGACCGCTATGATCGCGCCATCCTGCGCCTACTGCAGCAAGATGCGCGCATCACCAACGCCCGCCTCGCGAGCGAGGTGAGTCTCTCCGAGTCGGCCTGCCTGCGCCGGGTCCGAGCGCTCGAGGAGTCGGGTCTCATCGAGGGCTATACCGCGCTCATCAACCAACAGAAGGCGGGCTACCCCGTCAATGTCTTCGTGAGCATCACGCTCGACCGCCAGAGCCAGTCGGGGCTCACGGCATTCGAGACCGCGGTGCGGCGGATTCCGGAGGTGATGGAGTGCCATCTCATGACCGGCGAGCACGATTATCTGCTGCGGGTCGTGGTGGCGGATCTTGCGGACTTCGAGCGCATTCACAGCCAACACCTGACACGCCTGCCGAGCGTGCTCAGCATTCAATCGAGCTTCGCCATGCGCACGGTGACGCACTCGACCGCGCTGCCCGTCCGCTGAAGCATCGGTTCCGCACGGCGCCGGTCGCATGGCGGCCGCCCGAGGTCGCGCCTATACTGCGGTGCCCACCGCGAGCAAACCGTGCAAATCACACCCCCTCCCGCGAAGCAGCGACTGAAGTCGTGGGGACTGCTGCGTCCGGATGCCCGGCAGGTCATCAATCTTTCGCTCACGCTGCTTTCGCTCCTCGTCATCGTGCTGGCGGCCCGCACCGGCTGGAGGTCGCTGCGCGAGTACGAGCAGGCGAGGCAGGTCGAGCAGGTGGATGCCGCCACCGGCGACTTCATCGCCGCGGCCGGGCTTCTCGAGCTCGAGCGAACCTACGGCAGCGCCGTCATCGGCGGTGAGCGGCTCGACCCGCGCCGACTCGGACAGCTCGAGAGCGCCCAGCGCGAGGGCGATCTGCTCTGGCACCGGGCGATGGACCGCGCCCGCTCGATCGCGGCGCGCTCCCCGATGAGCGATGACGTTCTCGTGCGGCTCGCAAGCGCCGATGCCTCCTTCCAGGCACTGATCCGCGAGCGTCGAGAGCTCGCAGCCTGTCTGCGAGCGCCGCCCTGCGGCTTGCGGGACGATGCCTGGCAACTGACGTTTTCGCGCGCGATCGAGGATTCCGCGGCCGCGCGCGAGGCGGTTTATTTCAGTGTCGATACGCCCGAGCGCCCGGCCCGGCTCTACGCCGCGGTGCAGCGATCGGTATGGACGCTCGGCGAATACACGCGGCGCGAGCGCGGGCTCATCGTCTTTTATCTGAGTGCGGGCAAGGCGCCGACGGACTCCGCCCGCGCCGAGCTGCAGGGCGAGAGGGACGTGGCGCGCGAGGCGCAGGCCAGTCTTCGTGTCTTTGCGCGACTACCGCTCGTCGATCCGCGGGTGCGCTCGGCGATCGACGAGGCGGACCGCTCGCTCGCAACCGGGTTCGCGCCCCTCGCCGCCGCCGTCTTGAGCGGCGCGGCGCGGCCCGACGGGCAGAGCTGGCTCACCGGCACCGCCGCCAGCATCGGCGCGCTCGACCGCCTCTCCGCCACGGTCGATGAGGTCGTAGCGACTCTCGCCGCGCGGTCGATGCGCGAGAGCCGCAACGACATGCTCTTCAACGGCCTTTTCGTGCTGCTCGCCTGCGCCGTGGCGGCGCTGAGCGCGACCAAAGTCCGCCAGACCGCGAATGCGCTCT
>DATFCZ010000014.1:0-21085 GCA_035252605.1 Steroidobacteraceae bacterium
GAAAGAGCGGGCAGTGAGACTCTCGATTCGACGCGGCGCGCACCATTTGTAGGCCGCCTCCGGCCATCCACCATGCCAGACCCACATTCCCAAGCCACGATGACGCGCTCAGAACCCATTACCCGGACGCGCTCCTAGCGGGTTCTACGAGTGGTTGGGACGGTCCGACAGCAATCGCGCGATGGCCAATCGAGCGATTCTCGTGCGCATCCGCGAGAGCTTTGAGGCGAGTCACCACACCTACGGTAGCCCTCGAGTGTGGCGAGATCTGCGGGACTGGAACGTGCCCTGCAGTGAAAACCGCATCGCCAGACTCATGCGCCAGGCTGGAATCGTCGCACGCCCACGACTTAAGCGTCCCCCTTTCGATCTGGGTCAGCGCTCTGTGATCGCACCGAACATCCTGGATCGGCAGTTCGACGCCAGTGCACCGAATCAGAAGTGGGTCGCCGACTTTACCTATATCCCAACCGGAGAAGGCTGGCTGTATCTTGCCGTCGTCCTCGATCTCTACTCCCGGATGGTAGTGGGCTGGTCCATGCAAAAGCATATGACCACGGAGCTCGTCGCCGATGCGATGACGATGGCGCTCTGGCGGCGGCGCCCGAAGGCCGCAGCCTTGCTGCACCACTCGGACCAGGGCTCCCAGTACACCAATGAGTGCTATCAGCTGCTGCTGGACGACAATGGTATCCAATGCAGCATGAGCCGAACCGGGAACGTCTGGGACAACTCCGCCATGGAGAGCTTCTTCTCAAGCCTGAAGATTGAGCGGGTCCATGGAAGGCGCTACCGCACGCGCGATGAGGCCCGATCGGATCTGTTCGATTACATCGAGTGCTTCTACAATCCGAAACGTCGACACTCGAAGCAAGACTACGTGAGTCCGACAGCCTATGAGAGTCAGCAAGCGACTCAAAAACCTTAACCCGGTGTCTGGAAAACCGGGGGAAGCCCAAACTGCTCCAGAGCGGACATGGCCCGAACGCGAGGAAGTATGACGCGGTGGACTCATGAGGACCTTGATTCATTGTCCTGGCACGATAACCACGTCCACGCGCTGCGCTTAGCAGAAGGAGAATATGGAGCCGGTGAACTGGAGCTCGATATCGACCATGTTTTGGAATGGCTGCCAGAGGGTGGGTCGTTCCGGTACCGCATCGCACCGGCGCGACTTCGGTTCTTCGGGGTAACAGCCCTTCGCATTGATGTCGATTGGGCGAGAAGCTCCGCTGCGATGGGGCCCTTTTCCATTGACGGTATCGAGCATCGAGTTGAGCAGCGCACTCACTACGAAGCTGTATGTTGGCGGATCCCGGTGAATTTTCCGCCTGGCGAGATTAGTTTCGAAGCCACCGGCTTCGAGCAGCATCTTACGGGAGCGATGCTTATAGTCGACCATCTATGCCTAACCCGAAGCGAGCGAGGAGACTTACTGAAGGATTAGCAGCATGGCGGTTCGCGGCCACAAACGGTCAGTCAGGCATAATGCTAAGAGTTCTCGATACCGGTCATGCGGCTCCCGGCTAGCTACTATGCCAATCGCATCAATTGGAACCTGGGAGTTCTTGGTGCCTGACAACTGGAACTTGAAGGGCACTGACGACGGGGTGTCGTACCTCGAGTCTGAAGATCGCACCAATGGCATGTACGTAAAGTGCATCGAACTGCAGGAGCCCAAGGGGACGGCCCGTGCCTTTGCCGAGTACATTCAGAACACTCACGAGGCCAGTTTCAGGTCGCTGCGCGACGCAGACTGGCAGGTGGTGAATAAGCGCGATACTGAAGATAGGCTGTTACACAGATCAGCCTTAGACATGCTCGATCGAAAGGCGTCCTACAGAGTCCTTTCGCTAGTTGCGTGCGATGTGCGCGGCGCGATTCAGCTGACACTGCATGACTATTTGTGTGAGAACTACGAGTCGGTGAAGGATTGCTTTGCGAAAATCGAGAGCTCAATCGCGAGAGTCGACGCTATTCGTTGATCTTGCGGCGTTTATTCACACGCCTTGGTATCGGCATGCAGATCTGTTTCAGATCGGCAGGAATTCCTTGCATGCTGATAGGCGGGGTACGGCCAGATCCGGTCGTTTACGCATCGAACTTGCTTCCCCCAAAGCGGACTCTCGTAATAAGCTCAGCACATGAAGATCGGGATCCTTCGAGCGATCGCCCACAACGTTGCAGACTCCCTCGGGAGCGGAATTGGCATGCTTGCGGGTGTTTACGATATCGACGTCTTTGCCGAAGCGCAAAGAAGCCCGAGCAGAGTAATCAGCATCGATTTTCTGGCGGCCAAGGCAACACGGGGTAACGTTTCTCCGGCCCTAGCGCGCGCAATTACGAAGTATCACAACGTGCTTCCAGATCTGTGCGCCAAACACGGCGCGTCCATCGAAGACTTTAAAACATTGACCGCGAGGTACTCGGCCAGCACCACGGGCCGGCGAATCGTCGTTAGAATTCGCGACGGCATCGGCCGCCGCTGCGTAGACGAGTACGTCGGAACGCCTGCGAGGCACGTAAAGGTGGTCGATCAACTGGGCCGAATCCGGACAAGGCGCCGAGGTTCTCGGACGCTCAAAAGCGTTGAGTAGAGCGCCAGGTCGCTGATTCGGTTCAGGGGGCGCCCTGCGGCCAGCAGGCGAAGGTCGACACGACCGTCCGCGAAACTACGAAGCTGTCATTCGGACTGATTCACCGCGGAGCCACGACCGCGATTACTGGGTGGAAATGGCGTTCGCTCTGTTGATAATTGTCCTGTAGCCCCATACTAGATGGACTGCTCCGACTCCGGACGCGTGAGCTTCGGTGTGCATGGCCCGGAGAACTCTAGGGTCGATGCGATCGAGGATATTGCCGGCAATCGGCGTCGCATTTTTCTCGAAGCACTTGATGTGCAGAAGAGCCTGCTCGGCGAGCCGGACGCGGCACGGTATGCGTTCTGGATCTGGGGTATCTAGCACGTCAGCTGCTAAGGCACCAAAGAAGTAGCTGCGAGACCTGCCTTGAGGATACAGGTAGATGAAGAGTGCGATGCGCTTGTCTGACGTCAACTACTTCTTTCGTACGCGACGGCTAGTTTTTTCGGGTCATTCCCCTCGCTGACGGTCCACCATCTAGCTTTCTTCCGGTCCCGTCCGTGCGCGGGACGAAACAGAAATCGCCCGAGCTTACACCGGCGTTGGACTTCGGGAATTCCTTTGGAGTCAACTGAGCCGCCAGACATGCAAAAGGTGCGGGTCCTGAGTGTACAAGGCAACAGGTGTTTCGCAAGATCGGGAGAGCCCTGCCGCTACGAGAACAGATTGTCCTCGTTCCGAGATCCCCCAAAGCGGTCATTGATCCGTCCGCTCTGATGGGTTCTGACTGTCGGCAATGCGGATCGGAGACCGACCGTTTTGGGTCGCTACTCGTCCTTCAGTATCGATTCATCGTCACTGCTCAGACGCTTCGAGTCGCTGTTGGCGTGGAATAACTGCGGAGCTATGTTCGTCTTGAGGTTCGAAAGATGCCATTCCGCATGCTCGCGGAAATCACCGCGCTCGACGTCTGCCCAGCACAATGTTGCGGTCTTGGCGCTTACCATACCCTGGCACGCCCAAAGCAGCCGTGGATTGACGGGTAAGCCGTATCCGAGCTCATCGATGTGTGCGAGATCCCATTCCACGGGACCGGTGCACACGGTCTCGAAATCTATGAAGGCAAGGTCCCCACCCACCACGAGAATGTTACCCGAGTGTGGCTCACCATGGAGCACGCGGATATTCTCGGGGGCTCCGGACGCGATCATCTCGACCTGGAGCCGGTCGAAGGTGGCCGCGAGCAGTCGGCGATCCGGGGCGGACAGAGCCTGCAAGTCATCCGGGTCAGCGAGCCGTGAGCGAGCGGAATTTAAGTGCTGCATATAAGTCGGGAGGTGCTCGCGTACTGCTGAAGAGAGCTTCGCCATTGCTGCGTGCAGCTGCCTCAGTGCAGCCGCTATGCGCCCTGCCGGAATCTGAACAGGCGAACTCTGCGCATGATAGCGCCAGAAGGTTACGCCGAGTCCATCCCGGAAGTGCACCGACGGGGGCATCTCCCGTGCAGGATGGACGACTGGCGCCCCGAGCGCCGCTAATTCCTGCGCGACCTTCAGTTCAGTGGCCAGTCGGGAAAAACGCCCCGTCCCTATTTTGGCGACGATCGGTGCCGGGTAGAGCCAGGCGACTGTGTTATTCGTTGATCTCAGTGCGATCGGTTTCTCGACCGCGACACCGTGGTCGCGTGCAATGCCAACTGCGACAGATATCGCATCCTCTAGATTGCTCGACATATCCAGACATATCCATCTGTGCTGCACGGACAAGCCATTCTACGCCGTCCACAGCTTGCTGGGGACCTTTGGACTCCTGCTCGTGTCATCGTCAGAGACGGGCTGCGATCGTCATGTTGACACAGTGTAGAGCCAATTTTTCATTCTTACTGCTAAGCTTGCTGGAGAGGGCTGAGCGAGTATTGTCGACTGACAGTCGTTCTGGATGTCCTTGTGCCGGCAGCTGACATGCCACCATGCTCAGAGGAGTTTCGGAGTGATGCGCCAATGGACAGTGCAAGAAGCGCGAGCCGCGCTCCTACGAAGAGGCCTCGCGCAGAGCCTCGAAGCCGTGGAATTCGTGGAGGGGGAAAACTGTATCGTCTTCTTTCCGCTTCCGAACGATAAAATTGCCTGGTTCCCGACAACGGCCGAGGGTCAGCGCCGGTTGGTGAGAGAGCGTCGCGTCTTGCGGCTGCTCGAACGGTATTGTCACTTTTCGGCACCTCGCGTGGTTTATGAAGACGACACGGGTTGGGACCTTCGAACATTCGTTCGTGGGTTCGTCCGGCCGACTTACATGCTTGAGCGCATTCAGAGCGACGCGAACCTTGCCCACCAGTTGGGTGAGGATCTCGGTCGAATCCTGGCCGAGCAACACACCTGCATACCGCCGGAAGAGCTTGAGGGTGGTTGGCTTCCGCGCGTCAAGAACTGGCCTCGACCCGAAGACCTAAGCCGCCTACCGGAGATAGTCCAGGACTCGAAGCTGCTTGAGCGGATAAACTTAGCGCTTGAGCGGCGAGCCGCCGTCCGAGATTATCATCCGGTTCTGGTACACGCCGACCTAGGTCTTCACAACGTCGTGGTCGATCCGGACACTCTGCGTGTAACGGGCGTTATCGACTGGGAGGATCCGGTATTTGGTGATCGACACCAGGATTTCGCGTTCATGGTATTTCAGCGACCCGAGGAGCCGATGCTCGAAGGCGCTCTTTCGGCGTATGAACCTGCGGTGGGAATGAAGATCGATCGCGACAGAGTGCTGCTGCTCAACGCGGTGGCTGCCATCGGCTTTCTCGGCTTCCGATACGGCCACGCGCCGGAAGAAGCTTGGTGTGGCCGCACGCTCGAGCAGGATCTTGCATGGACGCACAAGGCGCTTGCTATCGCCGGACTTTAGCCGATTGTTTCCGCGTGAGGGGTGGTTGACCCGCAAGGGGCGCCGGCAGCGGTCGCTCGAATGATCTGGCGCGTATGCACTGGACTTCCCCATACTATCGTTGGCTGCCAGCAACGCTTAGGGCTCTACTCCGGACCCAGGGGCATTCGCAGCTTGCCGCGGCAAGCGAATTAAAGGCGAACCACGCCAGTTGAGCAGGGCTCTCAAAGCCCCTTCGCAGCGACCATCTTCTCGATCACCTTTGCTTTGTGCTCGACGACAAGGTGCGAGTAACGCTTCACCATCGCGAGCGTCTTGTGCCCTAACACGTCCGCTATCTCGAGGAGTGATGCGCCCTGCGCCGCGAGCATCGAGGCGGTGGTGTGCCGCAGGTCATGAAAGCGAAAGTCCTTGACGCCGGCCGCCTCCAGCGCGGCATACCAGTGTGCATCGAAATGCTCATAGGGCGCATCGAGTTGCGGCTTGCCTGTCTTGGAGTCGAAAACCACAGTCGGCGAGGCAAAAAGGTACTCGCTCCGCGCCGAGTTCTGTAGCTTGAGCTGACGCAGCGCTTCCAGCGCCCTGCCGGCGAGCGGCAGCGTCCGCTGCTCTCCGTTCTTCGTGTCGTGAAGCGTCGCGCGGCCGGCCTTCAGATCCACGTCGGCCCATTTCAGCGACAGGAGCTCGCCGCGGCGGGCGCCGGTCGTGATCGCGAGCAGGACCAGGGCGTGAAGCGGCGCCCATTCGGATCTCGCGCAGGCATCCAATAGCGCGGCGCGCTCCTCATCGGAGAGGAACCGCGTTCGGCCCCGCGGCTCCTTCTTGCGGCGGATGTCGCCCACGGGATTGCGATCCATGAGGCGGCGTTCTTTCACCGCGAAGGAGAACACGTGCGAGAGCGTCCCGATGTAGCGGTTGACGGTGGCGCCGCTCCGCCGGTATGCCTTCGGGGGGATCACCTCGCCGGTTTTCCGGTCCTTGCGCGGCTTGCCCCGAGTGAAGGTTTCGGCCGCGCAGGCGTCGCGCCCCTTCGACACCACGTCGGCGGTGATCTCGGCGAGTGCGAGCCCGGAGAACTGCGTCGCCCACCACTGAAGCTGCCGGGTGCGGGTCGCCCGCTCCTTCTCGCCGAACTCGGCGACCACGGTCTCGAGGTAGTCCTGGGCGAGCGCATCGAAGCTCGTGCGCTTGGCGGCGGCGTGCAGGAAGTGCCGTCCCTCGCGGATCGCGGTCTCGATCGAGGCCGCCCAGGCCTGCGCGTCCTTGCGGCTCGGGAACGTCTCGGACTGCGATGGGCGGCCCTTTACTCGTACCTGCGCACGATAGGAAACCTGCTTCGTGAGCGGCGAGACGATGCGCTGAATGGAGGCCATGGGCTGCAGCCCCTTCCGCGGTGTGGCGCGGAGTAGCAAACTGCACGGAGTCTGCACTAAATGACTGGCGCCGGGAATGGGCCTACGCGCAGATTGAAGTTAACTGCATGATTTATAGTGAGTTTTTTATGCCGGCTGAGGGACTTGAACCCCCGACCAACGGTTTACAAAACCGCTGCTCTACCACTGAGCTAAGCCGGCGTCGAAAGCCGAAGAAGGGCCTTTTCCAGCCGCCGATTGTACCGGTCGGGCGACCTCACAGCACCGACGGCTGGGTCGTTTCCTTCACCACGATGCAGGGCACGGGTCCCCCGGGCTTGCATAGCGGCAGGGCCGTCTTGGCGATGGGCGAGGACGAGGACGCGGTGGCTTGCGGCGTAGCGGCGGGTGGCGTCGCGGCCGACGAAACCGGAGCTTGCGGCTGGGACAAAGGCGGCGGCGCTGCAGCAGCGGGACAGGGCTGCAGGCTGATGGGCGCGCTGCCGCCATCGGGCTCCAGAGCCGAGACGTCCTTGAGCGGCACGGTCACGGTGCTGTTCGCGAGCGTGAGGTCGAGCCAATAGACCGTTCCCGGCAGCATCCGCTCGGTCATCGCGGGCTTGAAGCCCAGGGTACGCACCATTCTCGCGCGGCGATTGGCCCGAACTTTGTCGGTGAAGAGTCCAAGAGACACCCGGCGGCCGCCGGCATCGGCGGGCATGGCCTCGGCGTCATCGATGCCGGCTCGCTCCAATCGGTGCAGCACCCGCATCTCGGCGGCATCGGTGGTGAAGCCCTCGAGGTAAACCCAGAACCGAAGGACGGCGGAGTCTGCCACGGCGCGCTGCTGCGGCGAGAAGCTCTTCGCCTCGAGGAGCTTGGCCGCCTGAGCGGCAATGGCCGGATCGTTGAAGGGCCCTACGGAGACACACACCTGCGCGGCTTTCTCCAGAGCCAGCTTCTTCGCAGCTTCCAAGGCGACGCGCTTGTCCGGCGGCAGCTCGCTGACGAGTGTCAGGCGTGGCAGTCCCGCGATCGAGCTCGCCGGCGGCGGAGCGGGCACGTCGATCCATTCCGCCCATCCGAAATAGAGCAGATTGGCGAGCACCAGAGCTAAGACGACGGCACGCACGGCGCGGATTGTAGACCGGTCCCTAACCACCCACACACCAGGCGGCGAGTCCCTCGAGCACGAGATCCGGCACGAGGACGCTCGCGCTCTCGATCAGCGGCCGTAGGTCGGGCGCGCCGCCGCCGGTCAGCACGAGCTGGGGCGTCTTTCCGACGAGTCCCTTCGCCTCATTCATGGCCCGATCGACCGTCGCCGCTGCGGCATAGCGGGCCCCCTGCTCCACGCCTGCGCGTGTCGAGCGTCCGAAAAGCGCATGTCCCCGCCCCCTCGCGCCACCCTGCGCGCGGCGGCGAATGCCGTTCGTGCGTTCGAGCAGGCTCGACACCATGAGGGGCGGCGCCGGAATGATCGCGCCCCCCCGATGGCGCCCATCCGCGCCGACGAGATCAATGGTGAGCGCAGTGCCGACGGCGACCGTGCACACCGGCCGGCGGGCGAAGCGCCAGTGCGCCGCGATCATTGCGAGGAGCCTGTCGACTCCGAGGCGCCAGGGATCGACGTAGGCGATGGTGACTCCGCAGGCGCTGCGGCGCGTGGTGACCTGCTCCGGAGCCGGTGCTCCCGCCAGGTGCGCACCCGCGGCGAGCGCGGCGCTGACAGTATCCGGAGCGACACTCGATACGAGGATTCGATCTATCCTCGAGCGCGAGCCGAAAAGACGTCGCGCAAAATCCTGCGCCTCCCAGCCCAAATACTCGGCCGCCTGCGCTTTTCCCAAGCGCTCGCCGGTGAACCAGGCCCACTTGATCCGGCTGTTGCCGATGTCGATCAGCAGCGCCTTCAAGTGACCGCCCTCACAGTCACGTCCCCCGAGACGAAACGCCTGACGCCATGGAGGGTCTCGAGGACGAGCGCGCCGTGCAGATCGATGCCGCGCGCGAGGCCCCGCGTCACACCCTCCAGGGTGTGCACGTCGACCTGACGGCCGCGCAGGGCATCAGCCTCACGCCACTCTTCGACGAAGGGACGCAATCCCTCCTTCTCGAACGCAAGGAGTCCACGGACCACCTGATCGATGAGCGCCGAGGCGAGCGCATTGCGCGAGGGATGGTTGGCGCCGGCGCTCGCAAGATCGGTCGCCGCGATGCCCATCTCACCGATCCTCTGCAAGAGCTCGGCGCCGAGTGCCACATTGAGGCCGATGCCGATGACGACGTTCGCCGGGCCCGCCGACTCCGCCCGCAGCTCGATCAGGATCCCCCCTAACTTCTTACCCTCGACCAGGATGTCGTTCGGCCATTTGACGGTCGCCTTCTCCATCCCCGACTCCCGGAGCGCGCGCAGTGCGCACACGCCGATCGCGAGCCCGAGCGCCCCGATCTCCTGTGGCACCTCGCGGAACGTCCAGCCGAGCGAGAGGCAGATCGAGCCGCCCGGAGGCGCGAACCATGCCCGGCCACGGCGGCCGCGCCCCGCGGTCTGATACTCCGCGAGGAAAACGTCACTCACTCCGAAGGGAGAGTTCGGGCGGTTGAGCAGCACGCTGTTGGTGGAGTCGACCGTCCAGGCCGCTTCGAGGGTCCGAATGTGCCTGCGGGTTGCGGCGGAAAGAAGCTGCGTAATCCGCTCGGCATCGAGCGCATCGCTTCCCGAGCGCAGGCGATAGCCCCGATTTCTCACCGCGTGCAGGGTCGCGCCGAGCTCACGGAGCGACTCCACGGCCTTCCAGACGGCGCTCCGGCTCACGCCGAGCGCTTCCGCGAGCTGCTCACCGGAATGGAACTCGCCGTCGGCGAGCTCGGCGAATACCCGGGCGATGAGCGGCGCTTCGCTATTGCTGGGTGGCGCTCGCCCGGTGCTCTTGGTCATGGGAATGCGCGCCGCCACTCAGCGGCTCCTCCGGCCCGCTCCCAAGAGCCATAGCTTGCGCGCGCGCGGCTCGGTGCCGGCGCGCATGCGCGCGAGATTGGCGCGGTGGGTGTAGGCGATGAGTAGCGCGCTCGCGATCGAAAAGGTGAGGAGCGGCACCCGCGGAGAGACATCACTCGCCAGGGTTGCGAGCGCGAAGGTCGCAGCCCCGAGGATGGAGGCGAGCCCGATGAAGCCGAACACGATCACGGCCGCGAGCCAGACGGCGAGCATGGGCGCCAGGAGCACCGGCGAGACGCCGAGCACGGCGCCGATGAGCGTGGCCACACCCTTGCCACCCTTGAGCCCGTGCCAAAGCGGATAGACGTGTCCCAACATCACCGCCATCCCGCACACCGCGATCGACCAGGCGTGCCAGGCAGGCAGCGCCTGCGCAAGACCCGGAAATCGCGCCGAGGCGAGGAGCGCGGTCGCGATCCAGCCCTTGCCGATGTCGATCAACAACACCCAGAAGGCGAACGCCTTGCCCTGGGTGCGAAGCGCATTGGTGCCGCCGGCATTGCCGCTCCCCAGGCGCCGGATGTCGATGCCGCCCCGCAGTCTCCCCACCAGGAGGCTTCCGATGATCGAGCCGAGGAGATATCCCAGCACCGCCTTGACGAGAAGCTCGGTCATGCGGGCAGGAAGACCTCGGCCAACATGCAGCGCACCCCGCCGCCGCCCAGCCGCTCGATGGTGGGGACCGGCACCGCGAGCACCTGATCCGTGCACGCCGACAAGCGGGAAAAAGCCTCGGGCGTGAGCGCGTGCCGCGCGGCAGCCGACATGACGAGCACCCGGGAATCCCCGAGTGCCTCATCCCAGGTCCCGAGCTCGAGCATGTTGCCGCCGAAGCGCTCGATGGCCTCATACCCAAGCTCGATCAGCTCGCGCCCGGTGCCGCGCAGACGCCCGATCACTCGCTCGCGATCGGCGGCAACGATGGCCTCCGTTCCGACCACGGCCAGGTTCTCGCCGATGCAGAGCATGACGTTCGTGTGATAAAGCGGCACGCCGCCGCGATCGACCGCACTGAAGATCACGGGCTCGTATTCGAGCTCGCGGCACCATTCCTCGACGACCGCAGTGTGAGTGCGCGGTGAGAGGCAGGCATAGGCGGTGCGCTCGATGTGATCGAGCACGAGACTCCCCGTGCCCTCGAGGTAACGGTTCTGCGCCTCGTGCGAAGTAAGGTCGAGAATCCTCGCCACCTTGAATCCCAAGCGAGCGGTGACCGCATCGATGATGTCCTCACGCCGCTCGCGCCGGCGGCTCGGCGCCTGCATGGGATAGAGAACCACGGTCCCATCCTCATGAAAGCTCACCCAGTTGTTGGGGAATGCGGCATCGGGCTTCGCCGGCTCGGGCGTATCCTCGACGAGACAGACTTCCACTCCTTCGCTCGCGAGCGCCGCGGCGAGAGCCTGGTGCTCCTCGCGCGCGAGCGCCGCTTCCCCACCGCCCGCGGCGGCCGGGGGCCACTGCAGGGTGTTGGTGGGCGCGGTCTCCGGGTTGTAGCCGAAGCTCGCGGGCCGCACCATGAGGACCGCTTCCGCGCATTGGCGGCGGGCGCCGCGCAGATCGGCGCCAGGCTGATCGTCCGGGTTATCGCTCCCCATAGCGGGGATTCTCGCATGATCCTGGCTTCCTCCGGACCCCGGGCGTATCCTGCCCGCGTCCACGCTCCGGCGAGCAACAGCACACCTCGATAAGGGCCGGCAGAGGGCCATTCCGATGGAATCGACGACCGCAACGCTTCCACTCTCGGACCGCCCCGCGGCCGGGCGGGTGTTCATCCACCGGCACAGCCTCGCCGTGCGGATCCTGCACTGGGTGAACTTCCTCACCCTCACCATCATGCTGATGAGCGGCTTGCAGATCTTCAATGCCCATCCGGCGCTCTACTGGGGAAAGACCTCGCACTTCTCGCGCCCCGTTTTGAGCATGGGCGCCATGGAGGACGATCAGGGCCACACCTGGGGAGTGACCACCATCGGCTCCCACACCTTCGTGACCACGGGGGTCTTCGGCTGGTCGAAGGGGAGCGAAGGCACCTACACCGAGCGCGGCTTCCCCACCTGGGCGACGCTCCCCGGCGAGCAGTGGCTCGCGATGGGGCGCGCCTGGCACTTCTTCTTCGCGTGGATCCTGGTGCTGAACGGCGCTCTTTACGTGCTCTTAGGTCTCGCATCCGGGCACCTGCGCCGCGACCTTTGGCTCACCCGCATCGACTGGCGGCATCTGGGTCACACGTTCATCGAGCATGTGCGCCTGCGCTTCCCCAAGGGCGATGAGGCGCGCCGCTACAACGGCATCCAGAAGCTAGCCTACCTCTCTGTCATTTTCGTCGTCGCGCCGCTCATCGTGCTCACCGGACTTACCATGTCGCCCACCATCGATGCGGGCTACCCCTGGCTCCTCACGCTCTTCGACGGCCGCCAGAGCGCGCGCACGATCCACTTCATCTGCGCGATGACCTTTTTTGGCTTTTTCCTGGTGCACATCGCCATGGTGATTCTCTCGGGCACCTGGAACAACGTGCGCTCGATGATCACCGGGGAATATGCAATCGAGACGGCGCCGGCAGCCCGCGCACCCGCGACTGCACCCGCCGCGGCCCCGGCGAGGGCAACTGAGCCCGTGGAGGGCGAGCATGAGTGAGATCATCAGCGTCCCAAGGCGGCGCCTCCTATTAGGCCTCGGTGCCGGCGCGGGTACGCTCCTCCTGGGCGGCTGCGACCGGCTCTCGAACCTGCCGCAGACTCAGGCGGTGCTCGGCTCCGCGCAGTGGCTCAGCCGGGCGGTGCAGAACGGACTCACTGGAAGGGATGCGCTCGCTCCCGAATACACGCGTGCCGACATCGCCCCGGAGTTCCGCCCGAACGGCACCTTGAATCCGAAGAACCCGGAGTATCAGACGCTCGCGGCCAATGGCTTCAAGGACTGGCGGCTGCGAGTCGACGGCCTGGTCGAGAGCCCCAAGGACCTCTCGCTCGATGACCTGCGCTCGATGCCCGCGCAGAGCCAGATCACCCGCCACGACTGCGTGGAGGGCTGGAGCTGCATCGGTGAGTGGACCGGGCCACTGCTGCGCGATGTGCTCGCGCGGGTGATCCCGAAGCCGCAGGCCCGCTACGTCATGTTCTTCTGCGCGGATCCGATGGATGATGGCAGCTACTACTACGAGAGCATCGACCTGCGCACTGCCGCGCATCCGCAGACGCTTCTCGCCTACGCGCTGAACGGCGAGACTTTGCCCATCAAGTACGGCGCGCCGGTTCGCCTGAGATTGGGGCGCCAGCTCGGCTACAAGATGGCGAAGTACGTCATGCACATCCAACTGGTCTCGAGCTACCGCGCCTTTGGCGATGGCAACGGCGGCTACTGGGAAGACCAGGGATACGCCTGGTACGGCGGCATCTGAGCCACCCCCTAGGGTTGCGCGTAGATGACCGCGCGCGCGTACTTCTTCTCGATCCGCCTATCCTCGGCCTTGGTGAGGGGCGTGACCTTTTGGCCCTCCGGCACCGATTCCGCGCGCATGTAGTCATCGAAGCCCGGGGCGGAGAACACGAACGCAAGGTGGATAGCCGCGGAGCCGGTATTCGTCACCGAGATCCAGGTGTTCGACGGGATGAACACCGTCGCGCCGCCATGCACGTCTCTCGTCTGATCGCCCAGAGTCACCCGCGCAGTGCCGTTCTGCAGGAAGAGGATCTCATCGGCGCCCGGGTGCCGGTGGCGATCGATCGATGCCCCCGGCGGCACGTCTTCGGTCCCGAATACCATGTGAGATGACCCGCCGTTTCGCGGATCGATCTTGAGGATGAAGAGACCGGGCTCGGCATTCCACCCTTTCGCGCCCTCGATCGGTCGCCAGAGTCGTTTCTCGCCTTCGTTCTTCTCGAGGATGAGAGGCGTGGCGTGACTCGCGCCAGCGCGTCCGTGCGCCGTCACAGAAGGCGTATCCATGGCGAGAGCAACCAACAACGTGCCAGCCAGAGCGGTGAGTGCCGTTTTCATGGAGCATCTCCCGAGGTCAAGGCGCGGACAGAAGGGATCTTACTCCGGGGCTGCAGAAATCAACACGGCGGCGCCGGTCAGCTCAGCGCTTGCTGCGCTTCGAGGTGGCGGCACCGGTCCCGAGTCGTTTCGGGTTGGGGACATCGCGTACGCGACGCGCCTTGAC
This sequence comes from Steroidobacteraceae bacterium, assembly GCA_035252605.1. Lineage (GTDB taxonomy): Bacteria > Pseudomonadota > Gammaproteobacteria > Steroidobacterales > Steroidobacteraceae > 13-2-20CM-66-19. Next base: position 13,978 of record DATFCZ010000014.1, read on the forward strand.
GTCGGCGAGGAGCGCTTTGAGCCATTCCCGATCGAGCTGCCGCTGCTTCTCGATGTGCTTGAGCAGATGCTCGCCGCCGGTCGAGAGCACGGGGGCCAGCTCCTTGCGGATCGGGCCGAGTTTGACGATGAGCTCGTCCAGGCGCTCGATCCGCCGGCGCAGCAGTTCTTCGACCAGGGCTGGATCGGCGAGGTGCAGGAAGAGGAGCGCGCCGTAGAGCGTCTGCGATACCGGGCCCTCCTCCTCGAACTGCCGATGGAGCAGCGTCTGGAACTCCGCCTTGCCCTGGGGAGTGATTCGGTAGACGGTGCGCATGCCGCCGCGGGCGACGTGCTCGCGGGACACGGCCGTGATCAGCCCTTCCTTCTCGAGTTGCCGGATCGCGTAGTAGAGCGTACCGACATCGACGTCGATATAGCACTCCACCATCGCGTTCTCCAGGCGACGCTTGATCTCGTAGGGGTGGAAGTCCTCGCGGTGCAGCACGCCGAGGATGAGCGCTCTTGCCTTCATACTTAAATTAAACTATTATACGTACACTAATAAATGGGAGCATAGCGCATGCGACGCACCCTTGCGGCGATCATCGCCGGTCTCGTGGCCTGGGCTGTCATCGTGACGCTCATCAACTGGAGCTTGCGTTTCGGGCTGCCGGGCTATCGGCAGGCGGAGCCCACGATGCTCTTCACCCTCGGCATGAAGATCGCGCGCCTCGTGATGGCGGCCATCACCTCTCTTGCCGCCGGCGCCATCGTGCGTGCGATCGCGCCTGCGAGCCGCCTGGCGCCGTGGATCGTCGGGCTCGTCATCCTCGCGCTCTTCCTGCCGGCCCACATCCACCTGTGGCACCGATTTCCCATCTGGTACCACCTGAGCTTTCTCGTCCCGCTGGCGCCGCTCGTGGCGCTCGGCGGGTGGCTCGTGGCGCGAGGCAGGGCTGGCGCCGGTATTCAACAGCGGGTAGCGTGAAGGCGGCCGGCTCGGCCGGCCGCTGCATCCACGGAGGCGCGTATGAGTGCGCAGGACCCTTCACTCCGGAAAGCTTTCGTGGTCCGGCCCGCGCAGGGACGGACCTACGGCATGGGCCGCATGCGCGGCATCTTCCTCGCCGATGGGGCGGAAACGGGTTCGCAATACTCCCTCTACGAGTGGTGGCTCGAGCCGCGCACGCGCGGCCCGGGCACACACGTGAACCCGGAGGAGCACATCTTCTGCGTGATCGCGGGAACCTTGAGCCTATGTCTCGATGGCCGATGGACCGATGCCCCGCGCGGCTCCTATGCCGTGATCCCGGGCGGCGTGCCGCATGACTTCGAAAACCGAGGCGCCGAGGAATGTGGCTTCATCGGCATCAACGTGCCGGGCGGATTCGAGGAGGATCTGCCCGAGCTCGTGAAGTGGTTTGCCGAGCATCCTCCCGGAGATGTCGCAGGCGATTGAGGATCCGCTGGCGAAAAGCGCGCCGCAAAGTTGGTGCTCACGCCCTGGCGCGTCAATTGCCAAGCAGTCGCGCGAGAGCTTGCATTTCCGCGCCGCACGCCTTTCCATCGTCGCATGGATGGAGAGCGCTCAAGCACCGCTGAATCTCCGGCGTGGCGCCCGGTCCCGCGCACCGTGCTCGGCTTGGTTCTCTATGCGCTGATCGTCTGGACCTTGTGGATGGCGGCGCATGCCTATGGCATCGCGAAGAACCTCAATGGACACCTCTTGGGTCCCTTCGTCGCCGTGGCACTCATGTTGAGCGTCGTCTGGGCATTCGGGTGGGGAGCGGGCGAGCCGCTCGCGCGCCGGCTGTTGGTGGGGCCGCCGCGCCCCGGCGGGCTCGATGGCGGCACGAACCGCCGTTTCACTGTCCTCTCGATGGCTCGCGTGCTGGTGCCGGGACTCTTCGCCGCCGCCATCTACCTCCTGATCGCCGTCCCGCTCGGTGAGCTTTCCGCAGCGTGGCTCCTGCTGTTCTTCGCCTTCCCGGCCGTGCTCGCGGCCGTGCTCGAATATCGGCCTCCGGGAGAGAAGCTCGGCTGGCAGGACGTGGCGGTGCTCGCGGCTCTCGGCTGCGCCGTCGAGTACGGATGGCTGCAGAGAAGCATCCCCCAGCCGGGCCTCGGCAATTTCTCGAAATTCCTCCTCACCGACGTGGCGCTCTGGCTCTACGTCGTGCAGCGGCGCCTGCCGGGCGTCGGATTCGATCTGCGACTGCGGTTGCGCGATCTCGCCATCGGTTTACGCGAGTGGGCGTTCTTTGCGCCCATCGGCATCGGTCTTGGCCTCGCGCTCGGCTTTCTCGGCTTTCACGCGCGCTTGCCTGCGGCGGGCACCTTCGCCGGCACGGTGCTGGTGACTTTCATTTTCGTCGCCATACCGGAGGAGCTCTTCTTCCGCGCCCTGCTGCAGAACCTGTTGGAAACACGAATGCCGCGCCGCCAAGCGCTCGCGCTGGCAGCCGCGATCTTCGGCCTCTCCCACTACATCCACGGCGCGGTCTTCAACTGGCGCTACGTGATCCTCGCGACCATCGCCGGGGTGTTTTATGGCCGCGCCTGGCGAAGCGACAGACGCCTCGCCGCCTCGGCCGTGAGCCATACGCTGGTCGACTCGGTATGGGTCACCTGGTTTCTCGCCTCTTGAGCGGATCACAGCATCATGGACGCCCTCGCACGCACTGATTCCAGAACCGTCCGCAGGGTCCTCTTGGCGCACGTCGTGCTGCTCTACGCCGCACTCGAGGGCGCGCTCTGGACCGCGGGACTCCCGCAGCTCGTCTTCATCGTGTTGACCGCGGCGCTCGCCAGCGCCTGGACGATGTCCGACCGGCGCCTTTTGCCCGAGCTCGGCTTCGATCCCCGCTCGATCCGGCGCGGCTGGTGGATCGTGCCGATCGGCGCCGCGCTCGGCGGACTCGCCCTCCTCGCCGGATGGTGGTGGCACACCTTGCGGCTGCCGGCCGACCAGCCGTCGGTCTACGGAAGCGTTCTGCTCTACGTCATCTGGGCGCTGATCCAGCAGTTCCTGATGCAGTCGTTCTTCTTCCTTCGCCTGGAGCAGCTGTTGGGCAGCGGCAGGCAGGCGGTGATTGCCGCCGCGCTTCTCTTTGCGGGCGCGCACATCCCCAATCCGGTGCTGGTTCCCGTAACGCTTCTGGGCGGCCTCATCCTGAGTGAGCTCTTCCGCCGCCATCGGACGCTCTATCTGCTCGCCGTCGCGCAGGCGCTCCTCGCGCTCTCGCTTTCGATCAGCGTTCCGGAGACCGTGCTGCACGACATGCGCGTCGGCGTGGGGTACATCTGTTATCCGACGGCGTGTCGTTAGGCGTCTGGCCGCCCGAAAATGGCAAAATCACCGCAGGCGGCTGCTATGCTGCCGGCCTCGACTGCCGGCGCCCTGCGCCGGCAGAACACCACGACAGGCGACGGTTGAGCGGGGAGTCCTTCATGACGGCGAGATTCACCATCTTCTGCACTGGGCTGGCGCTTGCCACGGCATCGATGGCGGGCACCCTCACCCCACCTGCCGCCGCGCCCATAAAGCCCGTCACCGAAACGCTCTGGGGCCAAAAGGTCACCGACAACTACCGCTACATGGAGAGCATGGGGCCGGAAACGGTGAGTTGGATCAAGGCGCAGGGCGCCTACACCCGGACGCTGATGGATTCGATCAAGCCGCGAAGCGCCCTTGCCAGTCGCGTCGCCGCCTTCACGGCGAGCTTCGTACCCATCCAGGGTTATGCCATGTATGGCGGGCGCGCCTTCTATGAAGAGCGCGCGGCGGGTTCCGACAACTTCGATCTCATGGTCAAGGACACCAACGGGACACGCAAGCTCGTCGACATCGCGGCGCTGCGCGCGGCTCATGGCGGCAAGCCCTACGCCATCAACTATTTCCTGGCCTCTCCCGATGGCTCCAAAGTCGCGGTGGGCGTGTCGGAGGGCGGCTCGGAGGCTGCGCTTCTATCCGTCTACGATGCTCTCACGGGTAAGCCGATCGCAGGCCCCATCGACCGCGCCGACTTCGGCGCCACTTCATGGAGTGAGGACTCGACGCGGGTGTATTTCATCCGGCTGAAGAAGCTCTCGAAGGGCGAGCCTGCCACCGACAAGTACAAGGACGCCGCGGCGGATGTCTGGGACCTCAAGGCGAAGCCGGTGCCGGTCGCCGGCAATGGTGTCGGAAGCCGCCACCTTTTCAAGCCGAACGAGTTTCCCGCGATCGGCATCGTCCCGGGGGCGCCACTCGCCCTGCTGCTCTCGATCAATGGCGTGCAGAACGAATGGAAGGCATGGACCGCACCGGTCGCAAAGGCCTCATCCCCCAAAGCGCCGTGGAAGCTTCTCGTCGATCGCAAGGACGATGTGACCGACATCGAGCTGCGCGGTAGCGAGCTCTTCCTGCTCTCGCACAAGGACGCCCCCACCTTCAAGGTGCTGATGCTGAAGGCCGGCCAGCCGCTCTCGGCGGCGAAGGTTCTGGTGCCCGCCGAGCCGGACCGGGTGATCGAGTCGATCAAAGCGGCGGCCGACGGGCTCTACGTGCTTGCGAACAAGGAAGCGTATTCCGAGTTGCTGCGAGTCCCGACAGGCAGCGCCCGTCTCGAAACCATCGACCTGCCCTTCAGGGGACACGCCACCGAGATCTTCAGCGACCCGCGCGAATCCGGCGTGACCGTGAACTTCTCGAGCTGGGCGGTTCCACCTCAGGAGTACCGTTACGATCCCGCGGCCAACCGCTTCGTGGATCTCAAGATCGAAGGGCAGGGTGAACTCAAATCCTCGGCCTACAACGTCAGCGACCTCGAGGCGCCGGCCCGCGATGGCGTCCTCGTGCCGCTGTCGCTGATCCAGCCCAAGGGCAAGCCGCTGCCGCAGATCACGGTCATCGAGGCCTATGGGTCCTACGGCATCTCCAACTTTGCGGACTTCTCGCAGCGCCGCGCCGCCATGATGAACGAGGGGATCACTTACGGCATCTGCCACGTCCGCGGCGGCGGCGAGAAAGGCGATGCCTGGCGGCTCGCCGGAAAGGACGCCAACAAGCACAACACCTGGCAGGACCTGATCGCCTGCGGCCGGTATCTGGTGGCACGAGGCATCGCGACCCCGAAGACGCTCTTCATCATCGGCGGCTCCGCCGGCGGCATCACCATGGGCCGCGCCATGGAGGAGGCGCCGGATCTCTTTGCGGGCGTGATCGACATCGTCCCGGCCGCCAACCCCATCCGGATGGAGTACTCGCCCAACGGGCCGCCCAACATTCCGGAATTCGGCAGCATCAAGACCGAGCAAGGCTTCAGGAATCTTTACGCCATGGATTCGACCCAACACGTGACGAAGGGCACGGTCTATCCGGCGATCATGATCTCGACGGGCCTCAACGATCCGCGGGTCTCCTCCTGGGAGCCCGCGAAGCTCACGGCTGCATTACAGGCGTCCGGCACGCCGAATCCGGTACTCCTGCGCGTCGACACACAGGCGGGTCACGGCATCGGCAGCACCAAGACGCAGGGGGACGAGCTCTCCACCGACTGGATCGCCTTCGTCTTCTGGCGCGCCGGCCTCAAGGACTGGCAGCCGGCGCTCTAGTCTCGGCGCGCCGCAGACCTGCTTTTCGAGGACAGAACGAACCGATGCGCGTCGCGTAGCAGTGCTTGCAGATCGCCGCGTGCGATCCTGGATAATCGCACCAGCACCATGGGATGCGGCGCGTAATGGTCGGTGATGTAGTAGACGTCCGGATCCTGCCGCAGTAGCTCCGCGCGATGCTCGAGGTCGATGCGCACGGCGATGCTATCTGTCTCGGCGGACTTGTTCGTCGGAACACAGGTCAGGAGCTTCCCATTCAGCTTGAGCGCCGGGGCTCCGTACGCCGTGCCGGCCACGACGCCAGGCAGGGCGAGACCGAGCTCCCTGACCGTATCAAACGTGAGCCTTACCATGGTTGGCTGACGCACATACGAACCCCCACAAAGCAGAAAACCCCCGGGGTCAGAGACCTCGGGGGTTTTTGCGAATCAAAGCCTGGCAGTGACCTACTCTGGCATGCCTGAAAGGCACACTACCATCGGCGCAGGGCGTTTTCACTTCCGAGTTCGGAATGGGATCGGGTGGTTCCCGCTCGCTATGGCCGCCAGGCAAACTTTTCGAGACTGATGGGCCGGGGCTTGCGCCCCGGCTCATCCGCCTCCAATCCGGTTGCTCCCAACACAACGGCCCTTCGGCCGCTGCGATGAAAGCGTTTCGTTTCTGACGCTTGTCGCGTTCGAAATGATCATCCATGTCGCCACGGCCTGCGGCCGCAGCGAAGCTCCATTGCATCGCCTCTCGCGGTCAGACCGCTTGAGGTTATATGGTCAAGCCTCACGGGCAATTAGTACTGGTTAGCTGAAGCCATTACTGGCCGTACACACCCAGCCTATCAACCACGTAGTCTTCGTGGGCCCTTTAGGGGAGTCGAGCTCCCAGGGAGATCTAATCTTGGGGGGGGCTTCCCGCTTAGATGCTTTCAGCGGTTATCCCGTCCGCACATAGCTACCCGGCAGTGCCACTGGCGTGACAACCGGAACACCAGAGGTGCGTCCATCCCGGTCCTCTCGTACTAAGGACAGCTCACCCTCAAATCTCCAACGGCTACGGAAGATAGGGACCAAACTGTCTCACGCATGTGATTCCACTGTTTCCAGTGGCATGGACTATACCTTCATCCTTCGCTTGCTCACGAAGGCGGTTGGCGTCTTAGCCGCCGATTGCTCGGCGACTCTCTCCTTTCGGATCAGTCTCTACAGGGGCAAGGCAACGATGCCGGTTTGAACCTACGATCCCGCAATTTTTCTCTTGCAAGAATTGCGAGATCCATCATTACCCGCCTTCCCTCGGTATTACCCTTTGAAGCCAGTTTGCACGCTTCAGGAGGGCTCCACCGATATGAGCCAACTTTATTTGTCCGGAAATTACTTCCCGGCAACGCAGTGTTGTCTACGTTTTGAACCCAGCTCGCGTACCACTTTAATCGGCGAACAGCCGAACCCTTGGGACCTGCTACAGCCCCAGGATGTGATGAGCCGACATCGAGGTGCCAAACTCCTCCGTCGATGTGGACTCTTGGGAGGAATAAGCCT
>DATFCZ010000015.1:0-12475 GCA_035252605.1 Steroidobacteraceae bacterium
CTCCTGCGAGCGTTTCCCGGCTGCGCCTCCTGCCTCGTGACTGCGGGTCTCAGCGGGCGTGGTGCGCGACTCATACGCCTGCACGATGCGCTGCACCAGCGGGTGGCGGACAACGTCCTGGGCATCGAAGAAGGTGTATGCCACTCCCTCTACTCCACGCAGCACACCGATGACGTGACTCAGGCCGGATTGGCGGCCCGCCGGAAGATCCGTCTGGGTCACATCCCCGGTGACCACCGCCTTCGAGCCGAAGCCGATGCGGGTGAGGAACATCTTCATCTGCTCGATGGTGGTGTTCTGCGCCTCATCGAGGATGATGAAGGAGTCGTTGAGCGAGCGGCCACGCATGAAGGCGAGCGGCGCCACCTCGATGACGTTGCGCTCGATGAAGCGCGATACCCGGTCGAATCCCAACATCTCGTAGAGCGCGTCGTACATCGGCCGCAGGTACGGGTCGACTTTCTGCGTCAGATCCCCCGGCAGGAATCCCAGCCGCTCGCCCGCCTCGACGGCGGGCCGCACGAGGACGATGCGCCGTATCGTTTCCGCCTGCAGCGCCTCGACGGCGCAAGCTACGGCGAGATAGGTCTTGCCCGTGCCCGCAGGTCCAATGCCGAACGTCAGGTCGCGGCTGCGGATCTGCGCGAGATACTCGCGCTGATGGTGCCCGCGCGCGCGGATGCCACCGCGAGGCACGCGGATGCCTCGCTCCGCCGGCTCGAGCTCCGCCGGGACTTCGCCGGACTCGCGCTCGCGCAGCGCGAGGTGCACCCGCTCGGGTGTCACCTCCTCGTCCTTTGCGAGGGCGAAGAGCTCCTGCAGGATGTCCTCGGCGCTGCCGGCGCGGGCGCCGAGCACCCGGAAGTTATCGCCGCGCCTGCGGATCTGCACATCGAGGCGCGCCTCGAGCAGTCGCAGGTTCTCATCGAGTGGCCCGCAGAGATTCGCGAGCCGCGCGTTGTCCGTGGGCTCGAGATCGAACTCGCGCAACGCCTCGGGGACGGTTACTGCCACAGGCGTCCGCGCAGGCTGTGCGGCAATGCTTCGGTCACGGCGATGCGCGCGAACCGGCCGATGGTCTCGGCGGGCCCCGCAAAGTTGATCCAGCGGTTGTTCTCCGTCCGGCCGGCAAGCTCGCGGGCACCGTTGTTCCTGGCCGGCTTCTTCGCCGGCCGCTCGACCAGCACGCGCTGCACGGTGCCGACCATGTGCTCACTGATCCTGCGGGCTTCGGTCTCGAGCTGCGCCTGAAGCCGCGCGAGCCGCTGCTGCTTGATCTCGACCGGGGTCTCATCCGGGAGCGACGCCGCGGGCGTCCCCGGGCGACGGCTGTAGATGAAGCTGAACGATTGATCGAAGCCCACTTCCTGCACGAGCGCGAGCGTCGCCTCGAAGTCGCGTTCGCTCTCCCCGGGAAACCCCACGATGAAGTCGGAGGAGATGCAGATATCCGGCCGCACGCTCCTTAGCTTGCGGACCTTTTCCTTGAATTCAATGGCGGTGTAGCCGCGCTTCATGAGCGCGAGCACGCGGTCGGAGCCGCTCTGCACCGGTAGGTGCAGATGGCTTGCGAGCTGCGGCACATGGGCGAAAGCCTCGATCAGGCTGTCGTTGAGCTCGAGCGGATGCGAGGTTGTGAAGCGGATGCGCTCGATGCCGGGCACCGCCGCGACGTGATGGATGAGCGTCGCCAGATCCACCACTGCCCCGTCGGCCATCGGCCCGGCATATGCGTTGACGTTCTGGCCAAGGAGCGTTACCTCGCGCACGCCCTGGTTCGCGAGCTGGCGCACCTCCTCGAGTACCGACTCGAACGGCCGGCTCACCTCATCTCCCCGGGTGTATGGCACGATGCAGAAGCTGCAATAGCGGCTGCAGCCTTCCATCACCGATACGAAGGCGCTCGCGCCCTCGGCGCGCGGCTCCGGCAGACGATCGAACTTCTCGATCTCCGGAAAGCTGACGTCGACCACGGAGCGGCCCGTACGGCGCAGCTCCGCGATCATCTCGGGCAGGCGGTGCAGGGTCTGCGGGCCGAACACGAGGTCGACGAAAGGCGCCCGCTGCGTAATGCCCTCGCCTTCCTGGCTGGCCACACATCCGCCCACACCGATGAGGACGTGCGGCCGCTCGATCTTGAGCCTGCGCCACTCGCCCAGCATGGAAAACACTTTCTCCTGCGCCTTCTCGCGCACCGAGCAGGTGTTCATGAGCAGCACATCCGCTTCCGCCGGGTCCTGCGTGCGGGAGAGGCCCACGCCAGCCTCGAGCACGTCCGCCATCCTGGCGGAGTCGTACTCGTTCATCTGGCAGCCGAAGGTCTTGATGAAGTAGCGGCGGGACATAAGCGTCGCGAGAGGAGCGATTTTACGGCCTAAAGCGCCGGCCCGCACGGGAGGGGAGCCCGTAGTCGACGGATTCTAAAAAAATCCATTTTATTCATGATGTTACACTTGTATTCCTGGTGCGCTGTCACGGCTTCACCCGGCGACGGTACCATGCCCGGGGTCGCCCCCGCGCGATCGAGGAATGCCCTTGAGTCCCTCAATCGACGACCCTCAGACCGCGAATGCGGATTCCGCGCCGGCAGCGCTCTTTGCCTCGCTTTACGCGGAGCTGCGGCAGATTGCCCGGCGCGAGCTCGAGCGCAATGCGGGCACCGGCGCCGTGAGCCCGACGACGGTCCTACACGAGGCCTATCTGCGGCTCGAGCAGCGTGAGGGCGCCACCCCGGTCTCGGAAGGCGAGTTTCTCGCCTACGCCTCGCGCGTGATGCGCAACCTCGTGATCGACCTCCTGCGTCATCAGGCCGCCCAGAAGCGCGGCGGCGGTTTCGAGATCACGACTCTCGAGAGCGCGAGCGCCGAGCCCGGCACGGGCGCCGAGGAGTGGGAGGCGCTGAGCGATGCCATCGACGCCCTGTCAGCCCTCGATCCGGCGCTCGCGGAGCTGATCGATCTGAAGTTCTTCTGCGGCTTCTCCTTCGTCGAGCTGGCGGCGGTCCGCGGTGTCTCCGAGCGCACGCTACAGCGGGATTGGGAGAAGGCGCGGATTCTGCTGCGCGCGGCGCTCGAGGGGCAGGACCTGCTCGCGCAGTAGCCGCAGAGCGCGCGCCGTGCTACGGCCCTGCGCCCGGCGGCAACCCCGCGCGCACGCGCTCGTAGACCTGCGCCACCTGCGCCGTCATACCGGCGCGCGCGAGCAGGCGTGCCAGCGATGCCCGGCGATATCTCAAGCGCATGGCGGCCTCGTCCGACCAACCGGCTCGTTGCGCCCGTTCGGCCGCTGCCGCAAAGAATCCGAACGCCTCCAACAGTCGCGCGTTGCGCTCGGACCCGGTGCTCGCACCGAGTGCCGCCCGGTCGGCCGCATCGCCCAACCGGGAGAGCGCCAGGGGTCCGGCAGAATCGATCGGCGCCGCGCCGGCCCCGACCGCTACCGGAGCCTCCGACGCCGCTCGCAACGAGTCGGGTAGCGGATCGAACTGCGCCGCCTCCGCCCAGGCGAGCTGCTGCTCGAGGGTGGGAATGCGCGCGAGCCAGAGGCGCGCAGTACCGTCGTCGGAGACGCTCACGATGCGGTGGCCGTCGGGTGAGAATCGGGCGCTCTCCACCGCATCCTCGTGGCCGTTGAAGACGGCGAGGACATGGCCGGTCGCGCTCCGCCACACCCTGACAGAGCGATCGCGTGAAGCGGTGACGACCCAAAGGCCATCGGGAGAGAACTGCGCATCGGTCACCTCGTCCTCGTGTCCGGCGAGCCTCACGAGCTCCTTGCCCGTCGCCGCATCCCAGATCCGTGCCGTGTGATCATCCGAGGCGGTGACGATTCGGCGGCCGTCCGGTGAGAACCTCGCAGACTCCAAACCGTCCGTGTTCCCCCCGAGCCGCAACAACTCCCGCCCGGTGGCGGCGTTCCAGATGCGCGCCGTCCCGTCGGTCGAGGCCGTGAGCACGCGGCGCGAGTCCGGCGAGAACACCGCGGACTGCAACTCCCCCGTGTGTCCTTCGAGGCGCAGCAACTCCCGACCGTTGGTGGCGTCCCAGATCCGCGCAGTCCTGTCGTAGGATGCGGTCACGATGCGACGCCCGTCGGGCGAGAAAGCCACGCTCCGCACTCCGTTGGTGTGCCCGTTCAGCCGCAGCAGCTCGCGACCGGTTGCGGCATCCCACACCCGGGCAGTGCGGTCGCGGGAGCCGGTCACCACGCGATCGCCTGCGGGTGAGAATGCGGCGCACCACAGCCGGTCCGTATGTCCACGCAGCCGGGTCAGCGGTTGAGCCGTTCGCGCATCCCATATGACGGCGGTGCGATCGAACGATGCGGTGAGGATCCGGCGACCGTCCGAAGAGAAGCTCGCGGCGACCAGCTGTTGGGATTGCCGGACAAACGGCGCGGCGCGCGCGTCGACCGGATTCGCCCAAACTCGGGCGCTGCCGTCGGGCGATATCGTGGCAACGTAGCGGGCATCGGGCGAGAACTCGCTCCCCCAAACCGGAGCCGGATGCGCGAGCACCGCCAGTTGGCGGCCGTACGCGCCATCCCAGATGCGGGCCGCGCCACTGTTGGCAGCCGTCAGGATGTAGCGATCATCGGTGGAGAAGCTGACGTCGGTGACGATGTCGTCGTGGCCGAGGAGCGGCAGGATGAGCCTGCCCGTCGCCGCATCCCAGACACGCGCCCTGCCATCCGCGGATCCGGTCGCCACTCGCCGACCGTCGTGTGAGAACGCGGCGGCCATGACGATCTCCTCCTGTCCGGGGAGCCGCAGGATCTCGCGGCCGGTGGCGGCATCCCAGATCCGCGCCGTCTCGTCGTGCGAGCCGGTAACGACGCGCCGACCATCGAATGAGAATCGGGCGTCGTAGACCTTGTCGTCGTGCATGAGCCGCAGCAGCTCACGGCCGGTGGCGGCATCCCAGATCCGCGCCGTCTTGTCCCAGGAGGCCGTGACGACCCGCCGGCCGTCGGGTGAGAACGCAGCGCTCCAGATGCGCCCCGTGTGACCTCGCAGCTCGACGAGCACCCGGCCTGTGTCCGCGCTCCAGATTCGAGCGACTCGATCGCTCGAGGCCGTGAGGATCCGCTGCCCGTCGGGCGAGAACTCGGCACTCTCGAGCGTTGCGCTGCGCAGCGCGAGCGCCGATAGCGCCGCTCCGGTGGCCGCATTCCACAGCCTGAAGGAATGGCCGCCCCACTCCGTGAGGATCCAGCGGCCGTCGGGGGAATAGTCGATGCTTGTCGAGCGCGCATCTCGCACGCGCCTGCCCGTCGTCACGGTCAGCAGCTGCCGGTCGGCGGCGCGCGCCTCCTGGAAGACGGCGAGCGCCGCGGAGAGATCGGCTTGCGCTGCGATCTCGCGCCGCAGCACTTCATCCATCATGGCGAGCGCGGTCGCCGCATCCCCCGCTCGCAGGCGCGCGGCCGCCATTTCCGTGAGCGATTGCCACTGGGCGTGGAGCGCGGCATCGCGCTGCCTCGCCGCGATGCGCGCTTCATAACTCGTCGCCACGAGCCCGCTCATCAAGGCGAGGACGAATCCCCCGGCCACGGCGAGCGCGGCCCAATGCCGGCGCACGAATTTCGCGGCGCGATAGGCGAGATGATCCCTGCGGGCGAGGATCGGCTCATTGCGCGACCAGCGCTCAAGATCCTCGCCGAGCGCATCGACGGTCGCGTATCGCTCCTGCGGGCGCTTGCGCAGCGCCTTCATGATGATGGTCTCGAGATCCCCGCGCAGGCAGCGGCTGAGACCGAGGGCGCGCATGCCGCGGGCCGCCGCGGCGCGCTCATCGATCCCTACCCGCCCCAGCGGTATCGGATCGGCCGCGAGGATCGCCTCCTCGAGAGCGGCCCGCGAGCGGCGCGCGAGCCGATAGGGCTGCTGGCCGCTCAGGAGCTCATACAACATCACTCCCAGGGCATAGACGTCCGCGGCGATAGTGACCGGCGCGCCGGCGAGTTGCTCGGGAGCGGCATAGTCGAGCGACAGCGCGCGTCCGCCGAGCTGCGTGAGCTCGGTTTCTTCGACCGGTCCGTCGTGGAAGAGCTTCGCGATCCCGAAATCGAGCAGGCAGACCCGTCCCTCCTCGGTCACCAGGATGTTGGATGGCTTGAGATCGCGATGGATGACGAGATGAGCGTGCGCATATTGCACCGCGCTCAGAACCTGCCGGAAAAGCAGCAGCCGCTCGCGCAGCCCGAGCCGCCGCTCGTCGCAATAAGTCAGCAGCGGCGTGCCGGGGACGTACTCGAGCGCAAGATACGGCTGCCCATCCTCGGCAACGCCGGCGTCGTAAAGCCGCGCAATGTTGGGATGATCCAGGCCCGCGAGGATCGCTCGCTCCCGGGACAGGCGTTCCGCGAGCCCGAGCCCGAAGAGCGCCGGGTGAACGAGCTTCAATGCGATCTGCCGTGTGAAGAGGCCGTCGGCGCGCTCGGCGAGCCAGACGCTGCCCATTCCGCCGCGGCCGAGGAGCGAGCGCACGCAGTAGGGACCGAAGCGCCTGCCGACCAGGCTCTGCGCGGCTGTCGGGAGGCTGTCGAGTTGCTCTTTGAGACCCTCGGCCGCGGCGAGTAGCCGCGTGCCGCGACCATCCGCAGGCTCGAGCAGCTCGCGAAGATCCGCGGCGAGCTCCGGCTCGCGACGCTCGAGCGCTTCGAGCCACGCAGCGCGCGCGAGACCCGGCAGCCCCAGAAACTCATCCAGGAGCGGGGAGATGCGGGCATACCTCGAGCGGCTCCAGGCGCTCAGCGGACCCGATCGACGGCCGCCGGGACCTGTGGGACCTGCGCCGCCCGCGCACTCGACGATCATTGCGGCAGACCCTGTGGCTCGCTCGGTACGACACTCTCGCAACCCCTGACGAAAGTTGCAATCCGATCCCGACAGCGCCTCTCGCACCGTCGGCTTGTCGGGTTTCAGCCGGCGTTTCCGTTAGCACTATTGAGGTGAACTTGCGGCGTCATCTCCAAACGCATGGGAGAATCCAATGAAACATAAGGTTCTGAAACACCAGCCGGTGCGGGTGTGCGCACGTCTCGCGCTGCTCGCGGTTGGAGCCGCAGGGTTGACCTGCGCGCTCGCGGGCGATTATCCGGGACTGCCGGAGCATTTCAGCGGTCTGCTGAACGATTACACCCCCTCGAGCGTCAACGGCGTTGCGATCAAGGGCGGACCCTACGAGATGCACGGCTCATGGAAGCTCGACCTCGATTGGTCCCGAACCCTGGCCAGCTTCTCCGCGGCCATCACCATGGAAACGGTCGATTTCCTCAACGCCAGCCCGACCTTTGATCCGGGGAGTCTGGGCGCCCATACCCATCACATTGCCGTCTCGAACGGCACGGTCCACGATGGGCCGACCGACTGGATGACGATGTGCCCGAAATACGCTCCGGCGGTCACCGGCGGTTTCGCCATCACCGGCAACGCGTACGTCACCGGAAACGGTGGCAACGTTCCCTTCGGCAATCCCACGCCGGTGACGATCTGCATCCTCGGTGGAACGAACCCGAACGTCACGGGCTCGGCCTACGTCGAGTTCTCGAATTTCACCCTGACGTTCGGATCACCGGCCAGTGCGCATTTCGGGCCGCAGGCGATCCACGGCGTCATCGTGCGCTGCGGACCGGCGCGCTGGGACTCGCACCCCTGCGCGGTGACGGTGGATCAGTAGCCCGAGGCGCGCTCTCGGCCGTCAGAGGCCGCCCGCGGGCGCGGGCCGTTCGCGCGGGCCCGCGGGGTCGAGCCCATACGCGCTGAGGCGCGCCAAAAGCGCCGTCAGGCGCCTTTTAGCCAATGAATCAGAACGGGATATCGTCGTCGAAGTCTTCCCGCTCGCCGCCGCCCGAAGCACTACCGCCACCCGGGCCGGGATAATCGGGCAGGGGCTCGCGGGGCGCGCCCCCTGAAGCTCCCGCACCCGCTGCGGAGGAGCCCGCTCCGGCACCACCCCGGCCGCCCAGCATCTGCATCTCGTTGCCCACGATCTCGGTCGAGTAGCGCTCGTTGCCCTGCTTGTCCTGCCACTTGCGAGTGCGCAGGCTCCCCTCAATATAGACCTGTGAGCCTTTGCGCAGGTATTCGCCGGCGATCTCCGCCAGCCGGCCGAAGAGAGCGACACGATGCCATTCGGTGCGCTCCTGCTGCTCGCCGCTTTGCTTGTCGCGCCAGCTCTCGGTCGTGGCGATGCGAAGGTTCGCCACGCTGCTGCCCGATGGCATGGCGCGCGTCTCGGGATCCGCGCCCAGGTGTCCAATGAGGATGACTTTGTTGACTCCGCGCGCCATGAGTGTGCCCTCTTGAGTAGGTCACCATTGTAGACGGGCGCGGCCCGCCCGCGAACCGGGAAAGATGGCGCGAACGGCCAATTATTCAGCCGAACCGGCGCCCCCGGTTACACTCGGGGGCTTGACTTTCGCGGCCTGCGGGCCGCCTGGATTCCCATCGATGGACAGGCCATGCAAGAGATCCGTGTCCGCGGGGCACGCACCCACAACCTGAAGAGCATCGACCTCGATCTGCCGCGAGAGCGACTGATCGTCGTTACGGGGCTTTCCGGCTCCGGCAAGTCCTCGCTCGCCTTCGACACGCTCTACGCCGAGGGCCAGAGGCGGTATGTCGAGTCTTTGTCGGCGTACGCGCGGCAATTCCTCTCCATGATGGACAAGCCCGACGTCGACAGCATCGAGGGCCTCTCGCCCGCGATCGCCATCGAGCAGAAAGCCACCTCCCGCAATCCGCGCTCGACCGTCGGCACGGTGACCGAGATCTACGATTACCTGCGCCTGCTCTACGCGCGCGCCGGCATCCCCCGCTGCCCGGATCACGGCATCGACCTGACGGCGCAGACGGTGAGCCAGATGGTCGACCAGGCGCTGAAGCTCCCCGAGGGGACCGCGGTGGCCCTGCTCGCCCCGCTCGTGAACGATCGCAAGGGGGAGCACGCGGAGCTCCTCGAGGGGCTGCGCAACCAGGGCTTCGTGCGCGTACGCATCGACGGACGCATCCATGAGATGGAGGGACTGCCGCAGCTCGATCCGAAGCGCAAGCACACGGTGGAAGCGGTGGTCGATCGGCTGCGCCTCAAGCCCGATGCCCAACAGCGGCTCGCGGAGTCGTTCGAGACCGCCCTGCGTCTCACCGGCGGGCTCGCGCGACTCACCTTTCTCGATGAGCGCGAGCGCGATGAGCTCGTCTTCTCCAGTCGCCACGCGTGTCCGCTCTGCGGCTACGGCGTGCCGCCGCTCGAGCCGAAGCTCTTCTCCTTCAACAACCCCGCCGGCGCCTGCCCGACGTGCGACGGTCTCGGCGTGCAGCAATTCTTCGATCCGCAGCGGGTCATCGTGCATCCGGATCTGTCGCTCGCCAGCGGCGCGGTGCGCGGCTGGGATCGGCGCAACACGCATTATTTTCAGCTCATCCAGTCTCTCGCCCGACACTACCACTTCGACATCGAGATGCCCTGGACGGAGCTGCCGGAGCGCGCCCGTCAGGTGTTGCTGAACGGCAGCGGCGAGGAGGTCATCGAGTTCCGTTATCACGCGGCAGCGGCCGAGGGCTCATCCCACGGCAAGGGCCGCGCCGCAGTGAAGCGTCATCCCTTCGAGGGCATCCTGCCGAATCTCGAGCGTCGTTATCGCGAGACCGAATCCGCGACGGTGCGCGACGAGCTCGCGAAGTACCTGGGCATGCGCACCTGTCCGGACTGCGGCGGCACGCGCCTGACGCGCGCGGCGCGCTTCGTGTTCGTAGGCGGTGAAGCCCTGCCCGAAGTCACGCGATTGAGCGTCGGGCACGCGCTCGAGCGCTACCGCTCGCTCGTGCTCGAAGGGTGGCGCGGCGAGGTGGCCGCCCCGATCGTGAAGGAAGTCGTGCAGCGGCTGCGCTTCCTGGCCGACGTCGGCCTGCAATACCTGACACTCGATCGCAGCGCCGACACCCTCTCCGGCGGCGAGGCCCAGCGCATCCGCCTCGCAAGCCAGGTGGGCTCGGGTCTCACCGGCGTCATGTACATTCTCGATGAGCCCTCGATCGGGTTGCACCAACGCGATAACGCGAGACTCCTCGGCACCCTCAAGCGCCTGCGCGACCTCGGTAACACCGTCATCGTGGTGGAGCACGACGAGGAGGCGATCCGGGAGGCCGACCACGTGCTCGACCTGGGGCCCGGCGCCGGAGCGCACGGCGGTCACGTGGTGGCCGAAGGCACGCCGGATGAGATTGCGGCCGCGCCCGTCTCTCTCACCGGGCAGTACCTCAGCGGCAAGCGCAAGGTCGCCCTGCCGGGTCTGCGTACGCCGCGCTCGCCCGAGAAGCAGATCCGGATCGTCGGCGCCTCGGGCAACAACCTGCGCCACATCGACGTGGAGATTCCCGTGGGCCTGCTCACCTGCATCACGGGAGTCTCGGGCTCGGGCAAATCGACCTTGATCATCGACACGCTCTTCGGCCACGCGACCGCCAAGGTGAACGGCCGCCTGACGGCGCCCGATGCCGCGCCCTGCGAGCGGATCGAGGGGCTCGAGGACATCGACGGCGTGATCGACATCGACCAGGCGCCGATCAGCCGCACGCCGCGCTCCAATCCCGCGACCTACACCAACCTTTTCGGTCCGGTGAGGGAGCTGTTCGCCGCCGTGCCCGAGGCGCGCGCCCGCGGCTACGACGCGGGACGCTTCAGCTTCAACGTCAGGGGCGGACGTTGCGAGGCCTGTCAGGGCGATGGCGTCATCAAGGTCGAGATGCACTTTCTTCCCGACGTGTACGTGGCGTGCGATGTCTGCAAGGGCCAGCGATACAATCGTGAAACGCTCGAGATCCGCTATCGCGGCAAGAACATTCACGAGGTGCTCGAGATGACCGTGGAGGAGGCGCTGCGGTTCTTTCAGAGCGTCCCCGCGGTCGCGGGCAAGCTGCAGACGTTGGCGGACGTCGGTCTTTCCTACATTCATCTCGGGCAGAACGCGACCACTCTATCGGGCGGGGAAGCCCAACGCGTGAAGCTATCCCGTGAGCTCGCCCGCCACAGTCACGGACGCACGCTCTACATCCTCGATGAGCCCACCACCGGGCTTCATTTTCACGACGTCGCGCAACTGCTCGACGTGCTGCACCGCTTGCGCGATCAAGGCAACACGATCGTGGTCATCGAGCACAACCTCGATGTCATCAAGAGCGCCGACTGGGTGATCGATCTCGGACCCGAGGGCGGCGAGGGCGGCGGCGAAGTCATCGCCACCGGCACGCCGGAGCAGGTCGCAGCCAACCCGCGCTCGCACACCGGCGAGTACCTGCGGCCGCTCCTCGGGGATTGCGGCGCTCGTGGCGCGCGCGATCGCGCCGCGCTAACTCATTCCTGACACGAAGGTCTGCCGCACTTCGCCGTTGACGATGCGCTCGCGGTAATCCCCGCCGGTGTAGCTCGCGACCACGCGTCGCCAGAAGCTGACGGCGGCCGCGTTGCGCAGATGTTCGGTGATCTCCCAGCGGCCGGCGAAGCGGCTGAAGATGAGCCTCACGGCGGTGGCGCCGATGCCGAGGCGGCGCATGGCACGGGTGATGAAGAATTCCGCCATGCGGTACTCGGCCATCGCGCGCGGCGGGGAACCTGCGCCGACGGTCGTTTTCGTGGCGCCACGCACCACCAGCGCGAAGCCGACTGGAACCGACGATCGCAGAATGAGGAGCGGGAAGCTGTTGGGATCGCCGAACCAGCGAAAGAGCTGGTCGGGCTCGCGATGACCGACTTCGCCCAGCGCGGGAAAGGTGCCGGTGCCGGCGGCGGGCGCCAAATCGTCGAGATAGTCGCGATAGACGCTCTGGATCCAGAGGCGGTCGCCTTCCGTGTCTCGCGCGTCGCGAACACTGACCGTCATGTCGGCATTCCCTGAGTCCCTAGGAAGAGCGGCCCGGACAGCTCGCGCGCGCGATCCGTCCGGGCCCTCTGGAGCGTGCGCCGGGAGGCTGCTGACCGCCTCCCGGGCAGAGGCGGCTTACTGCGGCGGATTGGACGGCGGCGGATTGCCCGACGGCGGATTGGCCGGCGGCGGATTGGCCGGAGCCGCATTCTGGTCAGCCGGAGGCGGAGTCGCGCTGTTGCTGGGGCTCGCCATCGAACCGGAATTGTCCGAAGGAGGAGCCGCGGCGGGCGCGCTGCTCTGGGCCGGCGGGGCGGCGGCGGGCTCGTTGCTGGGTGACTGATTCTTCGCACATGCCGTCAGCAGCAAGGCCGCGGCAAGCGCGCTAAGGGCTACTTTGGTGTTCATCGATCGGTACCCCGATTCGTTGTGAGAGAGCCAATACGAAAACGCTTTCTGAACGATTTTTTTTCGTTCTGCGAGTCCTTCACGGGTCGCGCGGGCGAATTTTATCGACTCATCATGCGATTTGAAACAGCCTGGGCGTGAGCTGTCGCCCTGGAACGACAATTTTCGCTCCCCGCTCATCGCCCCCCGGGGAGCCTCCCCGGTG
>DATFCZ010000016.1:0-91857 GCA_035252605.1 Steroidobacteraceae bacterium
CGCGGTTGCGGCCTGAGTTCTTGCTGCGATAGAGGGCGGCATCGGCGACCTTCAGCACCTGCTCCGCGAGCTTGCGCTCGCCGACCGGAACGCGATCGAGTCCGCAGAGGCCGAAGCTTGCCGTGACGTCGATATCGCGCCCGTGCACCTTGAAGGACTTATTGGCGACGTGCGCGCGCAATTTCCGGGCGACATCGAGCGCCTGCTCATAAGCGGTTTCGGGCAGGACGATGGCGAACTCCTCGCCGCCGATGCGTGCCACCCAGTCGACACCGCGGCGCAGCGACTCCTGCAGCCGCGTGCCGAATTGTTTCAGGATCTCATCGCCGCCCGCGTGTCCGAGCGTATCGTTGGCGTTCTTGAAGTAATCGATGTCGCAGAGGATGAGCGACAGGGGACGCGCGTAGCGGGCCGCACGCTCCACCTCGCGCGGAAAGTGCTTGCTGAAGAACCGCCGGCTGGCGACGCGGGTCAGATCGTCGGTCGTCGAGAGCTTGCGATTTTCGACGAGGGCGATGCGCAGAACCGCCTCGAGCTCCGCGATCCGGCGCGCGGCGCCGAGCCGCGCGTGCAGCTCGCGATCCGAGAACCGCCGGCCCACGCAATCGTCCGCGCCGGCTGCGAGTCCGGCCTCCCTCTCGCGAGGCTCATCGAGCGGCGTCACGTAGACCAGGTAGGGTGCCCGCGCCGACTGTTGCGAGCGCACCTTGCGGATGAGCTCCAGGCTGTCCGTGACGACTATGGGACGGAACTCGGTCACCAGGCTGACGAGCGCCTCGTCCTCTTGCGCAGCCGCTTCGAGGTCGAGCATGTCGGGCGGGATGCGCCTCTCGAAGTCGGCGCGGATCGCCGCATCCGCGATCGCCAGCAGCGCGCGCGGCGAAGGCAGCACGCGCAGCATCACGGCGATCGTGGCGGTGGTGTCCTCCTGCAGCGCCGCCGGCCGCTGCGCGCGACGCTCGAGGACCCGCTTGATGACGGTGGTCTGACCGCCCGTGCGCATTGACGGCCCCAAAGGGCTCTCCATTCTGGCGATTGGCGCCGATGCTACCGATTTCACAGGCCAAAAACTGTCGATCCCGGCGCAACGAAGGGGTCGGGGGGAGGTCCGGCGGAATTTGTGATGGCGTCGACGTTTTCCCTGAGAGCCGACACGTCGTTACCATACGCGACTCGGAGCATGCTGCGCGTACCCCTGAAACGCATCCCCCATGGGTCCTCCTGCCATTACCCGCCGCCGCCGCCCCTTTCTCGCCCCCGTTTGGGTGATTCTGCTCGCGGTGCTGGCGGTCATCGGGGTGGCGCTCGGACTGCATGCATCGGCCACGAACACCATCGTGGTGATCGTGCCGCCCGCGAGCCGGGTGCTGGGCACCATCGACGATCCGCCGCTCTCGGCCGCCGGTGAGCAGCAGGCGCAGGAGCTGGCGCAGCAGTTCGCCGACGGCAACGCGCCCGATGGACTCACTGCCATCTACGTGAGCTCCACGCGGCGGGCGAAGCAGACCGCGGCGCCACTGGCTCAATCGCTCGGCAAGCAGCCGGTGATACTGACGAGCAACAACGCCGATGAGATCGCGGGACAGATCATGGGGGAGCACGCGGGAGATAACGTGCTCGTCGTCTGCCCGCAGGCGATCATTCCGGGTCTCATCCAGGTGCTGAGCGGGCAGGAGGTGAGACCGTCCTCAGGCGAGCGCGCGGCGTGGGTGGTGACCGTGCCGAGCTACGGGCCGGCGAGCGTGCTGCGGCTCGCGTACTGAGCGAGGCGCTCAACGGGAATGCACGCTGAGCGCGATGGCCTTGCGCACGAAATCCTCATGCTGCCCGATACGAAAATCGGCCCGGACGGCATCGTGGATGTGTCGTGCCTGATCGATGAGAAAAGTCGCGCGCCGCACCCCGAGCCCGAAGGGGCCCTGCACGCCATACATCTTGATGACGAAGCGATCGACATCCGCAAGGAGAGTGAAGGGGAGCTTGTACTTCTCGCGAAAGGCGCGGTGACTCTCAGGGCTTTGGGGACTGACGCCTGCGAGCCTGAGTCCTGCGCTCTCGAGCTGCGGAGACAGGTCGCGGAATTGGCAGGCCTCGCGCGTGCAGCCCGGGGTGAAATCGGCCGGGTAGAAGTAGAGGACGAGGGGGCCCTCCCGCAACAGATTGCTGAGCGAGATCGCCTGGCCGTCTGCATCCGGCAAGATGAACTCAGGTGCCCGCGCACCGATGGGCAGCATGGGCTCTCCAGGGGGATGGTGGAGCGGAAGGGGATCGAACCCTCGACCTTCGCATTGCGAATGCGATTTCGACCCTTTTTCGCATCCACCGATAATTCAGCCACTTGTCTCTGAGAACGCGCGAAACTCTGGTTTTTCTAGCGTTTCGTGAGTTCTACCCTCGCTCACCGTTTGCTACGGTCAGCTACCGCTATATACTCTACCTGCGTTTATAAACGCAGGCAAATTTCCGAGTGGCGGGCCCTCGCAGCAGCGATCCGAGGGCGGAGGAGGGTTGAACATGCGGGCGATCATAGGCGCGAAGCTCCTGGCGAGCAAAGCAGCGCGGCCGGCCGAGAAGCCCTTCACCATCGCCGATTCGCGCCTCCGAGGCTTTACCCTTCGCGTGCAGCCGTCCGGGGCTCGGTCGTATTACGCGAGGTGGGGGCGCAGCGGCATCCAGGTCATCGGCAAGGTCGGCGAGTTTACGCCCGACGAGGCGCGCGAGCGATGCGAGAAGATCCTCGGCAACATCGCGCACGGCCGATCTCCGCTGCTGGGGCTCGACGGCGCGGGAGGCCTGACGCTCGGCGAGTTCGTGAAGGACACATACGACCCCTGGGTGCGCGCCCACCGGCCGAGGACCGCCGAGGGGACGCTCTGGCGGCTCAATCTTCACTTCGCCCACTGGTACAGCAAGCCGCTCTCTGGCATCAGCGTGGAGGACGTGGAGGGCTGGCGCACGAAGCGCATCAACGATGGCCGCACCCCGATGACGGTTCGGCGGGACCTCGATGCACTCTCATCGGTTCTGACCCGTGCCGTGAAGCTCAAGAAGCTCGCCGACAACCCGATACGGCAGGTCGAGCGGCCGAAGGTAGATCGGACGCCGAAGGTGCGCTACCTCGACGGGTCCGAGGAGAAGCGACTACGCGAGGCCCTCCGCAAGCGCGACGCTCAGATGCAGCAGGCCCGGGCGTCTGCGAATCGCTGGCGCAGTGCCCGAAAGCACGAGCCGCTGCCGGAGTTACCTCACTTTGGCGACCACCTAACCCCGGCCGTGCTGCTCTCCCTCAACACGGGCATGAGGCGGGGCGAGCTTCTGGCGCTCAAGTGGTCGAGCGTCGATCTCAAGGGCAAGCAGCTCACGGTCGAGGCCTCGACTGCCAAGTCGCAGCAGACGCGCCACATCCCCCTCAACGCAGAGGCACTTGAGGTGCTGAAGAACTGGAAGGAGCAGGCGTCGGACTCCGAGCGCGTGTTCCCGATCGTCACGGGGTTCAAGAGCGCGTGGGTGCCGCTCCTCGAACGGGCGAAGATCAAGTCGTTTCGATGGCACGACCTGCGACACCACTTCGCCTCGCGACTCGTGCAGGCGGGCGTACCGCTCAATACGGTGCGCGATCTCCTGGGTCACGCATCGCTCGCCATGACACTTAGATACGCGCACCTCGCGCCAGACCAGAAGGCCGAGGCCGTCGCGAAGCTGGTGCAGTCGTGAGCCGGAAGAAGGCAACGCATCGTGCTGCGTCTGAAGATGCGGGTGCTGGCGACCGGAGGCGCAGGGCCGTGGAGCTGTTCCTGAAGGGCTATGTTGATCTGGCGGCGCACGACGAGGATCTCACTCCCGAACTGCGGCAAACCAAAGAACGCCATGCGAAACAGCTCATCGAGCGGATCGCACAACAAGCTGCCGCCGCAGCTCAGCGCAAGAGCGCCGCGAAGGCGGAGCGACCCCGTCGACAGTCGCCCATCAAGCGAGAACTCGTTGCGCTCATGCTGCGCGAGCGGGCGGACGGCGCCACCTGGCCGGAATTCCTCGAAGGGTGGCTGCGGGACGGCCGAGGCGATTACTACCTGAGTTCCGTGGCGAAGGGATATCGAGTGACCAGCGCAGCGACCGGGAAGGTTGTGGCGACGTACGCGCCAGGGACACTCATGAAGTTCTGGTCCGAAGCAGCGAAGAAATAAAATTCTGATCTACCGGTAGCGCCGCTATCGGTATATCGCCGCTGAGTATGCCTCCATCGCGATCAATGATGGAGGATGACAATGGCAGCAATGAAGCGGCAGGTCGGCGCTGAGCCTCCCGGCGGGGCCCGCGCGCGCGAGTGGAAGAATGAGGAGGCCGCAGCCGCTCATATCGGCATGTCGGTCTCTTATCTGCGAATGGACCGCCTGCGCGGCAACGTAGGCAACCGCACCCCGGGTCCGGCCTACTACAAGATCGGCCGCTCGGTCAGATACGACGTCCGCGATCTCGACACTTGGCTCGAGGGGCGGCGGGTCGATCGCACCCCGCAGGTCGCCTGATGGGCGCGCAAGATGCCGCCCAGGAGCTCGCGACTCCTGGGACGGCTGACTCGACAGGTGATTCCGCTGGAAGCGGCAGGGAGATCATAACTCGATCGGGCCTCCCTGTTCCAGCCGATCCGGTCGTGGCCGACATGACCGTCGGCGCGCAACGGATCGCGGATGAGATCAACAACGAGCACCGTCTCGCGCAGTCCCACTACGCCGAGCACGCCATCCGCTGCGGCGAGCTCCTTCTCGAGCAGAAGAGTCGGGCTGGTCATGGCAACTTTCTCGCCTGGTTCGGAGCCAACTGCTCCCAGTATTTCGCCTACAGCACCGCCGCTCGCTACATGGCGGCCGCGAAGCAGATTTCTACCGGGGGAGAGATATCAAGCCTGCGCTCGCTGTTTCCATCGGGCCGCAGGCCGAGCAAGCCGCCGATCGGCGAGAAGTCGTCCTCTGTTCGCGATTCGCGAATTGCGAAGACTTCCGACGAGCCCCGCGCCATCGAGGGCAACTCCACGCCGATGATGATCGCCCCAACCGCCTCGCCACGAGTATCCCGCGAGGCCGCTGTCGAGCAGGCCGTCGCCACGCTTAAGGGGAACCCCCAGCACCGGGAGTTGCTCACGAAGCTCATCGCGGCGCGGAACGATTTGGTGCGCGCCGAGGCGGCTGTCATCAGGGCTGCGAGGGAACTGCGATGAGCAAGGGCGACAGCATGCCCATGCTGCCCTGGTTCCACCGCGATTTCCTGGCGGCGACTCAGGGATGGACTCTGGCCGAGACCGGCGCCTACTTTCTGCTCCTTGGTGCGCAGTGGGAGATGGGTCCGCTGCCGCTCGACAAGACGTCACTAGCAGCGATCTCCCGCACATCTCCTCGCGAGTTCACCAAGCTTTGGTCGAAGGTCAGTCGGAAGTTTGTGACGACCGCGGACGGCTTGCTGAATCGGCGTCTGGAAGAACACCGGCGCGATGCCGCGCTGCGCCGGGACGCCCACAGGCAGGGGGCTCGCAAGACCAACGCTAAACGGTGGGGAGGATCATCGCTCAGCGATACGCTAAGCGAGTCGCTAAGCGATACGCTCACCGAATCGCTCAGCGTATCGCCTCCATCTCCATCTCCATCCCCATCTGCAAGGAGGGGAGAGGCTCGCGCATGCGCTCGCCCGGCGACTGCTACTCGCCTGCCGGACGGGTGGGAACTGACCGAGGAGCGTCGCCAGATTGCTATGCAGGAGCGCGTCGACCCCGAACGGACGTTCGCGAAGTTCTGCGACTACTGGCGAGCCGCCAGCGGCGCAAAGGCTCGGAAGCTCGATTGGGAGGCCACATGGCGCAATTGGTGCAGAACGGAGGCCGATCGATCCCCAGGCCTGCATTCGATCGGTAAGGCGCGAGGGCCGAGCCCTGAGGCGATGGAGCGCGAGGCAATGCGCAAGCTCGTCGCGAGGCGCAGCGAGATCGGCCTCGCGCACTTCCGTGAGCCGCGCCCCGATGAGACGGCCGAGCAATATCGGCTAGCACAAGACGCAGAGTTCAAGCGTCTCGAGCGCGAGCGTGTTGAGCGTGCCCGCCCGGTCGCCAACCTCGTGACCCAACTTGCCGCGACGAAAAAGGTGCCGCGATGAAAGCCCGATCCATCGGCGGCGTGCTTGACATGCGCGCGCTTGCGACCCTGCACCGCCCCAGTACTCGCGACGAGATGGTGGTCGTCGTCACCGAGCTCGCGAGCCGGGGAATGCCGGAGACCTCGATCGCCGCCGCAACCGGCCTCGCGATCGAACAGATTCGCCGCATCCTCGGCGACCACCAGGAGGAGGCGACCCCATGAGTGCTCGTGTGCTGGAGGGCATCACCCCGGAGGAGTACTTGGCCGACCCCTGCGCGTCGCCCTCGCTGTCACAGTCGGTCGCTCACACGCTCGTGACGTGCTCGCCCCGTCATGCGTGGCTCGATCATCCGCGCCTCGGTGGGCGGGAGCGCCGGTCGACAGCGGCGATGGACGAAGGCTCGATCCTCCACCGGCTGATCCTGGGACGCGGCGCCGACTTCGAGGTGCTGAGCGGCTTCGACAACTTCAGGACGAAGGCAGCTCAGGAGCTGCGCGATGCCGCCCGCGCTGCAGGGAAGATTCCCCTCCTGGTGCCGGAGTTCGAGCGCCTCACGCGCATTGCCACGCGGGTGCAATCGCGCTGCCGCGATTTCGGGTTCGAGTTCTCGGGCCGGAGCGAGGTGCCGGTCGAGTTCACCGAGCAGGTTGAGGGCACCGGGGCAGAGATCCTCTGCCGCTGCATGTTCGATCACATGATCGAGCAGCGCGACGACAACGGCGAAGTGATCAGCGGGCTCATCCTCGACCTCAAGAAGGTCGCCAGCGCGAACCCCGCCGACCTGGCCGCGCGCGCGTTCGACGCCGGCTTCGACATCCAGGAACACGCCTACGTGCGCGCCTTCGAGCAGCTGCACCCTGCCGCCGTCGGGCGCGTCGACTTCGTGTTTCTGACCTTCGAGGCGGAAGAGCCGCTCGAGGTCGTGCCGGTGCGCCTTGACGGCGCGCTGCAGGAGATCGGGCGCCGGCGTTGGTCGCGCGCGGTGGCGCTCTGGCATCAACTGCTGACGGAAGGTTCATTCCCATGGCCGGGCTATGTGCGCGATGCGATCACGTTGAGCGCGCCGGCGTGGGCCCTCGCTCGCGAACTCGGAGAGGACTATCTATGACTCAGAACGACAGATCGAGCACCAGGACGTTTGAAGACGCGCCGGCGGTGCGCAGCGAGGTGCCGCTGTTCTGCGGGCTCTTCGCGCCGACGGGCGGCGGCAAGACCTACTCCGCTCTCCGTCTCGCGACCGGCATTCAGCGCGTGGTGGGCGGCGATATCTTCGGGATCGACACGGAATCCAACCGCATGAAGCACTACGCGGACTGGTTCCGATTCAGACACGTTCCCTTCCGCGCGCCCTTCTCGCCCGACGACTACGCGGCCGCGATCCGCCACTGCGTGAGCCGCGGCGCCAAAACGATCATTGTCGATTCCGCAAGCCATGAGCACGAGGGCCAAGGCGGCGTCCTCGAATGGCACGAGGCTGAGACTCAGCGCCTCGCCGAGGCGTGGCGAGTGGCGCCAGGCGCCGCGCAAATGGCGGCATGGGGACCTCCGAAGGCGGCGCGCCGCAGACTCCTGGCCGCGATCACGAGCGAACTGAACTGCAACGTGATCTTCTGCTTCCGTGCCCGCGAAAAACTGAAAATTCAACGAGGCAAGGATCCGATCGAGCTCGGGTGGATGCCGATCGGCGGCGAGGAGTTGTTCTTCGAGATGACCCTCTCGACACTCCTCCTGCCGAGCGCACGGGGCGTGCCTCACTGGAAGTCCGATATGCCGGGTGAAGCCCAGATGTTGAAACTCCCCCGGCAGTTCGCTGACTACTTCGGCGGCGAGCCGCGCCAGCTCGATGAGGACACCGGACAGCGCCTCGCCGAGTGGGCCGCCGGTAGCCCACAGCCGCAGGTGTCGACGCTGCTCGAGGAGTACGCGCGCTGCGACAACGCCGATGCCCTGAAGGCGCTCGAAGTTCGGCGCGAGGCCGCGTGGCGCACGCTACCGCCGGCGCTGAAGCGTCAGCTCAAGGAAGCATCCGATGTGGCCCACGATCGGCTGCGCGGCCATGCGGAGGCGTCGTGATGGTGACGTCCACACAGTCGCGACCCGACGAGATCTGCGGAAACTGCTTCGCGGTGTGGCGTGCGCAGAAGCCGAGACCGTTAGCGGTGAGGTGCTGGCATAAGGACATGGTCGCGCGGCCCACCCCGAACGGCTGGAAGATCATGAAGCATCCGTCCGACAGAGATCTCACCGCCATGCGTGAGGAGGGGTTGTTGTGAGAAAGCGATCAGCCGGCTGGGCGAGGCGGTACGCCCGGAGCCAACGTGAAGCTGCGCGCCGAGCCGCCCCGCAACGCGCAGCGCGGCTGCGGCGTCAGGCCGCCATCGCCGAGCTGCGTCGACGGGGCGAACCGACCGGGCGCGAAGGCTTCAAGCGATTCTGCCCGCCCGTGGGTGGGCCGGCGCTGTGAACGTGCGCGCTGTGAGAGCGGCCCTGGCGCTGCCTGCCGCTCGCCAGCGGGCCCTTGCTCCGAGATCGAGCACTCGCGGCTCGTCGCTCAGGCAACGGCAGGCGAAGCGAGGCGGGTGCTGTCAGGAGAGGGATAGGGGGTTTTTTTACCGCTGCGGCAGCTGCTCGGCGAGCGCACGGTGCAGCGACGCGCAGCCGTACAGATTTGGCGATTTTTGCACAGGGGTTGATCAGTGAGAGGCAGAAAGCCCAAACCAACCTATTTGAAGCTCGTGAAGGGAGTACGCCCTTCTCGGATCAATCAGCATGAGCCGCAGGTGCCATCAGCGAGCCGGGACGCTCCCGATTGTCTGAATGGCCCAGCACTCGCGAAGTGGGCCGAGCTGGCACCGCGCCTTGCAAAGGCCGGCATCCTGACTGAATTGGATCGCGACTGCTTGGCCGGTTACTGCATGGCCTACGGCACGCTGATCGACGCGGACGAGAAGTTGCAGCGCACCGGCATCCTGATGAAGGGCTATCGCGGGCAAATGTTGCGTCGCCGGTCCTGCGCGTCCGAAACCAAGCGTTGGAGCTGATGCGTCGATACGGAGAGCAACTCGGCCTAACCCCCTCGAGCCGGAGTCGGATTAACACTCGACCGACTGACGACATGGATGATGAGCTGAAATCCTTCCTCGGAGACGATTGATGGCTTCCACGAAGACCCGATACACGCCAGCGCGCTGGAATGCCCTGGTGGCGCGCTACTACTTCAACGGCCCGGTTCCCCTGACACCGAAGCAGGCGCGGCGGGCCCGGGAGCTGCTCTGCGCTTGGCGCGAGGCGCATCACGAGTGGATGCGGACCCATCGCACAGAGCGGGGCTGAGCCGAGTGAGCCCGATCGACTCCATCGCCGCGCTGCGCGCCCTCGCCGCTCGACTGCGCGAGCGCGACGATCCGGCCGCGGATTGGTTCACCCAGTGTCTGGCGCAGTACGAGACGAACGCGCGCCTGCGCGTTCCTGAGGCTATGGAGTCTGCCTTCGGACTGCGCCCGGGCGGTCGCGGTCGGGAGTCTTGGGTCGACACCGAGGCTCGATTGCGCCGCGATGAGATGATCCGGCGCATCAAGGATCGCTTCTTTCCGGGGCACGACATCGAGCGAGCTGCGGAGGCGATCGCCCGCGCGGCCGAGCAGTACAGGACCGGCCGCTTCCGGCTCCACGTGAAGCTTATGGCGCCGCCGCCCGAGATCGTCGGCACTTTGCGCGGCGAGCTCTTCTCGCTGCTGAAGATCGGCGCCCCACTCAGCAAACGAACCGCGCAGCGCGCTCTCTGCCACGAAACACCCCATTCCGTGGCAGGCCGTGGGGCGTCTAATGTCGATGTCAACAGCACGACGACTGGAGAACATGATGGCAACGTCCCCGAAGCAGATGGCCCGACGACTACGAGACCCCACTCACATCGATCTGCAGCCGCTTGAGCAGGATCCCCGCTACATCAAGGTCCGCCAGGAACTCGACGCGATCAAGGCGCGGATCGAACTGTCCGAGCGGCGGCGAAAGATAGCCGAGGCCCGGAATCGCGGCGCGCAGCCGACCCGATCGGTCGAGTCGCGAGCTCAAGACTTGGTGGCCGGCGGCCAGGTCGTAGTGCTGCCACCAGCCGCTGAGCTGGAAGCGGCCGACGAGGAGTTGTTGATCCTCCACAAAGCGCGCTGCTCCAAGAACGAGGAACTCGACCGCGTGCGCTCGGAGATCAGCTTCGAGATCTGCCAGCAGTTCGCGCCGTTGAACGCTGATGCGATGCGGCATGCGCTCGATGCCGCAGCGGCGCTCTTTCAGGCGCTCGAGGCAGCTCGCGTGATTCGCGGGCGGCTGATCGGCGCAGGCTATCAGGTCAACGAAACGGCTCTCCCCGTTCACCATTTCCCCGCCGCCGCCGCGCTCGGAGACCCGGATCGAGGCGGCGCGACTCCGGCGGGCATGTTCAAGGCATGGATGCGCGACAAGGGCCTCATCGATGCGTGAGGTCCTCACCGACATCGCGCTCTATGCAGGTGTCGCGATGATCACCATTGGGGCTTGCCTGCGATACGGGCCGGCGGGACTGATTCTTGGCGGCGCGCTCGTCATAACCGGCGCGCTGCTCTACGCGAGAGGTGCTTGATGACACCGACAGATCAGCTGAAGAAATTCCGGGAGGAGATCTCGGGCGAGCTTGAGCAGCTCGATGGCGAACTCACATCGGCGCGCTGCGATCTCGAAAATGCCGAGAGACTCCATCGCGCGGAGATCGATCGGTGGCAGGCAGTCCGGGATCTCACGGCGCGAGCGCTGCCGGCAAATCCTCGGGCCACGGACGGCATCGCGGGCCCGCTCTACGATCGAATTGAGGGTGGCCGAGAAGATGCAATCAAGCCGCTCTCTCGCGCTCTGAGTCTCGCTCGTTCTCGTGTGAAGAGCATTGAGTCCAGCATCGAGAACCGCCGCCTCGCCCTTCGCCAGATCGACGCCGCGACCGCCCCGACAGAGAAGGCCGCCAACGTGACGGAGCTGACTCGGCGAAGGAAGGCGGCCGCTCCGGTGGATTTCGACACCATCTCAATGCCCCAGGAGGCGACCAATGTCACTCGGTAAGAATCTAACCCTCGGCGACTCGGTGTCCTTCATCGACGCCAACCAGCGCAAGCATGTCGCGACGGTGATATCGATCAGGCCTTCGGGCACCTCAAGTCGATGCTTGACCCTCTTCGTTTTCCCGGAGAACGGTAATGCCCCGTTCGTAGCGAACGGCATCGAGCACGTCTCGCTTGTAGGTCCGGGCGTGGAGACGGCCTGGGACTTCCTCGACGCTGCCGCTACGGTTTCGCTGTGATGGACCGCTGCAGCAGGCTGGCGCCTTCCGCCACCGTCAACCCCGACGCGGGCACCCGGACCGTCGATTATCTCTTCAGCGATGAATCCGTCGGCAGGGACGGTCACATCGTGAAGAACAGCGCCTGGCGGCTCGACAACTTCAACGCGAATCCGGTCTTCATGTTTCAACATGATGACTCCGTGCCACCGATAGGCCGCGTCTTGAACCTCCGCGTCGCAGCCGGCGCGCTGCGCGGCTCGGTCCGATATGCCGAAACCGAGTTCGCAGAGACCATCTACCAGCTCGTTCGCGGCGGGTTCCTATCGGCCGTCTCGACCTCCTGGCAGCCGATAGCCTACGACCCGATGCCGAACGGCCGTGGCGTCATCTTCATCGCCGTTGACCTCCTCGAGATCTCCCAGGTCGCAGTGCCGGCGCTCCCCTCCGCCCTCGCCACCGCGCGCGGCGCCGTCAACACGAAGCCCCTGTACCAATGGGCGGAGCGGGCCCTCGATACCGGACGGCTTTGTTCGATCGATCGATCTCTTCTGCAAGCGGTGCATCGCGCGGCGAAGCCCCTGGCGGCGAGCGGCAGCGACAGCATCTATACGCGGGAAGGCCGGATCCGCCGAGCGCGCGAGCTCGCAGCGCAGGACCGATCGCGTGTCTCCGAGATCGAGACCCCCGAAGGGCGGGCCCGGCGGGCCGGGCAGCTCCTTCGGAAGGCCATCGGGACCGACCGCAGTGCTCTGCGGCAGGTCAGCCGACATCTGACGCATGCGGCGGACCATCACGCGAAACTCTCCAACCATCACGACATGCTGGGCGACCACGTGCGAGCCGCCCGAGAGGCCCACCGCCGAGTGACCTCGACCCTAAAAGAGTTGGGCGAACGCTCGGCCCGGACGACCTCTACCCTGGCGGCTCTGGGCTATGACCACGGCAAGGTAACTCGTGCGCTGAGCGAGCTGGGCGACGCGCTCGGCGCGATCGCCAAAGCTCACGGCGACGCGGACGACGTTGCCCAGAGCGCGTGCGAACAGGTGCGAGAGGCCAAGGCCGGCGTCGACGGCATCCTGGGCGGCGGTGAGAACGAATGAGCGAGCCGACCGACATCAAGGCGGCGCGCGAGGATTTGCGTGCGACGCGGCGATACCTGCGCTTGGTCTGGCAGTTGGCCGAGCGCATCGAGGCCTCCGCACGGCGCGGCAACGCGGCGATGATCGTCCTAGATACGACGCGGCTGCTCGACCTGCTCGAAGCCGCCGCCGAGCGCCATAGCGCCGCCGCACATGCCCTCTCAGCGCCAGGGTCAGACCACGCGGTCGCGGACACCACCGGCGGAGCGGAGCGGTGACCGACCGCAGCGCACCACCGACACGTCGAATTCGATTTGCGAAGCGGCGGTTTCAATCGCTGTCGCGCCGGCTCACTCGATCGAGGCCGGTCGACCAACTATCGACGAGCGCTCGCGGGCAGATAGCTCCAAGCCGCGGTGAGCCGTCACCGGACGAGACCCGGATCGGCGAGTGATTCCACGTGGGCACTTGCGGCGCCCCTCGACCCAGCGACGAGCGGAGCACGGGGCGGTCTGAAACAGAGCGGGGAGATGAGATGGGGGCGACGACATTGAACGCGATTGGCACAGCCGTGAAGCAGACGCTCGGCCGGAGCCTCATTCGAGCCGGTGCCACGCAAGTGGCCACTGTTCCCCGTTCGTTCGATTGGGCGCAAGCCGCCACAGCTGCATTTGCCGCAGGAGAGTACGCACGCGGCTGGGAGCTTCTGGATAGCCGCCCGTCGACGCGCATGGCCGGACTGCCGGTTCCGCATTGGAACGGTCAGAGCTTTCATGGCGTGATGGCGGTGATCTGCGCCGACGGTCTCGGCGACCAAATTCTGCTCGCGCGATTCATACGGCGCATCAAATCGCGAGGTGCCGGTGCTGTCGTGGCGCTGGCACCGTGCCCTCTCGCGCGCCTATTCAGCCGCATTCAAGGCGTCGATGATGTGTTCCCGATCGACCGCATACCGGGCGGTCACGTAGCAGTGAATCTGCCGTGGAGGCCTGATTGGTACGTTCGACTCGGAGGTCTACCTCGGATATTCGGGTGCAACGATCCGACCTCCGTTCCTCGGGCCCCGTACATTGCGGCCGATCCGGCCGACATCGCGCGCTGGCGCCCCAGGCTACCGCAGGGGGCCGGCCTGCGTGTCGGACTCGTCTGGCGTGGGGATCCGAACAACGTCGATGATCGGCAGCGTTCGGTCCCATCGTTCGCAACACTCGCGCCGCTTTGGCTGGTGCCTGACATCAATTTCGTCTCGCTGCAGGTCGGCGCTGGCGAGGATGAGGTGCGCAGCGCGACCAAGGCGATCACGCATCTTGGCTCGGATGTCAGAGACTTCGCAGATACCGCCGCTGTCATTTCGCAGCTGGACTTACTCATAAGCGTTGACACCAGCACCGCCAACCTGGCCGGCGCGATGGGGCGCCCGACCTGGGTTCTCGGTCAGCCAACCCCCGAGTTTCGATGGCTGCACGGCTGGTATCCCACGGCGCGCGTGTTCTGCCAGCACCGCTCAGGCGAATGGGACGGAGCGACCGCGGATGTGGCGGCGGCGCTGAAGACATTCAGCGCCGAGAAGGCGCGCCGGGACGCGCGCGACACAGTCATCCCGAGGGTGCAATGAGTACCGCTCCAGAATGCATTCCCACGACCTCTGACCCGGGATCCCGGCTTTGCCAATACTGCGGCGGCACCTTCCGCCCGTCGCGGCCCTGGCAGGCGTTCTGCTCCGCCGCGCACCGGACGGCCTTCGATAAGGAGTTCGGCAGCGCTGGTACCGTCGCGAGCGTCCGCCGACTGCGGCGCGGGGTCTCCGTCGTGCTGCATCTTGATGGCCCGGCGGCCGAGCGGGCGCTCAATCTCGAGATCGGCGCGGAGGTGCGGATCGTGAGAACCCAAGACAGGTCCCGGTGAATTCCACCCGTTACGCCCCCAGCGACGACAGCCGAGCCGGAGATCAGCCGTGCCGGCCCACCCCTTTGGTATCATCCCGCGGCCGCAGTCGGCGCAGAGATGATGGGCTGAGAATGGCATTTCAGAACGGCACAATCTCGCAACTGCTTCAGAGCCTAGATCTCGGCTCGCCCGTAGCCGAGGTCGATAGATTGCTCGAGGTCGCTCGGATTGAGACCTCGGCATTCTCTGATTTGCTGGCCGATCGTGTGGATCTGGTCCCTGGCACGAAGGGATCGGGCAAGAGTGCTCTCTTTCGCATGATCGTTGAATTCCTGCCTGGCTTCCTCCTCAAGCAGCGCAAGGTCGTAGTAGCGCATGGCGTGCAGGCGCTCGGCGACTCTGTCTTCCAGGCATTTGCGGCTCAGTTTTCCGCCCTCACGGAAGAGGATTTTGTGGACTTCTGGTGCATCTACCTGATCTCGCTGGCGCATGCTCAGTTCGTCAGCTCGGATGACTACGCGCCGATGCTCTCGAATGCGGCAGCGGCGATCGAGCGCTTTCGTGCGGAATGCGTCAGGGCCGGGATCCCGGAGATTCGAGCGAAGCGGACGCTGAAGGATGTGCTTGGTTGGGCGCTGACCGCACTGTCCAAGGTGAGGCCGCGAATCAGGTATGAAGTTCCACACGAAGGGGGAGCCTTTGAGGTGGATCTTCTCGGGCATCCGAAGGAGGCTACGGAGGAGCGGGCCGCTAGCGATCAACCCGCATCGCTCCCGCGATATGTCAGCGACATCCGACAGACGCTCGAAGAAGTCCTGAAGCTAAGCAACCTCTCCTTGTGGTTGATGGTGGATCGACTGGACGAGGTATTCCCGCGCCGCTCAGATACGGAGCGCCGCGCGCTTCGTGGCCTGCTCCGAGCGGTGAAGCAGTTTTCGACTCCGCTCATTCGGGTGAAGCTCTTCATTCGCGACGACATGTTGGACAACCTCGTGAGCACGGATGCGGGGTTCACCGCCCTTACACATCTCACTGCACGCCAAGCGGACACGTTGCGTTGGGAGCCGGAGCAGATTCAGGCGATGCTTGCGAAGAGATTCTTCGCGAACGATGGCATTGCCGCATTCTTCAACGTGGATGCCGAGAGAGTGAATTCGAGCGCGGCCTATCGCCTGCAGTGTCTATCGAAATTGTTTCCGCCCACGGTCTTTCGCGGTACCAGGCAGAGCAGCACGCTCACCTGGATCTACAAGCGCTGCTCCGACGGGCGAGGCGTCGTCACGCCCAGAGACGTGCTCGATCTACTCCTTAAGGCGAAACAGAGGCAGCACGACATCTGCTCTGGCGATCCAGACGGCGAGACCGCTTGGCTGATCGGAGCCGACGCAATCCAGTACGGACTGGAGCAGCTCTCGGAGCACAAGCGCAGGACGTATCTTCAAGCCGAGTTTCCCCACCTCTGGCAGCACATGGCCAAGTTCATCGGTGGCAAGACGGAGTACAGCGAGGAGGCCTTGGTCGCGCTCCTGGGGAAGGAGGCCAAGCCCGCGGCGGAGGACCTCGTATCGATCGGCTTTCTCCAGAAGAAGTCCGGCTCGGCCAACACAACCTATACCGTTCCATTTCTATATCGCTACGGGATGGATATGAGCCAGGGAAAGGCCTGAAGGCCGATTGATATGGCCGACGGCGACCCCCGGCGACCGGGTGCGGAAGTTCGGTGAGGCGAGGCTGAAAGATGATCGTGGACTGGGACCTCTGTTTCTGCGATCCGTCAGTGGCGCAGCGGCTTTGCTGGCCGCCGGCGAAGCCACACACCCCCTTGTTCGAGATCGTCTGCGCTAGCATCGTATGCCGGCTCGAGAAAACGAGGAGAGCTGCCACTCGGGAAGAGCGGACGCGGACTGGCTCTGGGGGCACGTGAACTACACCGCTGAAGCGTGTCGCTGCCACTGGAGTAGGCGTACACTCAACAAGTATCTTGTCTTCCGACTGATTACTGACAGGACGAAGGGAGGGGGCCACATCATGCGCATCACTGTCACGATCCTCGGGACGATTCTATTGAGCGCCTGTGCTATGCCTCCGATGACGCCGGAGCAGCAAGCAGAGCAACGCGCTGCCTCTGAGAAGATCAATTGCGATATGTACGCGATGAGCCAGGACTCTCCGGGCCCTCAGGGTGCCGCAGCGATGGGCCGCGCCATGGAAGCCTGTAACGGAGGCTCCGTCGCGCCAACCCAGCCAGTCTCCAATTCGCCGCAGCCCTCACCCCCGGGCGGTCCGGAAGTGATCCAAGGAACCACCGATCGAGTGTGTGTCTATCACCTCAATGGCGGTCAGGTCGTCACTCGGACCGTGGGCCCGTATACGCCGTGTCCCTACCATCCTTGATGCAACGGCGTCCCTGACCTGTGATCGACTGGTCTGGCGTTGCTGCGATTGTCAGCGCGCTGGCTGCTTTGCTCGCGGCCGGCGCCGCCTTCTGGTCCGCAGCAGCGGCGGCAAGCTCGAACAAACAGGCCGCGCGGGAGCGGCGCGTGGTCCTCGAAAGAGAAGCAAGCAAGGCGCTGAGCACCATCCCGGCAGCTGCGACGCGCGTGGTGGCGCTCGCGGAACGGCTTGAGCGGGATTACGCGACTCTGTTCGCTCTGGCTGGGCGCAATGTGGCGGCCGCTGCCTCTCACCAGGAGGAAGCCGCCAAGAGGCGGCACGAGGCCGAGTTCATTGTGTCTCGGCTGCGTGTGTGGCTCGCGCATCCAGTGGGAATCTCCTCCGATACCGAGCTTGAGGTGCTGGTGCGCGCGGCCGACGGATTCAGCGTGCGTCTAGAGGAGATGAGCGAATGGCTCGCCTCTGATCTGAGATCGGTCGAGGAGCAGATCCGGCCCCTGCGGGAGCGGGCGCTCGCATGGCGCGAGCGACCGAGTTGACGTCCTTCTGAAAGCCCATGGATGTCAGGATCACGAAAACGCCGCCCGGAAGGCGGCGCTCTCGTGCGATCCCTGCTGTCGGACCCTTCAGTACGGTCCACACCCAGCTGCGACCAGCCTCAGGCGAGCCCGCTCGGCCGCGTCCGGCACTGGCGCGTAATTGGAACTCGCGCGATCGGCGGTCTCGACCAGGGCGATGACGCGCTCCCGAAGGCGGCGCAGTTCGACGCCCAGTGCCGCGATCGCCTCAGCGTCGTCCTTGGTGATCCGCTCGCCCACGGACAGCGTGTTCATCAGCTGATCGGCAAGGGTCTGAAGGAGCAGCAGGGAGCTGCTCTCGGACCTGATTGCGAGGTGGAGGTGCTCCAGATCGGGCACGGCGGGCTGCGCCAGGGCGGCGCGGGTAGACTTCTGTGCGGGCATGACTGCCTCCTATGTATGCGGTTGCTCAAGCCGCTGGCCGCGCTGAGGCACGGTCTGGCGGCGCTTTCAGGCGCTGCCGCAGCAAGGGAGCATGAAGGTTCGCCCGTCCTTGCGTTTACTGGGCGTTTACGACGAATCAGAGTGCCGGACGTCCTGTCGTAAGTAATTGATTTTATTGGTGGAGCGGAAGGGGATCGAACCCTCGACCTTCGCATTGCGAACGCGACGCTCTCCCAGCTGAGCTACCGCCCCACGCACGGCGCGCGATTCTAGCATCCAGGACCAGCCCGTCCAACCGCAGCGCCCCGCAGTGCCGCGCCTGCGCAAAGCGGCGACAGCGGTCGGCCACATGCGGCCGTCGAGGTTGGCTGGTCGCTCAAGCCCGCCAGCCCGGTCCGCGGCGGGCGCTGCGCGCGAGCTCTTCCCCGAGTGCCTCCCGATCGGACTGAGTGGCGAATTCGATCGCGCGCCCGAGGCGCGCCAGGCAGCATTCTGCGGCTCGAGCGAAGGTCGTGAGCGCGTTCGATGCACACCCCGCTCCGGGCCTCAAGGCCCGGGCAATCGCGCCATTGGCGACGCGGATCTGCTCCGAGTAGCCGCGCGGATCGCTACCCCGCAGGTGATCGAGCGCCGCTTGCACCAGAGCCTGCTCGTAACGGATGAAATCCCGCGTGTTGCGCTCCACGCTCCCGGTCACGTAGAGACATCCGCTGCGTATCAGGTGAGCGCGGCAGACGTTGACTCCCTCGAGCGCATCGCTCAGGGCGAGCATGAAGGGCGTCGCCCCGCTGTAGGCCAACGCGCGAGTCACGATCGCGGCCGCCGCGAAGAAGTCGGTGCGCGCGCGGATCTCCGGTTGCGCATCGAGGCGACGGTAACGCTCCGAGCGCAGCAACAGCGACACTCGCAACGAGAGGCTGGGCGACATCCCTCGGCCGGCGCAAGCCACGCGCCACGCCACGCCCACGTTTCTGCCGGTCGCTAGAGGCGCAGCACCGCCGCGGCCATCCCATTCCAGTCCAAGCGCGCCTCGGCCAGCTTCGCGGCCGCCTGGCGGATGGCGAGCCGCCGATCCTTCCCGCCGCCGACCGCGGTCTCGATCTCTCCGAGGACCCTGGCGAGGAATGCCTGCTGCACTCGGATGGCTTCTGATGCCGGCGGACCGGTCTCGGCCGCCTTTGTCTTCTGCATTGTGATGGAGCCCCGTCGCGGCCGTGCCGCCTGTCGTGATTCGCGCCGACCGTGCGAGGTCGGCGATGCTTTGTACCCCGGCGAGCCATGCGCCCGCCGAGACGCGGGTCGCAGACCCGGCGGCGCATCCGAGGACGCTACCGGCCTCTGGGGCGCGCCTTTCCAACAGAGCGATGCGACGGCCGCGGATCGGTGGTAACTTCATCCGCCAGAAGAACATCTCGTAACGAGGAGCCGCCGTGAGATACCGATCCCTCTGGGTCTTTTGCAGTCTTATTTTGAGCGCGCCGCTCGCGCGCGCCGAGGTGCTGCCGACATCCGGGCCCCTCGTGCTGAAGGCGGCCCACATCTTCGATGCGGTATCCGGCAAGCTCGCCGAGCACGGCGTGATCGTGGTAGAGGACGGCAAGATCGCGGCCATCGGCGCGGATGCGCGCATCCCCGCGGGAGCGCGCGTGATTGACCTCGGCGATGCCACCCTCATGCCCGGCATGATCGATGCGCACGTGCATCTCGCCGGACAGTTCGAGGACAACTGGTACAAGGGCTTCTACCAGGACCTGATGCGCGTGCCGGCCGAGAAGGCCCTCTATGCCGCCTACTACGCCAAGGAAACCCTGGACGCCGGTTTCACCAGCGTGCGCGATGTGGGCTCGGTGGACTACATCGGCGCGGCGCTGCGCAATGCGATCGATGCCGGCGTGGTCGAGGGTCCGCGCATGATCGTCTCCAACTACGCCATTGGCTCCACCGGGGGCCATGCGGACAGCGACCCGCTGCCGCCGAACGTGGCCGCACCGTTTGGGCCGGACCGGGGCGTGTGCAACGGAGCGGACGAGTGCCGGGCGGCCGTGCGCTATCAGATGAAGTATGGCGCGACGGTCATCAAGTTCATGCCCTCGGGCGGGGTGCTCTCATTGACCGATCCGGTGGACGTGCCGGAGCTCACCCAGGCTGAGATGGACGCCATCGTCTCCGAGGCGCACGCGTGGCATCGCAAAGTCGCCGCGCATTGTCACGGTGATCTGGCGGCGAAGATGGCGATCCGCGCGGGGGTGGATTCCATCGAGCACGGCACCTTCCTCAAGGACGACACCCTGCGGCTGATGAAGGCGAAGGGGGTGTATCTGGTGCCAACGCTCTATGCCGGCTATTGGGTGGCTCAGAAGGCCGATACCTTTCCGCCCGTGATCCGCGCGAAGGCGCTCGCCGCCGCCGCTCAGGCGCAGATCATGTTCCAGCACGCGGTGAGAATCGGCGTGCCGATCGCTTTCGGCACCGATTCGGCGGTGGAGCCCCACGGCACGGATGCGCAGGAGTTCTGGCTGATGGTGAAGAACGGAATGACTCCCGCCCAGGCACTCATGGCTGCGACGGCGCGCGCGGCCGATCTCGTTTTCGGCAAGCGCGACGACAGGGGCTACGAGCCGCCGGTGGGGACGCTCGCGGTGGGCAAGTATGCCGACATCGTGGCGCTGCCCGGCAATCCGCTGAAGAACATCCACGCCACCGAGCATCCGGTGTTCGTGATGAAAGGTGGTGTCATTTACGTAGGCGGCTGAAGATCGCCTTGGGCAGTATCATGCTCACCACATCGTTGCCGTCGACGATCTCGCTGATGTGCAGATTCCCGGCGACGCTGCAGAGCATGTAGGCGTCGTCGCGGGAGAGATGCTTCTGCTGCATCAGGAAATCGATCATGTGATGCACGGCCATCTTCGTTGCCCGGGTCAAGTCCGCACTGATGCCCATGGCGATGTAGTCGTCGGGGGTTTCCGCGCTCGGCCAGAGCAGATGCATGTCCTTGCGATCGATCAGTTGAAACGTGCCGATGAGTGAAGTCTCCATCGCCGTGATGTCCACTTCACCATCGCCTTGACCCGCATGGCCATCGCCGGCCCAGAAAAGCGCGCCCGGCGCGTTTACCGGGATGTACAGGGTCGTGCCCGCGACCAGCCGTTTGTTGTCGAGATTCCCTGCATGCATCCACGGAGGGGCGCTGCTCACCCGTCCGGCAGCCTCGGGCGGTGCATCGCCCAGGCTGCCGAAGAAAGGATGAAGAGGGATGTCGATGCCCGGAGCGAAGTGCGCCACCCCGCGCTTGGCATCGAGCGGAATGATCTTGATCCTTCCATAGGGATAGTCATCGGGCAGCAATCCCTTGCCCGGCGCGAAGCCATTGTAGGCATAGGGAATCGCGAGCCGGATCGCCTTGATGCGCACCTCCAGCACGTCGCCGGGCTGCGCGCCCTCGACGTAGACCGGTCCGGTGAGGATGTGACCGCCCGGACCCCGGTCCTGCACGTGATCGAAGATGTCGCGCAGCGACTGCTCGATCTCGTTGGCGGGGACACCCGCCTCGGCCAGGCGCTTGGGGCTCGATGTCAGGAGTGTTTGAATCACCACCGTATCGCCGGAATGAACGCGCAGCACGGGCGGAACACTCGCGGAGTAGTATCCCCAGGTCACGGTCGTGGGCGTCGGTTTCAGCTGATAGGTCGCCTGAGGGGCGGCGGAACCGGTGTGCGCAAGCGCCGGCGGACCGATGAAGAGCAGCGGTAACAGGGTGGCTAATCCGGGGAGCATCCGCATCGGGCGTTCTCCAAGCACAGCGCAGTTCGAAGTCGCGATTCTAACAGATGCGGGCGGTGCGTCTGGCAGTCGAGGGCGGCGCTCACCCGGCGCCTGCCTGACAGCGGCAGGGGCGCGGCGTATGATCAGCGCCTCGGCGCCGCCTCGGGAGTTTTGATGAGCTCGCGATCGATGACTCGCCCGGTGCGCGCCGCAGCCGCGCTTGGGGCCGCGGCTCTCGCGCTCTCGGCGCTCGCTTTCGCCTCCGCCTCTTCGCCATCGAGGGAGCGCCATCCCGATCTTCCGAGCGAGACGCCGGTGCATTTCGCGCCCACGACCCGGAGCTTCGACTACCTCCGGCGCGAGGTCATGATTTCGATGCGTGACGGGGTCAAGCTGCACACCGAGATCCTGATTCCCAAGGGAGCAACACACGTGGGCATCGTGCTGACGCGCACGCCCTATGATGCCGCCGGCATGACCTCGGCCGGCAACAGCGACCGGCTCGCCGTGGAGCTCAGTGGCGATGACGACCTGACTCAGGTGCTGGTGCAGCAGGGTTTCATTCGCGTCGTTCAGGACGTTCGCGGCAAGTACGGCTCGCAGGGCGACTTCATCATGAACCGCCCGGTCCGAGGCGCGCTGAATCCGACGCCGGTATCGGATGCGACCGACTGTCACGACACGATCGCAT
Organism: Steroidobacteraceae bacterium; assembly: GCA_035252605.1. Classification (GTDB taxonomy): domain Bacteria; phylum Pseudomonadota; class Gammaproteobacteria; order Steroidobacterales; family Steroidobacteraceae; genus 13-2-20CM-66-19. The sequence goes on from DATFCZ010000016.1 coordinate 22,210, forward strand.
GGCTGGCGACGCACATCCCGCAAAGTAACGGCAAGATCGCCGTGATCGGCACCTCCTACGATGGATTCGAGGCGCTGATGTGCGCGATCGATCCGGCGCCTGCGCTGAAGCTCGATATCGCCGAAAACCCGATGGTCGATGGCTGGATGGGCGATGACTGGTTCCACCACGGGGCATTCCGCGAGCAGATGATTCCTTATCTTTACGGCATGGAGGCGACGCGCGCGAACCAGGAGCGCTGGTGGAGCGATTATCGTGACGACTACGCCATGTATCTCGCGGCTGGCACGCCGAGGGAATTGGCCGACGAGCACGGCATGGAGCAGATCGGCTTCTGGAGAAAGCTCATCGCTCACCCCTCCTACGACGCTTTCTGGCAGGATCAGGCGGTTGACAGGATTCTGGCCCAAGGGCCGCTCGCGGTTCCGCTCATGCTGGTCGCCGGCGAATGGGACCAGGAGGACCTCTACGGCGCGCTCGCCGTCTACCGCGCGCTCAAATCCAAGGATCCCGAACATCAGAAGCTCTTCCTGACACTCGGTCCCTGGTATCACGGTGAGGAAAACGGCAATGCGAGCTCGCTCGGACCGCTCGAGTTCGGCTCGAACACCGCGCTTCAATATCAGCAGGACATCATCAGGCCGCTGCTCGCGCACTACCTCGAGGATGGCGCGCCACCCGAGCACGTGGCGCCCGTGAACGCCTATGTGACCGGTCCGAATCGCTGGGAGGCGTTCGCGTCGTGGCCGGGCTGCGAGCCGCGGTGTACGATCGAGCGTACGCCCCTGTATCTCAAGCCGGATTTCGGCTTGGGCTTAAAGCAGCCACCGGTCGAAAGGCGAGCTCCGGCCTACGATCAGTACGTCTCCGATCCTGACCATCCGGTGCCTTACCGGCCTTTGCCGGTGTCGGCGGCCGGGGGCCCGAGTTGGAACACCTGGCTGGTCGATGATCAGCGTCCCGCCGCCGCGCGCCCCGATGTGCTCACGTACGAGACGCCGGTGCTCGAGGCGCCGGTACGCATCATCGGACGTGCGCTCGTGCACTTGTGGGCCTCGACGAGCGGTACCGATTCGGACTGGGTGGTCAAGCTGATCGATGTCTATCCGCCCCAGGATGCGGAGCAGCCGGACCTGGGTGGTTACGAGCTGGCCGTGGCCATGGACATCTTCCGCGGACGGTACCGCAAGAGTTACTCGCAACCCTCGCCGCTGCAATCCAACACGCCGCTGTTGTATCAATTTCATCTGCCCGCGGCGGATCACGTGTTCGAGCCGGGGCACCGGATCATGGTGCAGATCCAGTCGAGCTGGTTTCCGCTCTATGATCGGAACCCGCAGACTTTCCTCGACAACATCTTCAACGCCAAGCCCTCCGACTACGTGCGCGCGACCCAGCGGGTATTCCGTGAGTCCCCGCACGGGACCACCATCGAGTTGCCGCTCGTCGGAGCCGCCAAATTCGGAAACTGAGGCACCTGGCTATGCCTGAATCCACGCTTGCGGGCCCGTCTGCTCCTGTCCTTGCGCGCGGCCGCTGCCTCTGCGGGGCAGTGCGGTTCGAGGTCGACGGCCCGCTCCGGCCCGTCATCTACTGCCACTGCACCATGTGTCGCCGCTCGAGCGGGCATTTCGATGCCGCTACCGCGTGCGCGCCCGAACACCTGCGCCTGCTCGGCGCGGCGACGCTGCGCTGGTACCAGTCCTCCGCGCTCGCGCGGCGGGGCTTTTGTGGCACCTGCGGCTCGCAGCTTTTCTGGCAGCCCGTCCATGGCGGGCACGTCAGCATATGGGCGGGCACGCTCGAGTCGCCGACGGGCCTCGCGGCGGCGAAACACATCTTCGTGGCCGACAAGGGCGATTACTATGAAATCGGGGACGGCCTGCCGCAGTGGCCCCAAGAGGCTCCGCCAGAGGACTGAAGTCAACCACAAGCATATGATTACAAAATAAATTTCTGATTGTTGACAATCAGCAACCGGACTGCTGCAATCGCCGCTCAAATACCTCGAACCGGACCGCCATGCGTACAGTCAGTTTCCGGCAGATGAAGCACGGCACCAAGGCCGAGTACCTGTTCCTCAATCGGCTCGAGCGCGATTACATCGGCCGGTTGCCGAGTCGCATCCTCGATGCGCTGCGCGCGCTGGATGATGGCTTGGATGGCTATCAGGTCACTCGGCTCGAGCATTCCTTGCAGACGGCGACCCGGGCGGAAGCCGATGGCGCTGACGAAGAGATGATCGTCGGCGCGCTCATCCATGACTTGGGCGATGCTCTCGCGCCGGAAAATCATTCGAAATACGCCGCCGAGATCATTCGGCCCTACGTGCGGGCCGAAGTGACCTGGGTGATCGAGCACCACGGGCTCTTTCAGAAGATCTACTACGCTCACTTCCTCGGCGAGGATCCCGAGCTGCGCGCGGCGTACCGCGATCACCCGCATTACGAGAGTTGCGTCCGGTTCTGCGAAAGTTGGGACCAGGCCTCCTTCGACCCGGACTACCCGACGCAGCCGCTCGCGCACTTCGAGCCGCGCGTGCGCAGGATCTTCTCGCGCCGCGCCTTCGATCCGTCCATCGTGGGTGAATTCGTGAGGCGCACGGCATGATCATCGGCTTCATCGGCTTGGGGAACCTGGGCTCGAAGCTCGCCGGGACCCTGCTGCGCAATGGCTGCCGGCTGATCGTCCACGATCTCAACGCCGCCGCGGCCGCCTCGCTTCTCGAGCGCGGCGCGCAATGGGCGTCGACCCCCAAGGAGCTGGCACTCGGGTCGGATCTCATCATTACCTGTCTGCCCTCACCCGCGATCAGCGCACGCGTGCTCGAGCAGGCCGACGGGGTGCTCGAAGGCCTCTCGGCGGGCAAGCTCTGGCTGGAAATGAGCACGACCGAGGAGGCCGAGGTCAGGCGCCTCGGCGAGCGGGTGAGGGAAAGAGGCGCCCAACCGCTCGATGCGCCGGTATCGGGCGGCTGCCATCGGGCCGCCACGGGCAATATATCCATATTCGTCGGTGGCGAGCGCGCGGCGTTCGATGAGGCCTTGCCGGTGCTGCGCATCATGGGCCGCAGAATCATTCACATCGGGCCCTTGGGCAGCGCCTCGGTTCTCAAGGTCATTACCAACTATCTGGCGTTCGTGCATCTTGCGGCTCTCAGCGAGGCCTGGACGGTCGCGCTCAAGGCAGGCATGGATCCGAAGACGACCTACGAGGCGATCAAGGCCTCATCCGGCAACTCCTTCGTACATGAGACCGAGAGTCAGGTCATCCTCAATGGAAGCTACGACATCAATTTCACCGTCGATCTGGCGCTGAAGGACATCGGGCTCTTTCTCGAGCTGGCCCGCAGGAACGAAGTGCCGACCGACGTGGCCGATACCGTCACCGCAATGTTTCGCGACACGCAGTCGCGATACGGCGAGCGTGCGCTCTCGCCGCGCATCATTCAGCGACTGGAAGAGGACTGCGGCATCCAGGTGCGCGCCCCGGGCTTTCCCGCCCAACTGGTCGATTTCGAGGCCGAAGCGCCCGGCGCGGAGATCATTCCATCCGAGACCCGCTACCTGCCCGATGCGAAGCCGTGACTGAGACCATCAACAAGCAGAGCCTGGAAGCGCAGGCGACGGATCTGCTGCGCCGGCAGATCGTTCGCGGCGAATTGAGAGCCGGCGAGCGCTTGCTCGAGACCGCCATCGCCGAGCGATGCGGACTCTCCCGGGGCACCATCCGCTCGGCGCTGCGGCGCCTGATCGAGGAGGGGCTCATCTGTCATGTGCCTTACACCGGATATCAGGTGATCGATCTGAGCGAGCACGACCTGTGGGAGCTGTACACGCTCCGGGGAGCGCTCGAGAGCCTCGGGACCCGCCTCGCGGCGAGCCGGATCGACGGACAGGGCGCGCGGCAGCTGCGCGCGGCTTTCGCCCAATTGGCGGCGGCGGCGGAGTCGGAGGATCACGAGAGAGCGGACCGGTTGGACCGCGAGCTGCACAAGCTCATCATGCGCCTCTCCGGTCACGAGCGGCTGTTGCAGCACTACGTGCGCGTCGAGAACCAATTCCGAGTGTACATTGCGCTCTCGAATCGTGAGCTCGATGCCCGCGAGATCTGCGAGTCGCACCGCGAGCTCGTGGAGAGCATCTGTGCGGGGGATGCCGAGCGTGCGGCGAAGCTTGCAAGCGCGAACATAGTTCCGCCCGAGGAGATTCTGAAGACTCGCGGGCGCGATGCGCCGCAGTCGGCTATCGAGGGCTGAGTCCGTGATGAACCCAGTGCGCCTGAAGCTCGAGACCGATCCGCCGCGGGTGCTCGCCGAAGCCGGGACGAGCACCATGGACTTGCCGGCGCTCTGGCTTCGGGAACGGTGCCAGGACAGCGTCAGTCTCGATCCCGACACCCAACAGCGCCTCTTCGACCCACACCGCCTGCCCGATGATCTCGCCCTGGTCCGTGCCGAGCGCAGCGGCGAGGATCGGGTGCGGCTTTCCTTCAGCGACGGGTATTCGGGCGACTATGAACTGGCCCGGCTCGCCGCGGAGCTCGAGCGCGGTGACGGCCTGCCGCCGCCGGTGCCGTGGCGCGCCGATCTGGCGCTTGAGGCCGTCAGTGTCGATGGCCGCAAGCTCGAGAGCGAGGCGGTGCGCCTCGCGGCCGTGACCCTGCTTTTGACCCACGGCCTGGTCATCATCCAAAAGCTCTCCACCCATCCCGAGTGCATTCTCGAGGTGGCGCGCCGCTTCGGTTACGTGCGGGAGACCAATTTCGGACGTTATTTCGAGGTCTATTCGCGCCCGGGCTCGAACGACCTGGCTTACCGGCCCGTGGCCCTCGGAGCGCACACCGATAACCCCTACCGTGAGCCGGTTCCCGGGATCCAGCTCCTGCACTGCCTGGTGAATGAGACCACAGGCGGATGGTCCACGCTGGTCGACAGCCTCTCGGTCGCGCAGACCTTGCAGGAGGAGGATCCGCAGGGCCTGGAGCTCCTGGCATCGACGCCGGTGGCGTTCCGCTTCATCGATGCCAACGAGGAGCTCATCGAGCGCCGCCCGATCGTGCAGCGGGACGTGAGCGGGCGCATGACCGGTGTGCACTACAGTCCGAGGCTCGACTATCTGCCGCTGCTCGATGCGCCGACGATGCGGCGCTTCCAACGGGCGCGCCGGCGATTGAGCGAGCTGTTCGCCGATCCGCGCTTCGAGTTGCGATTTCCGCTCAAGGCCGGGGAGCTGATGATGTTCGATAACAGCCGGGTGCTGCACGGGCGGACGGCTTACGATCCGAACGAGGGTCATCGGCATCTGCAGGGCTGTTACATAGATCTGGACGGTCCCAAGAGCCTGTATCGCACGCTCAGCAGGAGGCTCGCGGGTCGGGGTCTGCCGCGGTCGCAGGCAGGCGCCGAGTGAGCGGGGTGGACATCGGCACGAATCCGATCGTTGCCCCGGGCGAGCGCACCGGCCCGGTGCAGAGCGCCTCTCTGGCCGAGCGCTGGTACGTCGCGGTGATGATGTGCCTCGTCTACACGCTCAGCATCTCCGATCGCTACTCGATCTCGACCGTGCTCGAGCCCATCCGGCGGGAGCTGCATCTCTCGGATGCGAACATCGCGTTCCTCACCGGCGTTTCGCTCGCGATCTTCTACGTGACCTTCGGCTTTCCGCTCTCGTTGCTGATCGATCGGCGCAGCCGTCGCAACATCATCGGGGTTTGCCTCATCGCCTGGTCGGCACTGACGGCGGCCACGGGCCTGGCGCGCAGTTATTGGCAGCTCCTCGGGGCGCGCATCGGGGTGGGCATCGGGGAAGCGGGCGGCACTCCCGGCGCCAACTCTCTCCTTTCCGATTACTTTCCGCCGGCGCGCCGCGCCATGGCCTTGTCGGTCTTTTCCCTGGGCGCGCCGATCGGGGCCTGGCTCGGCTCGCAGGTGGCGGGCGCCATCGCCTACCGGCTCGGGTGGCGCGCGATGTTCCTCGCCCTCGGAGTACCCGGAGTGCTCGCCGGACTCCTCGTCCTCCTCAGCATCCGTGAGCCCCGGCGCGGCTGCCTGGATGAATGCGAGGACCGGGGCTCGGCGCCGACCTTTCTCGAGACGCTGGGGTTTCTGCTCGAGCAGCGCTCCGCCATGCATTTCATCCTCGCCCAGTCCCTCACCGCGCTCTGGGGCTGGGGCCTCATGTGGTGGACGCCCGCGTTCCTCATGCGCAGCTACTCGCTCAATGTCGATGAGGCCGGCGGCATTCTCGGGCCCGTCCACCTGATCGGTGGCAGCGTGGCGATGATCGCGAGCACGTGGTTGCTCTCGCGCCGATGGCTTTCCGACGAGCGGCGCGTATTGCGTCTCCTCGCTCTGAACATCGGGCTCGCCACGGTCGTGACGGCAGTCATCTATTCGACGCACTCGCTGGCGCTCACGAGAGCGCTCTTCTGGCTCTTCGTGCCGTCGATCTACGTCTACCTCGGCCCGGGATTCGGCATCCTCAACAATCTCGCGCCGCAGAAGATGCGCGCCATGTACTGCGCCACGCTGCTCTTCCTCGCCAACGTCTGCAACCTCATCATCGCTCCGCAGATGGTCGGTTTGCTGAGCGACTGGTTTGCGCCCCACCACGTTCCCGACGCGGAGTCGCTGCGGCTCGCGATGCTCTGTCTCGTGCCCACGGGCTTCTGGGCGGCATGGCATTACTACCGCGCGGCGGGCGGCGTGTTGGAGGATGAGAGGCTCGCGGCGGCGGCCACCGAGGAGCGTACCCGACGGGCGCAAGCGTGACGGTTGCGGTTGACCCCGTCGGGACCGATGCGATTCCGCTTGTCGATGTAGCGCCGCTCTTCGATAAGCAGCCGGCGGCTTGGCGGCGGGCGGACCAGGCGCTCTTCAGCGCGGCCCGGGATGTCGGGTTCGCGTGCATCCGCGGCCTGCCGGCCGAGGCGCTCATCGGCCGCGACGCGCGGGCGCGGCTCCTCGCCATCTTTGCGCTCGACGAAGCCGACAAGCGCCGCCTGTACCGGCGCAAGTTCGCTCCCGAAAACCGCAATGTCTACCGTGGCTGGTTCCCGTTGCAGCCGGGGAACCTGACCGCCAAAGAAGGCATCGACATCGGCGGTGACCTCGTCCACGGACCGCTCATCACCGTGCCCGGCGATTCCCTGCGCGAGCCGAGCGTCTGGCCGGACGAGGCGCGCTTGCCGGGTTGGCGCCAGGCGGCTGCCGCCTATTACCGGGCGATGGAGCAGGTGGGAGAGAAGCTGATGCAGTCCCTCGCCCGCAGCTTGGGTCTTCCGGCCGAGTACTTCGACGAGTCGTTTCGCTGCGGACTCTCGACCCTGCGGCTGATCCGCTATCCGCCGCGGGACGCCGTCGAGCTTGCGACCGTGCAGGATCCGGCGCTCTGGGTGAGAAGCCAGGGCGCGCTCCGCTACCTCGTCGGCGCGCCCCACACAGACTCGGGCTTTGTCACGCTGCTCGCCCAGGATGAGGTCCCGGGCCTTCAGGCGCGCTCCCGGGCCGGGGATTGGATCGACGTCCCGCCGCTCGAGGAAACGCTGGTGGTCAACTTCGGTCAGGTGCTCGAGCAGTGGTCGGCCGGTCGCATACGGGCCACCGAGCATCGGGTGCTCGGCTCGTGCCGCGAGCGCTTCTCGATTCCCTTTTTCTACGAGGCCCGCGCCGATGCCATCATCGCGCCCTTGCCGCAGGACCCGCCGCAGCTCTTCATCCCGTTCGAATACGGCGACTTTCTCTGGCAGCGCGTGACATCCTTCGTGGAGTATCGCGGCATGGAGCGAGAGCGCAGATGAGCCTTCCGGCCGCAGCGGCAGCCGCAGGGGAACGGGAGTGGAAGCTCAGGTTCCGGCAGGCGCTCGTCATCTCGCTCCTCTTCGGCGGCTACGCTTCGCTTTACTTCTGCCGCAGCGATCTTGCGGTGGCGACGCCGCTGCTGGCGAAAGAGCTGGCGCGGCGGGGCCTCTCGTACGATCAGGCGCTCGTGCGCATCGGTGCCATCACCTCGCTCGGCATCCTCGCCTACGCGCTCGGCAAGCCCTTCATCGGCGGCCTGGGCGATTACTGGGGCGGTCGCATCAACTTTCTGGTCGGCTTGGCGGGTGCCACCCTGTGCACGCTGCTCTTTGCCGTCTCCGGCGCGTTGCCGATATTCACCCTGGCGTGGCTCTTGAATCGCCTGGTGCAGTCAGGCGCTTGGGCCGGGCTCATCAAGGTCTCCTCCCGCTGGTTCGATTACTCCTCGCACGGGGCGGTCATCGGGGTGCTGAGCCTGAGCTATCTCATCGGCGATGCGGGTGCGCGAGAATGGATGGGCGCGCTGATCGCGCACGGCTACGGTTGGCGGAGCCTGTTCGCGCTCGCCGCGGTGGTCTCGGGGGCGATGTTCATCGCCAATTTCGCGCTCTTGCGGGAGTCGCGGGTGGCGGCCGGCCACTCCGACACGGTGGCGAATCCGCTCAACGTGTTCGCGCACTCGAAAGCACCGCCCGCAAGCATCAAGGAGCGGCTGGGTCCCCTGCTCAAGAGCCCGGCATTCCTGATGGTGTGCGTGTTATCGCTCGTCTGCACCATTGTGCGCGAGACTTTCAACGATTGGACGCCGGTCTACATGCGCGATTTCGTTCACCTCAGCATGAGCAACGCCGCCGCGTTCAGCGCTGTTTTTCCGGGCGTCGGCGCGGTTTCCGTGCTGCTGACAGGCTGGTTCGGCGATCGGCTCGGCTCCAACGGCCGGCCGCTGCTGCTTTTCCTCGGCTTGACGGGCACGGCGGTGGCGCTCTTTCTTCTCACTCTCATTCACCCGGGCGCAACGGACACCGCCTTGCCGATCGCCCTCATCGGCGTAGTCGGCTTCTGTCTGCTCGGGCCGTACGCTTACCTCGGCGGCGCCATGGCGCTCGACTTCGGCGGCAAGGACGCGGGCGCCGTCGCTTCCGGCATCATCGACGGCGTCGGCTACATCGGCGCGGTGTCTGCCGGTGTGGGCGGTGCGAAGCTCGCGGTTGCATTCGGTTGGCGAGGCGTGTTCGAGACGCTCGCCGTCATCGGAGTGGTGGGCGCCATTGGCGCCGGAGCGCTCTATGCCATGGAGCTGCGCGCCGTCGGGGCGGTAGCTGCCGCGGGCGAGAGCATCCGATCTTGACGAGGGCTCAGACGTGAAAGCCATGCACACCGTCAGACAGATCGATTGGACACCCTCGGCGCTCATGCTCGAATGGGCGGAGGGAGGGCGGGTCGAGCTTGCGAGCGTCTGGCTTCGCGATAATCTGCGCGAACAGCGCGATCCGCGAAATGGCCAGCGCCTCATCGACGTGGCGGATCTGCCCGTGGAACCGCGGATCCGGCGCGCCGTCCTCGAGGACGGGCAGGTGCGCATCGAGTGGGAGCGCGAGACGGCGGACGCCTCCTTCGACCTCGCTTGGCTCGCGGCGCAGGCGGCGGTGATCGCGGGCGAGCGGGCCGCGGCGCTGCCCCGGCTTTGGCTGCAGGGCGGGCGGCTCGATGCGACCCGCGACTTCGAGTGGGCGACGCTCGCGAAGGCGCGCGAGGAGGCGGGCGTGCGGGCGAGTTGGCTCAAACGCCTGGTCACCGACGGACTCGCATTTCTCACCGAGGTGCCGCCGCAGCCGGGCGCCATACTCGAGGCCATGCCGCTCGTCGGTCAGGTCGCCGAGACCAACTACGGGCTGCTCTTTGACGTGCGTGCGGTACCCGAGCCCGAGAACCTCGCATACTCCGACCAGGGCTTGGGACTGCACACCGACAACCCCTATCGCGAGCCCGTCCCGGGGTTTCAGGCGCTGCACGTGCTGGTTGCGGCCCCGGATGGCGGCGAGAGCTTGTTTGCCGACGGTTTCGCGCTCGCCGAGCAGCTCAGGCAAGAGGATCCGGCCGCGTTCGAGCTGCTGGCGCGAACGCCGGTGCCCTTTGCCTATCGTTCGCGGAACGCGGCGCTCAGCGCCGAACGGCCGCTCATCCAGCTCTCCTGCCGCGGCGAGGTGACCGCCGTTCATTACAACAACCGCTCCATCCAGCCGCTGCCGCTCGCGGCGGAGGCGGCGGAGCGGTATTACCGCGCTTACCGGCGGTTCGCGCTCTTGCTCAAGGAGCCGCGCTACATGCTGCGATTCATGATGCGCGCCGGCGATCTCGTCGTATTCGACAACCAGCGGATCCTGCACGGACGCACGGGCTTCGCCTCGGCGCGTTATCCGCGTCACCTGCAGGGTTGCTACCTCACCCGCGACAGCGTCTTCAGCCGCGCGGGCGCTTATCGCCGAGGAGGTCCAGTGAGCATCATCGACGAGGTGTTCTCGCTCTATGCCGCTCGCGGCTCGCAGGCGTACTTCGGCGAGGCCGTCTCGATGACCGAGCACGGGCTGCAGGCCGCGCATTTCGCCGAGCTCGCCGGCGAGCGCGATAGCGTGATCGCCGCCGCGCTCCTGCATGACATCGGGCATCTCATCGCCACCGTGCCCGATGACATCGCCGAATGGAAGGTCGATGCGCGCCACGAGGCCACGGGCGCGCGCTGGCTCGCCGCCTGGTTCGGCGCCCAGGTGGCGGAGCCGGTTCGGCTGCATGTCAGAGCCAAGCGATATCTGTGCGCGACCGACCCGACCTACCTCTCGCAGCTCAGCCCCGCCTCCGTCCTGACATTGAAGCTGCAGGGCGGAGCGATGTCGGCCGATGAAGTGGCGAGCTTTGAGGCCGAGCCCGGTTACCGGGACGCCCTCATCGTCCGCCGCTGCGACGATCGAGGCAAGGTGGCGGGACTTGCGACTCGTCGGCTGCAGGAATACTCCGCGCTCCTTAGCTCGCTCGTAAGGCCCGAGGCGAGCTGAGCACGGACTCGGCGGATCACCTCTGCTGCTCGGCGCCCCCCGGCTGAGCCTTCTTGCGGTGCTGCTCCGCCAGCACGGCTGAGGGCGTGACCGCCGCGGCGGCCGACTGGAGCTTGTTCTTCCACCCTGCGACCACATCGCCTTCGCCCGCCATCATCGCCTCAAAGCCGATGCGCGCGACTTCGGCGGCGTCCATTTTCTTCTCGGTTCCGATCCTGGTGTCCGTCATATCGGCGCGCTTGAAGAACTCGGTTTCGGTCGCCCCGGGCATGAGACAGGTCACGGTGACGCCCGAATCCTCGAGCTCCGCGCGCAGCGCCCACGAGAACGAGTCGATGAACGCCTTGGTGCCGTTGTAGACGGCCTGGAAAGTGCCCGGCATGAATCCGGCAATGGAGCCGACGATGAGGATGCGGCCGCCGTGCCGCGCGAGCATTCCCTTGCCGATCCTGTGAATGAGATACAGCGTGCCGGTGATGTTGGTGTCGATCACGTGCTCGATCTCATCGACCGGCTGCTCGAGGAAGGCGCCGCCGAGCCCGTGGCCGGCATTCGCAAGCAGCGCATCGACCGGTCGGTCAATGGCGCCGATGAGCTTATCGAGACCGCCACGGGTGGCGAGATCCGCCTCGATTGCGGCGAGCACCCGCGCCCCGAGAGCCTCGAGCTCGCCCGTCGCGCTGCCGAGCGGCCTATCGGCCGCGATGATGAGATCGAAGCCGTTGCGGGCGCATTCGCGCGCGAGCTCGAGGCCGATTCCACTGGAAGCGCCCGAGACTACTGCCAAAGGCCGGTTCGCCGCGTTCATGGTCTCTCTCCTCATCTGTCCTCGGTGGGCCCGGTACCCGAGCGCAATCCCCGCGCCTCGTCACGCCCACGGTGAGCGGCGCCTGCTCGAGCGTCACCGGCCTTTCACCCGCGAGCGCCTCCCCCTGCATCCTCGCGAGTCGACATGCTAGAGTTCGGGCATGACAGTCGCCCAACTGCCGAAGAGGTCCGCCTTGCGGAGCCGCCGCTTGGGTAGATGCGGGTAGGCTACGCGGCACTTCCATGAGCGCTCCGCTGTCGGGTCTGCGAGTGTTGGAGCTCGCGCGCGTTCTTGCCGGACCTTGGACGGGTCAGATTCTGGCGGACCTCGGCGCCGATGTAGTGAAAGTCGAATCGCCGCAGGGCGACGATACGCGCAAGTGGGGACCGCCTTTCGTGCGCGGGCCCAAGGGCGAGCAGCTGGACGCCGCGTATTTCCACGCCTGCAATCGCGGCAAGCGCTCGATCGTGGCCGACTTTCGCACGGCGGACGGCCGCGAGACGGTCAAGCGGCTGGCGGAGCGCTCGGATGTCCTGATAGAGAACTTCAAAGTGGGGGCGCTCGCCCGGTTCGGTCTCGACTACACCAGCCTCGCGAGGCTCAATCCGCGGCTCATCTATTGCTCGGTGACCGGCTTCGGACAGACCGGGCCCTACGCGCAGCGAAGCGGCTATGACTTCATCATCCAGGGCATGAGCGGCATCATGGATCTGACGGGGGAGGCGGACGGGCCTCCTCAGAAGATCGGTGTCGCTTTCGCCGACATCTTTACCGGCATCTACGGGGCGGTAGCGGTGCTGGCCGCCCTCGCGCAGCGGGAGCGCACCGGCACCGGGCAGCACATCGACATGGCGCTGCTCGATTGCATGGTCGGGGTGCTGGCCAATCAGGGGCTCAACTACCTGATCGGCGGTCGGGCGCCGCAGCGCATGGGGAACGCGCACCCCAACATCGTTCCCTATCAGGTGTTCGCGGTACGAGACGGCCACATCATCGTAGCGGTAGGCAACGATGCACAGTTCGCGCGGCTGTGCGCCTGCATCGGCGAGCCGGCGCTCGCGAGCGATCCCAGGTTCGCGACCAATGCCCAGCGGGTCGAGCATCGGCACGAGCTCATCGGGAGGATCGCAGCGCGGCTGCAGGAGTCGACGCGCAGCCAATGGCTGCGGGCCATGGAAGAGCAGGGGATACCGGCGGGTCCGATCAACAGCGTGGCGGAGGTATTCAGCGACCCTCAGGTGCTGCACCGGCAGATGTGCCGGCAGTTGACTGCCTCCTGGGCGGCAGGGGGGCTCGTGCCTACCCTGCCGACACCGATCCGATTCTCCGGTGCAGAGCTCGAGCTCTCCCGTCCCTCTCCACGTCTGGGAGAGCATACGAGCGAGATCCTCTCCGAGATCCATGAGCGATAAGCTGAGAGCCGACGCACTCTCGTTCTTCGAGTCGATCGTCATGGGCGTGGCCGGCAGCGCGCCGGGTTTCTCCATCGCGGTCGCCATCTCCGGTTTGTTGACGACGGCCGGATTCTTCGCGCCGAACGCCGTGCTGATCTTCGCGCTGCCGATGCTCGGCATAGCGCTCGCCTACAAGGGGCTCAATGAGAAGTTCGCGAGCGCCGGCGCCGCCTACGAATGGACCAAGATCGGTTTCGGCCGGCCGTTCGCCTACTTCTCCGGCTGGGCGGTCCTCATCGCCTCGATGGTGTTCATGGTCACGGGCAGCGTCCCTCTGGGTACCGCAACCCTCGATCTGATCGATCCATCGCTCGCCAATCACGTGTTGCTCACGACCAGCATAGGGGCCGTCTGGTTCGTCGGCATTGCCGCAGTGCTGATCGCCGGGATCGAGATCACGAGCAAGGTGCAGGTCCTCATGAGCTCGATCGAGCTGCTGATCCTGTTCGCAATCTCGGCGGCTGCGTTTCTGCGCACCACGACCGGGCACCTCATCCATCCGTTCTCGTGGAGCTGGTTCGGCTTTCACTACTCGCGCGCGAGCTTCGCCTCCTCGGCGCTCATCGTCGTATTCCTTTACTGGGGTTGGGACGTCACTGCCAATCTCTCCGAGGAGACCCGCAACGACCGCCCCAACGCCGCCGGCAATGGCGGATTTCTCAGCGTGTTCGTGACGATCGCGGCGTTCGCGGCGTTCACGGCGGCGACGCTGATGCTGTTCTCGCTGCGCGACGCCTCGGGCTTCTCGGACAATCTCATCTATCACGTCGCGATCGCGGCCGGGTTGGGCAGGATCGGCGGCTATGCCGCCGTCCTCGCGCTCATTCTCTCGAGCATCGCCACGCTCGAGACGACCATGCTGCAGTTCTCGCGCACGCTCTTTGCGATGGGACGCGACCGCGCGCTACCCGGGTACTTCGGCGTAGTGCACGCGCGCACGGTTACGCCGGTGCGCACCATGCAGCTGCTGCTCGCCATCGGGCTGCTCGCCATCTTCGCCTCGAGCTTCATGCCCTCGATCGCCGCCATCCTCGCGGATTCGGTCAATGCGATCGCGGTCCAGGTGACCTACTACTACGGGCTGGCGGGGCTGGTCTGCAGCTGGACCTATCGGCAGAGCTATCGAAGCTCGCGGATGACCTTCCTCAAGTACGCGGTTGCACCGGCGTTGAGCGCGGCCGCGCTGATCGCGCTCGGCTTGTACGCGATCTCGAGCTTCAATGCGACGACGCGGATCGTCGGCATCGGCGGTCTCGTCGTCGGAGTGCTCTTCTTCAGGCCCCGCGGCTATGGAGGGATGACCGAAGCGGTATCCGTTTAGGGCCGGGCAGCGGGCGGGTTGGAATTGCTGGTAAGCTCTCGTCCCACGACCGAACCTTCTCCCTGAGGAGCCGCCCGTGCACGTTCCCACCCGCAGTTCCAATCGGCACATGAAGGGCCGCCAGATCGCCTTGACGCTCTATTTGCCGCCGAGCAAGTACTGGCTGCTCAAGGCCCTCAGCCACAAGCGGAACCTCTCGATGCAGTTTCTGCTGCGCGCCGCGCTCGATCAGGTCCTGGCCGATACGCACCGCAGCCCGCCGTATCGCTGAGTGCGCCTTGCGGGTGGAACGGCCGCAAGCGCTCATCCCATACCGGTAAATTACCGGTAAGCAAAAAGAACGAGCCGGTCCGCCTCGCGACCGCGCTATCCTTCGGCATCGTGGCGGGCGTGCGCCCTGAAGGTCTGCAGTCAATTTGATCGAAGCACTTCACGGACCTCGGCCGGCGATGTCTCGCGTCAGAACCGCAAGGTGAGAACCGTGTCCCAAGACCGCTCGCTCAGCGCGACCGCGCCCGATGCCCAAAGCGCGCCGCTGTCCGAGCTCGAAGCGCTCACTCACCTCTACGAGGTCGGCAACCGCTGCCTGCGGGCGGGCAACGACGTCGACGGCTGTTTGGCGGCGATACTGGATGCGGCGATCCTCGTCACCGGAGCCGACAAGGGAATGCTGCACCTGTTGGATCCGCAGAACGGAGGCCTGGTGATCAGGGCTCAGCGCGGATTCGACAGGCGGTTTCTCGATTACTTCTCCCACGTGCACGACCGGACGGCCGCGGCGTGCGGCGCGGCGCTCGCGAGTGCCGCCCGGGTCGCGGTGGAGGACGTGACGAGAAGCGAGATCTTCGCCGATCAGACCTCCCTCGATGTGCTGCTCGCGCAGGGGGTGCGCGCCGTGCAGTCGACGCCGCTCATCAGCAGTGCCGGGCGGGTGTTCGGCATGGTTTCGACCCATTTCGCGAAGGCCACCCTGTTGGGCCAACGCGAGCTGCGCTTCATGGATCTTCTGGCCCGGCAGGCGGCCGACTACGCGGAGCGCAAGCAGGCAGAGCAGCACGCGCGGGAACGAGAACGGCAGCTCGAGCGCATCACCGCGCATGCGGGCACCTGCATCAGTCAGTGTAGCCGCGAGCTCCGCTATCTTTTCGCGAACAAGCCTCTGGCCGAGTTTCTCGGCAGGACACCGGAGCAAATCGTCGGCCAATCGATACCGGAGATCATCGGCGAAGCCGCCTTCAAGAAGATCCTGCCGTACATCGATCGCGTGCTCTCCGGCGAGCGGGTCGAATACGAGGCGGAAGTCCCGTATGTCTATCCGGGACCACGCCACGTGCATGGCGTCTACGTGCCCGAGGTGAATGCGCAAGGGTGGGTGTGCGGCTGGACCGCGACGGTCACCGATGTCACCGAGCGCAAGCGGCTCGAAGTTCGTCTGCGCGCCGCCGATCGGCAAAAAGACGAGTTTCTGGCGATGCTCGCCCACGAGCTGCGCAATCCTCTGGCGCCCATCCGTTATGCGCTGGCAACCACCCAGAAGAGCGGGCGAACGGCGGAACAGCAGGCCCGCGCCGAAGCGGTCATCGAGCGGCAGGTCGCGCACATGACGCGGCTGCTGGACGATCTTCTCGATGTCTCGCGCATCACTCGCGACAAGATCGAGCTCAAGAAAGCGGCCACCGATCTCACCTCGATTCTAGGGATCGCGATGGAGGCGGCGCGCCCGGCGCTCGATGCCAAGCGACACACATTGTCCCTCGATCTGCCGAAACAACTGGTGAGGCTGGAGGTGGATTCGGCGCGGCTCGCCCAAGTGTTCTCGAATCTTCTCATCAATGCGGCCAAGTACACTGATCCGGGCGGGCACATCGAGCTGCGGGCGCGGGAGGAGGAGGGCGAGCTCGTCGTTTCGGTGCGCGACAATGGGGTGGGTATCTCAGCGGAGTTACTGCCACGGCTCTTCACTCTCTTCACGCAGAGCCGCGCCACGGTCGGCCGCTCGGAAGGGGGCTTGGGGATTGGACTTGCGCTCGTGCGCGGCATCGTCGAGCTTCACGGCGGAAGCGTGCAGGCCCACAGTGACGGCTCCAACCGGGGGAGCGAGTTCACCGTACGGCTGCCGCTCGGCACGGCGGAGGCACCGTTGCAGGAGGACGGGGCGGGCGGGCGAAAGCCCCTGCGACTCGGACTGAAGATCCTCATTGCCGATGACAACCGCGACGCTGCCGACACCTGTGCAACGCTGCTGGAGTTATCCGGCCATCACGTTCAGATCGCCTACTCGAGCCGGGGAGCCCTCGAGCTCGCAGAGACCTTTCGCCCCGATGCTCTGCTTCTCGACATCGGTTTGCCCGATATGAGCGGCTACGAGCTTGCCGAGCGCATCCGCTCGGCCGTGTGGGGCAAGAGCGCCGTACTCGTGGCCGTGACCGGGTTTGGCCAGGAAGAGGACCGCTCCCGCGCCTTTGCGGCCGGCTTCGATCACCACCTCACGAAGCCCGTCACCGGAGCGGCACTCGTCGCGCTCATCGAGTCGGTGAGCGATGTGCTCTCGATGGTTGACCCCGGCGACCTGTCCGATGAGGGCAATTAGCGCGCCGGGCGCAGGTACGGAAAGCCTCCTTCCTTCACGTAGAGCTCGCAGCCGGTCGAGCTTCTCGGCGCGTGTCTGAACCCGACCGGCAGGCGCAGCCAGGTGTGTGCCCCGTAGCGGCCGTGCTCATCCTCGAACGTCCCCTCGAGCACGAATAGCTCCGCACCGAGCGGATAGACACGCTCACCCGGTGTGGCATCCGCCCGCCAGCGCTCGAGGTACGTACGGTCGGTGTATCCTTCCTGGGAGTAGAGCCGCTTGAGCTCGCGTCCCGCTTCCACCGACCAGGGCATCGTACGGGTGTCGATCGCCACGTGCTGGCGCTCCCGCCCTGGGAACTGCCGCAACTTCACGAAGAGGAGACACCCTTCACGCGAGAACGGTGCATGGCGGAACCCTTCCGGGTTCAAGAGATACGTACCCGCCGGCCAGTCCCCATGCTCATCCGAGAACACACCCTCCAGAACCAGGATCTCTTCCCCCTGCGGATGATCATGCGGCGGGAAGGACGATCCGCTTTCGTAGCGCACGACCGAGGTGACCTGGCCGGACTCCGGCGGACCGACGAGATGCAGGCGCCGACGGCTGACGGTCCTGCTGGGACTCGCCGTCCAGGGCAGGCAGCTCGCATCGACCGCCACACGGGAGGTCAGATCGCCGTTGAGAGATTCGCAGGGAAGCATCGCGTCACTCGGAAAGCGCCGTGAGCGGCACGGCGGTGGTGCGCTTGAGCTCTTCCATCGAGAAAACCGCTCGCACCTCCGCGCAGCGGATCGAGCCGATGAGGAGCTTATACACTTCATCGTAACTGGCGACGTCCGCGAGTTGCAGCTTCAGCAGATAATCCACATCGCCGCTGGTGCGATGGAATTCGGTGACCGAGGGAATCGCGCGCACCGTGGCCGAGAAATGCTCGAACCAGGCCTGTGAATGCTCGGCGGCGCGGATCAGGACGAACATGGTCAGTCCGGCGCCCACTCTTGCGGCATCGAGCAGTGCCACACGTTTCTGAATGATGCCCCCGTCCTCGAGGCGCTTGATGCGATGCCAGCAGGCGTTGGTGGAAAGATGCACCCGCTCGGCGATCGCGGCCACCGACTGAGAGGCATCTTCCTGCAGGAGAGCGAGAATGCGCAGATCCGTACCGTCGAGGTCGGGCATGGGAAATTTTCCCGTCAAAGGCGCTTTGTGCAGTGTAAATGGTGAAGATATTCGACGCTACTTTGGCTATTGTCCAAAGCTAGTGGCGTCAATCCGTAGGGGGCACAGTGTTCACCCGCCTGTTCCTCGAGCACCCACGCTCCGTAGGAGAGTCTTATTTGGAGCATCAGCGGCACGCCCTCGGGTTTGGGTTGTCGCTATTGCTGGCAGCTCTCGCCTGTCTCGTTCACGCCCTGGTGCCGGGACTATTCGTCCGGACGGGCAGCACTGCCGTCACGCGCCTGCATGAGCGGATGGTCCTCCACCGGGCGGCGCGTAGCACAGCTCGCGCACTGCCGGTCCAAGGCTCCCAGCCGATGAGGCCCTGATCCGGCTGCGTTCAACAGCATCATGGTCCGGTCGGCTGCGCCTGCATACGGGCGATGAACTCGGCGCGCGAGTTCTCCGACGGGAAGGGCGCTGAGGGCACCGGCACGCCGAGGAACCGGCAGAGCCGCTCCCAACCCTCGCCCACCTGGTAGACGAGCAGCCGCTTCGCAGAGATGGCCGCGATTACCGCCTCGGTGTGGGACCTGAAGTACTGCGTCATCACGGCGCGGTCGTCGAGCTGCGAGGGCAGACGGCGCCTGAGGCTTGCGAAGAATCGAGCCGGAGCGTCCTCACCATCCCGGCGGGAGAGGCCATCGGGGGCGAAGATCGTGGTATGCACGGACTGGAACCACTCGTCCGGGTCGCGCACCGTGTGCAGTACCTTGGCGTCGGGATAGTAGCGGGTGAGCTCGCGCCAGTAGGCGGCCGTCGGGTAATCGACCGCCGAGTGGTAGTGCTCGAAAATCGCGTCCCAGTCCGGCCGCCCTTCGCCCGCATCGATCCAGAGTTGCATGCTCTCGGGATGCTGGAACACTTCCATCATGTGATGGCAGGGCCCGAAGCCCAGCATACCCAATGCCGTGTGCAGCGACTTGGTGCCGGTACGGCCGAGACCGGTACCCACAATCCTCAAGCCCACGATGCGCTCCCCCTACTCTGCGCGCGCGCATTCGAGCTGCCAGGCGGCGTGGCAATCGAAGTGGAACGCGTAGATTCGGCCACCGTCCTCGATTTCGAACTCCACTTCTTCGCGTCCGACCGGCTCACCGCAGAGGGAGCAGCCCTTGCCGTTCCCCTTGCTGCCCCAACAGCGGCCGGACCGAATGGCCGGAAGTTGGCCATCGGCAATCAACGCCCGAGCCTGCTCTCGTAATGCTTGTTCCCGTCGCGTGAGTGGCATGGCTTTGGACCTCACCGCCCGCAAGCGAAGCCTATGTAGGGACCCGGGCCTGAAATTCAAAGGACCGGCCCCGCATCCATTATTGCTCAGCTCGAGCGAGGATGCAGGGCGCGATCAACCGAGAGGGAGCCGGCTTCGGCGGATTCGCAATTCCCGCCACAAAGGCCAGCGACTGCGGCGAAAGCCCTCTGCCTGCCTTTGCCCGACCGGCACGACGCGGAACGGGGTCGATTTTCTCGGCGGTTGCTCAGCTTCGCGCGCTCGCGGCTGCTCGTCCCGTCGCGGCTGGCCTGCGGCCGGGAGCTCTCGGTCCACCGGCCGCGGACACTCGGGATAGCCCGGGTGCAGGCAGCCGATCTGGACCCGCCACTCGCGATCCTCTGGCGACCAAGAAGTGGGCGCCCCCAAGGCGGAGATGTACGCCCGATGGCCGAACTCCTCCGCGTAGCCTCCGGCGAGGTACGAGTTGTGGTCAATCTCGTGCGCGCTTCCTGCGGCCGAACGACGATCGGCCCATTCGGGAAAATAGCAGCGCTCCTCCATCGAGTACTCGGACTCGAGCACGTATTGCATGCCTACCACCTCCCCCAGGGAGTGTGCCGGGAGCATACCAGCGTCCCGAGGGGACATCGGGGACTGCCAGGCATTCGCTTTGCGGTGACGAATGAGGGATTATGCGCGCGTTTTCCCGGCAGGGTATGAACCATGGTGATCGCCCGCAGAATGGTAATGATGGGTTTCTTCCTGTGCCTGCCGGTGCCCGCGGGCGCTGCCCAAAGCAGCCCATCCAAGAGCAAGGACACACCCTCGTTGGCGAAGATACTCTCCGAGTCCAAGCCCTCCGAATGGCATCGGCCGGATCTCAACAACCTGCTGGTAATGCGGCTTCCCTCGGGCTCCATCGTCATGGAGCTCGACCCGGCGTACGCGCCCCTGCACGTCGCCAACATCAGGACGCTCGCGAGGGAACGCTACTTCGACGGTCTCGCGATCGTGCGGGTGCAGGACGACTTCGTCGCCCAGTGGGATGACCCGGAAGCGGATGACGGCGGCGACCGGCACAAGATCCGGTCCCTCGGAAGCGCAAGGCCCACACTTCCTCCCGAATTTACCCGGCCCATTGCGCGCTCGCTCCCGTGGGTAAGGCTTCCAGATGGCGACGTCTACGCCCCGGAAGTCGGATTCTCCGGCGACTTTCCCGCGGCGCGCGATCCGGCGGGAAATGAGACCTGGCTGGTCCACTGCTATGGAACCCTGGCCGTCTCGCGCGACAATGCGCCGGACTCGGGCAATGGCAGCGGTCTTTACGTCGCCATCGGCGAGGCTCCCCGGCGGCTCGATCGGAACCTAACCATCGTGGGGCGAGTCGTCGAAGGCATGGAGCAGCTTTCAGCTCTCCCTCGCGGGCACGGTCCGCTGGGTTTCTATACCCATCCGAAGAATCGAACCCCGATCCTCGAAATTCGGGTCGCCGCCGATCTGCCGCGAGCGCAGCAACCCAAGATCGAGATTCTCCGGACCGAGAGTCCCACCTTCCAAAGACTCCTCGAGGCCGCGCGCGAGCGGCACGATGCCTTCTACCGCACGCCTCCCGGCAAGGTCGACATCTGCGCCGTGCCACCCCCGGTGCGCGCTTGGTCGGGGAACGGCGGATGAACCTTTGGAGATAGACCGACGACTCAGCGTCGCGCCAATGATGGGGCGTACCGATCGCCACTGCCGCTACTTCCTCCGCGGTTTCTCGGCGCGGATGCTCCTCTATACCGAGATGATCGCGGCCGCCGAACTGGTGCACGGAGACTGCGCTTCACTCCTCGAGTTCGACCCCGAGGAACACCCGGTGGCGCTGCAGCTCGGTGGCTGCGATCCGCACGAGCTGGCGGCCGCGGCCCGCAAGGGTGAGCAAGCAGGCTACGACGAGATCAACCTCAACTGCGGCTGCCCGAGCGATCGAGCGACGGGCGGAGTGTTCGGTGCCTACCTGATGCAGCGGCCGGAGACGGTCGCAGCCTGCGTGGCTGCCATGCGTGCGGCCGTTCGCGTGCCGGTGACGGTGAAGATGCGCATCGGCGTCATTGACGGGCGGGGCAGGGCGGCCATCGAGGCCAGCCGCCGCTTCGATGAAGCGGAGCGAGCGGCGCTTCATCGTTTGGTCGGCGCCGTGCGCGATGCCGGCTGCGAGGCGGTGATCGTCCATGCGCGCAAAGCGGTGCTGGGTGGACTTTCGGCGCAGGACAATCGGGAGATTCCTCCGCTGCGATACGAGGTCGTGAGCCAGCTCAAGCAGGCGTTTCCCGAGTTACAGGTGGTAGTCAACGGCGGTCTGCGCGAGCCGAGGGCGATTGTCGAGGCATTCAATGGCCTCGATGGCCTCATGCTCGGCCGCGAGGCGTATCAGCGGCCCACAGCCCTCGCGCGGCTCGATGCGCTCGTATTCCGTGCGCCCCCGACCGCCTGCGAGCCGCATTCGAGCCCTGAAGACCGCGACGCCGCTGCGCGCGCGCATGCGATCGAGCGCATGCAGCGCTACGCCGAGCGTCAGCTCGCACGAGGTGAAAAGCTGTCCGCGGTCATCCGGCACGTGCAGGGGTTGTACGCGGGCGAGCCGGGCGCGCGCGCTTTCCGGCGCATCTTGAGCGAGGGCGCGCGACGTCCTGGCGCGGGCGCAGAGGTGTTGGCGGAAGCCGCAGCGAGTGCCCTGAGCGGCGCATCCGAGCCCGATCCCGGCTGAGCGCTGCAGCGCCCGCGCCTGATCCCGGCCGGGAGGCGGCGCTCTACCTGTAAGAATCCGTCACCTAGAGCGTCAAGTAGAGTGACCCATCAGGAGACGCCGTGATGATCTTGCCCCTTCCTGCCGGCGACCCGTCCGCGACCGACGTCGTCGAGCCACCGGTGGCAGCCCTGGCCGCTGCCTACGGCCGGCAGGTGTTCCATACGGCGCATCGGCTTCTCGGCAATGCTTCGCAGGCTGAAGACGTGCAGCAGGATGTCTTTCTTCGCTTGCTCGAGCATCCGCCGGCGCAAGTGGCGTCGTGGCCGGCCTACCTCTCGGCGATGGCGACACGCCTCAGCATCGATCGCTTGCGTCGCGGCACCCGCTGGCGACGCCTGCTGCCGATCTGGGTCGCCTCGGCGCGGCAGGACGAGGACAGCGCGGAACTGCCTGCGTTGCAAGCGCAACAGGCTGCGCGTCTGCGCACCGCGATGGGCCGGCTGAAGCCACGTGAGGCGACATGTTTCAGCCTGCGTTACCTGCAGGGCTTCGAGATCCCGCAGATTGCCACGAGCCTCGGCATGAGTGCGAACCACGTCAGCGTCTGTCTGCACCGGGCCCAGCGCGCCCTGCAAGCCGAGCTCGGCGACCGCCGCTGCTTCAACGAAGAGTCCCGTTCATGAACACTCCCACCATTTCGCTCTCCGCCACTCTCGCCGCCCACCTGGAGGCGCTGAAGCAGGCCGACGCCGGCACTGCGGCGCAGGCCGATGCCGCGCAGCAGCGTCTCGTTGCGGTGCTGGCGAGGAGGCATGCCCTTGATGGCTCCCGGGTCGATCGCGGCCGCCGCATCATCCGCTGGGCGACCGTCGCCGCCATGTGCGCCGCCGCGGTGATCGTGGCGCTCGTCCCCCTGTTGGACGACAGGAGCAGCACCGCCTTCGCTGCCGCCCTGCAGCGCTTGCGCGAATTCAGCACCCTCAGCATGACGATCGAGACCACCGTCGCGGGCCATGAACTGATGCCGCCGGATCGCGTGCTGATCGATCAGGCCGGCGACACGCGCACGGAGATAACCGGCTCGACCACGGTGATCGTCAACCGACAGAGCGGGCAGGTGCTGATCCTGCAGCAGCCGGCGCATCGCGCCATCCGCTATTCGATTCCGCGTGGGGGCGCGGCCGGTGCTTCGCGCGACCTCGCCTGGCTCGGTGCCGTGCGCAGCTTCCGCGGCCACGCCAAGGAGCTGCCGGGAACACGCAAGATCGATGGCGTTATCGTGCACGGGTGGGAGATGCAGACAGGGGCCATGCACATCACGCTATGGGCCGACGCCGAGGGTGTGCCGCGTGAGGTTGACGTCAAGGACGCCGCCTCGATGCAGCAGCACATGACGCTCACGCTCAATGCGCCGCTGGCGCCGCAGTTGTTCAGCACCGACTTACCAGCGGGCTATCACACTGAGGGCAGCGAACACTAACCTCTCGCGCGCGGGCGGCCGAGTGCAGTCAAGCTGGCATTCTCCCGGTGCAATTCGGACCTCTTGCGCGAGTTACGGTAATCGCGGGGCGACTGCCCCAACCAGCGCCGAAATGCGTGGTTGAAGGTACTCACCTCCGAGTAGCCGAGACAGTAGGCGACCTGGGCAATGCCGAGGCTCGGGTTTTCGAGCAGGTTCAACGCCAAGGTCTTTCGCACCTGGCCCAGCAGATTCGAGTAGTTAAGACCCCGGGCGGTGAAGCGCCTCTGCAGGGTCCGCACCGAGCAGCCCAGGCTCTGTGCCAGACGCTCCACGCTGCTGTCGCCCTGCACGACAAGCTGCGCGATGCTGCGCCGCAGTCGGGCGAGCTCGTCGCCCTGAGTCTCGAGACCGGCGAGCTGCAGGTCGCCGTAGTGTCGCATGAGCCGCTCGAGTGTCGCGTCGGCGGTCTTCATGGGGCGTTCGAGCACTGCGGCATCGAAGCGGATGCCGGCCCACGCGTAACCACCCCGGACCTTCGCGCGCAGCAGGCCTATGCGCTCGCGGCGCGCCGCTGCGCTCTCCGCAGCCAGCTGCGGCAGCAGGACTTCGGCGGGTGCCCAATCGGGCTCACCGAGTCCGTGACGGATCACGTTGCAGGCGAAAGCCACGCCCCAGTCGTTTTTCTGTTGATAGGTCATCATCAGGGGATCGATGTAATAGGAGTATGAGGTTGCCATGCCTCCCTCGACATCGAGGCGGTAGACGGCCGAGTCCACCATCGTCGGCAGGTAGCGCCCGATCATCTGCAAGGCTTCGCGCACCGTGCGCGATGCCAGCGCCACGTTGCCGACGACGCCCGCATGACGCGGATCGTACTGGGTTCCGAACCTGAGGCCGAAGTGCGGATCGCCGAGCTCATCCGCGCAGATCTCGAGTAGCTCGAGGAAGCGAATCAAGGGCACGCGCCGCTCCGGATCAGCCAGGTCCTCGGCCGCGAGCCCCGCGCGGCTCAGAATGGCGTGCGGATCTGCGCCGCGTTGCCGCAGATACTCGTCCAAGCCGTACATGAGGCTGGCGAGGTTGATCGACGGGATGGCCGGCAGCGGCGCGGTGTGCATGACGGACCCTGGCGCGATTTCCCAACTAATTGGCACCGTCTCTCGCGACGGCACAGGGAGCGGCAACCATCATACCGCCCGAGCGGCCGGCCTGTCGCCGACCGAACCGAAGAGGAATCGCGACAAATGATCCAATCAAACCCACAACCCGCGCTGGCGGAAATTCAGGCAGCAGTCGGGCAGACGATTGTCGACCTCGGTGCGGCGTTCTCGGGCGTGCTCGTGAACGTCGGTCGCCGGCTCGGGCTTTACAAAGCGATGGCGGAGATTGGCGCCTGCACCTCCGAGCAGCTTGCTCAGGCGACCGGCGTGCGCGAGCGTTACGTGCGCGAATGGCTCAACAACCAGGCCGCCGGAGGTTACGTGCGCTATGAGCCCGACGGCTGCCGCTACACCCTTCCGGCCGCGCAGGCCATGGTCCTCGCCGTCGAGGAGAGCCCCGTCTACATGGCGTCCGCGTTCGAGGTGGCAGCCGCATTCTGGCTCGACGAGGAGCGCCTCATCGAGGCGTTTCGCTCGGGTGAGGGGCTCGGCTGGCACGAGCACCATGAGCGGCTCTTCTGCGGCACCGAGATGTTCTTCAGAACGGGTTATCGGACCCACCTCGTCTCTGAATGGCTGCCGGCTCTCGACGGGGTGGTCGAGCGGTTGCGGGCCGGAGCCCGTGTGGCGGATGTCGGCTGCGGCCATGGCGCCTCGACGATCATCATGGCGCGCGCCTTCCCTGAGTCTGAGTTCGTCGGCATCGATTATCACCCCGAGTCCGTCGCGACGGCCGCCCGCCGGGCGCGCGAAGCCGGCATCGACAACCTGCGGTTCGAGGTCGCGACAGCGAAAGACTACGGCGGGCGACAGTTCGATCTGATTTGCTTCATGGACTGCCTGCACGACCTCGGGGACCCCCTGGGGGCCCTGGCGCATGCGCGCGCGGCGTTGAAGCCCGATGGCAAAGTCATGCTGGTCGAGCCTTGCGCGGGGGACGCGGTCGAGGAGAACCTGAACCCCGTGGGCCGGCTCTTTCTACGCCGCCTCGGCCATGGCATGTACGCCTAACTCCTTGTCCCAGGAGGTGGGCCTCGCCTTGGGCGCTCAGGCGGGGCAACAGCGGCTGCGCCGTTTGGCCCAGCAAGCGGGATTCAGCGAGCTGAGGCTTGCAACGCGAACGCCGGTCAATCTCGTGCTCGAGGTTCTGTTATAGGGTACTCGCCCGTGGGACTTGCCGGAGGAGGATCGCACTCATGATCGCCGTATTCGTCACCTTCCGCTACGGAGAGGATTTCAGCGCGCCGAAGCTGTACGAGCTCGCCGAGAGCTCGAGAGCGAAGTTCGAGGGCATGCCTGGACTTGGCTCCAAACTATTCAGCGTCCTTCCCGAGTCGCGGGAAGCCCGCAACGTCTACGTTTGGGACCGCCCGCAGTGGGCGCAAAGATTCTTCACGCCGGAGAACCTTGAGCGCATCGCGGCGCTCTACGGTGCTCAGCCCATCATCGAATACGCGCAGGCGTGCGCGATGGTCGACAATTCGCCGCTCGAGGCAGGGACACGAACGAGGGGTGCGCGAAATTGAGCTCGGTAAAAGACCACTACCAGAGTCTCCTTGCACCGGTCTACTTGTGGATGGCCGGCGGAGCGGATGCGGCCCTGAGCCAAGGAGCCGCAGAGTTGGCCGCGTTGCATGTCCCGGCTGCAACTGGCGCAGCCGCCTTGGATCTGGGCGCGGGCTTCGGCATGCATGCCATCCCGCTGGCCCGCCTGGGATATGCCGTGACGGCAATTGATTCTTCGCCCTTGCTGCTTTCCGAGCTGCAGCGATTGGGCAAAGGCCATGACATCCGCACGTTCGAAGCTGACTTGCTTGATTTCGCGACGCATGTCGATGAAGTCGCAACCCTCATTCTATGTATGGGCGACACGCTCACTCATCTTTCAAGTACGGACGAAGTCGAGCGTCTCTGTGCACAGGTCGCGGCATGCCTCGCGCCCGGCGGGCGCTTCATCACGACCTTCCGGGATTATTCGCGGCTGCCGCGAGGCGACGATCGCTTCATTCCCGTCAGGAGCGACTCCGAGCGCATTCACACCTGCTTTCTCGAGGAGCACGGGGATCGGCTTCTGGTTCACGATATCGTGCATGAGCGGCAGGGCGGTGCCTGGATCACGCGGGTAAGCCACTATCCAAAGCTAAGGCTGGCCCCCGACGCCGTTGTGGCCCAACTGCAACGGCTGGGCCTGCAGGCCACACGGGAGGCCGGTCCACGCGGAATGGCATGTATTGCCGCCTCCCGTCAGCCATAACCCCGATCGTAATCGTCCGGCTGAGCTGAAGGCGATCGCCTCATCGATGACGTCAAGATCGAATGCGGCTTCGGCAGCAAAGACATTCCGCTGTTGGCGATACGGCCCCGAGATGCTCCCTGCCAACGCCCGAAAGACAGCTACGCGATAGCCGCGGAGCAAACAGGTCAACTATTGTAAGATTGGCGGTTACCGAGTCGATTGGGCGATGGAGGCGTTAACCTGGGCGAGGCTTTCGAGCGGATCATCAGGAACCGATATGATCGATAGTGTGGACTGCGGGGCGGCTTTCCACGGCATTGCCTGTGTTTGGGGGGGACTGTGATGCTGATGGCGCGCAAGTTGGGGTTGACGCTGTTCCTGCTGGGCGGAGTTGCGGGGGTGGCATTGGGCCAGGAGGGACCTGCATGGCCACCGCAGGATGCGGTGGCGATGCCGCAGGGGCAACCTGCGACGGAGCCGCCACAATCCATCATCGAAGCGGGCGAGCTGCTGACCGGCCGCGGGCAGGAACTGCACAATACCCGCATCTTGATCAAAGACGGAAAGATCGTTGCTATCGGGGCGCATCTGAGCGCTCCCGGCGCGGTGATCTACGACCTGCGCAACGCCTCGGTCATGCCGGGCCTGATAGATGTCCACGAACATCTGCTGCGTCATTTTGGGCCGGACGGCAACGCGGACGACCCCAGGGAAACACCGACGCAGTTCACGCTGGGCGTGGGGAGTAATCTCTGGGTTACGCTGATGGCGGGGTTCACGACGGTACAGAGCGTCGGCGACCCGCAAGACGAGGTATTCAGGGCGTATGTAGGGGAGGGCATCATCCCGGGGCCACGGATCTTGACCTCCTACCACGACATCTTCGGCTCTCCGCGGGTAGGCGATGATGATGTGCTGCGCGCCAAGGTGGACCTGTTGAAGTACGAGCACGCGGACCTGGTGAAGATCTTCGCATCAAACAGCATCCGTGACGGCGGCACCGAAATCCTTACCCTTCACCAATTGCAGGTACTGTGTGGCGAAGCCAATCGCATCGGGTTGCGTACCCTCGTGCACGCTTATAACGGCTCGGTGCACAACGCCATCATGGCTGGCTGCACCGAGGTCGAACACGGTACCGGCGGCACGCCGGCTGACATAGATTTGATGGCGAAGAGGGGTACCTACTTTGACCCCCAGGTGGGGCTGGTCGTGCAGAACTACCTGCGCTTCAAGAAGAAGTTTTTTGGCAGTGGAGATTACGACGCTGCCGGCTTCGCCCGCATGCAAGCTTCGATAAAGACCGAGGAGCGCCTCTTCAATGAGGCGCGCCGCGCCGGCGTCAAGCTGGTCATGGGCACCGATGCGGTGGCGGGTGCCTTCGGGCATCAGGCGGACGAGATCATCGCGCGCATCAAGCTTGGGCAGCCTGCGATGGACGCCATCGATGATGCGACCTCCGTCAACGCCGAATCGCTGCGCCTCGGCAAAGAGATCGGCAGCGTCGCGCCTGGATACGATGCCGATATCATTGCCGTCGATGGCGATCCCTTGACCGATGCGGCGCGTCTGCGGCAGGTCTCGTTCGTGATGAAGGGAGGGACCGTCTACAAGGACACCGTATCGGCGGCCGCAAGATAGGGGCTGATGAGCGAATCGGCTACATTGATCGTCGGCGCCGGCGCAATTGGCGGAACGATCGGGGCGCACCTCGTGCGCAGCGGTCACCGTGTCACCTTTGTTGAGCGCGCGCGCGATCACGTGGCGAGGATGCGCGAAGCAGGGCTATCGATCACCGGCCCCCTTGCGGACTTCAGGGTGCCCGTGAGCGCGATCTTCCCGGAAGAGCTTGAGGGCCAATACGAGCAGGTTCTGCTGTGTGTCAAGGCGCAGGATACCGAAGCTGCGACACGATCGATCGCCCCGCATCTCGCACCCCAGGGGTACGTCGTATCGGTGCAGAACGGTTTGAACGAGCTGGTCATTGCGGCCATCCTCGGGGCGGAGCGTACGGTCGGGTGCTTCGTCAATTTCGGCGCGGACTACCTCTCGCCCGGCGTGGTTCAATACAGCGGGCGCGGTGCGGTCGTGCTCGGCGAGATCAACGGTGCGATCACGGCGAGGCTCCGCGCCGTGCAGCGGTTGTTCTTCACTTTCGATGAGCGGGCCGCGCTGACGGAGAACATCTGGGGTTTCCTTTGGAGCAAGGAGGCCTACGGCGCGCTCCTCTTCGCTATCGCGCTCACCAACGAGTCGATCGCGGACGGTCTGGCTCTGCCGCGGTATCGGAAGTTGTTCATTTCCCTGGCGCGGGAAGTGCTCAATGTCGCCGCTGCGAAGGGTGTTCGTTGTGAGCCATTCGATGGCTTTCGACCGGATGCGTTCTCGAGCGGGAGTACGGACGAAGACGCTGCCGCCTCGCTGAATCGCCTGGTCGAGCATAATCGCCGTTCCGCAAAGGCTCATAGTGGCATCTGGCGGGATCTCGCGGTCCGCAAGCGCCGCACCGAGGTTGACGCTCAATTGGGTGCGGTAGTGCGGGAAGCGGAGACCTGTGGCGTCGAGACGCCGATCACCGTGCGGTTGATCGAGCTCATTCATGAAATCGAGAATGGAGCCAGACGGCAGGCTCTGGACTCGCTTGACGCGTTGGCGGATATGGTGTGATCAAGGCTGCTCTCGCTCCACAGGGTTGAGGCGGAGGTCGCTCGAGCCGCGATGCTGTCGACAGCAAGGAGAAATGCCATGAGCAGAGATCTCTCGAACTACATCGTGAATCCCGGTCCCAAGACCCCGGTCACCGGGCTCAAGGCGGCCGTCACCACCGATTCGGCGATCGTCACCGAGACCATGATCGACGTTCTGAAGAAGGGCGGGAATGCCGCGGACGCCGGCATCGCCGGGTGCCTGGTGCAGGCGGCAGTGGAGCCTTTCATGACGAACCATGCGGGGCTCGTAACTTTCCTGTATTACGAGGCCAACACCGGCACGGTTCACCAGCTCAATAGTCTCGGCGGATTTCCTTCCGGTCTCGCGCCATTCAAGCCCGTGCCACCAGGCACCGGCCCTTACGCCGCCGTGCCGCCATCGGCCATCATTCCGGGGTTCATGCCGGGACTGAAGGCCATTCACGAGAGGTTCGGCTCGCGCGCTTGGGGCGAGCTCTGCGCTCCCGCCGTGCGATGGGCCGAGCAGGGGCATGCCGTCTCAACCTTCGAGTACGGGGTGAACATCTTCGGGGAGAAGTTCGTCACTTACTTTCCCGAAGGGCGCGAGTTCTTTCAGCCGAGCGGCTATTTCCCCAACGTAGGCGAGGTGTTCGTGCCCAAGGGTCTCGCTGCCACGCTCGCGGCTGTGGCAAAGCATGGGCCCGACTACATGATCACCGGCCCCTGGGCTGAGCGCTTCGTCCGTAAGGCCAACGAGATGGGTTGGAAGATCACTCTCGAGCACATGATCGAGACACCGCCCCGCTGGGTCGAACCGCTGCGCATACCGCACCATGAGTATGAAGTCGTCAGCCTCGGACCGCCGCAGGCTCAGGGCATCTACATTGCCATCGTCCTCGGAGTGCTGAAGCACCTCGGCATCCGGGAGATGAAACCCGGCTCGGCGGAGCACATCTGGGCCATGGGCCATGCGTTGCGACAGGGCAGCCGCCATTGGGAGTATGCCCAGGACGATACCGTGTACGGTGTGCCCCGAGACGAGCTGCTCGATGACGGCTATCACGCCCATCTCGCCAAGCTCATTCGCAAGTCCCGGCCGAAGGTGGATCTCACCGAGCACATTCGCCTCGCGGGAGAAGCGGGCATGCCGGGGGACTTCATGTCCTCCTTCGGCGGCGCGAGCGGCAAACCGCGACTCGCGAAATCCCACTCGGACCAGCCCTCCGGTTCATGCGAGCTCGCGGTCGTCGACGCTCAAGGCAACTGGGTGCAGATGATGAATACCCTGCAGGGATCGGGCATCCCCGGCATGGTGATCGAGGGTGTGCCCATGGTGGGGAGTCATTCGACCTTCGGGGCTCTGATGAGTCCAATGGATGCCACGCTCGTCAAGGGCGCCAAGGCCCGCTGCATCATCGGAAATACCCTCGTAATGAAGGGCGGCAGACCGGTGCTCTCCGCAGGGTCTCCGGGGAATGTCCATTGCACGGTACCGCAGGTGCTGACCTACGCACTCGACTTCAGGCTCGATCCCTACGCGGCCGTCGATGCGCCCCGCATGCTCCCCATGAGCGAGGGGCGGGGGATATCGATCGAGGATCGGCTGGCTGCCGGGGTGGTCGAAGACCTGCACCGACTCGGCGTGCGAGTGGGAGTCACACCGGGCTATGACTACCACATGGGGTCCTTCTCGGTCATCGCGAGGGACGAGCGCTCGGGAACCTACACGGCCGTTGCCGATCCTCGACGCTGTGCCGCAGCCGATGGCCTGCGCTGAGGTTCCGGAGTCTTCGACGGCCACCCTGCCGGGCTCCGAGCCGCCGCCCATACGGTCCCGCCGGCGATCTTCAGTGTTTCAACAGCTGCTTCGCCGCGGCAACGGCGGATTGCAACCGTGAGACGGCGGCGTTCGCCTGTTTGATCTCCATGTCTGCCACCTGTCTTTGCGCTGGCGTAGGCGCCACGAATGCCATGCTTACCGAGTTTGTAATAAAACCCAGCCAGGCGCGCAGTCTGGGCGGAAAGTTCAGCGGGCCTTCCAAGGTCGTGATTTTGAGATCCACCACGGAGTCAATATCACGATTCAGGCTCGCCAGGATCCGCTGCGCCTGCGGAGCAGGCACGCTTCTGAGGCCTACCGCCTTCTCCAGCGCGCCGCGGGCATCAATCGCCTGGTTCAGATTGATATCCAGCCGGTCTATCGTGTCGTGAATCTGCATCAGAAGGTCAAAACGTTGCTGCAAATCGGGCCCTGTAGCACTCAAGTTGGGATCGAGCTTGACCACGAACGGCCGCTTCTCAGTGATATTACGGTAGGCGAGCACAGCGTAATACGTCCCCGGCACCACCTCAGGCCCAACAGGCGAGCTGACGCCAAATATCGGGTCAATGAAGATCCCCTTGACTTCCGTCGCCTCAGGATAACGCAAGTCCCAGAGAAAGCGGTTCATGCCGGGATGCAGGGGTTCGTGCTCCTGCGGCACCGGTATACCAAACTGGGGCTTGACCTTCTTCCCCTCGTGGTGCGAGGACAGCGTGAAGCTGTTGATCACCTTGCCGGAGGCATCCGTAAAGCTCAGCCTCACCGGCGTTCTGCCGTCATAGTTCTGCGGCAAGTGGAAAAACACTGCCGCAGCTGCCGGCAGATTCTCGCCTCCGATGCCATTACCGCCCAACGTGAAGTTGCTGCGCGTGACCAGCCAGGTCTGCTGTGGCTTGAACAAATACGGTTTGTCGCTGGAGACCTTGGCCGTGCGCAACTGTTCCAGAAACTGCAGGTCGTCCAGCACCCAGAGCGCCCGGCCATAAGTTGATATCACTACTGCGTGTTGTGCGGGCTGAATCTCTATGTCAGTCACTCGTACCGGCGGCAAATTGAGACTCAGGAGCTGCCAGTGACCACCTCCATCTACACTGAAATACACCGTTGCATTGGTGGCCGCGAACAGCAGATCGCTGTCGTCCGGATCCTGACGCACGCTCTGGATGTACTCACCGTCTGGCAAGCCCGTGATGATTTCACTCCAGTGCTTGCCGTAATCAGTCGTTTTGTACAGGTAAGGCTTGAAGTCATCCCATTGATAGTGGCTGGCCGCAAGATACGCCGTGCCTGGATCGGTGTGCGAAGGCTCGATGCAGGTCACCGTAATCCATTTCGGCAGCCCGGCAGGTCGCACCTCATTCCAATGGACGCCGCCATCCTTTGTGAGGTATACCAGGCCGTCATCCGAGCCCGTCCAGATGAGATTGTCGCTGAATGGCGAGACGGCGATCGAAGAAATCGTGTCGAAGTTCTCCTCGCTGGTCACATCCGAGCTGATCGGTCCGCCCGGCCGCTGCTGCTTGCTCTTGTCGTCACGCGTGAGATCCGGGCTGATCACTTTCCAGTGGCCGCCCCGATCCGTTGACTCGAGCAATACCTGCGCTCCCAGCAACAGAGCGTTCGGGTTTCCTGGCGGTATGACCGCGTTGTTGTACATCCAGTTATAGCGGTACTTGAGGTCGGCCGCCGGTACACCGAACTTGTATTGTGGCCATGGGCTGATGTCAGTAATCAAACCCTGGCCGATTCTGCGGTTCTCCCGGTATTCCTTGCCGAAATAGCCGTCGCCATAGGTTACCCACGGCTCCCCGGGGACCGGCACCAGCCAGCCCTCCTCGCCGCCTTCGAGATGCCTCCAGACGGGCGGTATCAGGCCATTCGGCACTGCACTCGGCGCGTACATCGAACCTCTGTCCTGTACGGCACCGTAGACGCGGAAGGGAAACTGGTCATCAAGATTGACGTGATAAAGCTGTGCAGTCGGCTGATTCTCGTTGGTGCTCCAACTCTTGCCGCCGTCGAGCGAGACGGTCGCGCCGTTGTCATTGCCATCGACGATGATCTGCGGATTGTCGGGGTTTATCCAGAGCGCGTGATTGTCGGGTGCACGTGGCAGCGTGCCGAAGGTTTTGCCGCCGTCATGAGAGACATACAAGACGACAGCCGTGATATAAAGCGTATTGGGATCCTTGGGATCCAACCAAACCCGACCGGAGTAAAACGCGCGCTGCGATATTTCCTGCTCGGAATTGACCAACTTCCAGGTACTCCCTGCATCGTCCGACCGGAAGAGAGCGCCGGCCTGACCGGCGACGCGGGCCTGAACCATTGCATACACTACACTGGGATCGGACGGTGCAACGGCCAGGGATGCTTTGCCGATGATGCCGGTGGGCAGCCCCGGGTTGTGTGTGATGTTGCTCCAGGTCGCGCCGCCATCGGTGCTCTTGTAAATTCCACTGTCCGGGCCGCCGCTCGAGAATGTCCAGGGTGAGCGTGACATCTGCCACATCGAGGCGTATATCACCTGCGGATCGCGCGGGTTCATCGCCAAAGTCGCGGCCCCGGTGCGATCGTTGACGTAGAGAATCTTCTTCCATGTCCGGCCTCCGTCCGTGGTCTTGAAGACCCCACGGTCAGGATTCGGTCCATAAAGGTGGCCCAAGGCTGCCACGTACACCACGCCGGGATCGTTCGGATCGACGAGGATCCACGTGATGATGTGTGTTTCGCCCAGCCCGATGTAGCGCCAGGTCTTGCCCGCATCGGTGCTCTTATACATCCCGTGGCCGGTCACCTCCGTGTTGCGCGGTGCGGAGTCGCCGGTGCCCACATAAATGATCCGGGGATTGGAAGGTGCGACGGCCAGCGCACCGACTGAGCCGCTGGTATCGGGGTTGAAATACTTATCGGTGATGTTCTTCCAGTGGTTACCGTAATCCTCGCTCGTCCACACACCGCCGTCGGCAAACCCGGCGTAATAGCGATTGGGCTGCCCACGGACGCCTGCCACCGTAGTCACGCGTCCGCCGATGTACGGTCCTATATTGCGCCAGTGCAAGGCGCCAGCGAGCTCGCTGGGGGGTACGGAAGAAGCGTAGGCCAAGGGGCAAAGGAGCACTAAGGCGAAACCGAGTAGTCGCGCCAGACGGCGTGGTTCAAACATGAGGAACTCCAGGGGTTCTGCTAGTTGCGCGCCAAACTGCCGTTAGTGCACCAGATCCTTGCAGGGGAGATTTGCTATGCAAGGACTTTAAATCCCGCCTCGACGAAGTGCTCATCGGTGGTCAGCGCCTCCGATATCCGAAGCTCACGCATGACAACGAAGCTCGCGCAGTCTGTAAACGACAAGCGATGGTCAGAGTCAGAGTATCGCCGATAAAAGACCTTGGTCGACTCAAATCGGAGACTGCCGATCCATTCCACGCGAAGCGCAGCACTGCGCTCGATGAGCTCCAGGATACGGGCCCCGACCTGGTGTCCGGCTCTGGCGTTTGCCAGATTCACGCTTTCGCAAACCACGTAATCCGTGGTCACGAGCGTGCGGCGTGAGTGCAGGAGCCGTTGGACCCGCTCGACCATTGCCGGGTGGTGAGAATCCCTGCGATCGATGAGTGCGTACAGGGCCGAGGTGTCGACGAATGCTTCACGAGCCGCCATAAAGAGTGCGGTCTATGTCCACATTCGTGAGCTCACCCCCGGGTCCGTCGACGGCAAACGTGTCGAGGTTAAGAAGAGGCTCATTCTCCGGCAGTCGCGTGCCTTTGCGCGTACGCGGGACTGGCCCCAACTCTGCGACCGGTTTGCCGTCTCGCGCAATCGTAATGCGCTCACCCTTCTCGGCGCGGGCGACGAGCTGAGACAGGCGGGTCTTCGCATCGTGCATATTGACGATCTCGTCCGCCATCCAAGTATGTTAGCTAACCTTATCGGACTAATCAAGGTCGAGTCCGCCGCCAGCTCGAGGGCTCGCCGGGCTGATTGGGTCCGAGGCGCACGGCAGGGATTTGACGTAGCGAGGCCATCTCGATGGGCGCCCGCGGACGGCCAGCCAGGGGAGAGCGGATTCCCGGCCTGTCAAACGATAGCGATAGGACCGTAGGGGCCGCCCGGAGGCGAAACGAGCAGCTGGAGCCCGCGGCGAAAGGACACTTCGCGACGTCGCCTGTCGGCGACACCGAGCGGACCCGTTCCCGACCGTGCAATGCGTCACCGCAGCGATCCAGCATGGACCTTATATTCGGCGCGGCGGTGGGGCGAAAGTCTGTGTGGCCAGGCATCGGGCCCCCCCTCGAGGTGCATCGATGAAGTGTCCGCATTGCAAGACGGCGGATCTCAGGCCGACGATGATCGATGAGTACCTGCCGGCGATGGGCTGCGGCATCTGCCGCGGCTGTCTTTTGTCGCTGCTGTATTACCGGCACTGGGCAGAGACGCAGAACGCCCCGGTGCCCGAGGGGCGAAAAGCAGGACCGGCATCGGAGGCGACGGATACGACCGCTGCAATCGCGTGTCCGAAATGTTCACGAATCATGGCGAAGTACAAGCTGAGCGGCCGGATCTCCAATCGGCTCGATGTGTGCTCCACGTGCGATGAGGCGTGGCTCGACGGCGGCGAGTGGGAGTTGCTCGAGGTGCTGCAGCTGAGCCACAGGATACCGACCATCTTCACGGATGCCTGGCAACGTCGCATTCGTAGCGAGCTCTCTGAGGAGAGCCGACGCGAGACACTCACGCGAATGATTGGTGCGGACGGGACCGCGAGGGTGGAGGAATTTCGGGCCTGGCTCGCCAATAACAAGGATCGCTCTTATATCTTGACTTACCTATACCGAAACGGCCCGGCGTCCGCGGCCGGTGACGGCTCATCGAAGAATGACGCAACGTACCCGCCGTCGACCTGCGGTCAGCTCGGCCTACTAACATGATTGCCATGTCCGACGGAGTGCTCGCCGCCATCATCGCTGCCGGTGCCACGGTCTTCGGCTCGTTCGTTCAGTTGCGTACCTCGCTCGGGAAGGAGATCGCGGCGAGAACCCGGTCGACGCCGACCCGCAAGGCGAACCACGTGGTGGTGAGCCTCCTCCTGGTGATGCTGCTCGGCGCGGCGGTCGGCGGATTTGCGCTGGCCCAGTGGGCGTACGAGAACGAGCTCGCGGTACAGCAGGCTCTCGTGCGTGATCTGCGCGACCGCATCGGCGACCTTGCCCGGTACAAGGGCGACATCGAGCAAAGTCGCGCCGAGCTACGCTCGGTGGTGGAGACCGATATCTTGCGGCAAATGGGAGCTCAGGGCGTCGTGGTCCTCGCAACAGCGCCGCCCTGCGGGACG
Source organism: Steroidobacteraceae bacterium (assembly GCA_035252605.1). Taxonomy (GTDB): domain Bacteria; phylum Pseudomonadota; class Gammaproteobacteria; order Steroidobacterales; family Steroidobacteraceae; genus 13-2-20CM-66-19. The sequence continues at coordinate 59,059 of DATFCZ010000016.1, forward strand.
GGTGCAACGAGCAGAGCCGCAAGATCGACTGCGGGTGGACCGCTCCCACCGCCGGCCGCCGCGGCGAAGCCGTCCGCTTCGGTGAGTTCCCCGTCACCAACGGCGGCACCCGTTGCCGCGTGCGCGGAATCCGATGCCAGCCCTATCGTGCTTTGCGCAACGATTCCCGCTGCGGCACAACTCGGAAACGTGGAGCTTTACCTACGCCAGACCGACGCTGCGGGACGCTGGAGCGACAGCCGATTGATGCCGGGCGAAGCGAGCGACAACGCGAGATTCGCCGCAAAGCCTGTCGAGACCATGGACGGCGGGGGGCTGAAGCAAGTGTGCATCGGATTCGCACAATGGTCCGATCAGCCGCGGATCGCGCGCATGGTGGTGCACTACTCATTGTGATCGTGCCAAGCGGGCGGCGATGGCGCACCAGAATGCTCCGTGCCTCCAGCACGGAGGCGCACGCGATAGGCGATGCCGGTAACGGTATGGACTCCAGATGAGAAGTCAGAGCGCAGCGGGCGCGTCCAGTTGATCGGCTGTGCGGTATATGAACCTGCGAAGGGGTGGCGCAGCGCCCATGCGCTCGAGCACAGGCTGTAATAGCGGATGAATGACCACATGTTGGCGCAGCAGCGCGCGCACCCGATCGGCGTCGCCCCTCGCCATGGCGGAAATGAACTCGTCGGCCGCGTGTTCCACCTCCGCGTCGGCGCGCTTTGTGTCGATCATCAGGCGTCCTGTCTCATCGGGTCGAATAGCGCCGGCGTCTATCAGTCGATTCAGGATGTAGGTGGAGCCTTGGGATGGTGAATCCTTTAGCCCTCCGCGCAGACGCGCGAGCGCCGGTACCAGAAATGCCGTATACAGCGCTCCACCTTCACGCCGCCCGAGATAGCCGTGCTCGATCAGATAGCGATGCCCCCATAGGGACAAGAGCATCGAGCGAACCTGTTCAGCGGCCGCCCAGTTGTCGCGCAGGGCGCTCGAGATAGGCTGCTGAGTGCCAGTCACCAGTTGCGGGCCTAGCGAATCGAAGAGCCGAACCATCAAAATCTCGTCTCGAATATCCTCGAAGCGCAGCTTCGCGCGGTCGCGGGGTGTGAGAGCCGCGGTTGCGATCGGAAGAAACGTGGTCTCGTAACGCACCTTGAGAATATTGCTGTAGGTGCCGGTGCGCGCGCCGGCCGCGTTGAGCACTCGCAGATCGTTCGGCAGTCCGTAACCCGCAGCCGCACCGCCCGCGGCTGCGAGGCCGCCGTGATAGATCACATCGAGAACCGCCACCGGCGAGGCAGCGGCGAGTCTGCGCCCGCGCAGCTCCGGCGCCAGCGGCAAGTGATCCTCGAGTTCCTGCAGGTGGGAGGCGATCCGTGCCACACGCTCGGTCGCGGCTTTGTCGACGAGGGCGATCGATGCCTCGAATGCGGTCTTGACACCGAACCAGTCATCGTCATCGACCTCGTAGGGCCCGAGGACGACATCAATTGGCCCGCGTAGGCCCACGAATGCCACGTCGCTCGCGTAGTAATCGTCATCGAGCAGTGCTTGCGCCCGTCTCAGCAGGTATCGCTTGAGAGTCGCTTCCCGCGTCAGGGCGGCGGCAGCACGCAGATCTCTCGCAGCCAACTGCAGCTCGCTCGCATAGTGGTGGCTGTAGGGCTCGATCCCAAATCGGCCATCGGGCGCCCTTCGAACCACCGTGAAGGCGCCCAATGCCTGCTCACGTTCACGCCGCGGCAGGGTCGCGAGCCAGGCCTCGACCTTATTCTTGCTAACTCCGGCCGGATAGAAATCTCCCATCGGTCGGGTGGCGGGAACACCAGGGATGAAGGCATTGCCGCGCTCGTCCCAGGGTCCTTTGAAGAAGCCGAGCGCTTCCAGCTCTGCGCGAGCGCGAGCGTCCCGCGGGGGCGTACGTTCCGCGACCAGGGCGGCGGTGCCGGGCCACACTTGCTGCATATAGAGTGCATCCATCCGCCGCGCGGCGTGGATGATCAGGGCGAGGGCGCCTTTCTCGCTCGCCGGCAGGGCGCTGAGGTCGACCTGGACTACCGCCGGCTCGAGCCTCGGAAGTTGCGCGGATTCGGCTGCGAGTCCGAGCTTGGGCGCGATGAACAGGGTCGCCAAGACGCCGAGGAAACAAAATGACATGCGCATGCTTGTCCACCTCTCGGGCGCAAGACGCGCCGCAGTAGAATCGCCCTCGCCGGTATCGTATGCATCATGCCCTGCGGTCTATCGAAGACCGCGAAGCGGGTTCCGTAGACTGTCCGAGCTCGCTAAGTGGCACGCGCCTCAGCCAACTCAAATGCCTCCGCCTTACCGAGCAATGAGCAGGAGTCCCCCGGTTCCGATGAGCGCGATGGACCAGAGCAGCTCGAAGTTGATCCAGCCGCGCCGCAGAAATGCAAGTCCAACCCACTGGTAGACGAGGACCGCTGCTGCCGTTGCAATCACCAACATCGCCATCGTATGAACGCCTACGGCGGCGAGTGCCGTAGTGGCGGATGCAGGCACCAAACTCATTGCGGCCATCGTTCCGTGACCGGCGCTCAATCCACCGAGGGGCAGTGCGAGCAAGGCCGGAACGAGCATCAGGCCGGCGCCGTCGGCGGTCGCCATCAGGAATGACCAGAGTGTCAACTGAGCGGGGCCCACTTGCATTCCCACCCGCGCCCGGTGTCGAGCGAAGAGCCGGTATGCGCCAAAGCCGATCAGGACGAGCGCACATCCCGCCTGCAGCGCGGCGATCTCAAACCAGGGACGTAGGACCCCCACGGCCGCAACAACCATCGCAATCGAGAGCGCATGGCCGGCGGCGATCGGGAGCATTGATTGAAGCACGATCGTCCGGCTGCCGTGCTGCAACCCGCGAGCCACGGCAAACAGCCAGCCCATGGCGGGATTCAGGCCATGGAAGGCGCCAAGTCCGACGAGCATCAGCCACGGCCAAGTCATCTTCGCGCACTGCAGTTCGATACGCGGGGTCTGCTAATTCCTCGCTCAGCGTCTCAGGGATAGCAGAACGAATCCGACGAGGAGTCGCCGCCCTGCAGCCGTACTTGGTGCATCCGATACTCCTCCTCGATCGGAATAAAGAACTCAGGATCAAGCGCGAGGCCTCCGCCGGGTCGGACGTCACACTTGACCATCCAGCTCTTGATGCCCTCGGGATAGAACTGCTTGTCCCAAGCCCTGTAAAGTCCATTGGTGAAGTACACGCGCCGACCATCGCGACTGACTTCCACCATCTGCGGGCCGCCGTTCACCCGACCTGCCGCAGGATGAGGCGAGCGCTTGACGATGCCGCCGAGTCGGACGGATCCGGTGAGGCGTGGCGCGTGCGGGTCGGAAACGTCGTACTGGCGGAACTCACCAGTACCCCAGCAGGACACATATAGGAACCGATCGTCGAGCGAGAGGTTGATGTCGGCGATGAGCGGTGGAACCGCCTTGAATCCCTGAAGCAGGGGCGGCAGCTCTTCAGGCTCTGCCGGCTCGGCCGGAATCTCGATGATCTTCTTGGCCAACCATGTGCCATTCGCGCGGTACCACAGCCACACCGAAGATGAGAGGTCCTTGAGGCTGATCACGACTCCAGCAAAGCCATATGCCTTCGTCGGATCGCGTGCCTGACGAAGCTCGAGTACCATTTGCTGCTCCGCTCCGAGGTCGATCTCCTGGAGGTGTTTGCGCCGGCGCAGATCCCATACGTGCAGGCGATGGCCGTACTTGGAGCCGAGCAGAAGCTCCGGCACCAACCCATCCTCGATCATCTGCGGCGTGCCCCATTCGCTCGTGAGTTGGATGTCATGCCCGAGGTGCCAGGCGAAGTCGTAGGCGAGGTACTGCGGACCGCGGTCGATTTCCCACTGCCCGAGCACGTCGAAGGAGTCATGATCGAGTATGAACAGACCGCCGGGTCCACCGCCATCGGGCGCGCCGAGCGCGCTCACATAAATGCCCTCGGGGCCGCAATGCAGCGTGTGCGGCCTCGAATAGCCGGCTCGGTCATGCAGCTCCTGCGGCTCGATCACCTTCACGATCTGCGGCGAGCGCGGATCGGATTTGGTGTCAAGGATGTGAATGCGCGAAGAACGCAGTCCCGGCACGACAAGGTAACGCCGCTCGATGTGCGGATGAGGAGCGTAGGGGCAGAGCGCGGTGCTACACGCATTCCAGCCGAAGTGGTGCAGCTCATCGCCCGCAGTCGGCATGTATGTGCGGTGGATCAGAGTTCCGTAAGTCGAAGAGCGCGGATCGAGATCGACCACTCCGAGAGCATCCGGCTCGTCGCCGGTCACGTTGAGGAGAGCCACGTATGCAAGTTTCTCGGATGGGGCCTGCATCGCGAGGCGGGCTGAAGGATAGAAAGTCGGATCAGGTGTCCAGCTTCGCATGGGAGCTCCGGCGGTCTACCGCGAACGCGTGAGGACGCAGACGGCGGCACTATGCTCCCTTCCTCGGATCGACGCCACTGGCCGCGAGAGCGGTCGGGAACATCGGGGCATTCCTTGACGAAGCGGGGCGCTCAGCGGAATCCATGGATTGCAATGCAATCGGTGACAGCTGGTACGACGAGCGCAGAAGCCCGGCGCTCTTGGTACCGAGTGCCGTGACGCCGGGAGAGTACAATCTGGGCGTCAAGTTCCCGCCATCCGGACTGGCAATGGAAATGGGTGATCTCGGGGCCGGTAACGTTTCTACATCGGAGCCATAGAGCTGAGAGCCGATCATGTCCATCATCGGAGTAGATCATGTGCAACTCGCGATGCCGCCGGGCGGGGAAGCTCGCGCGCGAGAGTTTTATTGCGACGTGCTGGAGCTTCCCGAAAGACCCAAACCGCCGGAACTCGCCGCGCGCGGCGGTTGTTGGTTCGAAAGCGAATCGGTGAAGATTCATCTCGGGGTGGAGCAAGATTTCCGGCCCTCTGCCAAGGCTCATCCGGGACTCCTCGTCGGCGATCTTGACAGTGTTCTCGGTCGATGTCGGAAGAAGGGATTCCAAGCCACGGAACCGGAGCTTATCGAGGCGACTCGGCGCGCATTCGTCCAAGATCCCTTCGGAAACCGTATCGAGCTGATGGAGCGGATGTGAATCGTTCAATCGTCCCGATGTTGAGGACTCGAACTGGCTCGTAAGCTGCTGAATCCATGGTTGTTTTCGGTGGCTTCCGAAAGATACCCTGAATTATCGTGAAAATCGTGTGCTGCGGTGAGACCCGCTGATACGCCTTGGTACGCTCTCCGGACTTCTCGCAGGCTTCAGCGTGTACGGTCCGATATCTTGCCGTACCGGGAGCCTGATCAATCTCGCCGGCCTCTCTTCGAGGGCGCAGATGCGTACCGCGATATAATAGTGTCCTCGGGCTGCTCTCGTCCCCGGTCGAGTTCGAGTGCGGCCCCTGGCTCCGAAGTCCTCGCCGAGGAGCGATGACAACAAAAATGGATAGAGATCCTCAGTGATCCCGGGACTGACTTTCGGGTGCTCGCGAGTCAACGGTTGGAGCTCGTCGTTTTGCGCGCGGCCGAAGTGAAGAGAGTGTCGATGAGGGGTTCTGCATCGTGTGGTCAGCAGCTGGTCAGGCTTGCGTCACCGGCAGATAAGGGCATGCCGAAAAGCAATCTGTGAGCAAGAGTACTGGCATGGGACGAGTTTCTCTGATCGGGTCCTTGCCGAGCCGGTTGTGCGGATGGCTCGCCCGATGACCGCGGGGAAGGGACACTGGAAGTGCTCGCTGCTGCGGATTGGCGGCCCCGCCATCGTGATGACGCTCACCGCCGCCCATCCAGGCTACAGCACCGACGTCAGCCATGAGCTGCAACGGATCACCGCATCGGGGGCATGGCTGCCACTGCACCTGGCGCTGTTGCCGGGGTTTGCGCTATACGGCCTCAGCATGCTGGCTTGGCCGACAGCTGGCGGGCGGTGGTGGCGGTTGCGACAGGGCGGGGTGGTGCTCAGCCTCGTATTCTACAGCGCATTCGTCGGCGTCGACGGCGTCGCCGGATGGTTGCTTGCCCATGCGGGCGCGCAGGCGCCCGCCGGGCTGCGAGCGGGGCTCGTGGACGGGCTGACCACCTTGTTTAGCGCCGCGCTAGTAGGGGTGCTGGCGCTGGTGGGAGTCGTGGGGTGGCTGATCGCCGCGTTGGCAGTCACGGCCGAGTCGACCGCCGAGCTCCGGCGGCTCGTCCCCGCCGGGCTGCTGGTGCTCTCAGCGCTGGCGTTGGGCTTCTCTCATGCACCGCCGGTGGGGCCGGTCGGGGCCGGATTTGGTCTGGTCGCGGCAATTCTCCTTGACGTCCTGACCGCCTGGCAGCCCGAGCGAGTGGGCAGCGCGGCGGGCGGGTCCTGATTTCCCGGTTTGGATCAGGTTTGGTCCAGTACCTGTCCGCTTGCCGACGCGACGAATAGGGCCGCGAATCGTGTACAAGACGCGCCGCTGCGGGATCGCGCTCATGAGTATCGTGTGCGTCATTGCTCTACCGTTGATTGAAGATTGCGAAGCCGGTTCCGCGCAGTGTTCGCGCTCGCGATCGTACGCGCCATAGCCAATTCAGTGCGACCGGGCTGGTCAGCGTGCTCGCATGCCTTGAGCAGGGCAACCGCATAGCGCCGCGCTAACTGAACATTACCGTCAATTTCGCCGCCTCGACTGCGCCATACAAGGAACGGAAGCGGTTCGCTTCTTTCTTCAAAGTCGCTTCGAATTCCCGCAGAGCATCGCTGGGGCGGTTCAACTCGAGCAACATCTCTCCTCATAATTCAGTCGGTGGTGCGGCCGGGAAGGGCATCTGAATGCGCTGACCGTGCTCATCGGAGAGACTTGCGATTCTTGCCCGATCACGTTTCCTGCAGTGATTTGCTCATTGAACCCGACGTAAGCCACTTCGCCTTCCTCCAGGATCCCGAGCGGTTCAACCGGGATCTGCTACACTTTCTTAAGCACGTGAAGGGGCGGTGACTGGCGCCGACGCACGCTAGCGGGAAGACCATGTGGGTCGCAGATATGCAGCGGTACCTTGATGACACGGAGGCGATCCGCGCGCTCGTCCGAGCGGACAGTGTGCATCGCGCCCTGTATGTGGACCCTCGGCTGTTCGAGCTCGAGATGGAACGGCTGTGGCGCAATACCTGGATCTACGTCGGACATGACAGTCAGATCCCGAATGCCGGGGACTTTTACACGACCGTGATCGGCCGCGAGCCGGTGATCCTGCTCCGCGGCGCGGACGGCGCCGTCCGTGTACTGCCGAACCGCTGCGCCCACAAGGGCACGAAGCTGCTAAGCGCGGTGCAGGGGCAGTGCGCAGGCGGAGCGCTGCGTTGTCCCTATCACGGCTGGACATACAGACTCGATGGAACGCTGCGCACGATCCCCCTGAGAGGCGGCTATGAGGGAACCGGCTTCGAGCACAGTGAGGCCGCCGGGGGTCTTCCGGAGATTGCCTCCGCGAACTATCGCGGGTTCGTGTTCGCTCGCCTCGCGCGCGAGGGCGCGGATTTTGCCGCGTACTTTGGCGAATCGTTGAGCTCGATCGACAACATGGTCGAGCGCTCACCGGCCGGACGACTCGAGGTTGCCGGTGGCGTGTTGCGGTATCTGCATGACTGCAACTGGAAGATGTTCGTAGAGAATCTGAACGACGCCATGCACCCGATGGTCGCGCACGAGTCCTCCGCCGGGACCGCCAAGCGACTCTGGCAGCAGTCGCCCTCCGGGGCGCCGATGCCGATGGTGATCGAGCAGTTCGTGCCGTTCGTCAATGGTTACGATTTCTTCGAGAAAATGGGCGTCAAGGTATACGAGAACGGGCACAGCTACACCGGGGTCAATTTCTCCATTCATTCCAAGTACTCGAGCGTTGGGGAATACGAGCGGCGCATGGTCGCAGCGTATGGAGCCGAGAAGACGCAGCGCATTCTCGGCGAGGCGCGTCACAACACGGTCTATTACCCGAGCCTCACCATCAAGGGTGCGATCCAGGCGATCCGGGTGGCGCGTCCCCTGGCCGTCGACAAGACGCTGATCGAGAGCTGGACGTTCCGCCTGGTGGGGGCGCCGGATGAGATGCTTGCCCGCACGACGACGTATTCGCGCCTCATCAATTCCCCGACATCCGTCGTCGGCCATGACGATCTGCACTGCTATCGCTCGATCCAGGAAGGCCTCGCATCGGGCAGCGCCGAATGGGTGAGCCTGCACCGCAACTATTCAGCCTCCGAGTCGGTCTCCATCGCGGGCACCTATGGGGCGACGAACGAAGCTCCCATGCGCGGGCAGTATCGCGCCTGGCTCCAGTACATGACGCGCGGAGCGCCGGAGAGCGGATCGTGATGAGTGCCGCTCGCCCGAGCGATGTGACACTCGCGACCTTCGTCTACCGCGAGGCGCGCCTCCTTGATGAGAAGCGCTTCGATGAGTGGTACGAGCTGTTCACCGAGGACGCGCGCTACTGGATGCCACTCACGCGCGGGCAGCCTGAGGGGGAGACCCATACCTCGCTCTTCTACGAGGATAAGCTGCTTCTGAAGGTGCGCATCGAGCGGCTGCACACGCAGAATGCCTTCTCGCAGCAGCAACCGAGTTTCTGCCAGCACGTTCTGCAACAGCCTAGCGTAGAAGAAGCTGACAGCAGTGAGAATCGGTTCATCGTGCGCACCCCGTTCATCTATGTCGAATCTCGGCTCGATGCGCAATTGGTGCTGGCAGGGACCGCGTGGCATCACCTCACCTCAATCGCGGGAGCGTTGCGGATACGCTTGAAAAAAATCGAGTTGCTCAATTGTGACGCGGCGCTGCCTTCGATTCAGCTCTTCCTTTAAGCACTCGAAGCCGCGCGATGGCGAATCTCATTGGGGATGTTTCGGGGACGGTGTACGAGGCGTTCCGTCACAGCGTCGCGCGATATCCGAATCAGGATTTCCTGTGCCTGCTGCGACAGACAGCCGCCCAGTACGGAATCGAGGCTCGCACGTGGTCCTACGCACAGGCGGCGCATGAGGTCGAATCGCTGCTCGAGCGGTATCGAGCCACAGGCTACGGGCAGGGACATCGTGTGGGCTTGATGCTCGAGAATCGTCCGGCATTCTTCTTCCACTGGCTGGCGCTGAACGCTCTCGGCGTTTCTGTTGTGCCGATCCATACGGAATGGCGGAGCTCGGAGCTGGAGTATCTCGTCGGCCATTCCGAAATCTGTCTGGCGGTGGTGCCGGTTGCGCGATGGCCCGATCTGATCCGCGCCGCCCGATCATCCGGGCAGACCCTGGCGGTCACGGACACCGAGTTCGCCGATTGGGGGGCGGCTTCCTGTCCCGCTCCGGCAGGGAACGCGGTACCGGGTGTCGATACCGAATGCGCACTGCTATACACGTCGGGGACAAGCGATCGGCCAAAGGGATGCGTGCTGGCGAATGAGTATTTTCTGTGTGCGGGACGATGGTATGCGGAACTCGACGGGCTATGCGAAGTCCGGCCGGGGATGGAGCGGCTCATTACGCCCTTGCCCATGAGCCATATGAACGCGATGGCATTCTCGACCATGGTGATGTTGCTGACGGGCGGCTGCATCGTGCCGCTCGATCGCTTTCATCCAGACTCGTGGTGGGAGTGCGTTCGGGACTCGCGCGCCACGATCATCCACTATCTCGGCGTGATGCCGTCGATGCTGCTGGGCGCACCTCCTTGCGCTCGCGATCGGGATACCGGAGTGCGCTTTGGGTTCGGAGCCGGGGTCAGCGCCCGACTGCATGCGGCCTTTGAGAATCGGTTCGGTTTTCCGCTCATCGAGGCATGGGCGATGACCGAGACGGGGGCGGGGGCTGCGATCATCGCCAATCGCGAGCCCCGCAAGGTTGGGACCACCTGTTTTGGCAGAGCCGATTCGAGGATCGAATGTCGAGTGATCGATAACGACGGCCGAACCGTCCCGTGCGGCGAGCCCGGCGAGCTGCTGGTGAGGCATTCCGGCGCCGTCCCCGGTTATGGATTCTTCCGCTACTACCTCAAGGACCCGCAAGCCACGAAGGCGGCGTGGGCCGGAGGTTACTTTCATACGGGCGATGTTGTGCAGCTCGATTCCGACGGTGATTTTCACTTCATCGATCGGAAGAAGAACGTGATTCGCCGAAGCGGTGAGAATATTTCGGCGCTCGAAGTCGAAGGCGTGCTGATGCAGCATCCCCGAATCGCCGCCGTAGGCGTGACCGCCGTCGCCGATGAGGTGCGCGGGGATGAGGTGATGGCGTGCATCGTGCCGCGCGAGTCCCTGAGCGCGGCCGAACGGACGGCGTTGGCGCGGGACATCCTCAGATTCAGCCTCGAGCGTCTCGCCTACTTCAAGGCACCGGGCTATATCGGCTTCTGTGAGCGCCTGCCGCTCACCACAACGGAGAAAATCAAGCGCGTCGAGCTCAGGGCGCTCGGCGACTCTCTGTTGCAGGATCCGGCGTGCATCGACGTGCGCAAGCTCAAGAGGCGGACGGGAGTCGCGTGAGTCGTCCCGCTCGAAGAACTTTCGGGGATGCGGTCGTGACGGTACCCGTCACCGTGCCCTACGTAAGGTATTCGGAGCACGGGGCTCACTGGTTCATCGCCGGCGCGCTGCGCGCGCTGCTCGAGGGCGCGCGGCTGAGCAAAACCGATCTCGATGGCCTTTGTCTCTCGAGCTTCACGCTCGCGCCGGACACGGCCGTCGCGGTGAGCCAGCACCTGGGGCTCTCGCTGCGGTGGCTGGATCACATTCCGTTCGGCGGCGCGGCGGCGATCGTCGCTTTACGCCGAGCGCTGCGCGCGGTGCAGTTCGGCGATGCCGCAGTCGTCGCCTGCATCGGCGCCGATACGAGCCACCCAGGGACCTTCCGCTCGACTCTGGCGACCTTCAGTCAATTTGCGCAGGATGCCGTGTACCCCTACGGCGCCGGCGGTCCGAACGCAATCTTCGCCATGCTGACCGCTTACTACATGAGGAACTTCGGCGCACGCCGGGAGGACTTCGGCAAGCTGTGCATAGCCCAACGGAACAATGCGCTTCGCTTTCCGTACGCGCTGCTCAGGCGTCCGCTGTCCCTGGAGGAGTATCTGAACGCGAGAGTCATCGCCGATCCGCTACGGCTCTATGACTGCGTAATGACGTGCGCCGGCGCAGAAGGGTTTCTGGTCATGGGCCGCAAGCGGGCCGAAGATCTCGGACTGCCGTTTGCGACTGTGCTCAGTACGATGGAGCGGCACAACACCTATGCCGGCGATCCCATCCAATTCCGGGGCGGCTGGACGCTCGATCGGAATGAGCTCTTCGCGCAGGCGGGCATTCGGCACGCGGAGATCGATTTCGTCCAAACGTACGACGATTATCCGGTCATGAGCGCCATCCAGCTCGAAGACCTCGGCTTCTGCGACAAGGGCGAGGCGGCGCAATTCATCCGCGATCACTCGTTTGCGGTTGACGGCAGCTTTCCAATCAACACTTCCGGCGGGCAGCTTTCGGTGGGACAGGCGGGCGCGGCGGGCGGATTCCTCGGCATGACTGAAGCGATCCGTCAAGTGACTGGCGCCGCAATCGGCGCAGCGGTGCCGCAGGCGCACATCGGCCTCGTGAGCGGCTTTGGCATGGTCAACTATGATCGCGGTCTGTGCGCGACAGCTGCGATCCTCGCCGGGTCAGACGCGTGAGCGATGAGCAGAAACGCGAGCGGACGCTCTTGGAGCGCAAGCGGGCACTGCCACCCGCGGCGCGTAGCCCGGCAGCTCTCGGGCTGAGGGTGGCCGCCGTGCGCGGCAGATTCGAGCTTCAAGTCTGCGCCGAGTGCGGCGCGGTGCAGTACCCGCCGCGCGAGGCTTGTCACCATTGTCTCTCGACTGCGCTCGCCTGGCGGTCACAGCCGGACGGGGGCGAGCTCATCAGCGAGACTACGCTGCACCACAGCCATGAGATGTACTTCCGTGAGCGCTTACCATGGCGCATCGGGATGGTACGACTGGACTGTGGTCCAACCGTCATCGCTAACGTCGAGCACGCGGTGCCGAGCGCGCCGTGCCGGGTGCGGGTTGCGGCGCATCTCGACGAATCGGGGCAGGCGGTGCTGGTCGCATTACCCGAGGTTGGCGCGGTGGCCGTCGGGACCGCCGCCGAGTCGGAGGTGCGCGATGCCCAAAGTGCAGTGGCTGAGAGCCAAAAGGGAGACCGGGGTGATTGAAAAGCATGCGATCGTGACTGGCGGGAGCACCGGAATCGGAGCGGCAGTCTGCGAGGCATTCCTCAACGACGGCTATCACGTGATCTGCCTGGCGCTTGAGCCTTTTCCCGGCTCGTCTGCACGTGTGCGCAACATTGAGGTCGATCTCTGCGATGAGAGCGCGGCGCGCCAAGCGGCGCTCGAGGTCGCACGTGAGTTTCCGATCACCACCGTGGTGCACAACGCCGGAGCGATCCGCGAAAGATCCCTCGCCGATGTTACCCCGAATGATCTCGAGACACTCACCCAGCTGCATCTTGGTGCGGCGATCTGGCTCGTTCAGGCAACCCTTCCGGCCATGAAGGAGCGACATTTCGGTCGAATCGTGCTCATCTCCTCGCGCGCGGTGCTTGGGCTCGCAAACCGAACGGTGTATTCCGCGACCAAGGCGGCGCTGCTCGGACTTACGAGAACGTGGGCACTTGAGCTTGGGGAATACGGCATTACGGTAAACGCCGTCGCGCCAGGTCCAATCGAGGGGACGGCGATGTTCCACGAGATGATCCCGCGGGAGAGCCCGAAGCTGGCGCGCATCACGCAGGCTATTCCGGTAAAGCGGCTCGGACGCCCCGAAGACGTAGCCCGGGCTGTCGTCTTCTTTGCCGCGCCCGAGGCCGACTTCATCACCGGTCAGACGCTTTTCGTGTGCGGTGGCAGCTCGGTGGGAAGTATCGTCTACTGAGCGGCTCAAGCGTCGGCGGGCATCAGTTGACCTGCGCGATCTCTTCGAGCCTGATGCGCAGGCTTCTTGAAGCATGACCGTTGACGAGAAGCGCCTGCGCGGACAGCTCCGCGACTCGCTGACCTTCGGAATCCGAGGAAAGGGTACTCGTGCGATAAACCTCGGTCACCAGATCAACGGGTGTAGGGTCCTTCGGGGTAGAGCAGGGGCCAGGGACTGCTTTCCAGGAAAGGGATCGAAACCTCGATCAGCCGTGGATTGCCATCCCCTAACGCGCGCTCGAGGGCCGGTCGGAACTCAGTCGGGGAACTCACGCGTTCTGCCGATACCCCAAAGCTCTCGGCGAAGCGGACGAAATCCGGATTGACGAGTTTTGATGCGATGACACGACCTTCGAACTGTTCGATCTGGTCCCGAAGAACGTTGCCGAAGGCGTTATTGTTGAACACCACCACAACGAGTCCGAGCCGATACTGCACCGCGGTCGCGAGCTCTTGAGCACCGTAGAGGAAGCCGCCATCCCCGGATAGGGCAACCACGGGGCGCTCAGGGAACGCCGCCTTCGCTCCGAGGGCCGTCGGAAAGCCGTAACCGAGATTTCCCTGATACCCGGAACTGATGAACGTGCGGGGTTGAAATACGGGAAACGCGTACCAGGAGGCGTACCCCGCTTGGCAAATCTCGTCGGTGAGGATGCCGTCGCGGGGGAGTACGTCCCGCAAGGTCTTCAGGTAGGCTACTTGAGGTTGTACTCGCTCGACCTGCTGCGCAGTTCGTGCGACTGCATCTGCGATTTGCGAGCGTCGGTCCGGTTTGCGGCTGAGATGAGTTTTCCGCAGAGCGGCAAGGAGCGCAGACAGTGCCGCTCTGGCGTCAGCGACAATCGGTACGTCAGCCGCTGTGCGCAGCATCTCTGCAGGGTCGATGTCAATGCGGATCACCTTCAGTTCCGCAGGCCTGCGGCGCCAGTGCCATCCGGGGATTTCCATGCGCGTACCGATCCCGAGTGCGACATCGGTGCTGTGCCAGAGCGGGTAAGCTTCGACAGCAGTCAGACTAAGCCGGTGATCGCTGCTTACGATGCCTCGCCCGGCACGAAAGGCGACCACCGGCGCATCGAGAATCTCGGCGAGCTCCTGCACTTGCGCTGCCGCTTCGACGGCTCCACCTCCCACGAAAATCATAGGTGCTCTCGCTCGTGCCAGCAGTTGCGTTGCCCCGGCGAGCTGCTCCTCGTCAATGGACGGTGCCGGCAGCAGCGGTAGCTCCGGCGAGGGTGCGACTGTTGTCCGCATCGTAAAGGCGTCCCATGGAAGTTCGATCGCAGCAGGTCCTCGCCGCCCGGAACACATCTGTTGGAAAGCCTGTGCCACGCAAGTCGGAGCCATTGAGGGTACCAGACACCGTGTCGCCCACTTCACCAGGGTGCGCAGCGTTCCCAACTGGTCTGGCATCTCATGCAGGTGTCCGCGACCGCGGTCCAGAAAGGCTGAAGGAACCTGTCCGGTCACGAGAAGAACGGGTGCGTTGGCGCTTAGCGCCGTCAGCAAAGCTGCACCAGAGTTGAGCACGCCGGGACCCGGAACCACGGAGAAGACACTGGGACGACCGGTCGCGCGTGCGTAACCGTAGGCCATGTATCCACAGGTCTGTTCATGCCGGGCGCCGATGACTCTCACCCGATCTTCGCTGCGTCGCAAAGCGTCGAACAAGCCGTAGGTTTGCACGCCGGGCAGTCCGAATACCGTATCGATACCCTGATTCAGAAGCGCTGCCACTATGGCCTCGCCCCCGGACATTGCATCGGCATGACGGATCAGGTTTGCCATGATCTTGCATCCCAGCGGCAGATAGTTATAACGTTAATCATATCCTACGCCTCTGCCTTCGGGGAGGCAGGCATCTATTTCGCGGACCGCGCCAGTGGCGCACACTGAAGCCCGGTCTTTACGTGCAGTCGACGCTTTTCGCTGGAGCAAACAACACCATGCGAGTGGCACGTGAGGAGATCTCTGGTCCGGTACTCACCGCCATTGCCTTCGACGACGAGGCTGGAGCACTGCGCATCGCAGGATGAGACTGCCGAAGCTCAAACGCGCCGCGCCAGGATCTAAAGAGGAGTCCGTCCGGAGGGCGCCGGCGCATCGCCATGTAACTCGCTTACGGCGCGTAAAAGGCCTGCGCTGGTTCGTCCGGAAGCGTGAAATCCGGGGCCGGCTCGCCAGGTGAGAAATCCACTTCATGATAGCGGCCGCGGAAGAAAAGAAGCGGGCGGTGCGGTGGGATGCCGGTTTGCAGGTTCAGCACGCGGCCGATGACCAGCCAGTGATCGCCCGCTTCCACCACCCGCTCGCGCTCACAGTCGAGCGAGGCGAGGCTGCCCTCGAGCCGAGGCGCGGCGCGCCACGGTGCGAAGCGGAAGGGAGGCGGCGTGGCCTCGTGCCAGCCGCCGGCAAAATAGGTCGAGAGCGCCTGCTGATCGTGACGCAAGAAATTGATCGAGAAGTTCGGCATGGCATCCAGCCGCTGCGCGAACCTGGTCCGCTTCCCGGGACAGAAGAGCGCCAGCATCGGATCGAGCGAAAGGGAGCTGACCGCATTCACCGTCATCGCCAGGATCTCGTCTCCCGCGCGCCCCACGATGACCGCAATCCCGGTTGCCAAGAGGCCCATGGCGTCGCGGAAGCAGCGAGCATCGGGTACGGGATGCGGGTCCATTGCGGACCTCAACCGCTGCCGGCGGCCGTGAACGCCTCGTCTCGGTTCTGCTTCACGAACGCCATGACCTTGTCGGCGTACTCTTTGATCTGCGCGCCGTGGCCCGTCACCAGGGCCCCGGCCATGCGTACGGGGTCGCCGAAGAAGAACCGCTCGTATAGGACCTGCCGGGAGGCGAACGCTGACAGCGCGGTGTCCCACGCGAGACGAAACATCGGCACCCGGTCGAACGCTTCGGCCCGGGCCGCCTGGTAGTATTTGCGGATGTCCTCGGCCAGAGGACCCTTGAGATCGGCCTCCGTCGGCATTGCGACCAAGCCGCTAGCCCCGATCTGTTGGATGATCTCGATCATCCGGGGATAAAGACGCGGGAAGAGATTGCGAGCCGCATCGAGCGGATTCCACGCCGGGCGCATGACGCCCCACTCGTCGAGCGCCGCATCCGCTTCGGCGGCCCGCAAGAAAGCCTTCATGGATTCCGATGCAACCCAAAGTTCCGCCAGCTTCTCATGAATGTGCTGAAACACCTCGACGCCGATGGTGTTGACCAGCAGTGAGGCCAAACCCAGCAGGAATTCGCTCTTGGCGATGTTTTTCACCACGACCTGATGCGTCATGTGAACGACGGCACCCGTGCGTGCGTAGGCTTCGTTGCAGCGCTTGACGTCCCGGTAGAGCAGTACCCGTTCCCATGGGACGAAAACGTCATCGAACACCACGAGCGCGTCCATTTCCTCAAAGCGGGAGCCGAGCGGGTGATCGAAGTGGGAGCGACCGTAATCAACGCTCTCGCGACAGATGAAGCGCAGGCCGGGCGTGTCATTCGGAATACAGAACCCGAAGGCGTACGGCGCATCTTCTTCGCCGCTCTTTAGCAGAGTGGAGGGAAACACCATGATCTCATCGGAGATCGGTAGTGTGGCGAGCATGCGGCACCCGCGGACGATCAGGCCCGCGTCGGTTTCCTCCTTGATTCGTGCGGACAAGTAGGGGTCCGCCTGTTTCGCCATGCTTGCAGCACGATTGACTTGGGGCGGAATCAACGTGTGCGTCAGGCACAGATCGTTCTCCCGCAGGTATTCGTAACAGCGGACGGCATTCTGGCCGTAGCGCTCCCCCGCCTCGGCCAGGAACGGAGCGCCTGCCGCATAGCCGGTCATGGCTCGGTTGATATAGTCGGGCGCCCGACCCATCATCCCGAAGGTATGGTCCTCCCAGACCTTCATGGCTCGGCTGATGCTGGAGAGTTCCGCGTGCGTCCTAGGCATCATGAAGGAGCGCGCAACTTTCTGCCCCGAGGTCGGGGAGTCATACAGGCTGATTTCCGCATCCTTCCACTGCAGGTCGTAAAGCCCGGCCAGGGTATGTACGCCGCCTCGGAGGGCGGGGTGCGTAGTGACATCCTTCACCTGCTCGCCCCGATACCAGATGGTAGGGGGCCGATCGCGCAGTCTCTCAAGGACCTGATGCCCTTTTCTCGCCCCCAGGCCTCGTATTCCGGTCATCTCTTTCCCCTGGTAGTCGATTGCACAATAGTTAACGTGTTCATTTAATCGTAATTACTTGCTTTGACCGCAGTCAAGCCTTACGTTCGCGTCATGAGGCGCAAGCGCAAGCGGCAGCAGGGCATTCAGTCGATTGAAGTGGGCGGCAGGCTCCTGGCCGCGTTGGCGGGAGCGAGTCGCCCCCAGATGCTGCGCGACCTTGCCCAGGAAGCCGGCATGCCGGCGGCCAAGGCTCACCGGTATCTGGTGAGCTTTGGCCGAATGGGGCTCGTCGATCAGCACCCTGAGACCGGTTTCTACGACCTCGGCTCTTTTGCTCTGCAACTGGGCCTCAGTGCTCTCGCACGCCTGGATCCGGTCACCGTCGCGGGCAGTGCGCTGCCGGAGCTCTCCCGGGAAACGGGTCAGACCGTAGCGCTTGCGGTATGGGCCAACCGGGGACCGACATTCGTGCGCTGGCTCGGGACTGATACGCCAGTCGCCGCGAGTCTCCGTCTCGGGTCCGTCATGCCGCTAACCCGATCGGCGACTGGCCGCGCATTCCTGGCTTTCCTACCGCGGGCGATGACCGCTGCCGCGGTCAGGAAGGAAGTTGTCGAGAACCTGCGCAACGGGCTCGCGCCCAGCACTCAAGACGCCATCGAGGCGATCATCGAGCAGACACGCCGACAGGGTTTTGCGCACACCAGCGACTTCATCCCCGGAATAGCTGGCATGGCTGCTCCCGTGTTCCAGCATGCGGGCGAGATGGTGCTCGCGCTAGTGGCGCTCGGCTACAGCAAGCCTTTCGAGGCCGCCTTCACGAGCATCTCGACCGCGGTGATGCGGATGGCGGCTGCGTTATCCGACAGATTGGGCGCCAAAGAGGGCCGTGGAAATCGTGTGCTGGGGTGAGACCGCCTGATACGCCCCCAGCATCGCTCAAGCGTTAAAAGCTCCGAACCGGAACTACGCCGGCGCCCAGAGCCCAGAACCCATCGATGTCAGCAATCGTTGATGTGTATGCTTTACGTCTGCGATACACATTGGGGCGAGCCACCATGCGAGCTAATATCGTGATCGATCCGAAGCTCATGGCGGAGGTATTGCGCTTGTCCGGAGCCTCGACCAGACGCCAGTTGCGGTGGACAGGTGACCTCGATGCGATGCGGCGCGATAAGTGAGCGACGCTGATGGTATTGGTTGGTCGTACTTCGGTGTGGGTCGATTTTTTCAACGGGATTGGCCATAAACGGCAAATCAACGTCCCATCTCGAATTCATCCAAAGCGGACAGTCGCGCAGGACCTTCGCATGTCGCTGTCTATTCAGGGTAGTCCAGCTCGCGCTGGTGGCGAATCGCGAGCACGCGCACGACGTCGAGGTGCGGAATGAACCTGTACATCGCTACGTAGCCGCTCTTGCCGAACGAGATCACGAGTTCCCGAATTTCACCCTCGATGCGACGCCCGATCAGAGGATGCGCCGCAAGGGTCGACACCGCCGATTGTATGGCAGTCGCTGCGTTCAGTGCGGCACCCGGGTCGGTCTGCGCCAAGAACTCGAACGCTCTTTCTAGGTGATCGAGAGCGCGCGAAGAGTAGACTAGCGCTGCCACGGCTTGGGCCGCGAGGTCTTCTGCCCCTTTGCGAGGCGCTCAATCCACGCGTGTACGTCCTCAGCACGATAGACCTCGCCCGTACGGTCAATATCCGCGTCAGCCGCCAGGGCCTCCTGGACAAAACTCCGCAGCCGCTCCTCGCGCTCGGCGTGACGCTCGACCGCTTCGACAATGAAGCTATGCGCGGAACGTCCGGACTTGCGGGCAAGCGCGGCGACGCGAGCCTTAAGCTTGGGGGGTAGCTTGACGGAGGTGGTGTCGATGGCCATGGGGCATACTCCTGCTGGTGACACTAAAGTACCACCTACTGCCCACGCTGTCATCCCGCCTTTGTTCCCTGCAGCTCGCCTTCCCTGCGGAGGGACATGAACGGCCGGGAGCTGCCTGTCGACCTAGTGTGCCAGCGCTCTCCGAAGCGGTCACTGTGGGCTTCCCCCGGTTCCCGGACACCTCCTTTAGGTGAGATGATGGACCCGGAGGTGTTCCGTGCAGAAGGAAGAGAAGCAGGGGCGCCGATCCTATACGCGAGAGTTCAAGCTCGAAGCAGTCCGGTTGGGAGAGATACCCTCATTTTCTGTCCTGGAATTCGTGGGCTGCCGTGAGACCGCGTGATACGGCCGGAGCATCAGCGATACGGTGTTTGCGGCGACGCTCGCATTCCGAGGAACGTCTCACGCCGGTGCTGCTGACCGCGCTGTCGACCGGACTCGCGCTGATGCCGATCGCCTGGCAGCTCCATCAGCCGGGCCACGACATCGAGGGGACGATGGCGGTCGTGATCCTCGCGGGGCTGGTCTCCTCGACGGTCGTGTGCCTCTTGATGGTGCCACCGCTCGCGATCCGCTGGCTGCGACCGGGGCCCCCGTCACCGGCGTGTGCAAAGGCGGGGCACTTTGCCGGATAATTCGCCCGGCGGGCTCGACCGCGAAGAAAAAAGTAACGGCAATGAGCAAGACAATCGCATTCCTCGCCGCAGGCGCTCTCGCGCTGGCGTCGGCAACGAGCTTCGCCGCGGCGCGAACGCTACACGTCAGCAAGACGGTCACGATTCACGCCTCGGCGGCCAAGGTCTGGAGCGCGGCCAAGGACTTCGACGCGCTGAACACCTGGCATCCGGCGGTCACGAGCGACCATATCCTCGAGGGGACCAACGACAAGCCCGGCGCGGTGCGACTGCTGACGCTGAAGGGCGGTGGGACGATCAAGGAGCAGCTCGTCGCGTTCGATTCGAAGGGGCGCAAGTTCCGCTACCGGATCCTCGAGAGCGTGCTGCCGGTGAGCCACTACCGCTCGACGTTCACGGTCCGCTCGGTCGGGCGCAACGAGAGCACAGCGACCTGGGAAGGCTGGTTCAAGCGCAAGGATACAGGCGCGCATCCGGCGGCTGGCGCGAACGACAAGACCGCGCTCGATACAATACGCGGCGTGTACCAGGCGGGTCTCGAGAACCTGAAGAAGATCGTCGAGACGAAGTAGCCGCGCCGCACACGATCGGTTGAGCGCGAATCGGGTCCGACGGCACCGGGCGAGTGCGCCATGCCAATGAGCGCAAGATGAATATCGCGATCATCGGTGTGATGCCGGCTGCCATCGTTGCCGTCTACGTTGATCTTCTGCGGCCACGTGACCCTGACGGCCTGGCGGAAGAGCTCCTGCGCCGATTCTATAGTTCGGTCTCCTGAAAGCTGCGAATGGACGGACTTCCTGTTGCGATCGACCGCGCGCCAGAGGTAATTCCACCGTCCTTGAACCGCTACGGAGGTTTCGTCCACCCACAAGGAGGAATTAATCGGCCTCGCGAATCGCGCCCCGCGTTGCTCGAATTCCGGCACGTAGAGCTTCGCCCATCGCAGGATAGTCGTGAGGCTGACGGTGATGTCGCGCTCGGCCATCATGGCGGAGAGATCGCGGTAGCTCAGCCGGCACGTCACGTACCAGCGGACGCAAAGTTCGATGACCTCGGGGGTATAGCGACGCCGATAATAGATAGGGTCGTGGGAAGCGGCGCGGGGTATCGAGTCTCTAGAATCGAAACAATCGAATCCTATCCCGGAATTCGTGTGCTGCAGTGCTAGGCGAGCTCCATTCGAACTTCCCGCCCGAGCGCCGCTTCAATTCGCGGCAGCTTCGTTGGGTGATTAGCGTCGAGAATCCGGCGTGCTTTCTTTTCATCCAAGCGCAGCCGGCGTGCGAGCTCGGAGTTGCTGCTACCGGCCTCACGGACCGCTAAGTAATGCGGTCGTGTCGCCAGCATCGTCGCGCTCGTCTGCGGCTGAATTATTGGGGTCTGTCCCGATCATTACTTAGACAGTACAGGAGGCTCTCATGAAAAATATCCGAGCCAGGCTTTCAGTGTTATGGGTGTTCGCGACGCTCAACTATATCTACGCAGATGTGTTTGCCTGCATGGACGCCCTGGGGTCGAAGGCTGTAAGTTCCAAGATTATGCATTTCTCCCCGGGCGCGTGGTTGGGGATCGCAATACTTATGGAGATCCCGATGGCAATGATTCTGCTGTCGTGGATCCTGAAGCCCCAAGCAAATCGCTGGGCGAACATCATCGCGGGCGTGATAGAAACTCTCGCTGTTCTCTTGACCCAAATCGTCGGCCCACTCTTCAATCTCACGACAACCAGTTCTTATTATGTTTTCTTTGGAGCGATGGAAGTCCCGTGCACATTGTTGATCGTGTGGTACGCATGGAGATGGGCGTCCGACGATGCCATCCCAATACTGACCCCGTGTGCCAAGTGATCATCGACCCTGGCGAGTGGGGCGGGAGAATTCATTTCAATTGACGACGTCTGCTTTCGACCATAGGCTAGTCTGGAGCTCCGCTATGGGTCGATAGCCCGCGTTGGCAGCATCGCAACCCAAAGAGTCGGTGGCCAGCGTCGGGATATGTTGATTTGCTGATGTTGTATCTGCGTATCAGCAGAAGAGGGCGAAAGGCACACGTATCCCGTGAACTGCACAAGCAGCGACGAACGTCTACCGATGTCCGGGGCGCAAGCTGGGAAAAGGGCACCGAGGCTTGTGCTGGGATGGGCGCCCCTGAGACGGCATGCGACCGGGAGTGCTAGGCGAGCTCCATTCGAACTTGCCGCCCGAGCGCCGCGAGCGCCGCTTCAATTCGCGGCAGCTTCGTTGGGTGATGAGGGTCGAGAATCCGTCGTGCTTCTTTTCGTCCAAGCGCAGCCGGCTGCACGGACCGCTAAGTAGACCGCGGCCTTGAGGGCCAAAGAGGGTGGCACACTGACATTTCGCTCATCGCGCTTCTTCGCCGTGGGTACCGGGATGCCCCGCTTGTCGTCAATCCGGCCAGCCACTGCTTCCTCGAGCGCATCTGCCGCCTCTGTCACGGCTTCCGCAACGGTGTCGCCCTGAGTAATGACCTCCGGCAAGTCGCGACAGGTCAGTACGTAACCGCCATCCCGTTTATCGGGGGTAAGCTTCACGGCGTAGGTGAATTGCCTCACTTGTAGCGCTGCAACTCATAGAACAATGTGCCATGAATGACCATGGCATCTCGCTTCCGGATAGGTCGCTGCCATATCCGACCTAGGGCGTCCTCGATAGCTTTTGAGTTTGATAGCCCGGCGAGATTCTCGGCGTATTGGATATCCTGGTCTCCCTCCGGAAAGAGGAGCGAGAACTCGTCATCTGTCGCCTGAAAGATGCTGAAGGTGCAATTCAGAGCGCCGTCTATAACCTGGATATTCTTCATGTGGAGCTTCTGGACGCCCGCTGAGACTTCCATTTTGCCTTCCCCGAAGCGGTCAGTCACGAGTGGCGCCTACGGGCACGAAGTGTGAGTGGCGCCGCGGCCGCTGAACGGCCGCTGTGGGGTCAGTCCCCAGGGATGTGAACTGCTGAGTAATGCACCAGAACCAAAGCTGCCACCGAATGTCTTGGTCATATTCAAGCTCGTGAAATAAACTGCTCCCATGTCGGTAATCACGCAACTGCAGACAGGTTCGGTTACGGTAGTCGACTATCGCTGTGACGCCAAACCTGGCGACCGTCCTTACACGGAAGTGCATCGCAGCCACTCCGTCTCCTACGTACGTGCTGGCACCTTCGGTTGCCGAACGCGCGGGAAGAGCTACGAGCTGGTTGTCGGATCCGTGCTAATAGGCTACCCGGGGGATGAGTATATCTGCACGCATGATCACCAGGTTCGCGGTGATGAATGCTTGTCTATTCAAATGACTCCGGAATTGGTCGAGACCATAGGTGACGGGCGGCGCACATGGCGCAGCGGCGCAGTTTCCCCTTCGCCGAAATTGATGGTGTTTGGTGAATTGGCCCAGGCGGCCGCGTCGGGTCATGCTGATATCGGCCTTGATGAAGCGGGAATGCTGCTCGCCGCCTGCTTCGCGCAGCAGATGTCCGATCGCTCGGCCTTACTGAAATCCACGCGCAGCACTGATCGCCGGCGAGCCGTCGAGGCGGCACTATGGATCGATGCGCATGCGCACCAGGAGGTGCCTTTGGAACGCGCAGCGCGGGAGGCCGGACTAAGTCCATTTCATTTCCTTCGTCTGTTCGCGAAGGTACTCGGTGTAACACCGCATCAGTATCTGGTGCGGTCCAGATTGCGAAGTGCCGCGCGTCTGCTTGCCAGCGGAAGACGACCAGTGACGGACGTAGCGTACGACTCCGGTTTCACCGACATGTCGAATTTCATCCGGACCTTTCACCGAGCAGCCGGCGTGTCTCCTCGGCGGTTCAGAGAGGTGGCCCAAGGCAACCGCAAGATTCTCCAAGTTTCGGCCAGGCTGGGTGGCTGATACTGGCCGCGAACTTACGGAGGTGCTCGTGTACGACCATATTGGAATTCACGTGCGGGATTTGGAGACCAGCCTACGCTTTTTTCGCTCGGCGCTTGCGACATTAGGATTGGAAGTTTGTGCGCAAGACAACGCCTCCGCCGGGCTCGGGCCGAAGGGCGAACCGGCATTGTGGCTCTATCAGAGAAGTGCGGGTGCCGCAGGCACAGGTACTCATATCGCGCTGCGCGCCCCAAGCCGCGCCGCCGTGGATCGCTTCCATCAGGAAGGTCCTAAGGCGGGTGGTCGAGACAATGGCGCCCCGGGGTTACGGATCGACTACAGCGCCAACTATTACGCCGCCTTCCTGATTGACCCTGACGGCAACAATGTCGAAGCCGTCTGCCAAAGCTAAACTGGAAGCGATCATGGCAAGTATCATCAGGGAAGTGCGTATAGACGCCAGGCCGGAACACGTTTGGGACGCGTTGCGCGACGTGAGTGCATTGCATACCCGTTTGGTGCCGGGTTTCGTCGTCGATACGCGCATGGACGGCGACGCACGAATCGTCACCTTCGCCAACGGCATGGTTGCACGCGAGGAAATCGTCGATGTGAATGATGCAATCCGTCGAGTGGCGTGGGCAATCGTCGACGGAAAATTCTTACACTACAACGGCGCGGCGCAGGTGTTTCCCGACGGCATCAGTAGATCGCGTTTCGTCTGGACGGCGGATCTGCTACCGAACGATATGGCCGCTGAGGTCGCCACAATGATTGAGGCAGGGCTGCCTGTCATCAAGCGAACGATGGAAACTCAGGCAGGCTAAGCAGTATTGCTCAAAGGAGTAGGCTGGCAACTGGCGCGCAAGTTCCGACTGACTCAGCCGCGGCATGGTAACCAAAAGAGTCGGGGATAGCGTCAGAATGTTGATTTACTGATGTTGTATCGCTGCGGAAGAGGACGAAAGGCACACGCGTCCAGTGAACTGCACAAGCGGCGGCCACAGGGCTACCGTTGCCGGGTAGCGCAAGCTGAAAAGCTGAAAAGGGACACCGAGGCTTATGCTGGGATGGGAGCCGGTGAGACGGCATGCGACCGGCTGATCACGCTGAAGGCGTCAATTCGATTCCGGATTCGCCGGCGACTGTAAAAAAGGATCTATTTATCAATAACTTATGGCTCCCCGGGTTGGACTCGAACCAACGACCAACGGATTAACAGTCCGACGCTCTACCGACTGAGCTACCGGGGAACCGGCGAAGGAATCGCGCCAAGAAATCGCGAAAGGGCGCGAATTCTGCGGCGAGGTTCCCGGAATAGTCAAGGAACCCTGCGGCGCAGGTGCCGTTGAGGGCGGAGCAGCCGGCCGTAGGCCGCGAGATTGATCGCAAGCAGCAGCGCGGCGAGCACCCACTGGTCGGCGCGCGTGAGCCCGGGCGGATAGAGGATCGACACGACGTAGTGATTGAGGAAGCCGCCCGGGTATCCCGCCTCGCCAGCCAGGTGGCGCAGGTGATTCTCGAGCGGCGTGAGCGGGCAGATCTGACTCGAGATCTCCACCCACACTCCCCAGGCGAGCGCCGGCAGGTGGACAAAGAGGGCAGGTCGCCATTTCCAGGCGAGAAAGCCGCCGAAGATGACGAACGCGGAGAAGGCCAGGTGCAGGGTGAGCAGCAGGTCCGCGAGGATCCTCCAGCTCATCGGCAGCCCGCCACGCGGGATCGAAGCTCAGGCGCTTTTCGCGACCACACCCGCCGCGAGCACCCGGCCGATGCGCTCGATCGCCTTCTCGAGCGTCTGCAGGCTGCAGGCGAAGGAGATGCGGATGTGTCCCGGCGCTCCGAAACCGGATCCCGGCACCACGGCCACGCCTCCCTCATTGAGCAGCAGCTCCGCGAACTCGCCGTCGCTGCTGCAGCCGAGGCTCGCCATGGCCTTGGAAACGTCCGCGAAAGCGTAGAAGGTGCCGGCGCCCGGCAGGCAACTCACGCCGGGCAAGGCATTGAGCGCGCCGACCACATAGTCATGCCGCTGCCTGAAGGCCTCGTTCATGGTGGCGACGCAGGTCTGGTCCCCGGCGAGAGCGGCAGTTGCGGCCTTTTGCGAGATGCTCGAGGCATTGGAGGTCGACTGCCCCTGGATGGTGGCCATCGCGGTGATCAGCTCCCTGGGTCCGCCGCAATAGCCGATACGCCAGCCCGTCATCGCATAGGCCTTGGACACGCCATTGATGGTCACTGTGCGGGCGTAGAGCTCCGGGACGGCGGTAAGGAGGCTGCAGAAGGGCTCCGAGCCCCAGTAGATCTTCTCGTACATGTCATCGGTGCCGATGACGATGCGCGGGTGCTCGAGGAGCACCTCGCCGAGCGCGCGCAGCTCCGCGCGCGTGTAGGCGGCGCCGGTCGGATTGCAGGGGCTATTGAGCAGCAGCAGGCGCGTCTTCGGGGTGATGGCGGCGGCGAGCTGCCGGGCGGTGATCTTGTAGCCTTGCGCAGGACCTGCGAACGGCATGACCGGCTGGGCGTCCGCAAGGAGCACCATGTCGGGGTAGGAGACCCAGTAGGGCGCCGGAATGATCGCCTCGTCGTCCTTGTCGAGGACCGCCATGCAGAGATTGAAGATCACCTGCTTGGCGCCCGAGGACACCAGGACCTGGGACCGCTCGTACTGGATGCCGTTGTCGCGGGCGAACTTGGCGATGATGGCATCCTTGAGCTCGTTGATGCCATCGACGTTCGTGTAGCGAGTGAACCCGCCGCGGATGGCGTCGATCCCCGCTTGCGCAATCGGCACCGGGGTATCGAAATCGGGCTCTCCGGCTCCCAGTCCGATCACGTCCTTGCCCTCGGCCTTGAGGCGGGCGGCGCGGGCGGTGACGGCAAGCGTCGGCGAAGGCTTGACGCGCTGGACGCGTCGTGAGACGGATACGGTCACGGGAGTTCCTGTGGTTCTTCCGAAAGCGGCGGGCGCCACTATATTAAGGGATCGTATCGATCCCCACCACCGCGCGACCCGGGGCGCAACGGCAGGAGCGGCATGGAACAGATTCCTTTCAAACTCGAAGCGGATTTCCAGCCCTCGGGCGATCAGCCCGAGGCGATCGCGCGGCTCACCGAGGGGCTCAGGGACGGTTTGAGCGCGCAGACCCTGCTCGGAGTCACCGGCAGCGGCAAGACCTACGTGGTGAGCCAGGTGATCGAGCGGATGCAGCGTCCCGCGCTCGTGCTCGCGCACAACAAAACGCTCGCGGCGCAGCTCTATGGCGAGTTCCGCAGCTTCTTTCCGCACAATTCCGTGGAGTACTTCGTCTCCTACTACGACTACTACCAGCCGGAAGCGTACGTGCCTTCTTCCGATACGTACATCGAGAAGGACGCCTCGATCAATGAGCACATCGAGCAGATGCGCCTCTCAGCGACGAAGGCTCTGCTCGAGCGTCCCGACTCGATCATTGTGGCCACCGTCTCCTCGATCTACGGACTCGGCGATCCGAAGGCGTATCTCGCGATGATCCTGCACCTCGATCGCGGCGATCGGGTCGATCAGCGAAAGCTCCTGCGCCGGCTCGCGGACATGCAATACACGCGCAACGACCTCGATCTCACTCAGGGCACCTATCGCGTGCGCGGCGACGTGATCGACATCTTCCCCGCGGAATCCGAGCGCGAGGCGGTCAGGGTCGAGCTCTTCGACGACACCATCGACTCGATTGCGCTCTTCGATCCCCTCACCGGAGCCGTATCGCGCAAGGTGCCGCGATTCACGGTGTATCCGGGCACGCACTACGTGACCCCCCGCGAGCGCCTGATCGGGGCGGTCGATCAGATCCGTGAAGAGCTGCGCACTCGACTTGCGGAGCTGCGCGAGGCCGGCAAGCTCCTCGAGGCGCAGCGGCTCGAGCAGCGCACCCTGTTCGACATGGAGATGATGAAGGAGGTGGGCTACTGCGCCGGCATCGAGAACTACTCCCGATATCTCTCCGGACGAGCGCCGGGGGAGCCGCCGCCTTGCCTCTTCGACTACCTGCCGGGCAATGCGCTTCTCGTCATCGACGAGAGCCATCAGACCATTCCGCAGCTCGGGGCCATGTACCGCGGCGACCGCTCGCGCAAGGAGGTGCTGGTGGAGTACGGATTTCGCCTCCCTTCGGCGCTCGATAACCGGCCGCTCAAATTCGAGGAGTGGGAACGGCTCGCGCCGCAGATGATCTTCGTCTCGGCGACTCCGGGGCGCTACGAGGCCGAGCATTCCAGCCAGACCGTGGAGCTCGTCGTGCGCCCGACGGGCCTGGTCGATCCGCAGGTCGAGGTACGTCCGGTGGGCACCCAGGTGGACGATGTGCTCTCGGAAATCCGCAAGTGCGTCGAGCGCAACGAGCGCGTGCTCATCACCACTCTCACCAAGCGTATGGCGGAGGACCTCACCGACTACCTGCACGAGCACGGCGTGCGCGTGCGCTATCTGCATGCGGACATCGAGACGGTCGAGCGGACCGAGATCATCCGCGACCTGCGCCTCGGCAAGTTCGACGTGCTGGTCGGCATCAATTTGCTTCGCGAAGGGCTCGACATGCCCGAGGTGTCGCTGGTCGCCATCCTCGATGCCGACAAGGAGGGCTTCCTGCGCTCCGACAACTCGCTCATCCAGACGATCGGCCGCGCCGCGCGCAACTTGAACGGCCGCGCCATCCTCTACGCGGACAAGATGACGGGCTCCATGCAGCGGGCGATCGACGAAACCAACCGCAGGCGCGGCAAGCAGCTCGACTACAACCTTGCCCACGACATAGTGCCGCGCGGCATCGTCAAGGCCGTGGCCGACATCATGGAGGGCGCGCGCGCGGGAGCGCCTGCGGCCTCGCAGCTGCTGCGCGGCAGGCGGCGCGAAGGCAGGCGGGCGGAGCCCGCCCGGGCAGCGGACCTCAAGCCCGAGGCGCTCGCTCGAGAGATGAAGAAGCTCGAGGCGGAGATGCTCAAGCGTGCCCGCAACCTCGAATTCGAGGAAGCTGCTCGGCTGCGCGACGAGATCGAGCGGCTGAAGCAACTGGAACTGGGCATTGCGTAGAGCGTTCTCCTTGAGCCAATCAACCAACACATGAACGGCTCACACCAGGCGACCACGAACGGAACCGTGCTGCTCACGGTAATCGTGGTCGTGGCCGTGCTGCGGCTCGCGCAGGATCTTTTCGTTCCGCTCGCGCTCGCGGTCCTGCTCACCTTCCTCCTCGCGCCGGTCGTGGCGCGGCTGCAGCATTGGCGTGTCAACCGGCTCGTCGCCGTGATCGCCTCCATTGCGCTCGCGCTCGCCCTGATCGGCGGGGTGGGCGATATCGTCTTCGGGCAGTTCTCGGACCTCGCGCACCAGCTACCGCGCTACGAGCAGCATCTGCGCGAGCACATCGCGCACCTGCGCGGGTTCTTGCGCGGCGGCATCACCGACACCTTGGATGCCATCGAGCGCCTCACGGGCCAGATCGAGCGGCTCACGCCCGTGCTCGGGCAGAGCTACGGCGTGCAGAGAGTCGAGATCGTGCAGCCGCCGGCCAGCGTGTTCGAGATCATGAAGGATTTCATCGGTCCGCTGGTGAAACCCCTGGGCTGGGGCCTCGCCGTCATGGTGTTGGTCGCCTTCATGCTTCTGCGACTTCCCGACCTGCGCGAGCGAATCATTCGCCTCTTGGGTCCGCGCAATCTCCAGGCGACCACCGCCGCGCTCGATGATGCCGCGGCGCGCGTGAGCCGCTATCTTCTCTCGCAGCTCCTCATCAACGCCTTCACCGGGCTCTGGGTGGGCATTGCGCTCGCGCTCGCCAACGTGCCGAACCCCGGCCTCTGGGGAGCGCTCACCCTGGTGCTGCGATTCATCCCCTATGTCGGGGTCTGGGCTGCGGCGATCATGCCCTTCGCGCTCTCCTTTGCCGCCTTCGATGACTGGACGCATCCGCTCATCGTCATCGGCGCCTACGGCAGCGTCGAGATGCTCAATTACGCGGTGCTCGAGCCCTGGATCTATGCCGCCAGGACCGGCGTCTCGCCGGTGGCGCTGCTGCTCGCGGCCGCATTCTGGACCTGGCTCTGGGGTCTTGCGGGCCTGCTGCTCTCGGTGCCCATCACGGTGTGCCTCGTCGTCATGGGCAAGTACGTTCCGCAGCTCGAGTTTCTCGAGGTGCTGCTCGGAGACGAGCCGGCGCTCGAGCCTTACCAACAGCTCTATCAGCGCCTGCTCACGAGCAACCGCGACGAGGCGGACCAGCTGCTCGAGGAGGCGATGCGCAAGCATTCGCTCCGGGAAGTCTGCGACATCGCCATCGTGCCGGCGCTGCGGCTCCTCAAGGCCGACTTCGCTCGTGGGGCGCTCAAGCCCGCCAGACGCCGCGCGGTGCTCGATCAGATCCAGGAATGGGTGGATGAGCTCCTCGAGGGACTGCAGCGCTCGAGCGCGCGCAGCGGCGGCATAGCGTGGCAGCCGGCCTCGGTGCTTTGCCTTCCCGCCGACGACCACGGCGATGTCATCGTGGCCAAGCTCCTCGCCTCCGTTCTGATCCATCGCGGCATCGCCGCGCGCGTGGCGACGCTCGAGCGATTGGAGGAGGAGGTCGAGGGCGCCGCCGGCCTCGAGGCGGTGGTCGTCTCGGCGCTGCCGCCGGAGGCGATCCCGCCGGCGCGGGCGGTCGTCAAGCGAATCCGCGCCCACACCGAGAGCGTGCCGGTCATCGTCGGCCTCTGGGGCCAGGAGCACGACCTCGATCGCGCCACGCAGAGACTCGAGATCGTGGGGGTGAGCAGGCTCGAGACGCGGGTGGGAGACTGCGTGGAGGAGATCGAGCGGCTGCGGCACGCGCCGGACCCGAGCCGCACGCTGCCGCCGTCCAGGGTGGTCCACGGCTCCTGATCCCTTGATATACTGGATGGCTCAAGCATAGGCGCGTAGCTCAGTGGTAGAGCACCACCTTGACATGGTGGTGGTCGGTGGTTCGATCCCACTCGCGCCTACCATGAACTCCATGCGACGCTCCCTCGTAACGAAGGCGGGGAGCGCTTTTTTTGAGTGATCTCAGAGAGCCTCGAGATGCCAGTCGTCACTCTGCCAGATGGCAGCCAACGCCGCTTCGACCGTCCCGTCACGGTCGATGAGATCGCGGCCGACATTGGCTCGGGTCTGCGCAAGGCGGCACTCGCCGGGCGCGTGAACGGCAGGCTGGTCGACACCTCGTATGTCGTTGCCGGGGACGCCAGCGTTGCCATCGTCACCGATAAGGACCCCGCGGGCCTGGAGATCATCCGCCACTCGACCGCGCATCTGCTTGCGCAGGCCGTAAAGCAACTCTTCCCCGAGGCTCAGGTCACCATCGGGCCGGTCATCGAGGACGGGTTCTATTACGACTTCGCCTTCAAGCGCCCGTTTACGCTCGAGGACCTGGCCGCCATAGAAACGAGGATGGCGGAGCTCGCCAAGGCGGATCAGCCGGTAACGCGGCGAGTCATGGGACGCGATGAGGCGGTGGCGTTCTTCAAGAGCCTGGGCGAGCACTACAAGGCCGAGATCATCGCGAGCATCCCAGCGGGAGAGGAGATCAGCCTCTACGGGCAGGGCGATTGGGTGGACCTGTGCCGCGGGCCGCACGTGCCTTCCACCGGGAAGCTGCGCGCCTTCAAGCTGACCAAGGTGGCGGGCGCCTACTGGCGCGGCGACTCGCGCAACGAGATGCTGCAGCGCATCTACGGCACCGCGTGGGCTGACAGGAAGCAGCTCGAGGAGTACCTGCACCGCCTGGAGGAAGCCGAGAAGCGCGATCACCGGCGCATCGGCCGCGAGCTCGATTACTTTCATCTGCAGGAGGAAGCGCCTGGGGCGGTCTTCTGGCACCCGAAGGGCTGGAGCGTGTTCCAGACCCTGATCGGCTACATGCGCGAGCGTCAACGCGCCGCGGGCTACGATGAAGTCAACGCTCCGGAGCTCATGGACATCTCGCTCTGGCAGGAGTCAGGACATCGGGAGAAATTCGGCGAGAACATGTTTCTCACCGAGACGCCCGATCATAGGGTCTACGCCATCAAGCCGATGAACTGTCCCGGACACGTGCAGATCTTCAAGCACGGACTGAAGAGCTACCGCGAGCTCCCCGTACGTCTCGCGGAGTTCGGCAAGGTGCATCGGTACGAGCCCTCGGGCGCGCTCCACGGCCTGATGCGCGTGCGCGCGTTCACCCAGGATGATGGGCACGTGTTCGTCACCGAAGATCAGATTACCGAAGAGTCGGTGGCCATCACGAAGCTCATCCTCGACATCTACCGCGACTTCGGTTTCGAGGACGTGCGCATCAAGTTTGCCGACCGGCCACCGAAGCGCGTCGGAAGCGATGAGGTCTGGGACCGCGCCGAAGAGGCGCTGAAGGTTGCCTGTGGCGCCGCCGGGATCGAGTACACCCTGAACCCGGGCGAGGGAGCCTTCTATGGCCCCAAGCTCGAGTTCGTCCTGCGCGATGCGATCGGCCGCGATTGGCAGTGCGGCACCTTGCAGGTGGACTTCAACATGCCCGGGCGGCTCGGAGCGTATTACATCGACGAGCACAGCCAGAAGCGCACGCCCGTGATGCTGCACCGGGCCATGTTCGGCTCGCTCGAGCGGTTCTTCGCCATTCTCCTCGAACACCACGCCGGACGGCTACCCGCCTGGCTCTCGCCCGTGCAGGCGGTGGTGATGAGCATCACCCACGGCCAAGACGAGTATGTCCGCTCTGTAACGGAAACCCTGAAAAATCAGGGTGTTCTGGCCATCTCCGACTTGCGGAACGAGAAGGTCGGCTTTAAGATTCGCGAGCACACGCTGCAGCGTGTTCCGTATCTCTTGGTTGCAGGCGAAAGGGAAGTCGCCGCACATCTATTATCAGTGCGCACCCGAAGCGGCAAGGACCTGGGCACGATGACCCCGGAGGCATTTTACGAACGCCTTCGCATCGAGCTCTCGAGCCGCGGGCGCCGTACGTTGGAGGACTGACGCATCGCCAGTGCAACAAAGCGGGTCCGGCGTAACGAGGACATCGTCGCGCCGCAACTGCGAGTGATCGCGGCCGACGGGTCGCAGGCCGGAGTGATGTCCCGCTCGGAGGCGCTGCAAATGGCAGCCGCCTCGGAACTCGATCTGGTCGAGGTATCGCCCACCGCGGAGCCGCCGGTCGTGCGGATCATGGATTACGGGAAGTTCCTGTTCGAGCAGAACAAGAAGGCCCACTCGGCGAAGCGCAAGCAGAAGCAGATTCAGGTCAAGGAGGTGAAGTTTCGTCCCGG
>DATFCZ010000017.1:0-63877 GCA_035252605.1 Steroidobacteraceae bacterium
AGTGGCTCGAGCTGCTGCTCGAAGTTGCGCCAATGACCCACGGCCGAAGCGTAGATCGGCTGGCGAACCTGCTCGGCGCTCGCCGTGCGCACCGCCCGGCGTGTCTGGTGAAAGGTGAGACAGCCGGGCTCGAAATCCAGCCCGCAGTGCTCGAGCAGCCGTCGCACGCTCTCCTCGGGCGAGCGCACCAGCTCCTCGTAACGAAGCTCGAGCACCTTGCCCGGCAGAACCGCTTGCCAGTGATCCATGAGCGCGAGGTAGCTGCGGTAGTAGCGCCCGAGGTCCTCGAGGTCGTAGCTGAAGGTCTGACCTTGGGCGAAGTACTGCTTGAAGGCGCTGAAGCAGGCATCCATCGGATGACGGCGCACGTCGATCACCGTCGCTCGTGGGAGGATCGCGTGAATCAAGCCGATGTGGCTGAAGTTATTGGGCAGCTTGTCGGTGAAGCGTGCGCGCCCGAGCCGCAGCAGCGGCGCCGTCTGCTCGAGATAGCGGTGGCCGAGCGCCGCGAGCTGCGCGGAGCTGGCGCCGCCGATGACCTCGGGGTAAGCGTCGCGCCCGGGGGCCGCCGCATCGAGCTCGTGGACGATGTTGAGCACATTGGGCAGCTCCATCGTGCCCTCGACCGCGGAGTGGCTCGCGAGGATCTGTTCCACCAGTGTCGATCCCGAGCGCGGCAGACCCACGATGAAGATCGGCGCGCGGCTCGGGTTGCCGCTGCCCCGGTGGGCGGCGAAGAACTCGGCATCGAAGAATGTGCGAATGCGCGCGCTGCGGCGCTCGAATTGCACGATGTCGAAGGGCGCCTCGCCGCGGCGCAGCTCCGCACCGCGGGCATAGCGAGCGAACGCCTCGGCGTACTGCCCGCGCTGCTCGAAAGCCCTGCCGAGCGCGAAATGCAGCTGCGCCTCGTTGGAAGGTCCGCGCGGGTCGGACTCGATCAGCCGCTGCATGGCCTCGATCTCAAGGTCACTGAAGGCGTAGTTCTTCAGATCCGCGAGGCTCCAGTAGCCTTCCGCTCGCCCCGGGTCCATCGCGAGCGCGGCCTTATAGGACGCCTCGCTCTCGGCCCGCTCGCCGAGAGTCTTCTGCAGGTGCCCGATCGACATCTGCAGTCCCGCCTCCTCCGGCCGCAGCTCGAGCGCGCGCTCATAAGCCGCGATCGCCTCCGCGGGCCGCATGAGCCGGATAGCGAGGCCCGCCGTCGTCACCCACGTCTGCGGGCTCTGCGGCTCGATGCGGGCGAGATAGCGCGTGGCTGCTTCGGCTTCGGTGAGGCGACCGAGCGCCATCAGCGTCGGTGCCAGCCCCCGGTACGCCAGCGGCAGGTGCTCCGACTGGCGCAGCGCATGGCGCAGCAGCCGCTCGGCATCGCGCGGCACATCGGCCGCCAGCGACAGCGCCGCGAGCCCGCAGAGGGAGCCGACATGGCTCGCATCGCGCTTGAGGATCTCGCGAAAAAGCTCCTCGGATTTTCGGCGCTCGTCCCTGAGGAGCGCAGCGGAGGCCGCTTCGACCTGCCTCCGTTCCGGATCGGTGAGGCGCGCGCGCTCGAAGGCCACGCGCGCATCTTCGTACTGGCCGAGATCGACCAGCGCATCGCCGTAGGCGAGCCAGGCGCGATGATGGCGCGGCGCTGCCTCCAGCACCCGGCGCACCTCGTTGCGTGCCTGGGCGGTGCGTCCCGCCCGCCGATAAGCGCGAGCGAGGTCGACGCGTGCCTCGGCGTGATCGGCGGCTCGCTCGAGCACGCGCTCGAGGAGCGCGATGCTTTCGGCAGTCTTCCCCTGATCGAGCAGCGCCACGCCGAGCAGCCACAGGCACTCGAGCTCCCCGGGCCGCTCCGCCTCCAGGGCGCGCAGCGCGCGCTCTGCGCCCGCGGCGTGACCGGCACGCAGCGCACCGCGCGCCCGGGACAGACGCTCCGCGAATCCGGCACTGGGTGGCGGCGTACTCATCGCAGCGGCAAGTGTGCCCTTGCGACCAGGCTTCAGGCTACACTCGTTCTCCTCGCGCACCCATTGCGCGCCAACTCCGTGGACGCGCGATGCGTGTAAAGCACCTGTGGCTGAGCGGATTCGCCTTCATTCTCGGGCTCCTGCCGCTTGCGGCGCTGGCGGGTCGGCCGCTCAATCCAGATGACTGGTACCGCTTCAAGGACGTATCCACCCTCACGATGGCGCCCGACGGCGCCGCGGTCGCCTACCTGGTCACCAGTTACGACAAGAAGTCCGACTCGAGCCGCAATGCGCTCTGGATCGCCGGCTGGTCGGGCAAGGAGCCCCTGCAGCTCACCCGCGGCGAGAGCGTGAGCGAGCCGCGCTTCAGCCCCGACGGACGATACCTGAGTTTCCTCTCGGCGCGGCCGGCGGGCAGCACGACGCAGCTCTGGGTCCTCGATCGGCGCGGTGGCGAGGCGCGGCCGCTTACGCACGTGAGCGGTGACATCAAGAGCTATGAATGGTCGCCCGACGGGCTTCACATCGTGCTCGTCATGCACTCGGACGATGAAGCCGGCGCTTGCAAGGAGGCGCCCCACCCGCCGCCGCCCCGGCCGCTCGTCATCGATGCCTACCACTTCAAGGATGACGACAACGGCTATCTCACCGCGGCGATGCGCTCTCACCTCTATCTTCTCGACCCGGGGAGCGGCAACTGCCGCCTTCTCACCGGGGAAGCCGGCCACTCGCAGTCGCTCCCGGCCTGGTCGCCCGACGGACGCACCCTCGCCTTCGTGAGCAACGACATGGTGCATCGCAGCGGCGCCGGGCTCGATACCATCGAGCTCATGGCGCCGCAGCCTGGCGCCACGCCGCGCCGGCTCCTCACGACGTGGTCACCGAACCATCAGCGGCTCGAGTGGAGCCCCGATGGCCGCCAGCTCGCATTCCTGCAGGGCGCAGAGCTCAAGTACAACGCCTACATCATGGATGTCCTCGCCCTCGCGGACGTCTCGTCCGGCCACGTGCGCGCGCTCACGACGGGCCTGGATCGTGCGGTGCTGTCGCCGCACTTCACCGCCGATGGCCGAGCGATCGAGTTCGCCGTGGAGGATGACGGCTGGCAGTATCCCGCCGAGGTGCACCTCGATGACGGTCAGATCGAGAAGCTGTCGGATCGGATGGTAGTGAACGAACTCGTGACCGCCGCCGGCCACACCGCGGTGCTCGCCTCCGACGATCATACGCCCTTCGAGGTGTATGCCCTCGAGGATGGAAAGCTCCGTGCCCTCAGCGCGCACAATCGCGCGCTCTTCTCGCAGCTCGCGTTGGGTAGCGTCGAGGACATCCGCTTCGCAAGCCGCGACGGTACGCAGATCCACGGTCAGATCGTCAAGCCGCCGGGGTACGTGCACGGGCGACGCTACCCCACGATCGTGTGGATTCACGGCGGACCCAACGGCCAGGATGATCACTCGCTGCTCCTCGAGAGCTATGGGCCGCAACTCGAGCGGCAGCTGTTCGCCACGCACGGCTATGTCGTGCTGGCCATCAACTACCGCGGCAGCACCGGCCGCGGCGCGAAGTTCGCGCGCAGCATTTTCGCCGACTGGGGCCATCTCGAGGTGGAGGATCTGCGCGCGGGCCTCGACTACGCCATCAACTCCGGAATCGCCGATCCGGCGCGCCTCGGCATCGGCGGCTGGAGCTACGGCGGAATACTCACCGATTACACCATTGCGAGCGACTCGCGCTTCAAGGCCGCCATCAGCGGGGCAGGCAGCGCCAACCAACTCTCGATGTACGGTTCCGACGAGTACGTCATCCAGTATGACGCCGAGCTCGGGCCGCCGTGGAAGAACACCGCGCTCTGGCTCAAGGTCTCTTACCCCTTCTTCCACGCCGACCGGATCCACACCCCGACGCTCTTCCTCGGCGGGGACAAGGATTTCAACGTGCCCATCGGCGGCGGCGAGCAGATGTACCAGGCGCTGCGCTCGCGCGGGGTGCCGACGCAGCTCATCGTCTACCCGGGCGAGCACCATTTGCTCGACCGCCCGAGCTTCCTCGTGGACCGCTACGTCCGCTATCTGGCGTGGATGGACAAGTACCTGGGGCAGCCCGGACCCTGACGCTGAAGATCTCGGATCAGCACGCCCGATGATCCGACCGCCCATCGCGCCTTGCTCTCGCGGCGCCTATTGCCGCGCCAACGGCAATACCGACGCTAACGCCGACCCCAATTCCAATCGCGAGATTGTGAATCGCGACGCCAATGGCCGCTCCCAGCGCTATTCCCAGCGCTATGCCGACGCCCATGAATTTGCCGTTCATTGCATCCTCCGCCGCTATCGAGGTCGAAGATGAGGTTGATGCTCACGCCGTAGATACCGGGTGAGCACGTTCGTCGTCACGCGCTCGACCATGGGATCGCCCCTCGAGAGCGCCGCCACCCATTCACAGCTTCCGGCGTGAAACACTTCGCCGGCGCCGCGCGCGAAGCTGACGATCATCCCTGCGCCTCGCTTCACCCGATCGACCGCCGGCTCGCCGCAGTCACCGAGCAGCATCTGCGCCACGTATTTCGCATCGTCGTCGGAGAGAAATCGATCATCGAGCGGCACGCCGGTGCGCTCCTCCTTGAGCGAGGACATGCCGAGCGCGAGTATCTCGAGCCCGGGCGGCGCGCCGCTCGTCTCGGTCGGCTCCGGCAGACCGCCGCGGATCAGGTAGTCGAGACCGTCGACCTCGTAGCCGAACGCGTGACCCTCCGCGCCGAGCAGATCGCCGTAGCAAAGCCCCGTGCCGGCAAAGGCCCAGTGCTCGGGTCGATACACCGGGAACCCGCGCACGCCGCGCGGCGCGCAGCCGCCCCAGCCCGCGTAAAGACCCTGGGTTGCGTTGAGACCGAAGGTCGATGCTCCCGGCCGTCGGGTCTCCGGGGCTTCCCACGAGCCGGTCGTGCGCGCGGGGTCGGCCGATCGATACACCGGGTCCTCGGCGCGCGCGCGGTACTTGTAGCAGACCTGCGCCTTGCCCGCCCTTTCGAGTCGGATCTGCCACATGAAATTGCCGGCGAACCGCGCTACGCACCCGCCGCGCTCGACATAACGATCGATCGCATCACGCATCTCCCATGTCCAGTACTCGTCATGACCGACGAACACCACGCACGGGTAGCCGTCGAGAATTTCCGGATTGAAATGCAGCTCGTGCTGGCTCGCGAGATCGACCGCGAAGCCCGCGCCTTCCGCCCAACGCAGGAAATGCCGGTCATAACTCGCCCACCCGGCGGAGGCGTACTTGTTGGAGTAGCCGTTGGCGAACGCCCATTCCAGGTGCGGATAGCGAAGCTCGGCGCCCGGCGGCGGACTTACCTCGAGCGGCACTCGCGGCGCCCCTTGCGGCAGAACCGCGAAACCGCGGCACCAGGGACGCTCGAGGCTCACGGTGGTCGCATACTGATTGCGCTTCGGTCCCGTGATCCCCTGGTAATGGTTGGATCCTCCCCACGTGTTGTAAGCGGTCCAGGTCGCCGTCGCAGCCACCTGCAGGATGCGCGGCGCTGTTGCGCCGGCGAGCGGCCGCACGATGAAAAGATGATGGGTCCTGAGCTCACCCCTGATGCCCTGAGCCGTGAGCGTGACGCGGTAGGCGCCTGAGGGCCAATCCTCTTCCACCCGGAACTCGAGCGAGGGTGTCCAGCCGCACCCCGTCACGGAGCACTCATCGGGGGTGTCCTGCCAGCGGGCGCCGCGAATTTCCCGCTCGAGCACCGGACGCGCGCTCGCGCCATCGCGCCTGACCTCGAGCCGGTAGCGTTCGGCGCTGGAGCACACGTAGAGGCGCACGTTCGCTCCGGGCGGGTAGGCAATCGAGTCCGTGTAGCACCAGATCTCGCCCTGCTCGGCCCCCATGCCGGGGCGCTCGTAGCGATGGCCGAAGACCGCCTCGCGCCGCTGCGCCTCGGTGAGGCCAAAGTCCGGAAATCGAGTCATGCGTTCACTATGTTAGAGTCGTCGGCTGGCGTCTGCAGCAATATCCATCCGGCGAGCGATCTTGATCGAGCAGCACACGATCTACCCGATTCCGCTCGGCGAGCGGCATGGCAGGGCAGGTCAGCTCTTCACGCTCTGGTTCGGCGCGAACCTCAACGTCCTCACCGTCGTCACCGGCGCGCTCGCGACCACCCTGTTCCATCAGTCCTTTCTCGCCGGGGTGATCGCGATCCTGATCGGAAACCTGATCGGCACGGTCTTCATGGCGCTGCATGCGGCTCAGGGTCCGCGGCTCGGCGTGCCGCAGATGGTGCAGAGCCGCGGCCAGTTCGGCGCCAGGGGAGCCGGATTCGTCGTCGCGCTGGTGGCTTTCATGTACCTGGGATATGCGGGCACCGCCTTCGTGACCGGCGGGCAATCCCTGCACTTCATCCTGCCCGCCCTCGACCCCCAGGCGGCGATCGTCGGCATTGCGGCGCTGAGCCTCACGGGAGCGATCTGGGGCCACGATCTCATTCACTTCTCCACGCGCATGCTGACCTACGTCTCGGGGAGCGCGCTGCTGCTGTGCTATCTTTGGCTGCTCTTCATCACCCCGCTCCCGGCACACTTTCTCACCCAGGGCTCCTTCTCCGCCGTCGGCTTCTTCAAGATGGTCTCCATGGGCGCGCTGTGGCAGCTCGGCTACGCGCCCTATGTTTCCGACTACTCGCGCTATCTGCCGCCGGATTCCGGGCCGCGCCAGGCGTTCTGGGCCTGCTATTGGGGCACGGCGCTCGGGGGCGTGCTGCCGATGGTCCTCGGGGCGATGATCGGGCCGGCGGTCACGGACGGTAACGTGATCACGGCAATCGCTCATCTCGTCGGGCCGGTGAGCTGGCTGATCACGCTCTTGCTGGCACCCGGCGTGGCGGTCGCCGGCGCCATCTGTCTTTACGGGGGCGCGCTGGCGTTGATCACGCTGTGGCACACGCTCGCCCCGAACTGGCGGATTACCCACCGCGCGCGCATTGCGCTAGCCGCGGGAATATTCCTGCTCGCGCTCCTCATCAGCATCGCCGGCGCGTCGAATTTCCTCGCTCTCTACAGCCACTTCAACGAGCTGCTCCTTTACCTGCTGGTACCATGGACGGCCGTGAATCTCATCGACTATTACCTGATCCGTTACGGCGACTACCACGTACCGTCGTTTTTCGCCGCGGACGGCGGCGTCTACGGCCAATACAACCTGACGGCTCTCGTCTGTTACCTGGCGGGGATCCTGGTGCAGGTCCCCTTCATTGCGACCGACTTCTACACCGGCCCCCTGGCGCGGGCCATGGGCGGCGTCGACCTCTCCTGGGTGGCGGGCATCGCCGTGGTGGGTCCGCTCTACTATCTGGCGATGCGCTCCCTGCAGCGCTCGCCGTTGCCCGAGCGCGGGACCTGAAATAGCCCCATGGCCCGGCAACAACCATCCCGTGTGGCGGACGACGCTCCCGAGCGGCAGACGGTACTTCACAGCTGGTGCATTCAAAGCGAATGGAATGCGCCGACGGTGGTGGGCGGTGAAGGCGCGCGGCTCTTCATCGCCGACGGACGCACGATCCTCGACATGTCGAGCCTCGCCGAATGCTCGAATCTCGGCCATCAGCATCCGCGCCTCGTCGCCGCGATCCGCGCGCAGGCGCAGCGGCTGTGCTTCGTAACGAGTGCCTGGGGGGCCGAGCCGCGTGCCCGGTTGGCATCGCTCCTGCTCGATGAGGCGGGCTGGCCCGGCGGTCGCGTGTTTTTCACGTTGGGCGGCGCGGATGCCAATGAGCATGCGGTCAAGTTCGTGCGCGCGGCGAGCGGCAAGCCGCGCGGCTGGGTGATCACGCGCGAGCGCTCCTACCATGGGGCGAGCTACGCTGCGATGGCGCTCTCGGGAGATACCCGCACGGAAGCGCAGGTCGATTGCGGGTCGTTTGGCGTGCGGCACGTGCCGCCTCCCTACGCCTACCGCTGCCCCTTCGGCACGGCGAGCGCACCGGAATGCGCGGCTGCCGCGGTGCGCCACGTCGAACAGGTGATCGGCGAGCTCGGCGCGGGCAAGGTCGCGGCGGTGATGATGGAGCCCAACGCCGGCACCAACGGCATCGTCGCACCCGATGAGTTCTGGCCGGCGCTGCGCGCCGCGACCCGCGCCTCAGGCGTAGGGCTCATCGCCGATGAAGTCATGAGCGCCTTCGGCCGCTGCGGCGAGTGGTTTGCCTGGCAGCGCTATGGAGCCGACGCGCGCCCCGATGCGATGACGCTCGCCAAGGGCCTCACCGGTGCGCACCTGCCGCTCGGCGCCGTGGTGCTGGGCGCCGAGCTCGCGCGCGCCCTCGAGCCGCAGATGCTCATGACCGGTCTTACCTATTGCGGCCATCCGCTCGCCTGTGCTGCCGGGGTCGCAGCCATCGAGAGCTATCGCGAGGAGGCGCTCATCGAGCGCTCGCGCCGGCTCGGCGCTTCCATGTTGGCAGAGCTCAAGCGCATGCAAGCTCGACATCTCGTGATCGGGGACGTGCGCGGCGGACATGGACTTTTTGCCGTGGTCGAGTTGGTGAGCGACCGCCTCACCCGTGAGCCGCTCGCCCCCTGGCCGCAGCAGCACCGCTCCCTCGGGCGACTGCTCGAACGGGCCATGGAGCGCGGCGTCTCATTCGCCGCACGCGGCAATCTCCTACTGCTCGCCCCACCGCTCGTGATCAGCGAGCGCGAGCTCGCCGGAGCGCTCGCGCTCTTGGATGAGCTGCTGGGGGAGCTGACCTTGAGTCTAGCCGGGGAGCACTGCGCATGACCTTCAAACTCACCTACGCCACCATGTTCGACCCGCCCGAGGAGCTGCACACGCGCTTCGAGGCGGCGATGGCGCGCGTGCTCGGACGACTCGGCGGATCCCATCCGCTCTACATTGCCGGCGCGGATTGCCCGGGCCCTGCGCTGCTCACCAAGCGCAACCCCGCCGATCAGGAGCAGCTCCTCGGCTCCTTCGCCGCGGCCGGGCGCGCCGAGGTCGATGCGGCGCTCACCGCCGCGCATGGCGCATTCCCTGCGTGGAAGCGCACGCCAGCGCGGGTGCGTGCGCAGCTGCTGCGTCGGGTCGGGGAGCTCATCGGCGAGCGCGTCTACGACATCGCCGCGGCCCTTACCCTCGAAGTTGGCAAGAACCGCATGGAAGCGCTCGGGGAGGCACAGGAGGCGGCGGACTTCTTCCAGACTTATTGCGATGACTTCGAGCGCGCCGGCGCCTTCGAGCGGGCGTTGCCCGATGATCCGCTCAAGAGCCACGCATCGCACAACCGCAGCGTGCTCAAACCCTACGGCGCCTGGGTGGTGATCACACCCTTCAACTTCCCCATTGCGCTCGCTGCCGGCCCGGTCGCGGCGGCGCTCGTCACCGGCAACACCGTGGTGCTCAAGGGCGCCACGGCGACGCCCTGGGCGGGAAGGCTGTTGGCCGACTGCATCCGGGATGCGGAAATTCCGCCGGGAGTGTTCAATTACCTCTCCGGTTCGAGTGGCGCGATCGGCGCGACGCTCGTCGACCATCCGCTCACCGCCGGGGTGACTTTCACCGGCTCCTTCGAGGTCGGCCGGCAGATCGCGATGAAACTTCAGGGCGGCGCCTACCCCAGACCCTGCATCGCCGAGATGGGCGGCAAGAACGCCTGCATCGTGACCGCAGGCGCCGACCTCGAGCGTGCGGCGAGCGGCATCCTGCGCTCCGCATTCGGCATGGGAGGCCAGAAATGCTCGGCGCTCTCGCGCCTGTACGTGGACCGCCAGGTCGCAGAGCCGCTCGTCGAGAAGCTCCTCGGACAGCTCGGCTCGGTCGCCATCGGTGATCCGGCGGTACGCGGCAACTGGCTGGGTCCGGTGGCGACGCAGTCCGCGTACGAGGATTTCGCGCGTTATGCGGCTGAGCTTCGCGCGGGCGGCGCGCGAGTGCTCGCGGGCGGCGAGCAACTGAAGGAGGGTGCGCTGGCCCGCGGCTTTTTCGTGCGCCCGACGCTCGCCGAGGCGCCCCTTTCGCATCCGCTCTGGCAGAAGGAGATGTTTCTGCCGATCCTCATGCTCCACCGCGTCACCTCCAGGGATGAGGCCATGGAGCTTGCCAACGCCTCGCCGCTCGGACTGACAGCCGGTTTTTACGGTGCCGCCGATGAAGTGCCCTGGTTCCAGGAGCACATCGAAGCGGGTGTCACCTACGCCAATCGGCCGCAGGGCGCGACGACCGGCGCGTGGCCGGGATATCAGCCCTTCGGCGGTTGGAAAGGCTCGGGTACGACCGGCAAGGCCATCGCCTCCTTCTATTACCTGCCCCAGTACCTGCGCGAGCAGTCGCAGACCGTGGTCGAGTAGAGATCGATGCAGCTGCTGCCGCTCGAGGAGGCCATTGCTGCGCACGTGCGCGACGGTGCTCGGATCGCGCTCGAGGGGTTCACCCACCTCATCCCGTTCGCCGCCGGACACGAGATCGTGCGCCAGGGGCGGCGCGATCTGCATCTGATCCGCATGACGCCCGACCTCATCTACGATCAGCTGATCGGCATGGGCTGCGCTTCGCGGCTCACCTTCTCCTGGGGCGGAAATCCCGGCGTCGGCTCGCTCCATCGCCTGCGCGATGCGGTGGAGCACGGCTGGCCGCAGCCGCTCGCGCTCACCGAGTACACGCACGCGGAGCTCGCCCTCGCCTACCAGGCGGGCGCGAGCGGCATGACCTGCGCACTC
Organism: Steroidobacteraceae bacterium; assembly: GCA_035252605.1. Lineage (GTDB taxonomy): Bacteria > Pseudomonadota > Gammaproteobacteria > Steroidobacterales > Steroidobacteraceae > 13-2-20CM-66-19. The sequence goes on from DATFCZ010000017.1 coordinate 10,679, forward strand.
ATGCCGCATCACTCCGACACGGACCTCGATCGGGCCTCATCCTCCAACCGCCGCACGCTCAACTGCCCATTCACCGGCCGCCCGCTCACGGCAGTCCCGGCCGTCCGTCCCGAGGTCACGATCCTGCACGCGCAGCAGATCGACAGCGACGGCAATGTGCTGCTGCGCGGCATCGTCGGTGCCGCGAAGGAAGCGGCGATGGCGGCGGAGCGGCTGCTGATCACGGTCGAGGAGCAGGTGAGGCGGTTGCAGGCGGATCTCAACGCCGTAGTGTTGCCTTCGTGGCTGATCACGGCGGCCAGCATCGTGCCGGGCGGCGCGTGGCCGTCCTATGCGCACGGCTACTACCCGCGGGATAATCGCTTCTACCTCGCCTGGGACGAGATCTCGCGCGATCGCGCCGCCTTCACGGCCTGGATGGAGCGGCACGTGCTCGGCGTAGGCAATCACGCAGAGCACTTGCGCACCCTGGGGGTTGCCGCATGACTGCGAGCGCGCGCGACTACACCGCGGATGAGATCATGACCGTCACCGCCGCGCGGCAGCTGCCGAACGGCGCGGTGTGCTTCGTCGGCATCGGCCTGCCGAGCGCCGCGTGCAACCTGGCGCGCATGACCCATGCACCGGACCTCGTGCTGATCTACGAGTCCGGCACGGTTGGAACCCGACCGAAAGTGCTGCCGCTCTCCATCGGGGACGGCGAGCTCGCCGAGACGGCGACCGCCGTGGTGCCGCTGCCGGAGATCTTCGCGCACTATCTGCAGCGCGGCCGCGTGGATTTCGGCTTCCTCGGTGCCGCACAGATCGATCGCTACGCGAACCTCAACAGCACCGTCATTGGAAGCTATGAGCAACCGAAGGTGCGGCTGCCGGGCGCCGGCGGCGCTCCCGAGATCGCGACCTTCGCGCGCGAGGTGCTCATCATCATGAAGCAGACCTCGCGCAGCTTCGTACCGCGCCTGGACTTCCGCACCTCCTGCGGTCACCTCGCCGGTTCGGGCGCGCGCGCCGCAATGGGCGCACCGGGCTTGGGGCCGCGCGCCGTGATCACCGACTTTGGCATGCTGCGACCGGACCCGGAAACTGACGAGCTCACCCTCAGCGCACTCTATCCCGGTATCACCGTGGAAGCGGCACAGGCGGCGACCGGCTGGCCGCTCAAAGTAGCCGCGCGGCTCGAGACACTGCCGGCGCCCGACTCCGCGGAGTTACGCGCCCTGCGTACACTCGAGGCGAGTACGCGCGAGGCGCAGGCTCGTCCGGTCCGCATCACCCTGCCCGCCGCCATCTGACAGCGCCCCTCGAGGAACCGATATGCCCTCACCTCACATCCGCACGCCGCTCCCGGGCCCCAAAGCACAGGCGCTCATCGCCCGCGACCGAGCGGTTACCACTCCCTCCTACCCGCGCGACTATCCCTTCGTGATGGCAAGGGGACGCGGCGCGGAAGTCTGGGACGTGGACGGCAACCGCTTTCTCGACTTCATGAGCGGCATCGGCGTGGCCAGCACCGGCCACGCCCACCCGCAGGTCGTGCAGGCGATCAAGGAGGCGGCCGACGATTTCCTGCACATCTCCTCGGACTACTGGCACGAGCGCATGACACGGGTCGCGGAGAAGATCAACGCGCTCGATCCCATGCGCGAGCCGGTCCAGGTGCTGATGTGCCAGAGCGGCACGGAGTCGGTCGAAGGCGCTCTGAAGCTCGCGCGCTACGTCACTGGCCGTCCGCGATTCATCGGCTTTCTCGGCGGCTTCCACGGCCGCACCATGGGCTCGCTCGCCTTCACCTCGAGCAAATACACCCAGCAGGCGGGCTTTTTCCCCACCATGCCGGGGGTGACGCACGTGCCTTATCCGAATCCCTATCGGCCGCTGCTCGCCGGAGCCGACCAGGGCCAGGCGGTCCTCGACTACATCGAGAACGTGCTCTTCCAGAGCAACCTGCCGCCCTCGGAAGTGGCGGCGATCATGGTCGAGCCCATTCAGGGCGAGGGCGGCTACCTGGTACCACCCGATGGCTTCCTTCCCGGGCTGCGCGCGCTCTGCGACCGGCACGGCATCCTCCTGATCTTCGATGAGGTGCAGTGCGGCGTGGGGCGCAGCGGCCGGATGTTTGCCAGTCAGCATTGGGGGGTCGCGCCCGATATCATGACCCTTGCCAAGGGGCTCGCGTCGGGGCTCCCCATCGGTCTCGTCATTGCGCGCCACGCGCTGATGGAGAAATGGAAGCGCGGCGCGCACGGCAACACCTTCGGTGGCAACCCGTTGTGCTGCGCGGCCGCGCTCGCGACCCTCGATCTGGTCGAGCGCGAGTACGCCGCCAATGCCGCCGCAGTCGGAGCTTACTTCCTCGAGCGCCTGCGCGGCCTCGCGGAGCGCTTCGAGTGCATCGGCGAGGTGCGGGGCAAGGGCTTGATGATCGGCATGGAGCTGGTCACCGATCGCTCGAGCCGCACCCCGGCGCGCGCCCTGTGCGAGGCACTGCTGACGCGCGCCTTCCACAATGGCCTGTTGCTCTTGTCGTGCGGCATGAGCACCGTGCGCTTCATTCCGCCGCTCATGATCGACCGCAGTCACGTCGATGAGGCCATGGGCCTGATCGAAATCGCGCTCAGGGAAGCGCTCGAGCGGTCCTGAGAAGCTCACATGACCGGCGGGACCGCATCGGCAGCGAGACCCCTCGGGCTTCTCATGTGCACGGCGCTCGTCGTGGGCAACACCATCGGCATGGGTATCTTCATGCTGCCGGCGTCGCTCGCCCCCTACGGGCTGAATGCCCTCGGTGCCTGGCTGATCACGGCTGCAGGCTGTTTGATGGTGGCCTGGGTGTTCGCGGGACTTGCCCGCAACTTCGCCGAAGACGACGGCCCGTATGCCTACGCACGACGGGCCTTCGGCGACACCGTCGCCTTCCTCATCATGTGGTGTTACTGGGTGAGCTGCTGGGTGACCAACGCCGCCATCGCCATTGGCGTGGTCGGTTACCTGTCGACGTTCCTGCCGATACTGTCCGCGAGCCGGCCGCTCGCAGCCCTCACGGCCCTGGGGCTCGTATGGCTCTTCGTGCTGGTGAACCTGCGCGGACTGCGCACCGCCGGCTGGGTGCAGGTCGCAAGCGTGGCGCTCAAGCTCCTGCCCCAGTTCGCGATCATCGCACTGGGTGTCTGGCAGCTCCTGAAGCATCCGGGCGCGTATCTCGTGCACGTCCCGGCGACGCCGCTATCGCTTCCGGCACTGGTCAGCGCCTCCACCATCGCGCTCTTTGCCATGCTCGGCGTGGAATGCGCGGCAGTGCCGGCCGGCAAGGTGCGCGAGCCGGCGCGCACGGTGCCGCGCGCCACGTTTGCCGGAACCGCGCTGGTGGCACTCATCTATCTGCTGATCTCCGCGATCCCGCTGCTGCTCATCCCTCAAAAAGAGCTCGCTGCCTCCAGCGCGCCGTTTGCGGACCTGCTTACGCGCTATCTCGGCAGCGGCTCCGGCAAGCTGCTCGCGGCTTTCATCGTGGTGAGTGGGCTCGGCGCGCTCAACGGCTGGACGCTCGTGACCGGGGAGGTAGCGCAGAGCTGCGCGCGGCACGGGAGCCTGCCGCCGGCGTTCGCCCGACCCAATTCGCGCGGGGCTCCGGGCCGCGCCTTTCTCCTTGCCGGGGTGGTGGCGAGCCTCATGCTGCTCATGAACTACGATGACTCGCTCGCCGGCGGATTTACCTTCCTCAGCGTGGTGGTCACCGCAGCGAACCTCCCGATGTATTTCGGCTGCTCGCTCGCGGTGTTGGTGCTGTGGCGGCGTCGGCAGGTGCCCCAACTCGGAGCGCGCGAAGCACGCTGGATGATCGCCGCGGCGCTGGCGGTCATCTATTGCGTCTGGACCTTCTTCGGCATCGGCGCCCGCTCACTCCTCTGGGCGCTCGTCCTCGGCCTCGTGGGCGTGCCGGTTTACTGGTGGTACGCCAGAGTGCGGCGTCCGGCGCACGTCATCTGAAAGTCATACATTCGGGCAGCCGCCGTGTTAGGAAGCAGCCGAGTCAGGCGGAGGTATCACCGCCCCTATTGATGCGGCGCCAGATGAGGTAGGAATACCCTGCTGATACCACTGCCGCGGCGCCAAGAGCGATCAAGCCAGGAGCCATTCGAAATCCCATGAGACCTGTAGCGGCCATTACCACGCCAGCGAGAACGACGAGCCACCCACCGACGCGGTTCGTGCGTGCCCAGACTTCTTTATCTGCCAACGTCCAAGGTGTCCGAATGCCAACCACTCCATTCTGACCGAACTTGCCCAGGCTGCTGCCAATCACAATGAGCAAAAGGCCCACTGCGATGGCCGCATCCGAAGGCATGTCGTGGCGCCACCCCAGGCCGTACGTGAGTACCGAAAGGTTACCGAACAACCATATTGCCGCGACACCGGCAACGATACTCGGGTAAAAGCGGACCTTCAGGTCATCGCCATCCTCCTCGATGTGGATCGGCTCGAACAGAATCAGGCAGGCGACAGTCACCAGCGCTCCAATAGGAGCAACAAACGCACCGCGCAATTTCGGCATCCACCCATCGATCACGCCAGCAGCGTTCCAATGTGTCGGGATAATTGCGGGAAGCATCGGATAGAGCGCCGCGGATGTTGCGAACGCTGCGGCTACGAGCGAGATTGCGAGCCAGTATCGACCGAATTTTCTCACGCCTTTCGCCTCAGCGGCCTGGGAGACGGGAACAAGCATCGGGCCCGCTCTCTCACTCTTCGTTTCCGCGATACGGACCTTGATCAGCTCGCGCACCAGCGCAGTCCGAATTGCACCGCCAGGGACATGGTCGATGCAGAACCGGAGAGACTGTTGGTTTCGCAAATTCCCATCAGCTTCAGTCGGTTATCCTTTCCCAGGCCACAGCGTAATGATTCTCCACACCACTGACCGGATCGCGAATATGCGTCGTAAGGGTCAGGATAGCCCCGCTCACCTCAAAGGCTCTCACCTGATCGGTGCCCGTCCAAGACTCGTTCCATGAAACATCAATGTGATGGATGATTTTGTCATCCTCCACAGAAAACGTCCCCGCGTATGCAAACATTGTGTCGTAAAGCGCGATCCGCTCGTTGTCCGATGGGCGGGCGCCGATCGGTACTCTACGATCCTCTGCAACTCCGATCACCTGCATGCGGTTATCGGCTGAATAACTGAGATAACCAGTTGGGTTCTCACCGTAGGGAGTCGACCGCTCTCCTGTCGCCCTCGTCACGACGTAGGACTTCAATCGCCACGTACCGAGTAAGGTACTTTTGTCCATAACGAACGGCAGCTTACCAGCAGCCAATTTCCTGCGTCCAATGTCGGCTCCTGGCCGGACCGGCAGGGCGGGGGTTCGACGCGCCATACCGCGGGGCGTCCATGCGAGAATCACGATCCGCCCGTCGATCTTACGGTGCTGACGCAGCGCGGCTCGCGGTAATCGGTGTGCCACGAGGGTGCGGATCACAGCCGGCAGCACTGCAGTTGGCCGGTCGGGTGAGTAGCAGCCGTAGAATTGCGTTGACGGCGGCGTATACTCCAAAACTGCACCAAAACAGGAGAATCCCATGAGCAAAGGCATGGATCAAAAAAAGCAGACGAAGAAGAAACCGGCGAAGACCTTCGACGAGAAGCGCGCGGCGAAGCGCGAGAAGCGGCAGGCTAGAGGACGCTGACGGCCATCACACCGGCCCGCTGCGGCGGGCTCACCTCCCGCCGCAGCGAAAAGGTGCCTGCGCCTGCGCGCCCGCTCGGCCATGTATCGACGCCGCGTACTACGCGACGCGCGCGCTATCCCGTGGATCAGGATCCGTCGAGCTCGGGCTCATCGTACGGCAGCGCCTCGACATTCACATCGATGTAGTCCGGCTCTGGATCCATCGTGAACTGAACGGCGGCAACTGTCGGTCTGCCTTCCATCAGCGCCCTACAAACCCGATGCATTCCGTCCATCACCCGACCTGACGAGGAGAGAATGATGGGGTGCGCCAGGTCGGCTTCTTGCATCAGCCGGGCATGGAGCGCGACGGCGCGGCAGGTGGCAGCCTCGCTCCCGAACCAGAAACATTCGTCGAGCTCGGCGATGCTGGAGAGCGGAACCTGCCTTACCGGATAACCGCGCGTCAGCCTGATGAGCCGGTGTATATCCCAGACCAGGTTGCGCCCGGCCACGCGCCGGCTGTGGTATTGACGCCTCACTTCAGCTCCTGCCCGGCGCAGCGAACGCGCTTGCGCAGTCCGCCATCCGCGGCGACCGTCAACTGCGTTTGTACTGCGTTGCAGCCCGGGCTCGCGGAAACGGCCGCTCGGGAATCGAGTTTGTGTTTTGAAAACTTGAAATACGCCAGCCGTTCCGGGTTCGAACGAGAATCTGTAATTGGATTCCCTGCTGCGGCGGCGCCGCCCCTCCGGCGGGAGCCAGGGCGCCTTTCATGGTCCAGCGTACGTGCGCCACTGCGATGTCGGGAGAGAGCTTTCGGACTGCCACATCCGTGATGGTCAAATGACTCTTGCGAAAAACCGTCGCGAATGCATCCGTGAGCTTCCTTTGGATTTCCGCCCTGCCCTGCCACCACCAACCGAGCACATTGACGACATCACCTTCGGGCGTGAAGAGCGCCGCGTATGCGGATGCATCATGCGCGTTCCACGCCGCCGCCTGATGAGATTCCAGGGTCCGGATGGCGGCGCTATCGTTGTCCTGGGCCCGTGTCGGCGCCGGGCTTACGATCAGCAAAGCCAGCACCACTGCTAGTGGGCGTATCACCATGCCTGCCTCCCCAATGTGCCGGCTCGGCCGGTTATCTTCACCGCTCGAGCCCGCGAGCGGCGTCCGCTCTCTCCTCCGTCGAGAGCACCCAATGCTCATCGCAGCTCATGCACCACACTTCGATGTCTGACCCTGTTCGCAGCAGCTCGGCCAGTTCGTCGTGGCTGTAGGTCACGATGCGATCCTGATGACAGTTTGGACACTCGGACGAGATGGGCGCTTGATCCACGGCGGTGGTACCGGGTTGCTCGTTATCGTCCCTATCCTACTCGCCCGGGCGAGCGTGGCCCAGTGCACCCGCGCTCTTTCACAGGAAGGACCAGGTCACCCCCACCGACGCAAGGCTCGCATGCTCGCCGAGGGCCGTGAAGCGCTCGTACTCGCCGCGAATGGCCCAGTTCCCGAGCTTCAACTGCACGCCCGCGCCGTCCGCAAACGCCGTCCGCGCCGCCGCGATGACTTCATCCGCCACGAACACTCCGCAAGGGACGCCGGCAATACAGAACGGGGGGCAGACGTGCCCGAGCTGGCAGAGGGGGCCCGTGATCGTGGCGGAAAGATTGGTGTCGAGGTGGGCCAATCCCGCCTTGAAGTAGACATCGATGTAAGGGATCGGCAGGTAAAGCAGCGCAAACGCCGCCTCGCCCCTCTGTGAGATGCGCGCGGCCGTGACCGTGTCCGCCCCTGAGGCGGACGTCGAACCTTCGCCGCTGCCGAGGTCGAAGTAGTCGACCTCCGCCCCGAGCACCTCCAGTGCGCGAATGCCGGCCGTTAGCTGCCAGGCGGAGTCGCTACGATAGAAGGTGCCGGCCCCCAAGCCCGTGAGCTTGGAGAATAGAGCGCCATCATCCGCCCTGAGATCAGCATGTCCAACACTGCCGCCGATGTAGAACTTGAACAGGTTGGTCGAGGCGCAGGCGCGCGGGATGGCCGCAATCGCCGCCGTGCCGAGCGCAAGCATGCAGATCGCGCGCAGAACGACCGGACCCGTCTTCATGAGCAGGCCTCCGTGGCCAAGGCTATGGCGCGACTCGCGACATGATGGCCAACGGGCGTCCGTCAGGGTCCTTGAAGAACGCCATCCATTCCTCCACGCCATCGGCGTGCCGATGGACGAGATGCGGAGCGTTGGTGAATTCGACTCCCTTGCTCTTCAAGCTCTCGTGCGTCCGCGCGATATCATCGACACGGAAATAGAGAATGGACTCGGAGCTCGACGGCGCCCCTTCCTGAGTCAGGTACAGCCGCGTGCCGCCGCAATCAAAGAACGCCAATTTTCCGAAGGTATAGAGATGCCGCAGACCCAGCACTTTTCCATACCAATGCTCCGCCTTGCGGATGTCGCCAACCGATCTGGATATCTGCCCGATCGGCCCGAGCTCGAGATCGCTCATCGTGATGCTCCCCTGCCGCGCGAGAAGGCTGTCCTTCGGCGGCCTAAACCACAGGCGCAGCGCCTGGCGAGTGGGCAGACCGAGCTTCGCCCGTAGATTCTTGACATGGAACTTGACTCCGTCGCGGCTGATGCCTCGGCGCTCGGCGATCTCGCGGTCGCTCATCCCATGTTGTACCGCATGCGCCACCCGCCATTCAGCGGGCGTCAGGACATCATCGTGAGGCGGGCGGCCCCTTGCTCTCCTGGCCATACGGGAATCCTACCGCCTCAGGGGGCCAATTTCCCTCCCCCTGGCCGCGGCCGGCGCCAACGCCAAGCCTGAGCGGTGCTATGATGGAGGTCAGCACCGTTTGAATATATCGCGAGGCATGCATGTCCGGAACCCGACGTCATTTGGAGCGCGCGGCATGGGTCGCCATGGCCGGCGTGCTGCTCCTTCTCAGCGGCTGCGGCATCAACACCATCCCCACCTACAAGCAGCAGGTCGATGCCGCCTGGAGCCAGGTGCTGAACGAGTACCAGCGGCGCACCGACCTCGTTCCGAATCTGGTGGCGACGGTCAAGGGATACGCTACTCACGAGGCGAGCGTGCTCGAGGCGGTCACCGAGGCCCGTGCCAAAGTCACCCAGACCCGCATCCCTTCGAATATCCTGACCAATCCGAAGGCGTTCCAGGAATTCGAGCAGAATCAGGCGACGTTAAGTGGCGCGCTGTCGCGTCTCATGGTCGTGACCGAGAACTACCCCAACCTCAAGGCCGACCAGAACTTCCTCGCGCTGCAGGCGCAGCTCGAGGGTACGGAGAACCGCATCGCCGTAGCCCGCCGCGATTACATCCTGGCCGTGCAGCAGTACGATACCGAGCTCACCACCATCCCGGGCCGCTGGTACCGATCGGCTTTCTACAGCAGCTATCAGCCCATACAGAACTTCACGATCTCGCAGCAGGCGCAGCAGGCTCCTCAGGTGAAGTTCTGATCGTGCGCTCGAGCGGCTTCGCGGCGCGAGGCCCCGGCAGACTGCTGCTGGCGCTCCTGATGCTGGCGGCTATCCCCGCGTGCATGGCGCAGAATTCGCTTGCTGCGGGCATGCCGGCCTTTCCCGCGCTCACCGGCCCGGTGGTGGACGATGCGCACCTGCTGCCCGGAGATGTTTTCCAGCAGCTCTCCCAGAGGCTCGCCGATTACGCCCAGGCGAACGGAACGCAGGTCGTGGTCGTTACCCTGCCAACACTCAACGGCTACCCCATCCGAGAGTACGGATACCAGCTGGGGCGGCACTGGGCCATCGGTCAGAAAAGCAAGAACAATGGCGTATTGCTCATCATCGATGTGGGAGAGAAGCAGGTGGACATCGAGGTCGGCTACGGCCTCGAAGGCACGCTCACGGATGCGCAGAGCTTCCTCATCATCCACAATCTGATCCTGCCGCGCTTTCGCCAAGGCGACTTCGCGGGCGGCATCAGCGCGGGGACGAACGCCATCTTCTCGGTGCTGGGCGGTCACCCACTCCTCGAGCAGCAGCAGGTCCGGGAGCGCGGTGGGACCGGGTTCCTCATGTTCCTCATCCTCCTGTTCGTATTCCTGCCGCTGCTGCGGGCGGTGTTCGGGCGCGGCGGATACGGCTACAGGGGCTACGGCGGCGGCTGGCTCGGCTGGCTCGCCCTCGGGATGCTGAGCAGCGGCCGCGGCGGTGGCTTCGGCGGCGGCGGCTTCGGCGGCGGGGGCTTCGGAGGGGGCGGCTTCTCCGGCGGCGGCGGATCGTTCGGGGGCGGCGGCGCCTCGGGAGGGTGGTGAGGCATGATCCGCTTCTCCGCGGACGACAAGGCGCGGATCAGCGCCGCGATCCACGCGGCGGAAAAGAACACGAGTGGCGAGTTCGTGGCCGTCGTCGCCCGTGCCAGCGACCACTATGTGCTCCTGCCGCTTCTCTGGTCGGCGATCCTGGCGCTGTTGTTTCCGGGCGCCTGCCTGCTCGCCAGAGTATCGCTGCGATGGGTTGAGCTCTATCACCTGCAGCTGCTCATCTTCATCCTGCTGACGGTGCTGCTTCTCTCGGTGCCGGGTCTGCACCTCAAGCTCATCCCCGCGCGCGTGAAGCACGCGCGCGCCAGCCGACTCGCCAAGGCCCAGTTCTACATCCAGGGCGTGCAGCTCACGCCGCACCACTCCGGAGTGCTCTTCTTCGTCTCACTGGCCGAGCGCTACGTCGAAATCGTGGCGGACAAGGGAATACACGAGAAGCTCGGCGAAGCGCATTGGAAGAACATCATCGACAAGTTCGTCACCGAGGTACGCGCAGGCCGGGTGGTGGACGGCTTCGTGGAGGCGATCGGCGCCTGCGGCGCTGCCATGGCCGAGCACTACCCGCCGGATCCGGCGGATGTCAATGAGCTCTCCGACGGCCTGATCGAGATCTAGGGTGAGGCGAGTACCTTGCCCAGAGCTTCCGCAAAATACTCGATATTCTCCATTCGCAGTCCCGCGATGTTGATCCGGCTGTCATCCAGCATATAGAGATGATGCCGCTCCCGCAGCTCCCGGACCGCTCGAGCATCGATGCCGAGGTAAGAAAACATCCCGCGCTGGCGTGCTATGAAGCCGAAGTCCTTGCGCGGACATGTCACGCCGAGGCGCTGCACGGCCACATCACGCAGCCGTTGGAGCCGCGAGCGCATCGCCTCGAGCTCTGCCAGCCAGGGTTTGCGCAGCCGCTCTTCCGTTAGGATCGCGTGCACGATGGCCGCGCCGTGATCCGGCGGCATGGAATAAAGGCCGCGCGCGATGCGCATGAGCTGACTGATCGCCGCATCGGCGGCGGTCGGGGTCGCGCTCAGTACGTGCAGTGCGCCGGTGCGCTCGCGATAGAGGCCGAAGTTCTTCGAGCAGGAAACCGCGACCAATACCTCCGGCAGCTCGGCGCAGAAGAGCCGCGGCCCGTAGACATCCTGCGCCACTCCCCTGCCGAGTCCCTGGTAGGCGATGTCGATGAAAGGCAGCAGCGAGCGCCGGCGCACGAGCCCAAGGAGCTCCCGCCACTGGCCGTCCTCGAGGTCGGCACCCGTCGGGTTGTGACACGAGGCGTGCAGCAGCACCACCGAGCGGGCCGGCAGGCGATCGAGGGCGGCCGCCATGGCCTCGAACGCGACTGCGCCGGTCGCGGGGTCCAAGTAGGGATATCGTTCGAGCTTGAGACCGCAGTTGGAGAGCAAAGGCACGTGATTCGCCCAGGTGGGCGTGCTCACGTAGACGACCGACTCGGGGGCCGCCGTACGGATGAGCTCGGCACCCAGCCGCAGCGCGCCACATCCGCCCGGCGCCTGGATGGTGCGCAGGCGGCCGGAGGCGAGCACAGAGTGCCCCTCTCCCATCACCAACCGCTCCATCGCCGTGTTGAATCCCGCGTTGCCAACCGCCGAGACATAGGTCTTGGTGGTCTGCGCCGCGAGTAGCTCCTGCTCCGCCTGCCGCACCGCTCTCATGACCGGCGTTTCTCCGGCGTCGTCCCGGTAGACGCCGATGCCGAGGTCCACCTTGCGCGGGTCGGAATCGGCGCGAAAGGCGGCCATGAGGCCGAGAATGGGGTCCGGCGGCAGCCGGTCGAGATGCTCGAGCACGCGTGTCTCCTGGCCGCGGGCGGCGGCAGGAGGCCGAGTTTACACGCACTGCCCGGTCGGCCGAGCGCCGCCGCCGGCGCCGCTGGGGTGTGGCTCGGCCAGAGCCGCGAGCAGCAGCTCGGTAACTTCACTGTCCCAGATCAGCTGCTCGGGATCGCTGACGGCGACATCCGGCACCATGAGGCTCGCGAGGATCAGCTCGCAGGCGCTGTCCGCGTTCCGACGGGCGAGCGACCCATCCCGCTTCCCCTGCTCGAGCAGCCGCTTGAGACGGGTGCGCACCATCATGTCGCGCTCGTGCAGGCGCCGCTGCAGCGCGTCCGCAAGATTGCGACCGCGGCGGAAGGAAAGGAGCGTTCCGTGCCGACGCCGCGCCTCGAGCGCTGCCACCAGAAAGGCGGCCAGCTTCTCGAGAGCATTGCCGGGCGCGGTCTCGGCGCGCAGCAGGCTGTCGGCGAGCGCCTGCGCTGTGCGCGCGTAGCACTCATCGATGAGCGCAGGCAGATCCTCGACCCACTCCGGTGCAATGCCGAAAGGCTCGCCGCCCGCCTCGATCGCGATGGCCGCCCAAGGAAGGCGGTGATCGCCCCGTCGCGCGATGAGCCTCGTCGCGGCATCGACGATGCGCGCACGCTCGAGGCGGCTCGGGATCCTCGCGCCCGGAGCGGCGTCCGCCGCGAGCCCGGCCTCCTCGTTCGAAGCCGGCCCGGCGGCGATCTTGACCGAATCGAGTGCGCTCATCGAGCCCTCCCCGAGCGCAGACTCAAGCAACGCCTGTGCCAACAGGCACGCCCCCTTCGAGCGACGATCGGCGCGGCCGGGCGCGGGAGCGGCCCCGATTCAGTGCGGGCCGGCCGATGGCTGCGCCAGGAAGGTGCGACTCACCCGCGGCTTCAGGGGGCCGAGTTGGCGCTCTTCCAGCGGCCGATTCGCAGGGCATCACGGGCCGTGAAGTAGCGCGGCGGCTGGGCCTGCATCGAGAGGGGCACACGCTCGGGCACGGTGAGCGGCTCGGCGCCGTTGGCCGAGGTAATCGCCGCCGTGCCGACCGAACTTGCGCCTGCCGAGAGCCGCTCCTGCAGCGCCGCCAGCTCCGCCGGAGGATCGGTCTCCTCGGGCGTCATCAGCAGACGATGCTTGCGTAGCCACAGTCCCGCGCCGGTGCGGCTCGTCATGACGGTAAGCGGCACCGCAAGCACCATTCCGGCGAGCACGGGCAGCAGCCACCAGATGTAGCGCGGCGCGAAGGCGAGAATGACAGCGCCCCAGGCGATTCCCGTCATGAGGTGCCACTTGTGTCGCAGCAGTGCCTCGAGCACGCCGATGCCCCGATCGCCACGCTCCTGCGCATGCCACACCACCGGCTTGCCCGCGAGGGTGGTGACGACGAAGGTCGTATGAAACAACATCATCGCGGGCGCGAGCAGAATGCTGAACAGCTGCTCGAGACCCAGGCTCGCGAAGAGCCGCGCGCCGCCGCCAAAGCCGCGGCGCAGCCGCGAGTCCTTCACGGCGAGCAGCGCGCCGAAGAATTTCGGCAGGAAAAGCACGGCCACCGTGATCGACAGCAGCGCCACGATCTCTCCGTCCCGGTACTTCGGCCAGGTCGGGAAGAGCTCGTAGGAGCCCGGCGTGAAATATTGATGCCCGTGCAGCGCATCCAGAATCACGACGGTCGAGCTGAGGAGCAGCACGAGCAGCCAGAGCGGCGAGCTGGCATAGGACAAAACGCCGGTGATCAGGTGCACGCGGCTCAGCCAATGGAGTCCGCGCATCGGCAGAAGCCCGAGGTGCTGCAGGTTGCCCTGTGCCCACCGCCGATCGCGCGCGGCGTAATCGATGATGTTGGAAGGAACCTCTTCCCAGCTGCCGCTGTCCTCGGGCACCAGCCAGACCTGGAAGCCCGCGCGCCGCATGAATGCGGCCTCGACGAAATCGTGGCTCAGGATCTCGCCCCCGAGCGGCGGAGCGCCCGGCAGGCGCGGCAGATCGCAATGGGCGGCGAACGCCTTCAGCCGCAGAATGGCGTTGTGTCCCCAGTAGTTGCCGTCCGCGAGCTGCCACCAGGCAAGACCGCTCGCGAGCATCGGGCTCGAGAGACGCGCGGCAAACTGGATGAGACGCGCGAACAGCGTCTCGCGGCCGGCCGGCAGCGGCAGCGCCTGGATGATGCCGGCCTGCGGGTTTGCATCCATGAGGCGCGCGAGCCCCACCAGCGCCTCGCCCGACATGATGCTGTCGGCGTCCAACACGATGGCATACTCGTACGCACCGCCCCAGGCACGCACGAAATCGGCGATGTTGCCGGCCTTGCGGCCGACGTTCTCCGCGCGTCGGCGATAGAAGATGCGCCCGCGGGCGTGATGACGGGCGCTGAGCTCACGCCACGCGGCCTCTTCCGCCGCCGCGATCTCGAGCTTGCGGGTGTCGGAAAGAATGAAGAGATCGAAGGCTGCCTGCTCGGGGAGTCGCGAGAGCGAAGACCAGATGACATCGAGCCCGGCCGCGACCCGCGCGGTGTCTTCGTTGTAGATGGGCATGACGATGGCGGTGCGACCGGCGACCGGGCGGCCGGCGAGCTCCTCGGGCCTGAGCGTGAGCGGGTCGCCACCCCGCAGACGGATCAGGAACCCCGCCAGCGCCGTCCAGAAGGCGCCCGTGATCCAAACGAAGAGAATGTAGAAGAGCACCAGACCGGCCTTCTCGAGACCGGTCAAGCCGTTGGCGGCAAGGATGTCGCACATCATGGCCGTTGCCGCCGCGGCGGTGAGCAGCGTCACTGTAAAAAAGAGCGCCCGGCGCCAACGCGCTGCGCGTCGTAATTTACCGTCATCCACTGCTAGGCTCCCGAAGGTACCCACTGATAGGTCCACGTCTCAGTCAACGCCTCGCCGTACAACTCGAGATAACACCGCAAATCGACCGGCTGGTCGCTCCCGGGTTTCACTTCCATCGTCACGCGCCACACGCCGTTCTCGGGCAGTCGCTGAACGGTGACATGACTCACCGTGCCGCCGTCCGCCGACACGTCCGCATGCACGGGCTGCGCAGGTAACAGAGAATCGAGGTCGCCGCCGGTGAAATCAATGAGAACAAGTCGCATGCCCGGTACCGACGTCGCCCCCTGCATCACCTGCCCGAAACGGGTGGCGATCACCTCGCCTCCGGGGGGCCAGCGGTGGCCGGAGTTCGTATAGGCCGAGAGCAGGTAGGAAAAGTGGATCGGCGCGTGCGCCACCACCCGGGCGCTCGGCACCCAGTAGGCATCGATATTGTCGTGGATTTCCTCATCGCTCGGAATTTCAACGAGCTCCACCCCGCCCTTGCCCCAGTTGCCGAGCGGCTGAATCCAGTAGCTCGGCCGCCGCTCGTACTGCGAGTCCGGGTCCTGGTAGTCGGCGAAATCCCGGTCCCGCTGGATCAGACCGAACCCCTTGGGGTTCTCGTCCATGAAACGGTTGACCTGAAGCTTCTGGGGGTTGGCGAGCGGTCGCCAAAGCCACTCTCCAATGCCGGTCTGCATCATGAGACCGTCGCTGTTGTGCACCTCCGGCCGCCACTCATCGAAGCGGCGCCGGGCGGAATCCTCTCCATAGAGGAACATGGAGGTGAGCGGCGCGATACCGAGTTTGTCCACGGTATGCCGGGGATAGAGCTCCGCCGTGACCTGAACCTGCGTGATGGTGCCCGGGCGTACGTCGAACTCATAGGCGCCGGCGATGCTCGGGCTGTCGAGTAGCGCGTAGATCGTGAGAGTCTTCTGGTCCGGTTCCGGGCGGACCAGCCAGAAATCGGTGAAATACGGGAATTCCTCGCCGGCGGGGGTCGCAGTATCGATCGCGAGCCCGCGAGCCGAGACCCCGTAGCCCTCGTCCCGACCGAGCGCCCGAAAGTAGGACGCGCCGAGAAAGGCGATCACCTCATCCTTGGAGCCGGGCGTGTTCAGGGGAAAGTGCACGCTCAGGCCCGCAAAGCCGAGATTGGGCGAAAGCGGCACGCGTGGCACGTCCTTCCCGAACTGAAACATCGCGGGGTTATAGGCGACCGGCCGCACGCCGGACGGCAATACATCGTAGACATGCACCTGGCGGTCGAAATTGAAGCCGCGATGGAAAAATTGCACTTCGAACATCGATTGACCGTGCCACAGCGCGGCAGCAGGGCGGAATTGGATCTCGCTGTACTGGTCGTAGCCGAGAGTCGCGAGCGCCCGAGGGAGTGGCGTCGAGCGGATGTGGTAAGGGCGCGCGGCGCGCTCCTGCGCCAGCCGCTCCACGTTGGCGAACGTGAAGGCCGGCGGCTGCGGCTGTTGAGGAGTGCTGGCCGTCTGACCGACCGCGGAGGTCAGCAGCAAAAGCGCGAGGATGGTAGCCAGCTGCGTTCGATGAAACGAGAACACCAAAGCTCCCCGGGTATTCGGATCAAACCATCCGCTCACGCCACACCCGAAGTCGATGGCACAAAGCGTTCCCCTGTCGCCATTGGGCGACAGTGAGACAGGCTCTGCTCGGGTGCAATCCGCCCCTGAGGCTCGCCATCGCGAGAGGAAGGCGGTCCAGCAGAGAGATTTTCGCAGCGTTACTCATGAGTCGTGTCTGAAAACCCTGTCGGACGGCGCCGACGCAACAATGAAGTATGACATGCGGCCGGACGCACCCGATTGGGATGACGCTCGCCCGGGCCGCACCGCGGCGGTGCAATGGCGCCCGAAGCGGCGCGCGCGCCCATCGCAAACTTCTGAATTTTAACGGGAAACTTACATGGCATGGCGGATGCTTGAGCTGCGCGCCCACCGACATTCTTCGGTAACGAGAAGGGGCCCCCATGCAGAAGCCTTTGTTGCAGCTCACGGTAGTGCTCGCCGCCGCCAGCGTCGTGCCGGCGGGGGTGCTCGCGGCCGACTCCTCGAGCACGACGCTCTCGCAAATCCTGGCCAACTCCGGCATCACCGAATCCGGCTATGTGGCGGCCTCCTACTACGACTCCTCGGGCTATAACACCTATCACCAGTTCGACACTTCGCACGACACCTTCCAGCTCGATCAGGCGGGGTTGCAGTTGGGGTACCAGCCCAAATCGGGTTTTGGCGCCGTCGTCGATGTGATCGCCGGCGAGGACGCCAAGATCGTCAATGCCGCCGAGAGTGCCGGCGCCAGCGACAATTCGTTCGACATCCTGCAGGGCTTCGCCCAGTACGTCGCCGGGCCGCTCACCGTGCAGGCGGGTAAGTTCACGACGCTCGCCGGGGCCGAGGTCATCGCGCCGGCGGGCAACACGAATTTCTCGCGCTCGCTTCTTTTCTTCGCCGAGCCCATGACCCATACCGGCGTGCGCGCCAGCTACGCGCTCACCGGCGCGGTGAGCGTCATCGTCGGAGTCAACAACGGCTGGAATTACACCAAGATCGACGCCGGCTCGAAAACCGGTGAGCTCGGAATCTCCCTGACGCCCGACAAGTACTTCTCTCTCACGGCGCAGCTCTACGCCGGCAAGGACCCCGTGTACGGTGCGCAGAGGACCTTCATCGACACCGTTGCGACCTTCAACGCGACCTCGGCTCTGTCCTTCGTCGTGAGCTACGACTGGGGCAAGCAGGAAACGACGGCCGCAACGCCGCCGACGCTCGCCGGCGGGAATTGGGACGGCATAGCCGCCTACGTGAACTACCAGTTGAGCAGCCAGTGGCGAGTGTCGGTGCGCGGCGAGTACCTCGACGACAAGGACGGCACCACGCTCGTGACCGGAGCGCGGCAGACGCTGAAGGAGGGAACGGTGACCTTGGGCTACGACCCGGTGTCGAGCTTCGAGCTGCGGCTCGAGGGCCGCTACGACTCCTCGAGCGAGCCCACGTTGCTGAAGTCCCTCGTCCCGGCCGCGCGCTTCAGCATCAATCAGAGCGAGGTCGCGCTGCAGGGCGTCTTCAAATTCTAACGGGAGTGATTTACTCGGCCCCCGCCCGGCGGACGATGAGCCCACGCCCGGGATCGTAGCCGAGGACCGCGAGCACCATGAAGAGGATCGCGCAGCCGGCGACGACCGCGAAAGCCTCGAGATTGAACTTCTCGTAGAGCGCAAAGCGGACCAGCTCGACTGCATGCGTGAACGGGTTGACCATGCAGATCTGGTAGAGCGTTTCGTTCGCCTGCCGCACCGTCCAGAGCGGGTAGAGCGCCGAGGAGGCGAAGAACATGGGAAAGATCACGAAATTCATGACACCGGCAAAATTCTCGAGCTGGCGGATCACCGACGAGAGAAAGAGGCCGAGCGCACTCAGCATCATGCCGGCGAGAATGAGAGCCGGCAGCACGGTGAGGTAGCCGATGCGCGGTGGCTGGATCCCCCAGAACCAGGCGATGAGCAGAAACACGTAGGCCTGGAGCACGGAGACGATCACCGCCGCCACCAGCTTCGAGACCAGCAGATACCAGCGCGGCAGCGGGCTCACCAGGAGCGTGCGCATGCTGCCCGTCTCGCGGTCCCACACCATCGACAAGGAGCTCTGCATGCCCTGGAACATGAGGATCATGCCGAGCAGGCCGGGCGCGATGTATTCCTCGTAAGGGATGTAGGTCTGGTAAGGCGGGATGATCGACACCCCGAGCACGAAGCGAAATCCCGTGGCGAAGATCAGCAGCCAGACGAGTGGCCGCACCAAAGCTGCGAGAAAACGACCGCGCTGATTCAGGAAGCGCAAAGCCTCGCGCCACACGATGCCGCGCAGACAGCGGTAATAGTGCACGGGCTTCATTCGGCCCGCTCCCCGGTGAGGTTATCGAACGCTTCGCGCATCGAGGTCGCGTTCGCGCGCCTGATCACTTCGGGCACCGGCCCTTCGGCGAGAATCCGGCCGCGGTGCAGTACGATCACACGCGCTTCCGAGTCGACCTCGTCGATCAGATGCGTCGCCCAGAGAGCCGCGAGCCCCTCCTCACGGCAAAGCATGCGCACGTGATCGAGCATGAACTGGCGGCTCGCGACGTCGAGCCCCACCGTCGGCTCATCGAGCAGCAGCAGCTTCGGCCGATGGATCAGGGCGCGCGCGATCTCCACCCGACGCCGCTGGCCACCGCTCAACGTGCGCGCGTGCTCGCGCATGCGATCCGTCAGACCCACGCGCTCGATCTCGTGGCGGATGCGGACCGCGGCCTCGCGACGGGGCAGGCCATGCAGGGCGGCGTGGTAGAAGAGGTTCTGCGCGACCGATAGATCGAGATCGAGAGTTGGCAGTTGAAAGACGACTCCGAGCCGGGCGAGCGCTTCGGAGGGCTTGTTCTTGATCTCCCAGCCGAAGATCCGGATCGATCCGCTGCGATGATTGTAGAGCCGGGTGATGAGGGAAAAGAGGGTGGTCTTGCCGGCGCCGTTCAGACCGAGCAGCATCGTACGGTCGCCGCGGCCGAGCTCGAAGGACACGTTGCGCAGCGCCTGCCGCTCGCCGAAGGCGTGGCTGAGTCCCTGCACCGCAAGCGGCAACGCCTCCCCCTGCGGCGCGCTCCCCGCCCGCCGGTCCGCGGACTCCTCTTTCAGATCCAACATGGCGGGCACTATGCCATAGCGCGGTTACGAGGGTTCACTCGACCGGTGTCGCCGCCTCTGCTTCGGCGCCGATGAGCTCCCGGTGGCGGCGGAGGATCTCATCGCGCAGCCGCTCGATCTCCGCGCCGCTCTCGCGGCGGTTGCGCGCCAGGCTCACCGGAACGTCCGCCACCACATGCCCCGGGGCTGCGGAGAGCAGCACCAGACGATCGGCCAGCACCAGCGCCTCGCGCATGTCGTGCGTGACGAACAGCACCGTCGTCGGCCGGGCGTGCCAGAGCTTCAGCAGCAGATCGCGCAATTGCTCGACCGTGTCGTGATCGAGAGAGACGAAGGGCTCATCCATCAGCAACAGGTCCGGCTCGATCGCAAAGGCGCGCGCGATGGAAACGCGGCGGCTCATCCCGACCGAGAGCTGCGGCGGGTAAAGATCCCGCGCTCCGGCGAGGCCAACCGCCTGCAGCATGGGATCCACGATCCCTTCGGCGCCGCTCGCAGGCAGTACCAGGGCGATGTTCTCGTACACCGTTCGCCACGGAAGCAGGCGCGGCTCTTGAAAGACATAGCCGACCCGCGCCGGCCGGCCTTCGTGTCCCGGGGCGAGCGCGACCTCGCCGGCAAAATCGCGGTCGAGCCCCGCCACGATGTTGAGAAAAGTCGTCTTGCCGCAGCCCGAGGGGCCCACGAGGGCCACGAACTCGCCTGCCGGAATCTCGAGCGACAAGCCGGCCAATGCCAGGTGGGGCTTGGCCCCCCGCGCCCGCGGATACCGCTTCTCGCGGACATGGGCGATCAGGGCCGGCCTCACTGGCGCCACCGTCCGGCGCGCCGCTCGAGCGGCTGAAAGATCGCCCACTCGATGAGCTGGATGACAGCCACGAAGGCGATGGTGTAGGCGAGGATGCGGGTCACGTCAAACTGCTGGAAGTAGAGCTGGATCTCGAAGCCGACGCCGTTGCTCATCCCGAGCAGCTCGACGATCAGCACGATTTTCCAGACGAGTGCCAGGCCGGACCGCGCAGCCGCGAAAACATAAGGGTAGAGCTGCGGCATGATGACGTGGCGCAGCGTCCGCCACCGGCCGACATGGAAGCTCGCCGCCATGTCGGAATAGTTCCGGTCGAGCGCGCGCGCGCCCTCGCGCAGCGTTACGGCGGTGTTCGGGATCTTGTTGACGGCCACGGCACCGATCGCCGCAGCCTCGGTGAGCCCGAACCAGACATAGGCGAGAACGATGACCACGAGCGCCGGCAGGTTGAGCAGCAGCACGAGCCAGCTGTCGAAGAGAGCATCCAGGGTCCGCGAGCGGCCCATCACGATGCCGACCGCCGTGCCGACGACCATGGCGATGGTGAAGGCCGCGGCCACGCGCGCGAGCGTGATGCCGAGATGGAACAAAAGCGGCCCGTTCACGCATTCCTGGATCAGCGCCACGCAGACGGCGCTGGCCGAGGGCAGCAGACGGCTACCGACCGCATCGGCCGCGATCTGCCATACCGCCACGAACAGCGCGACCGAGCCGATCCGCTGCGCCAGCGAGGAGGCCGCCAGCCAGGAGGAAGCGCGCGGGATGGGGGTGGTCACGCTCATCAGTACCGCACCGTATCGAGAAAGGTGCCCGGCTGCAGGCTCGGGCTGGAGCCGACCAGGCTCTGACCGCCGACTTTGGCGAAGAGTGCATAGAGCGCTCCGGCCTCGCGCCGCTCGTCCTCGCCCCAGTGGGCCGGAATGCCGGCGCGAAATGCATCGCGCAGAGCTTTGAGCTCCGCAGGATCTCTGGCGCCGGTATGCGGTGCGAGCCAGTCCCACTCGGCATCGGAGCTGGCGAGAATCGAGTCCGCCGCGCGCGTGGCGCGCACGAATGCCGCCAACGCATCCGGGTGCGCCCGTGCCCAGCGGTCGGACACGACATAGCCGACGAGCGGAATCGCGGTTTTGAAGCCGAGCTGGCGCAGGGCGTCGCTCATCGAGAGGACCTCCGGCAGGCCGCGGCTCGTCAGGCGGGCGGCGAAATTCCAGTAGGTCAACACCGCATCGAGGCGGCCGGCGAGCAGCTCCTGATCGAGGAGCGGCGGGGCGCCGAAGGAAAGCCGCGCATCGCGCGCGAGCGCCAGATGCTCCTCCTGTGCGAGCGCCCGCAGGATCACCCAGCTCTTGTCGAGCGGACTGCCCGCGACCCCGAGCCGGCGATTGCGCAGGTCGGCGAGTCGATGAATCGGCGCGCCGCGCGCCACCACGAGCGCGCCGAGTGCGCTCGAGAACGGAAAGAACGTCCAATCCGCCCCGGCTGCGCGTTGATTTGAGACCCAGAGCCAGTCCGATACCACGCAATCGACGCGCCCCGCCTGCAGCGCCACCAACGTCGCCTGATTGCTGGCCAGTGCCAGGGAGTCGATGCGAATGCCGTTCGCTCTGTCGAGCCCATGATGCCCGATGACGTCCATGACCCAGCTCACCGTCCCGAACTTCAGGACCCCGATGCGCAGCGTGGCCTGCGCCCGGGCGACCCCCGGCCTTGCGGCGAGGGCCAGGAGAAGGCTGAGGGCACACACGCGCACGCACCAGGCAAGCGGTGGGGTGGCGCGCACCGGGCAGCTCACGGAATCACGGCGATGCCCCACGGCAGGCGGCCGACAGGAACGGACTTCACCGCCTTGAGCGAGGCGACATCGATGATCGTGACGTCGTTGGTGAGGCCGTTGGCGACGTAGAGCTTGCTGCGATCCGGGCTGAACGCAAGCTGCCAGGGCCGCTGGCCTACGAGGATGTACTGTTGAACTTCATAACTCCTGGCGTCGATCACGGCCACTCGATTGGCGCGCCCCAGAGCCACGAACGCCGTGCGGCCATCGGCCGTGAAGCGCACGCCGACGGGTCCGATGTATTCCTTGTCGACCCCGGGAATGTGGAACTCGATCGTATGGACGATGTCGTGGCTGTGCGGGTCGATGACCGCGACCGTGCCGCCGACTTCCGAGGAGACCCAGAGATAGCGCTGATCCGGCGTGTATTCGGCGATCCTCGGCCGGGTGTCGACGAGGACATTGGCCACGACCTGCCAGTTCTTGGTGTCGATGAAATGCGCCATGCTCGTTTCTTCGGAGACGACGACCACGGTGCGCCCATCCCTGCTGACGGCGAGGCCTTCAGGCTCGATCCCGACCGGAACTTGCGTGATCACCTTTCCTGTCGCGTAGTCCAACACCGTCACCAGCGCATTGTTCTCGTTCGACACGTACACCCGGTCGCCCGACACGGACGTCGCCAGCGTCTCCGGGTCCGGGCCGGTCTCGAACTTTCGCACCACCTTGAGCGTCTTCGTATCGATGACATCGATGTTGCTCGAGTCGCCGTCGCATACCAGAACGGCCTTGTGGTCCGGCGTCGCGACGATTCCCCGGGGGCGCTGATCGGTGGGAATGGTCGCGATCATCCTGTAGGTTTCGCCATCGAGGACCGTCACCGTATCGTCGACTTCGTTGGTCACGAAGAGCTCGCTCGCGCGGGCGTTCGCCAGGCAGCAAAGGGCGACGGCGACTGCGAGCGGCGCCGCGCCGCGCCCGATCAGAAACGGCATTGCGTCTCCGGCTCATCGAAACCCAGCGTGTCGGTCGTATCGCCCGGATGGAGAAAGCCGTGCTGCGGCGACATGGAGACGACCATGAGCGGCTGCGCAAGCAGTACCGGTTGACGCAGTTGATTGTCCCAGCGGCGAAAGGTCAGGCCCTGCCCTTTGAAGCCGGCGACGAGAAAACCGCTCGATCTCAAGTACGCGCGCATCGCGACCGGGGAGGTTTGTCTGCCGCGCATGACGGCGTCACCGACTACGTTGACGGCAAGCCAGCCGCCATAGTCGCGCTCGGTCATCTCGCGATGGGCGAAGAGCTTGAACCGATGCTGCATCTGCAGGGCGGAATAGGACTGAAAGGCGGGCGTCCAGGCGCTCGCGACGAGTCCTTGCGTTCCCACGACCGGACGCGCGTCATAGGTGTTGTAGGGCAGATAGTCTCCGAACAGATCCGTTTCGTCGGCAACGAAGAGAACGTCGTAGTCCGACCCGGCCTGCGTCGCGAGAGGCATCTGTGTCTGAATCTGCTGATAGCCGGTGTCGCTGCGGCGCGAGCCGGGATCGTAATCATAGCTCTTGGCGGCGACGATGCGGGCTCCGTAGCGGGCGGCCGAGCGGCGCACATCCGCTGCGTACACGGCGTCCTGCGGCGTGGGCCCCTGCAGAAGAAACCACCGGCTCCAGCGCTTCTCCACCAGGAATTGCGCCAGCGCATCGGCGCGCATCGCCTGGCTCGGAAGGATGTGAAAGACATTCGCCCGGCAATCCTGCTGCCGCAAACGATCGTCGCTCGTCCTTATGTCCAAAATCAACGAGCTCTTCGCGGACGGTACATCGGCGAGCTTCAGCAGATCGTCCGCGCGAAGGTCGGCGACGATGACCTCCGGTCCCGGTGCGAGCATTTGTCTCGCCCGGGAGGTCACGTCGGCGCCGGCGGGAAGGGTCACGACATACAGCTCGAACCGCCAGCCCAGAAACTTGCCGGTCGTGTTGACCTCATTCAGCGCCTCCCGCGCGCCGGCGAGCCCCAGGTCCTCGGGGCGCGTCTCCAGCAGCGACGGCAGGATTCCGGGCCCGGGATAGGCTTCGTGAAGATAGACGATCGGGAAGACGCGCGCCCCGCCAGCCCCTGGCGCCGCGCCGAACGAGGGACTGACGCCGGCCAGCAGAGCGAGGGTGAGCAGCCCGAGCGTTCGAGCTGCGCGCCGCCCGGTCATTCGCCGGTCACTTGTACTCGTGGCCCGGCGGCCCGTCGTAGGCTGAGCGGATCCAGGTGATGATCTTGAATACATCGCTGGCGTGTTTGATGAGAAGGCCCATCTGCGGCATGGGCGCCACGACATCCCCGATGGTCTGCCGCGAATAGCCGGCCGCCTGAAGCTTGGTCGAGCCCAGTGAGATGAGACGGAAGAGGGTATCGTCGCTGCCGCCGTAGATCCATACGCCATTGATGAGCGGCGGACACATGCCGCCGCCGCCGTTGCCGCCGTGACAGCCGTTGCAGCCGTACTGGAAGAACAGCTTGTGGCCTTCTTTGGCCATTTCAGCGTTGCCTTTGTACGGGTTCTGCAGCGAGCCCTTGGGAGCCTTCGCGACCACCTCCACCGGCGGCTCGTCCAGGAGAGCGGACTCCTTCGCGGAGGAAGGTGCCGCAGCTCCGGCGGGAGCTTGCCCCGCATGCGAGCACCCCGCTCCAATAAGCGTCAAAGTGAAGGCGAGTACGCCTGCGAAGCGCGTCATGGTGATCTCTCCGGTTGTTCAGAAATAAGACGAGCCGCCGCCTAGCGGCGCACCAGCAAGGAAAGGGTCCGTATGGCTCCGAGATTGTCATTCTTGACGGCGATATCGCGCGCGGTCTCGCCTGCCGCCGACTTCATGTACGGGTTGGCTCCAGCTTGGATCAACAGAGCGATCATGGGTGAATTATCGTGCGCAGCCGCGATCATGAGCGCGGTCACGCCCTCGGCGTCGGTCGCGTTCACGTTCGCCTTGCGGGCCAGCAGGGCGCGCGCGATGTCCATCGGTCCGTGATTCTCAAGAATCCGGACCAGGCTGTCCGCCTTCGGCGGCAGCTCGCTCGCGACCACCATGAGCGGCGTCAGCCGGTACTTGCTGGCCGGGAAATCCACGTTCGCGCCCGCGTTGATGAGCACGTAGGCGGCATCGAACTGCTGCTCCTCGATGGCAATCGAGAGCGGCGTGAACCCGGCGGGCGCCCCTTTCTCGATGCTCGCTCCATGCGCGAGCAGGAATTTTATGGCGGCAGCCTGATTGCGCTCGGCCGCGCCCATGAGCGGAGTTGCTCCGTCGCTGTCCGGCCGATCGACCTTTGCCCCGTGCCTGACGAGCAGCTGCATCATCGGCAGGCATCCCGCGCGGGCGGCCGTCGCCAACGGCGACTCGCCCTGATTGTCCAATTTATTGACATCGGCCCCCTTGCCGATGAGATAGGCGGCGCGATCGAGGTCATTGGCGAGCACGGCGTCATAAAACTCCTTGTTGACGCTCGAGCCTTCCGCCAGCCACTTGTCGACCTGTGCGCGCGAAACCGTCCAGTGCGCCGGCCGACCCTCGGTCTGAGCCGCGGACGTGTGCACCATGTAGCTGCCGTGCGCCGGAAGGTCGCCGGCAATGAGACAGTCGGCGCAGGTCACCAGCGGCACGCCATACTGCCGAAGAATCTTTTCGATTTCGGCCCGATGCGCCTTGAGTGCATCGTCGAGAGCGAATTTCAGCACCACATCCTGCTTCGGCACGCCGATCCCCAAGCTGAATTCCATCGGCACCGAGCTGTCCATGAGGTTGGTGGGCTGAAGGGTGATCGGCGCTCCTTTCATGGTCTTCAGCCAGCCGGCCATCGGTCCCCACGCAGCGGCGACATCGAGCTTGCCGTCCACCACCTCCTCGACCTGCCGCCAGGGCTGATGCGCCGGCACCCATTCCGTGTCGCTGCTCACGTGCCACACATGCACGTTCGCGACCACGCCGTGATCGGAAAGCGCCTGGCGCAAGGCCGAGATCTGGAACACTCCGACTCGCAAGTGTTTGAGCCGCGGATCGTCCAGGCTCTTGACGGCGAGCTTTTCATCGTTGCGCCACACGAGCACGTAGGTCGTGCGATAAATCGGCATGGTCGAAAGAATGTCGTCATCGTCGACCGGCATGTCCATCAGCAGGTCGCATTCGTCGGCCGTTCCGAATGCCTGACCCACGAGGTCTCCGGTGTACGCGCGCCAGTAGTAGCTAAGGCGCGCACCCATTGCCTTGGCGAGAACCTCGAGAATCCTGTTTTGGTAACCCTCCCCCGCGCGATCGGAAAGAGGCATGTTGCCGGGGTCGGCACAGACCCGAAGAACGGGGAAGTGCGCGCTGAGCGCGGCGCTCTTGGCCGCGTCTATCTCGGCCTGATCGAGCTCATCGAAATCCTTGCCGGCCCATGGTCCCTGCAGGCCGGCCGAGTTGGCCGCCGATGGGGCGGTCGTGTTGTCAGCAAACGCGGGCGGGATGAGAAGGGCGGCAATCAACAAAGCGGCCGCCGACATCGTGCAGCGGCCAGGGCGCGGCATTACGGACATCAGGTATCCTTGTCGAAGACCATCATAGGGAAATCCGGCACTCCGCGGAGCCCACGCTCGCGCGAAGTGCCGGAAGATACCCTATCACATCCTAGTTACTGGCAACTTGTTCCTGTCCCGGCAGGCGGAAGGTATAGAGCTCGCCGCCCTGGGGAATCTCATTGAGGTGCGTCGCCTTGGCCATCGCCGTGGCGCCGATCGCCCCGTACTTGTCGTTGAGATCCAGACCCGCCGTCACCGGCAGACCGATCCAGCCACCGATACCGGCAAACACCGATACGTACTGGTGTCCCTTGATCTCGTAGCTGATCGGATTGCCGATGATTCCCGAGCCGAGCTTGCGCGACCAGAGAATCTTGCCGTTCTTGGCGTCGACGGCGCGGAAATCCCCACCGAGGCTGCCGTAGAACACGACGCCACCGGCGGTATTCATCGATCCACCCCAGTTCGGATACTTGTCCGGGATGTTCCAGACCGTTTGCCCGGTCACTACATTGAACGCCTTCAGGCGGCCGGCAACGCCCGCCTTGTGCTCATACATGTAGACGTTGGCAAACACGTACACCACGCCCTGTTGCATGCTGGTCCGGGTCTGCGGCGTATCCTCCATGCACCAATTGTTGGTCGGCACATAGAAGATGGCCGGGTTGTTCGGATCGACGGACGCGGGCTGCTGGTCCTTGCCACCCATCGCCGAGGGGCAGGCCTGGGCCATCTGATTGACCAGCAACGGCGAGTGCTCATACACCTTCACCGGACGGCCGGTCTTCATGTCGACCTTTTCCGCCCAGTTCACCGCGACGTATTTATGCGCTTCCAGCAGCGTGCCGTTCGTCCGATCGAGCACGTAGGCAAAGCCGTTGCGGTCGAAATGGACGAGCGCCTTGTGCATCCGGCCATTGACCTTCAGGTTGACCAGAATGGGCTCATTGACACCGTCATAGTCCCATTGATCGAACGGCGTCATCTGATACACCCAGGCCACCTTGCCCGTGTCGACGTTCCTCGCGAAGATGCTCATCGACCACTTGTTGTCCCACTTGCCGTCGTTGCAGGATTCCTGCGTCGGCGGATTCGCGCCGCAGCGGTACGAGGGGCTCCACAGGCCGGGGTTGCCCGTCCCGTAGTACACGAGCTTGAGCTGCGGATCGTAGCTGTACCAGGCCCAGAGCGCTCCGCCGCCACGCTTCCACTCATCGCCCGGATAGAGCATACCGGTGTTGTGGCCATAGGTCCCGTACTGCGGATTGGCCTTGTTGGTCTCGGGCGTGAGGCCGATCTCCTCATCGGTGCCGTTGCTGTAGTAGCTCCAGACCAGCTTGCCGTCCGAGAGATCATAGGCGTCGACCCGACCGCGGGCCGCGAACTCATCGCCACCGAAGCCGTCGATCACCTTGCCGTCGGCGATCAGCGGCGCATTGGTGACGGTCTCGCCCTTGTCGGGATAGGCGCGCTTGACCTCCCAATCCACCTTGCCGGTCTTGGCATCGAGCGCGATGAGATAGCCATCGAGGGTGTTGAGGACGACCTTGCCGTCCGCATAGTTGACCCCGCGATTGACGGTGTCGCAGCAGGCGCGCGGCACGGCCGAAAGATCGCGGTCGGTCTTCTTGAGGTAATTCCACACCTCGACGGGATGATCCGGATCGGAAAGATCCAGCGCCTGGACGATGTTCGGCCATGCGCTTTCGAAGAACATCATCGGTTTGCCGTCGACATCGACGACGATCGGTTGACCCTCGTGGCCCCGCAAGGCGCCCGTTGACTGTGACCAGATCATCTCCAGGCGGCTGGCATTGCTCGGAGTAATCTGTGTCAGAGGGCTATGCCGGTCGAGTGCATAGTTCTGCCCCATCGACGACCAGAGATCCTGGCTTTGGGGTTCCTGGGCTTGGGCAATCGATGCCGCCGCGCAGACGATACCCGCCGCCAGGAACATTGCTGCAGGCGCCAGTAGTACCCTGCGCCAATTTAGTAACTTCATATGTCCCCCTTATTTGAGGCCAAGGATCGGAACTGATAGCTCATATCTCCTCCAAATTCTTGGTTCTTCGGAAATGCGCTCGATTCCCGCGCTCCTCCACGAAGACAACGGGGGGAAGCGACGCCATCCAGGGCGGACATGGATTTGGATTTGGACGCATGTCGGGCACGGTCGCGTTGTCGGAGCGTATGAATACACCCGGCACTACCGGCCTGCAACCGCAAACCCCGGGCGAATGCGCCTGCTTTTTGGCGGGCGCCGCGCCTGTCACGAGAGTGTGTCGGCAATGGAACGTAGTGTCTCTTCCGCGGGACCTGACGGGCCGAACCCCTCTAACACGGCACCAGGGGGACTCACGCTCTCGAGCTTCAGCGTCGCGGGGTCGCGCCTGGGTGAAGCGAACCGTTCCGGTGCCCGCAGGGACGGGGCTCGCCGCTGCAAAGCCGCGCCGGGCGAGCGCCGCGGGTGCGCCATTGCGCAATTCGACGCATCCGGCCGACGCGCCCGGCTGTGGAACCGGCGGGGACATGCTATGTTTAGCCGGTTTAACGCCCTCATGATCCCGAGCGCACCGCCTATGTCCCAGCTCTCTTCCAGCGCCCCATCGCCTGCCGCTACCGAATCTGCGACCGCCGCTCGGCAGGCGCCGCCCATTTGGACCAATATCCTATTGTTTTCTTTGACTTTTTTAGCCGCCGTGGTTCTGGTCCCCTGGTACGGGGTCGCGCGTGGCTTCTCGGTGGGGGCGTGGGCCTGCTTCGGGTTCTTCCTCATCGCTAATGAGATGTCCATCACGGCGGGCTACCATCGGCTCTGGGCGCACCGGGCCTACGAGGCGCATTGGGGTCTGCGCCTTTTCTATATGCTCTTCGGCTCGATGGCGCTGCAGAACAGCGCCTGGGCGTGGTGCAGCGGCCACCGCCGGCATCACCTCAACGTCGATGACGTGGAGCGCGACCCTTACGCGGCGCCCCGAGGCTTCTGGTTCTCGCACATCGGCTGGATGGTGCGTGAATACCCGAGCGGCCGGGAAGACTTCAGCAACATTCCCGACCTGCGGCGTGACCGCATGCTGGCGTTCCAGCATCGTTACTACGTGCCACTCGTGCTCGCCACCAATTTCGGGCTGCCGCTCGCCGCCGGCTGGCTGCTGGGCGATCTCTGGGGCACGTTCCTGCTCGCCGGCGTGCTGCGGCTGGTGGTGAGCCACCACTTCACCTTCTTCATCAATTCGCTGGCGCACATGTGGGGCGAGCGCCCGTACACCGAAGACAACAGCGCGCGCGATAATGCGGTGCTCGCGGTGCTCACCTTCGGCGAGGGCTATCACAACTTCCACCACAGTTTCGCGCACGATTACCGCAACGGCGTGCGTTGGTGGCAGTGGGACCCGACCAAGTGGCTGATCGCGGCCCTGCAGATCGTCGGGCTCACGCGCCGGCTCAAACGCACGCCTGTCTTTCAGGTGCAGCGCGCCCTGCTCTCGATGCAGTTCACCCGCGCGCAAAGAAAGCTCGCGAGCCTTCAGGTCGCGGCGGCGCCCTCGCGGGTGAGCGAGCTGCGCCAGCGGGTCGCGCATGAGTACGACACGTTCCTCGCGGCGGTCGCGGAATGGGCCAAGGTCAAGGAACAGTGGTTGGAAGAGAAGAAGCGCGCCGTCATCGAGCATTGGGAACACGCCAGTTTCCAACAGCGGCTGAAGGAGCTCGAGCAACGCCTGCGGCTGCAACGCCGCCGCCTGCGACTGCTTCAATCGCAGCTCGCCTGACCGGCGAGGTCCCCCATGGGACGCATCTTCGAAGTCCGCAAACACACGATGTTTGCGCGATGGAACCGCATGGCGAAGCAGTTCGCCCGTATCGCCAAGGACATCACCATGGCGGTGAAGTCGGGCGGCTCCGATCCCGCATCCAATCCGACACTGCGCCGCGTCATCCAGAACGCGCGGTCAGTCAACATGCCGAAGGACAAGATCGAGGCGGCGATCAAGCGCGCCTCGGGCCGCGATGCGACCCATTACCAGGAGGTGCACTACGAGGCTTACGCTCCCCACGGGGTGGCGTTGCTCGTGGAGGCGGCGACCGACAATCCGACCCGCACCGTCGCCGCGGTGCGCAATATCGTCACCAAGAACGGCGGCAACCTCGCCACCTCCGGCAGCGTCGGCTTCCTCTTCAAGCGCAAGGGGGTCTTCCGCCTCGACCCCGCGGGCATCGACCAGGATGATCTCGAGCTTTACCTGATCGATCACGGCCTGGAAGAGATGGGCGAGAGCACCGGGGAGAAAGGCGAGCCGCAGCTCGTCATCCGCTGCGCCTTCGCGGACTTCGGCAAGATGCAGGAAGCGCTCGAGGCACGCGGCATCACGCCGCTGTCCGCGGAGCACGAGTACATCTGCACCGCGCCGACGGAGCTGCCCGAGGAGCAGGCGACGGAGGTCCTCGCCCTGATCGACAAGCTCGAGCAGGACGAGGACGTCCAAAGAGTCTTCCACACCCTGGCGTGAGTCATTGCAGGCACAGAGACGTGCCCGCGCTTTGGCTCGCGATCGCGCTGGGCCCGGGCAGGATGCCCGGATCCAGCGCCATGAACTAAGGCTGTGGCTGGCCCGGCTGTGCCGGCCGAATCTGCGGCGCCGGCTGCGGCGGTTGGATCGTCAACAGGTCGACGTCGAAGATAAGCAGCGATCCCGGCGGGATCGGCGGCGGCGAGTTCAGGTCGTACGCCAGCTGCGGCGGGACGAAAATGCGCCACTTCGCGCCGGGCTTCATCATCTTGAGCGCCTCCTGCCAACCCGGAATGACCCGGTCCACCGGGAAGGTGGTCGGCTGGCCGCGCTTGTAGGAGCTGTCGAACTCAGTGCCGTCGAGGAGCGTCCCTTTGTAGTTGACCGTCACCGTGTCCCCGGGCTTGGGGGCAGCGCCCTGCCCCGCCTTCAGCACCTGGTATTCGAGGCCGCTCGCCGTGGTGACGACGTTCTTCCTCTTGCCATTACGGCTGAGAAAGGCGCGCGCGGCGGCATGATTGGCATTGCCGACGCGTGCCCGGGCCTCGACGATGAGCGTACGGATACTCTGCTCGTTGGCGGCATTGAAGGTCGCCTTGCCCGCGAGCGCATCGCGCAGCCCCTGCAGGAGCCGCTGCGTCGAGATGGCATTCGCACTGACCGAGTCCCGGCGCAGCATCTCGCCCACGGACAGTCCGAGACTGTAGCTGCCTTGGGATTTGATCACCGCCGGGCTTTGCGGCTTCTGCTGCGGCTGCGCGGCAGGTCCGGACGCCTGCTGGGCGAGTGCGAGGCCGCTCAGGCCGAGCAGCGCCGTCCCCCAGAGAAAGCGCCGCATGCTGTGAGAACCCCCTGCGCGGAGCCGGGAAGCGGGGCGGGAAACGTCCACGGTTCGTGCGATAACGTGCTTCATCGACCGATTGTATATTGGGTGCTGGTCGGC
Source organism: Steroidobacteraceae bacterium (assembly GCA_035252605.1). Classification (GTDB taxonomy): domain Bacteria; phylum Pseudomonadota; class Gammaproteobacteria; order Steroidobacterales; family Steroidobacteraceae; genus 13-2-20CM-66-19. Next base: position 42,585 of record DATFCZ010000017.1, read on the forward strand.
TGCGGCTCTTTCGTGGACTTCGCTTGATCGCCATCCGTCAACTCTGCCGCAGTTTCACCGAAGGCACCGGCGTGCACCGGGTGCTCGATGGGGTCGATGCGCGCCTCGAGGCCGGCGAGGTGGTCGCCGTCGTGGGCCGCAGCGGCTCCGGCAAATCGACCCTGCTCAATCTGATGAGCGGCATCGACCGCGCGGATAGCGGTGAGGTGGAGATCGCCGGTCGGCTCATCAGCCGCATGGAGGAGCCCGAGCGCACGCTCTTCCGGCGCAAGCACGTCGGGTTCGTCTATCAGTTCTTCAATCTTCTGCCGACGCTCGACGTGGAGGAAAACGTGCGTCTGCCGCTCGAGCTGAACGGGATGCGAGGAGCAGCGGCGCGCCGGCGCAGCGCTGCGGTGCTCGCCGAAGTCGGCCTCGGCGATCGGCTGGCGAGCGCCGTCGATCGGCTCTCCGGCGGCGAGCAGCAGCGGGTGGCCATCGCGCGGGCGTTGGTGCACGAGCCCGGCGTGCTGCTGGCCGATGAGCCCACGGGCAACCTGGATGAGGAGACCGCATCGCAGGTGCTACCCCTGCTCCTCTCCCTTGCCAGGGCTCGCCACGCCACGCTCGTCATGGCGACTCACGATGCGCGCCTCGCGCGCAGCGCCGACCGCGTGTTGGAGTTGCGCGAAGGCAGATTGTTGGCCGGCGGGCCGCGCTGATGTCAGCGCCGGTGCCGACGCTCTGGGCGGCGAGCCTGCGCCATTTCGCGCGCCACCCCGCACAACTCGGGCTCGCTCTCGTGGCGCTCGCGGCCGGCGTAGCCACCATCGTGGCCGTCAGCATCGCCACCTCGAGCTCCCGCCGCGCCTTCGAGCTCTCGATGCAGGCGGTGAACGGACCTGCCACGCAGATCATCACCGGCGGACCGCGGGGCATCGATGAACGCCTGTACGCACGGCTCTTCACCGGCGCTCCAGCGAGCGGCGAGCCGCAGCCCGTGTATGCGCCGGTGGTGGCAGGCTACATCACCGTCGCGGGCCGAGTGATGCAACTGGTCGGGTTGGATCCCTTCGCCAGCCGCGCGTTGCAGGGACGGGCGGATGCCTCTTTACCGACGCTGGTGAGCGGCGGCAGCCCGCTCGCGGGGCTCCGGACCTGGCTCCTCGAGCGCGGCGGGATCGTCATGGCCGCCGATACGACGCGGCAGTTGGGATTGCGCCTGGGCGAGCCGCTAACCGTGAACATCGGCGGGGTGTCGCAGCCGGCGAAGCTCATCGGCCTCATCAGCGATCATCGGCCCGGCGATGCCACTCTGGTGCTCACCGACATCGCTCAGGCTCAGGAGTGGCTCGGGATGACAGGGCGGCTCACGCGCATCGATGTCAGGATGGCGCGCGGCGCCGCGGGTCGGGTGGCGCTCGGCGCTCTCGAGCGCGAGCTGCCACCGGGCGTGCGGCTGGAGCCCGCTGCCGGAGAGGTGCACGAGACGCTCGACATGACGAGCGCCTTCTCCACCAACCTGACGGCGATGAGCCTGCTGGCGCTGCTCGTGAGCGCGCTCCTCATCTATGGCGCCGTCAGCTTCACCGTGGTGCAGCGGCGGCGCAGCATCGCCATTTTGCGCGCGCTCGGGGCGACTCGCCGGGAGATCCTGACCCTCCTGCTCGCGGAAGCGGCCTCGCTCGGGGCCGCCGGAGCCGGCGCCGGCGTGTTGCTCGGCCTCGCCGTCGGCCACGGCCTGGTTCATCTCGTGTCGCAGACGGTGAACGACCTTTATTACGTCGTCTCCGTCGAGCGGGTTGCGCTTCCCGCAGGCACGGTCATCGAGGCGCTGTGTGCCGGGCTCGGCACGGCCCTGCTCGCGAGTCTCGTGCCGGCGCTCGAGGTGGCCGGCAGCGCCCCGCAGCTCGGCCTCAGGCGCTCGGTGCTCGAAGCCCGGGCAGCGCTCACCGCCCGCGGGCTCTCCTGGCTCGGCGTCGTCTTCGCGCTCGCCGCCATCGCGCTGCTCGCGGGATCCCGGCGGAGCGTGTTTGCCGGTTTTACCGCGCTTTTTCTGCTCCTCGCGAGCGTCGCGGCGCTGACGCCGTCGCTGCTGCGCCTGCTCGCGAGGCTCGCCGCGAGAGCGCTCTGCGGCGTCAGCGCCGTCGGCCGTCTCGCGCTCGAGGATATCGCCGGATCCCTCAGCCGCACGGGCGTGGCGGTGGCGGCGCTCGGCATGGCCGTCGCGGCCATGATCGGCGTGTCGATCATGGTGGAGAGCTTCCGCGTGTCGCTGCGCCACTGGCTCGCGCAGACCATGCGCGCGGACATCTATGTCGCAGCTCCGGGTCCGGGTGTCGGCCGTCCGGAGCGGCGCATCGAGCCCGCGGTGCTCGATGCGTTGTTGGCGACTGCGGGAGTGATCGACCACAGCGCGAGCCGCTCCGTGATCGTGCACTCCCCACGCGGAGACATTGCCCTCGATGCGTTGCATCTTGCGCCGGGGAGCTATGCCGGCATCGACCTGACCGCGGGTGATGCGCGCACGGTCTGGCGCGCCTATGCTCAAGGAGCCCTGTTGCTGTCCGAATCGCTCGCCTGGCGTCTGGACCTGCATCCGGGCGAGCGCCTCTCGCTCGACACCGCATCAGGTCCGCGCCAATTCCCGATCGCCGGGATCTATCACGAGTATGGGAGCGGGTTGGGCAGCGCGATGATGAGTCTCGGCATCTACCGTCGGCTGTGGCACGACGATGCCGTCACGGCGGTTGGTTTGTATCTGCAGCCCGGAGTCAGTGCCGCGCGAGTGATTCCGCGGCTCGAGGCCGCCGCGGGCGCGCGCCAGGCGCTGCTGATCCGATCGAATGCCGACATCCGGGCCCTGTCGCTCGAGATCTTCGACCGCACCTTCATCATCACGCGGGTGCTCTACTGGTTGGCGGCCGCGATCGCGGCGGTCGGGCTGGTGAGCGGGCTTCTCGCTTGGGAGCTCGACCGAACCCGCGAGCTCTCGGTGTTGCGGGCGCTCGGGCTGACACCCCGCGGCACGGCAGCACTCGTCGAGGCGCAGACCCTTTTCATGGGAAGTGCCGCACTCCTCGCGGCCATCCCCGCGGGTCTCGTCATCGCCCTCGTCCTCACCAAGGTCATCGACCGGCGCGCCTTCGGCTGGCACATCGAGATGCATCTGCACGCCGCGCAGTTCGTCAATGCGCTCGCCCTCGCGCTCGTCGCGGCGGCGATCGCCGGCCTCTATCCCGCCTGGCGTGCGGCCACAGGCCCCGTCGCGGCACAGATGCGGGAGGAATGAGAGTGCGCTGCCGGAGAGCTACAGCGATCGCTGCCGCGGCGATGGCTCTGGCAGGTCACGGCGCCCGGGCGCAGCCGCCCTCGTACGCGCAAGCCCTAGCACCAGAGCCCCTGGCGTTTCCTCGCGATGCGGGACCGCATCCCGACTTCCGCCAGGAGTGGTGGTATCTGACCGGCAACCTGGACTCCACCGGCGGCGAGCGCTTTGGCTTCGAGCTCACCTTCTTCCGCTTTGCCCTTGCGCCGACGGCACCCGCGGCAGCTACTCGGAGCTTCCGATCGGCCGCCACAGGCTCCAGGTGGCGCACGCGTCAGATCTACCTCGGGCACTTCGCGGTCACGGATGTCGCCCGACAGCGGTTCCGGTTCGCCGTGAAGCTCTCCCGTGGCGCTCTCGGCCTCGCGGGCGCGCGGGCGGATCCGTTTACGGTATGGCTCGGCAACTGGCGGATGGGCACGGCGCCGGCAGAGGGCGCAGCCTCGATGAAGCCCGGGGCGAAGGATGGGCCCTGGCGGCTGCAGGCCAGCGAGCCGGGCTACGTCCTCTCGCTCACGGCACGGCCGCTGCTCGCACCCGTCCCGAACGGCGATCAGGGGTTGAGTCGCAAGTCCGCAGAGCCGGGTGACGCCACCTACTACTATTCCATTCCGCGCATCTTCGTTCAGGGGACGCTCGTTCGCGACGGACGCCCGCTCCAAGTGCGGGGTCTCGCCTGGCTCGACCGGGAATGGGGCAGCGGCAGCCTCGGGCCGCAGGAGACGGGCTGGGACTGGTTCGGGCTACAGCTCGAAGACGGCTCCTCTCTCATGTTCTATGCGCTGCGCGACCGCGGCGGCACGGAAGATCCCTGCAGCGCCGGTACGTGGGTGGATGCGGACGGCCGGGCACGGCCGCTGGCTCGAAGCAGCGTTCGCATCGAGGTTCTCGGGCACTGGACCGATCGAAGCGGGTCTTCGTACCCCTCGCGTTGGCGACTTCGGGCGCCGGCGTTGGGGCTCGATCTTACGGTGAATCCCGTGCTCGCCGATCAGGAGCTCGTAACCTCGCCTCGATACTGGGAGGGAGCGGTGGACATCAGCGGAACCCGAGCGGGGCGGCCCGTCGGGGGGCGGGGGTACGTGGAGTTGGTCGGCTACGCCGGGACGAGCGTCGGGCCGGCCGGAATCCGATGACGGCGCCGCTCCTCAAAATATCGCACGGACTCCCATCCAGATGCCGCGCGGCGCTCCGGGAATCACGCCATTCTCGTTGGTCCAGTCATTCGGATTGGCGCGGAGCGTGCCGTCGGGGTTGTAGGCATCCTGGGTCAGGAAGCCCGCGGTGTAGTACTGCTTGTTCAGCACATTCACCACACGCGCGAAGATCTCGACACCCTTGTTCAGGCGATAGGTGCCAGTCAGATTCAGGAGCAGGTAGCTCGGTATCCAGCCCGTGCCGGTCGGCGAGATATAGGCGCCCGAGGCGAGATCGGTAGCACCGGCGACGTTGGCGTTATTCTCGTTGCCGTGCAGATACGAGCCGGAGACGACGATCAGGTTGGCGCCGAGATCGAGATGCCTGCCGAGCTCGTAGCCGAGAATCAGCCGGCCGGTGTGCTGCGGCACCAGCGGAAGGCGATCGCCCGGCCGCACGATGATGATGCCATTCGCATCGGCGGTACTGTTGGAACCGGCTGCGACCGTGAAACTCGACTGGAAGGTCGCATCGACATAGCTGTAGGCAAGCTTCCACGTCAGCGGCCCGTGCTTTCCGCCGAGGGCAATGTCGATACCCTCGCGACGCGTGGCGCCGACGTTCTTGAAGTAGCCGCCATTGGTGGCGGTCGCGATGAATTGGATGTCATCGGCGTTGAGGGTGTGGAAAACATCCGCCGACCAGTCGAGGGTCTGGTCCGCAAGGTCTCCGCGCAAGCCGATCTCGAAGGTGCGGGCGACGACCTGCTTCAAGCCCGGATCGCTCGCGAAATCGTCCGGCAGGCCGCACGGCACGGCGGGATTGGCGCAGCCGAGCTCGAGCACGGTCGGCGCCCGGCTGGCTTCGTCGTAGCTCGCATAGTAGGTCGCGTGCCTCGAGGGCGTGATGGTCAAGCCGACCGACGGATTGACGCGGCTGAAAGCGTGATCACCCGCGACCGAGGTGGCGCGCAGAAAGCCGTTGCCGTAATCGGCCGGATCGGTGTCGATCGAAAAGCCGTCGATGGTCTCGCGGCTGTTGTTGTAGCGCATGGCGGCAGTGAGGTGCAGCAGCTCGCTTGGTGAGAGCGTGTCGGTGGCGTAGGCCCCGAAGATTCTGTTGCCACCGCTCACGGTGATGACGTTGGCGTTGTTATAGGGGCTCGGCTCATAGATCAAAAAATGATCCGGCGCGATCCCGCCGTACTGGTAGGCCTGCGCGAAGCCATCGTTGGAATTGTCCTCGTCGAGGCCGAAAATCGCCTGCCCTTTCCAGCCGAACACGGCTTGCGAATCGGTCAGCTGCAGACCGAACCCGGACGAGCGCTGGCTCGTGTTCGAGATGGCATCCTGGCCTGGTTCGCAATAGGCGAGCGTCGCCGGATTGGCGCCCGGATCCACACAGCCGGTCTGCGGACCGGCGTAGTTGCTCTCGAGGTAGTAATCGCTGACATTGCCGTTGGCGACATAGGTGCGCAGGTAGCGGTAGAACGCATTGCCGGTGAGCAGCAGATGCTCGGTCAAAGACCGGGTGCCCGTCAGGTTGACGAAGCTCATGATGTTCTGCGTGTAGTCGGGCGTATAGGTCTGGTCATGCCGGTAGTAGAGCATGCTCAGGGGCGTGGCACCGTCGCCGTAGAGAAAGTTGTCCGCGTAGGTGTAGCTCAAATCGACGCGGCTGGTGTCCGTTTGCCAGCCGAGCTTGCCGAAGCCCTGCCAGACACGCGTCGTGGACACGTCGCGCCAGCCGTTCTCGTAGAAGTAGTTGCCCGTGAAGAAGTAGTCGAAGGGCCCGAGGCTGCCGCCGGTCTCAGCCTGCACCGAGCGACGTCCGAACGAGCCGCCATAGGCCTCGACCTCGGTACCCGGATTGCTATGGCCGCTCTTGGTCTGTATCGAGAGCGCGCCGCCCAGGGTATTGAGGCCGAACACGGGGTTCGAGCCCGAGATCAGAGACGTGGTGTTGATCGCTGATTCGGGGATGAGGTCCCAGTTGACCGTGTCGCCGAAGGATTCATTGACGCGCACGCCATCCACGTAAACCGAGAGGCCTTCGGGTGTTCCGAGGAGGGGGGAAGCGGCGAACCCGTGGTAGTAGATATCGATCTGAAAGGGGCTGCCGGCGCTGTCGCTGGCGCTGATGCCGCTGAAGTTGTTGTTGATGTAATCGGCTATGTCCGTGGTCTGCTGCCGTTCGAGGTCGGCGCTGCTGACCGTCTGCACGTTGGAGGGGATCTCGTTGAGCGGCAGCCCGAAGCCCGAGAGCGGCGTATTGCCGATGACGATCACCTGCGGCAGCTGCTGGATGACGAGCGGGCTGCCGGGGCTTTCGGCTGCGGCGGAATCGCCCGTGTGAGCGGCCGTGGACGCCGCGACCCGCGTCGAATCGAGCGGCGCGGTTTGTGCGTGAGCGGTTGCACAGGTCGCAGCCGCCCCGATCAGCGTCAACACCACGGAGGCGCAACCCGGAGTTTTCCTGAGCATTCGCCCGATGATTGCGGCAGAGCCCCGGGGCGCACAAGGGAGTTTCTCCCGAGTCCCCACGCGTCCGATCCGCGGGTGCCGCTGCCCCGTTCCCGGAACAGATCAGGCTTGCGCTCAGCATCGCCTCATCTTCGTGACTGCGCGGCCGCCTTGCGGCTGGCGCGAACCTCGACCGATAATTCGCCGCTATGTTGACTCGGCTGTACCGATGACCAGACGCAGCGGTCATGCGGACCTGCCGCTGCACGGCGGCCGCGTGCCCGCCTGGCTCGCCACTCGCATGGCGGCGCTCGGCCGGGTCATCGCCGAAGCGATCGTGCAGCACTACGGGGCTGACGAGCTGCTACGCCGCCTCGCGCACCCGTTCTGGTTCCAGTCCTTCGGCTCGGTCATGGGCATGGACTGGCATTCCTCGGGCATCACGACCAGCGTGCTCGGCGCGTTAAAGCGCGGACTCGCTCCCATCGAGCGTGAGCTCGGCATCTACGTTTGCGGCGGCCGCGGGCGCGCCTCGCGCCGCACACCCGCGGAGCTGATGCGCATCGGCGAGCTCACCGGCATCGACGCTGCGCGCCTCGCCCGAACCAGCCGCTTGGTTGCGAAGATCGACAGCGCCGCCGTGCAGGACGGCTACGATCTTTATCTACACGGGTTCATCGTCAGCGCGACCGGCCGCTGGTGCGTCGTACAGCAGGGCATGAGCCCGGCCCGCCGGGAGGCACGGCGCTATCACTGGCTCTCCGAAGGTCTCGCGAGCTTCCTCGATTCCCCGCATGCGGCGATCGAAGGCGTCAATCAGGGCCGTATTCTCAACCTCGCCGATGTGCGCGCGAGCGCAAGCCGCGCCGCCGGACTCGAGCTCGCGCGCGCAGGGCCCGAGCGGACGCTGTCGGTGCTGCGGCGCATCCGGCCGGCGCGAGGACACACGCTGAGCCTTTTCGCGCCCTCTCCAGACCTGTCAGAACTCCCGCACCTTCAGATGCCGGCACGGCACGAGGTGCTCGCTTCCGATGTGGTGCTGCGTCGGCTGCACGGGGCGCTCGCTGCGGCAGCGGACCGCGGACCGGAGGATTTTGCGGACCTGCTGCTGACGCCCGGCGTCGGGGCGCGCACCGTCGCCGCGCTCGCTTTCGTGGCCGAGGTCATTCATGGCACACCATCGCGCTTTTCGGATCCGGCACGTTTCTCACTTGCGCACGGCGGCAAGGACGGTCATCCGTTTCCGGTGCCACTGAAGGTCTATGACGAGACTCTGCGCGTGCTCAAGCAGGCGGTGAGCCAGGCACGGCTCGGACGCAGCGAGAAGCTCGATGCCCTGCAACGGCTGGATGCGCACGCGCGGCGCCTGGAGCGCAGCGCGCGAGGACCGGCCTTCGAGAGGCACCTCGCGAGCGAGCGCGCACGCTCGTCCGAATGGGGCGGACGCACCTCCGGCACGGCGCACCATCATTGGTAGACCTTGACCACCTATAGAGCCGCAGAGCGGCCGGGGCGGTCAAGGCCCCCGTTCAAACCGTGCATGCGGATTTCCCGCACACGGCTTTCCAGTGATCGGTCGGCACACAGCATTACGCGTTCTCCTGCCAAAAGGCTCGCTCCGGGTAGCGGATGCTCCCGCGCAAGCGATGAAGGCCAAACTGCTCGAAGTACTCGCGAGTCCAGCAGCGCGTCTCGCCAGGCCGCAGGTGTCGCCCCTTGCGCGCAACGCGCAGGGTACGCAACCGCCGAACGACGAAGCCATCCACACTGATGAACTGCCGAGCGGCATTTCCCGTGCGATAGTAATTCCCCCAACCCCGTAATACAGGGTTGATACCCGCGATAACCGCACGGATGTCCGCGTGACAGCGGGATTTCGGGGTCAACTCTCGCACACGCTGTTGCACCCGCACCATTGCGCGCCGACTCGGCCAGCGGTGCAGGAAGTACAGCTTCTTGCGCTGCCTCTCCCAGACCCGACCGCTCAGGCGTTTGTGTAGGTGACAGCCGAGGAAGTCAAAGCCCTCCTTGCCATCGTAAAGCTCGACTCGCCTCGTTTTATCCGGGTGCAGCTCAAGGCCCAGACGCTTCAAGATCACCCTGATGCGCATCTCGGCCTGCTCGCAACCCTTCCTGGTGCGGCACATCACCACGAAGTCATCGCAGTAGCGCACCAGCGTCCCGAGCGGGGCACTGTGGCGCATCCACAATGTATCGAGCACGTGCAGGTAGATGTTCGACAGCAACGGCGAGATTACCCCGCCCTGCGGCGTGCCGGCCACCGTCCGCTCGACGGTGCCCTCGTCCATCACCCCTGCCTCGAGCCACTGCCTCAGCAGCTTGAGCACGCGCCGGTCCGAGACGCGTCGAGCCACGAGCTTCAGTAACTTCTCGCGATCGATGCTCCCGAAGTAATCGCGGATGTCAGCGTCCAGCACGTAATGTCCCCCTTTGGCGCCGAGCTTCCTCAGCGTCTCAAGGGCCATCGTCGCGCTGCGCTTGGGTCGAAAGCCATACGAGCACGGTAGAAAATCCGCCTCGAATATCGGCTCCAACACCAGCTTCGCCGCCATCTGAACTACCCGGTCCCGTACCGTCGGAATGCCCAAAGGCCGCTGCTTCCCATCCGCCTTCGGTATGTACCGCCGCCTCACCACCTGCGCACGGTACTCGCCTGCTCGCAGTCCAGAGCCTAGCTCTTCCAGGAACCGTTCGACCCCATACTGCTCGACATCGCGGATCGATTGGCCATCGACTCCCGCGGCGCCGCGATTGCTCCTTACTCGCCTCCACGCCTCCTGGAGCACGTCACCTCTCCAGATGTGGTCATACAGGGCGTGAAAACGTCTTCCCGGGGCACGCTTGGCTGCGGCCCATAGCTGGCGTTGCAGTTGTCGCACTTTCTCGCGCGGCACAAAGCCGCCGGGGTCGTTAGGGCCGGTCTTGCCGCCCATTCCCTCACGCTTACCCGCTCCGCCCGCTCGATCATCGCAGGGACCCTTCCCTCCCGCCGCGTTGTTCTTCACGGCGTTCGTTTCCCCAGCTCTCACCAGAGTCTGCGGTACTTCGATCCCCTCGGACTGCCGCTGCACGGCGCTCGACTTCGCCTTCGGCTTATACGAGCCACCTTGCCCTGACTCGGGCTGTGCAGACGGCTCTCCCGTGTTCCGCGCTTCCCCTCGCACGCGTGCTGCGCCCCATACCCCGCCAGAGCCGTCCACGGGCTTCGGTACTCCCGCGTCCGGTGTTGCCTTCGCCGTGAAATGAGCGGCTCGGCCTCCGGGTTGTAAATATGTCGAGGCTGCAGGCTTCACTTTAAGTTGCGGCCCGCGTGCTCGCCCCCCGCTCAACGGCTCTCGCCGCCTTACGGGCTTTTGACGCCCCGCTCGGGCAGGAGGGTCTCCCCTCATACCTGGGGCCTGCTACCCGGCGCACCGACGCCTACCGGGGTGGGATTTACTCCCACTGAAGAAGCGCAGCGAGCAACGATCGCCTCTGCGAAACTCGCAGCTCTTGCGGTCGTCACGTCACGCCGGCACCTCTCCGTTGATCTTACGCAGAGGAGGCGCGGGATGAGCGCCGCGGGCCCGTCCGGCGCGGCCGGCGCGTAGCGCTGGACTTGCGCTCCCATGCCGCGGCAAGAGCTCTCTTCACGAGCGCCGGATCCGCACGCTGCAAGCGCACGTTGGTGCTGCCTTTCGAGCCCCAGCCGCCCTTGACCGGCACGAACGCACCCGCTCCTTCCTTCACGAACTCGGACTGCTCCGCCGGCGTCAGCATCACGACCGCGAAATCATCGCTCGGATAGCCGAGAGTCGCGAAGATCCTGCCGCGCACCCGAAAATCGGGATGATTCATGTGCGCGCCCTCTGTGGCCTCGGGAAATTGCAGAGCCAGAGCTCTGAAAGCCGCAGGAGTCATCTTATCCTCCTGACCGGGCTTTCTTCGCTCGTGCCGCGAGCTCCTCGGGCGAGAGGTCCTCGATGTGCGTGGCGAGCCACCACTGGTTCCCCTGCGAGTCCTCGACGCCCGCGCTTCGGTCGCCATACCACTCGTCCGTAGGCTCGCGCAGCGACCGGGCGGCTCCCGGCGCCGTCATGGCGCGGCGATAGACCGCATCGACGTCGGGCACGTACATGTAGGTCGTGTTGGGACGGCCCGAAGGACTGCGTCCCATCATCAGCACGCAGTTGCCGATCTTTGCCTCGGCGTGCTGCAAGGCACCGTCGGGGCTGCGCATGGCGAGCCCCGGCTCGGCGCCGAATGCCGCTACCAGAAATTCGAGCAGCGCGCCGGGCTCGGCGATGGCGAAATAGGGGATGACGGACTGATAGCCCTCGGGGACGGGTTTGGGCTTGCTGCTCATCGTTCAACTCCGCGCGGCTGCTGACGTTGCGCCTCATGAAAGCGCATCCTGCGGCTCCTGGATTGTAAAAAATGGACGGGGTGGCGAAACCTAATCCGGCAGCGGGACGTGATTGCGGTGCACACTCTTCAAGGCGAGGTAGGCGCTCGGCGTGAAGCCGGAGAACGCGCGGAAGTCGTGGATGAAATGCGCCTGGTCGAAATATCCGCAGTCGGCTGCGATGTCGGCCCAATTCACCTCGCGCAGCGTATGCACCGTCGCGATCACCGCCTGAAAGCGCTGCACGCGGGCAAAGAGCTTGGGCGCCATGCCGACCTCGGTGCGGAAGCGCTCGAGAAAACGCCGTTGCGACATGCCGAGCGCACCCGTCAGCTCGGCGATGCCAGGAAGGCCCTTGACGTCCGACAGCTCCTGCAGCGCGTGGGTGACGGCACGGTGCCGGCTCAGGGTGCTTGCCGTGGCGAGCAGCACTCGCTCCAGCACATCGAACTTGCCATCGGGTGTGGCAGCCGAGCGGATCTCATCGACGAGCAACCGGGCCTTCGCGCCCCAGAGCGCCTCGAGCGGGATGCGCACGTTGTGCAGCTCACTCAGTGGGAAATCGAAGAAGGGGAATGCGCCTCCTGCCCGGAAGTGCACTCCGATCACCGAGGCCGCCGCGGCGGTCTCGAGCAGCCAGTGCTCCGAGTGAGGACCTGCGACCGTCGCGGCATAGGAGGCCGGCGTCGCCTCGCGCAGGTCGATCACCAGCTCCGTCGTTGGCGTGGGAAGCAATCGCTCCCGGGCGTGGGGCTGCGCATAGCCGTCGAAAAGCCAGAGCCTCTCGACGAAATCCTTGAGGATTCCGCGCGCAGCTCGGTAGCGATGGATCGCCGGCACGCTCGTACCCATGCGGCGCATTATGGCAGCGGTATTTTACAAGCGCAGCGTCGCCGGCAGCGGCAAAATGCCGATCTTGGCGCACGTTCGCGGGCACTCGTTCGGAGAAAAATCCCATGGGGCATTCGCATTCGAGAACAGGGCTCGCCCTCGTGGCCGCGGCGCTCTTCGGCGCCGCCGCCGTAGGCGCCAGCCCGCCGGTCACCGCCGCGCGCGGCTCCACGCTCATATCGCGCGAGGCCGATAGAGTCGCCACGCTTTCGGTTGCGGACCTGCGCGCCCTGCTACTCAGGAATTTTCCCCACCAATCGACCCTACAAAGTCTCATCGGGGCGCCGCTTTGCGGGCTGCGCGTGTACAAGTTCCGCTACGCCACGATCGGCGGTCGGGGCGAGGCGACCGACGCCTCGGGCGCGCTCATGGTGCCGACGGGCGCCGCGGCTCAGTGCCGGGGACGACGGCCGATCGTGCTCTACACACACGGCACGGCGATCGATCGTGCCGAAGACATGTCCGCCATCGGCGATCTGGCCAATCCGGCCTACGGCACCTCGACTCGAGTAGCGCTCGTCTTCGCGGCGCAGGGATTCCTCGTGGTGGCACCTAACTACGCAGGCTATGACATCTCCACCCTGCCCTATCATCCTTATCTCAATGGCGCCCAACAGTCGCAGGATGCGATCGATAGTCTGACCGCGGGGCGACAGCTGCTGCGCCGGCTCGGCGGCTCGGTGCGCGACGGCGGCAAGCTCTTCGTCACCGGCTATTCGCAGGGCGGCTACGTGTCGATGGCGACGCTCCGGGCGCTCGATGACCAAGGGCGCCCGGCGACTGCCGGCGCCCCGATGTCCGGGCCTTACGCCCTGCTCGCGATGGGTGATGAGATCTTCCTCGGCCATCCGGACCTCGGCGCTACGGCCTACCTGCCGCTGGTCGTGAATTCCTTCGCACATCTCGAGCAGGGATCGATCCGGCCGGCACGGATTCTCAGCCGCACGTTCCGCAGCTCGGCCACGCTCTTCCCGGGCAAGATCGGCTACGATGGTTTTTCCAAGCTCGTCGCCGCCGGAGAGATCCCGGAAAGCGCGCTCTTTCAATCGAAGTCGAGTGGCGCCGGTGCGCCGGGCTTCTCCGCAGCGCGCTATCCCGCGCTGGCGGCGCTTGCCGAAGGCGCGCCGCTCTACAAGGCCGGCTTCGATCCCTCGAGATACCTCGTCAGCACGGCGTTTCGGGCCGCGTACGTCACCGACATCGATGCCAATCCCGACAGCGACGCGCCAGTCGACGGCGCGGCGCCAAACCTCGCCACCACCGTGCCGACGATGCCGGCCCATCCCCGGTTACTCCTGCGTGAGGATCTGGCGCGGAACGACCTGCGCGACTACACCCCGAGCATGCCCCTGCTGATGTGCGGGGGTACCGGCGATCCCGAGGTGTTCTGGAACCAGGGTGCGGGCGCCATGACCGCCGTATTGAAGAGCAAAGTCGCAACGCATCCTAAGCTGCGTTTCGCCACAATGGACCTGGATATCAGCGCGGGCAGCACTGTTACTTACATCGAGCACGGCCTCGATCCGCCGCGGAATGCGGCGCTCAGGTCGGCCGCCACACGGCTGCGGGCCGCCTTCACCGCCTATCAGCACGCCGTCGATGCCTCGAGGGGCGCCGAGGTCGGCCTCGAGGCCTACCACATGGACGCGACGCCGTACTGCATGGTGGCTGCACGCACGTTTTTCGAGCAGTATTGATCGGAACGCCGAATATGGATGCGCCCCTGACTCCGCTTGATTTCATGCGCCGCGCTCGTCGGCTGCACGGCGAGCGGGAGGCGGTGGTAGACGGCACGCTGCGCCTTTCTTACGAGCAGTTCGGGGTGAGGTGCGACAGGTGGGCATCGGCGTTGGCGCAGCTCGGCGTCCGCCGCGAAGATCGCGTAGGGACCATTGGGCCCAACACGCATCAGCACCTGGAACAGTTCTACGCAGTGCCCCTCGTGGGTGCGGTGCTCGTGCCGATGAATTATCGGCTCGCGCCGCACGACTTCGTGTACATGGTCAACCATAGCGGCTGTACGGTGCTTTGCGTGCACGAGCCTTATCTCGAGATGATCGATGGCGTCCGTGAGCGCTTGCCCGGCGTCGCCCATTTCGTGGCGCTCGAGGGCTCGCGCCCTGGCTGGCTCGGATATGAAGAGCTGATGTCGGCTGCCGCAGGGCCGGTACCGAAGCCCGAGCTCGACGAGAACGACCTGATCTCGATCAATTACACGAGCGGTACGACCTCAAATCCCAAGGGAGTCATGATCACGCATCGAAATGCGTGGGTGAACGCCGTGGGTACCCTCGCCCACTGGCCCATGACGTGCGCGGATCGCTACCTCTGGACGCTGCCCATGTTCCACGCCAACGGCTGGACCTTCACGTGGATCGTCACGGCGGCAGGTGGCGCGCACATCTGCCTGCGCAGCCTCGATACACGCACGATCCATGGCCTGGTGAACGGCGAGCGCGTCACCACGCTTTGCGCCGCCCCGACCGTCCTGATCTCCCTGGCGAATGCTCCGGAGCAGGAACGACGCACGTTGCGCCGCGGCCTGCGGCTCCTGACGGCCGGCGCGCCTCCGGCGCCTGCCACTCTCGAGCGAGTGGAATGCGAGTTGGGTTGGAATGTGACCCACGTCTACGGTTTGACCGAGACCTCGCCCTTCATCCTGATCTGCGAGCCGCGGCCCGAGCACGAGCATATGACACCGGCCGAGCGAGCCGTCCGGAAGGCACGCCAGGGCGTCGAGCTGATCACCTCCGGGGAGCTGCGCGTCATCACGCGCGAATGGGAGGAGGTGCCGCGCGACGGCAACTCCGTGGGCGAAATCGTGGTGCGGGGCAACGTCGTCATGGCGGGCTACTACAAGGAGCCCGAGGCAACCGCAACCGCCTTCGCCGGAGGCTGGTTCCACACCGGCGACGCCGCGGTCGTGCACCCCGACGGCTATGTCGAGATCCGCGACCGCTTCAAGGACGTCATCATCAGCGGCGGCGAGAACATCTCGACCATCGAGGTCGAAGGAGCTCTCCTGCGACACCCGGCCGTTCTCGAGGTGGCCGTGATCGGCGTCCCGCACGAGAAGTGGGGTGAATCGCCGAAAGCATTCGTCGTATTGCGGCCGCACCAGCAGGCGAGCGCCGAGGCGTTGATCGAATTCGCACGCGCCCATCTGGCGCATTTCAAGGTCCCCACGGCATTCGAGTTCGTCACGGCGCTGCCGAAGACGGCCACCGGAAAGATCCAGAAGTTCATCCTGCGCGGCGGACGCGCGAATCTCTCGCGACAATAGCAAGCCCGACATCCATGGCCCAGGCTCGAGTGCACCAGGCGGCGGCGATCGGTGTCGTCGAACACGGCAATTCGGCCGTGCTCGTCACGGTCACCGCGCAAGGCGCGCTGCTCGATCGCCGACGCATCGATCTCACCCGAGGGCTGCCGACGCATCCTTATCATCATGAGGGCTCGTGGGCGGTTGGTCGGTATGTCAACAGCGCTTGGGCGCGCCCGATCTCTCTCGATGAAGCCATCGCGCTCGTCGAGCGCGTGCGCGAGTCTGCCGCACGCGGCGCGCGCGAAAGTCTGGATGCCGTGGCCGCAGAGCTGTCCATGCCGATAGCGGCCATCGCAGTGCGCGCCTGTCCGAAGCTGCCGCCGACCATCAAGGACACGATCACCGATACTCGCGCGGCGAACGTCGCCGACTCGGTCATGTATCGCGAGGCGCTGGCCGCGGCAGCTGAGGCGCGCGGTTGGCGCGTGTTTTGGTACGATCCCGAACGCGTGTTCCGAGAGGCAGCGGCTGCCCTCGGCGGCAAGGATATCGATGCCCTCCTGCAGGAAATGGGGCGATCGATCGGACCTCCTTGGCAGCGCCGGCAGAAGCTAGCGGCGGCCGCGGCGCTCGCGGCCGGGAAGTCGAGCTGACACGAATACTACTTTTCGAGCTTCTGAGGCAGCTGATGACCGATCCACCGCCGGAAAACATCGCTCACACTCCGATCGAAGTGCGATGGGTGCGCGGCGTGACCTTCGAGGCCGGTCGGCCGCAAGGGCCCCGGATCACCATCGATGGAGATGCGCAAACGGCGCCGAGCCCCTTCGATGCACTGCTCGCCGCCATTGCGAGCTGTGCCTCGGTGGACGTCGTGAGCATTCTCGAGAAGCAGCGCACGCCGGTGCACGCGCTCGAGGTGCGCGTCGAGGCGAGCCGTGTGGACTCGATCCCCCGTCGTCTGGCCTCGGTCAATTTGCGTTTCAGCATCACCGCGCCGGGAACCACGATCGCGAAAGCCAAGCGGGCGGTCGAGCTCGCGGTCAGCAAGTATTGCAGCGTCCGCTCCTCGCTCATCGCCGATGCGCCGGTGACCTGGACGGTCGAAATCAAACCTTAGAACGAGCCCCTACTTCGGTCCCTCGCCGCCGTGGCGCTGCCGCTCCCGCCGCGCATGGCGCTCGGTGGTCATCCACACCACCACGTCCCAGGCGTTGTGGATGCCGATGAAAAGAAGCAGCAAGACGACACCGCTCACGCCGTAAAGGCATATCGCCGTTTGACGCGGCATCATGAGGCCGGTCGCCGTGAGCGCCGAGTACGCGAGCAGCGGCAGCACGCCGCTCCAGATCCAGTCGGAGAGGAATGGGCTATAGCCGGAGAGACCCTCGAGCATGCGCCGCAGGAGGCTCGCGCAGTAGATCAGCCCGACCACGCCGGTGCCCGCGAGCAGCACTTCCAGCGAGAGGGCGGTCTGCCGGGGAATGCTCATCAATGCCGACAGCCAGAGAGCGGAACCGAAATGCACCGCGGTCGGGGTAATGAATACCCGCAAGCCCGAGAGCCGCGCCGACGCCGACCCCGCGATGTCGTTGTTGTCCGCCGCGATGGTGATGACGATGAAAGTGAGTCCCGTGAGCGCCGCCGCCGACGAGCCCACGAGGACGTAGAAACTCTGCCAGTCGGTCAATGCCGGCACGTGGCTCAAGTAAGAACCCGACACGGCTGCATTCTACGCCTCGGATGCAGGTCGCCGCGATCTAGAACCAGTAATCGGCCACACAGCGTCCATCCCTCGGCAGATCCTCGAAGCGACCCAGGCCGTCGAAATGATCGATCGGGATCTTCGCCACGTCCTCGGGCTCCGCCAGCCGCAGATTCACGGCAATCCGGCGGCGTCCGGCTTCGTCGACTCTCATCGCCCGCCAGAATGCCACGCAGCCGCATGCCGGACAGAAATGAAAACTGATCGCCTTGCCGCGGATGTAGCTCTGCGTGGGGCCGGTGACGGTGATGCCTTCCCCTTCATGGTCATAGGCCCAAAGGACGCCATAGCGTCGACAGACCGTGCAGTTGCATGCCGTAGCGCCATCGGGCGTTCCTTCGAACCGCCATCGAACGGCGCCGCAATGACAAGAGCCTTCGATCATGGATTATTTCTCCCGCTTCGGTCGGTTGCGCCCGTGCGAGCGCGTGGTGTTGATCGTCAGGATCAGCCGCGAAGGCGGCGGAACCGCGGTATAAAGCGTCTCGTGCTCGCCCGCCTTGAGGCTCCCGATCCAGACATAGCCCGGCATGCTCGCGCGGATGTCGTACCGTAGCGTCTCGCCGCCGCCGCTCGATGAGCCTTCGATCCGCGCCGGGCGATCCACATAGACCAACATCAGCGGCATGCCGGTGAGCGCATCGAGCCACTGCACCGTGCCCACCACATCGATGCCCTCGCGCTCGAGGGCGACGGGCGTCAGCCGGGCTATGCGCGTCGCCGCCGGCACCACGTGCAGGAAGCCGAGGCTGAAGTCCGTAGCCTCGAGCTCGCGCTCGAGGACTTCCTGAGTGCGGTTGAGATCGAGGACGAAGCTGCCCGCCGTCCGGCTCACGGGCCCGACGAAGGCGCCGGTGTTGGGAGAGCCGTAGAGGTCGCCCACGATGTAGGGGAAAACCAGGCGATAACCGCCGGGCGGGGGCGGGCCGACGATCTCGATGGCGGAGCGGATCACCCAGCCCGGATGGTGGGGCGAGCGGCTGCACCCCGCGAGCAGGAGCGCCACCGAGAGCACCGCCGCCGAGACGATGCCGGGACGCGTCGATGCCGGGTAGGTGCTCCGGATGGCGGCTTCGGCCCTAGGGCGGCGGTGGCTGCTGCGGAGTGGCCTGCTGCGGCGGCAGCGGGGTGGCCTGCGGCGCCTCGTTTCCCTGCGCTGCCGGGTTGGCCTGAGCCGGTGCAGCATTTCCCTGGGCCGGTTGGCTGGCCGGCGGCGGATTGGCGGTGATGGCTGCCCGGAACTGCTGCAGCTTCTCCTTCACGATGGCGGCATTCTGCGGGCCCATGCGGATCAGAAGTTTCTGACCCGCGGGCAGCGCCTCGAGCTTCGGATCCGCGAACTGATAGAACACCTTGGGCCGCACGAGGGCGATCGGCCCCTGGACATCGGGAGTCGCAAGCAGGCTGTCGATGGCCTGGACCATGCGGTCGTTGAAGTACTTTCCGGGATAACCGAGACTCTCGTACGCCTGTTGGAAAAGCGGATACAGCCGGAAATAGATGGCCGCGAGCGCCTTCGGGTCGGTCGAGCGCACGACGTCCATGAGCGAGGCGTAGCGCGCGTAATTCTGCTCGCTCAGAAACGTGGTGCTGCCCTGGGTGTCGACGGCGGTGTCCCCGGGTGTCGGCTGCAGCGGCCGCAGCTCCGCTGCGACTTTCTTGCGCGGCAGGTTGTCGACCGTCACCACCACATCGCGGATGATCCGGTGCGGCACGAGGAATTTCGCGACCGCGGGCTTGCCGAGGAGGCCGGTGAGCGAGTCGCGCACCACCGAGTCGCTCTCATCGAGCGGCGGCAGAGGCGCCTGCTGTTCAGCTGCGGGCGGGACCGGGTGCTGGATGGCCGGCGCGGGCGGGGCAGCCGGCTGCGGGGTGACCGCTTGCGGTTGCGGAGCGGGGGCGGGCGGCGGGGAGTAATACCGGTAATACACCCCGATCGCGATGGCGCCGGCGATGACGATACCGGCCGACCACCAGATGGCTTTGTCCCGGAAGGACTCCTCCGGATCCGTCGCCTTGTTCCACATCCAGCGGCTCTCCGCGCAAGCGAGAATCGAGATACTCTACTCCGATTCGGCTTCTCCCGCACTCAAGCCCCCGCCTCGGAAAATGTTCCATCCGGCCGTCAAAAACTGGCTCGCGCGCGCCTTCGAGGCGCCGACGCCCGCGCAGCAGCAGGCCTGGCCCGCGATCCAGGCTGGACGACACACGCTCATTGCCGCGCCCACCGGCTCGGGCAAGACGCTCGCCGCCTTCCTCGCCGCCATCGACATGCTGGTGCGTGAAGGTCTCGAGCGCGGCGGGTTGCAGGATGAGACCTACATCCTCTACGTCTCGCCCCTCAAGGCGCTCTCCAACGACATCCGCCGCAATCTCGAGGCGCCGCTTGCGGGCATACGCGATGAGCTGCGCGCGATGGAGCTTCCTGACATCGAGATCCGCACCTTCGTGCGCACCGGCGACACGCCGCAGCATGAGCGTCAGAGCATGCGGCGGCGCCCGCCGCACATCGTGGTCACGACTCCGGAGTCGCTCTACATCCTCCTCGGCTCGGAATCCGGGCGCGGCATGCTCGCGAGCGTGCGCGCCGTCATCGTCGATGAGATACACGCGATGGTGGGCAGCAAGCGGGGCCTGCACCTCGCGCTCTCGCTCGAGCGGCTGGAGGCCCTTGCCGGCCGCCGCCTGAATCGCATCGGACTCTCCGCGACCCAACGTCCCATCGAGGAGGTGGCGCGATTTCTCGTCGGTACGCGGCAACTGCGCGCGGGCGGCGAGGCCGACTGCGCGATCATCGACACGGGTCACGTCCGGCGCCGCGACCTGCAGATCGAGGTGCCGGCGGCGCCGCTCGAGGCGGTGATGTCGGGCGATGTCTGGACGCAGGTGTATGACCGGCTGGCGGAGCTCGCCGCCGAGCAGCGCACGACGCTGATTTTCGTCAACACGCGCCGGCATGCGGAGCGGGTCGCCCGCCATCTTTCCGAGCGACTGGGCGAAACACAGGTCGCCGCGCATCACGGCAGCATGGCCAAGGAGCTGCGCCTTTCGGCGGAGTCGCGCCTGAAACGCGGGGAGCTCAAGGCGCTCGTCGCCACCGCATCCCTCGAGTTAGGCATAGACATCGGCGAGGTGGATCTCGTCTGTCAGCTCGGCTCGCCGAGGTCCATCTCGGCGCTGCTGCAGCGTGTCGGCCGCTCCGGACACAGCCTCGGCGGTACGCCGAAGGGCAGGCTCTTCCCACTCTCGCGCGATGATCTCATCGAGTGCGCGGCGCTGCTCGATTGCGTGCGCCGCGGGGAGCTCGATCGCTTGCGCATTCCGGCAAAGCCGCTCGATGTGCTGGCGCAGCAGATCGTGGCGGAGGTCGCCGCGCGTGAATGGGACATCGACGAGCTGTTCGCGCTCGTGAAGGGCGCCTGGCCCTACCGCGAGCTCGAGCGCACCGAGCTCGACGAGGTCGTGCGCATGCTCGCCGAGGGCTTCAGCACCCGGCGCGGCCGCCGCGGAGCACTGCTTCACTACGATGCGGTCAACCGCAAGCTGCGCGGACGGCGCGGCGCGCGCCTCGTGGCGCTCACCTCCGGCGGGACGATACCCGACACGGCGGACTACACGGTGCTGCTCGAGCCGCAATCCCAGCCCGTCGGCACCATCAACGAGGACTTTGCGGTCGAGAGCCTGCAGGGCGACGTGTTCCAACTCGGTAACACCTCCTACCGGATTCTGCGCGTCGAGCAGGGTACGGTGCGGGTCGAGGATGCCCACGGACAGCCGCCCTCGATTCCCTTCTGGCTGGGAGAGGCGCCCGGCCGCTCGGACGAGCTGTCGCAGGGTGTCTCACGGCTCCGACAGGAGATCGAGCGTCGACTCGACGGCGCTCCCGAGGCGGCGGCGGTCGGCTGGCTCACCGCCGAGGTCGGCGTGGCGGCGGCCGCGGCGGCGCTGACCGAGGACCAGCTCGACGACCACTTCGCAGTCGCGCTCGTCCGCGGGGTCGGGATCCCGCTGCCCGTCGCGCCGCCGGAGCCGGAGGCCAAGCCGTGAGGATCCGCGCAGCG
>DATFCZ010000018.1:0-4305 GCA_035252605.1 Steroidobacteraceae bacterium
CAGCGAGGATCCAACATGTCACAAACCGAAGTCGTCATCCTCTCGGCCAGGCGCACCCCGATCGGCGCGTTCCAAGGGGTCCTCGCGCCGCTGACTGCGCCGCAGCTCGGTGCCGCCGCTGCCCGGGCCGCCGTCGAGGCCGCCGCGATCGCCCCGGCGGACGTGCAGGAAGTCATCTTCGGCTGCGTGCTCGCGGCCGGCCTCGGCCAGGCGCCCGCCCGCCAGGCAGCCATCGGTGCCGGAGTTCCGCTTGCCGCGCCCGCTACCACCATCAACAAGATGTGCGGCTCGGGGCTCAAGGCGGTGATGATCGCGGCCGATCAGATCCGCGCCGGCAATGCCGAGATCGTGCTCGCCGGCGGGCTCGAATCGATGACCAACGCCCCCTACCTCCTGCCCAAGGCCCGGAGCGGCTATCGCATGGGTCACGGCGAGGTGCTCGATCACATGTTCTACGACGGCCTGCAGAGCCCCTTCGACGGCAAGCTCATGGGCTGCTTCGCCGATGCCACCGCGAGCAAGTACCGCTTCAGCCGCGAGGACCAGGACGCCTTCGCGACCGAGTCCGTGCGACGGGCGGTGCGCGCGGTCGACTCGGGCGAGTTCGATGCCGAAGTCACCCCCGTTACCGTTAAGGGCCGCAAAGGCGAGACGGTCGTCACGCGCGATGAGACGCCGGGGACCTGCGACATCGCGCGGATCCGGACCCTCAAGCCGGCCTTCGGCAAGGAAGGCACGGTCACCGCCGCGAGCTCCTCCTCGATTTCCGACGGCGCGGCAGCGCTCGTGGTAGCCGACGCCGAGGTGGCGGCCGCTCGGGGGCTGAAGCCCGTGGCACGCATTCTCGCCCAGGCGAGCCATGCTCAGGAGCCGGAGTGGTTCACGACCGCGCCGGTGGGCGCCATCCGCAAGGTCCTCACCCGCCTCGGATGGAAGGCGCACGATGCCGACCTCTACGAGATCAACGAGGCTTTCGCGGCGGTCACCATGGCGGCCATGCGCGAGATCGACATCGACCACGCGCGCGTCAACGTCAACGGCGGCGCCTGCGCGCTCGGCCATCCGATCGGCGCCACCGGCGCTCGGATCCTCACCACCCTGATTCACGCCTTGCGCCGCCGCGGCGGCCGGCGGGGAATCGCCTCCCTCTGCATCGGCGGCGGCGAGGCGGTGGCGGTTGCCATCGAGCTCATGGGCTAGAATTCCGCAATCGGTCTGGGGGAGAGAGAATGAAGGTCCAAGATGCCCGCGCCGTGATTACCGGTGGCGCCTCGGGGCTCGGCCTCGCGGTCGCGCGCCGCTTGGTCGCGCTCGGTGGGAAAGTCGCCATCCTCGACGTTCAGGACGGGCCGGGCCGCGCCGCGGCCGCGGACCTCGGAGGCAACGCCGCCTTTCTGCGCTGTGACGTCACCTCCGAGGCCGAAGTCGCCGCCGCGATGGAGGGGGCGCAGACGCGAATGGGGGGCCTCAATCTGCTCGTCAACTGCGCGGGCGTGATCGGCGCCGGGCGCGTGTTGGGGAGGAATGGTCCGATGGCGGGCGACTTCTTCACCAAGGTGGTGCACATCAACCTGATCGGCACCTTCCTGTGTGACAAAGCAGCCGCGGCGCTGATGCAGCACAACACCCCGAACGAGGATGGCGAGCGGGGACTTCTGGTGCATACCTCCTCGGTCGCCGCATTCGAGGGCCAGATCGGCCAGGCGGCGTATGCGGCGACCAAGGCAGGACTTGCCGGCATGACGCTGCCCATCGCGCGCGAGCTGGCGCGATTCGGCATCCGCTGCGTGTCGATCGCCCCGGGCATCTTCCACACACCCATGGCCGATGGGATGAGCGCGGAGGTGCAGGCATCGCTCGCCAGCCAGATCCCCTTTCCCCGCCGCCTGGGCAAGCCCGAGGAATTTGCCCAGCTCGTCGTCGCCGCGTTCGAGATCCCGATGCTGAACGGCGAGACCATCCGACTCGACGGCGCGGTGCGCCTGCAGCCGCAGTGAACGCCGCCGCCCAGAACCACGTGCAACGCGACGTCATGGAATATGACGTCGTCATCGTGGGCGGCGGACCGGCCGGGCTTGCCTGCGCCATCCGGCTGAAACAGTTGAAGCCCGAGCTCAATGTGTGCCTCCTCGAGAAGGCCGCTGCGGTAGGCGCGCATGCTCTCTCGGGCGCCGTGATCGAGCCCGGCGCGCTCGATGCGCTCGCGCCGGAGTGGCGCGACTCCCCTCCCGGGATCTGCGTACCGGCAGTGCGCGATGAATTCCGGCTCCTCACCCGCAAGGGCAGCATGCGTCTACCGCTGCCGCCGCAACTCCATAACCGCGGCAACTTCATCATCTCCCTCGGGCTCCTGACACCCTGGCTCGCGCAAAAGGCCGAGTCGCTGGGGGTGGATGTGTTCCCTGGCTTTCCGGCGGCGGCTCCGCTCGTCGCGGCCGACGGCGCGATCGCGGGCGTGCAGCTCGGCGACATGGGCCTGGAGAAAAACGGCGAGCCCGGACCGAACTTCACTCCCGGACCGGAAGTTCGTGCGCGAGTGACGGTCGTGGCCGAGGGTGCCCGCGGCAGCCTCGCCAAACAGCTCATCGGCCGCTTCGGGCTCGATGCGCGCTCGAGCCCGCAGTCGTATGGCCTCGGGATGAAGGAGCTGTGGCAGCTGCCTGAGGGACGAGTGCAGCCGGGACTCATCCAACACACCCTCGGCTGGCCGCTCGACTCGCGAACCTATGGCGGCAGTTTCATCTATCACCTCGACCAGAATCGCCTCTACGTCGGCTTCGTGGTCGGGCTCGATTATGAGGACCCGCGCCTCACCCCCTTCGAGGCGTTCCAGCAGTTCAAGCATCACCCGCAAGTCAAGCCCCTCCTCGAGGGCGGTGAGATCCTGGCGGCCGGTGCCCGCACCATCGCCGCAGGCGGCTGGCAGTCGATTCCGCGGCTCGAGATGCCGGGCGCCATGCTCATCGGCGACTCCGCGGGCGGCGTCAATGTGCCCAAGATCAAAGGCGTGCACCAGGCGATCCGCTCCGGAATGCTGGCGGCGGAGCATCTCGCCGAGAGCGGCGGCCCCGCGGGCTTCGATGCCCGCTGGCGTGCATCCGCCGGCGGCCGCGAGCTGCGCTCGGTGCGTAACTTCAAGCCCGGATTCAAGCGCGGGCTCTGGTTCGGCATTGCCAATGCCGCTCTCGAGACGTTGACCGGCGGGCGCACCCCCTGGACGCTCACGAACCGCACGCCCGATCATGCGCGCCTCAAAGAGCTGGCGAGCTATGAGAGCCCCGAGCGCGACTGGGTGGAGCGCACCCTGCCGCCGCGCGACCGCCTCGCCTCGGTGTTCTTCGCCTCGACCCATCACGATGAGAGCCAGCCGGCTCACCTCAAGGTCCTCGATACCCGCATCTGCATCGAGCGCTGCGCCAAGGAATTCGGCAACCCCTGTCAGCGATTCTGTCCGGCAAACGTCTACGAGATGATCGACGAGCCGTCAGGCGGCAAGCGGCTGCAGATCAACGCAGCCAACTGCGTGCATTGCAAGGCTTGCGACATCAAGGATCCCTACGAGATCATCAACTGGACGCCCCCGGAGGGCGGCTCAGGGCCGAATTACCAATCGCTGTAGGAGAGCCATGTCCGAGATCTGGCGCCCCTCGGCGGCCCGCATCGCCGATGCCAACCTGACGCGATTCACCGCTTGCCTGAATGCCCGCAAGCGCCTGCGGCTCGATGGCTACGAGGCGGTGTACGACTGGTCCATCTCGCGCCCGGAGGAATTCTGGACCGAGCTCGCGCGCTTTGCCGACGTGCGAGCCGACTGGGGGGCGGGTCCGGTGCTCGAGCATGCCGAGCGGATGCCGGGCGCCCGCTTCTTTCCCGACAGCCGGCTCAACTTCGCGGAAAACCTGCTGCGGCATCAAGGGAGCGACGCCGCCATCGTGTTCGTCAACGAGCGCGGCGCCCGCCGCCAGCTCTCCCATGACGAGCTCGGCCAGGAGGTCGCGCGCATCGCCGCGGGACTGAAGGCCGCGGGCGTCGGTGCGGGCGATCGGGTAGCAGGATTTCTCCCCAACCTGCCGGAGACCCTCATCGCCATGCTGGCCACGGCGAGTCTCGGAGCGACGTGGTCGTCCTGCTCGCCTGATTTCGGCGTGCATGGCGTGCTCGATCGATTCGGGCAGATTGCGCCCAAGGTCCTCTTCACCGCCGACGGCTATTTCTACGCCGGCAAGACGCTCGACTCGCTCGCGCCGATGGCGGAAGTGGCCGCTAACCTGCCGAGCGTCGAGATGATCGTAGTCGTCCCCTATG
>DATFCZ010000019.1:0-13899 GCA_035252605.1 Steroidobacteraceae bacterium
TACCGTCTCATCGACTTCAAACGCGACAAGGACGGCATCGCCGGCGTCGTGGAGCGCCTCGAGTACGATCCCAACCGCACCGGTCACATCGCGCTCGTGAAGTATGCCGATGGCGAGCGCCGCTACATCATCGCCCCCAAGGGCGTGAATCCTGGCGATGAGGTCCGCTCCGGCGCCGATTCGCCCATCAAGCCGGGCAACGCCATGCAGCTGCGCCACGTCCCGGTGGGCTCCACCGTGCACAACGTGGAGATGAAGCCGGGCAAGGGCGGCCAGCTCGCGCGCAGCGCGGGCAGCTCGGTCGCCTTCACGGCGCGCGAAGGCATCTACGCCTACCTGCGTCTGAAGTCGGGCGAGACGCGCAAGGTGCACATCGACTGCCGCGCCACCATCGGCGAGGTCGGCAACGACGAGCACAACCTGCGCAGCTACGGCAAGGCGGGCGCCAAGCGCTGGCGCGGCGTGCGCCCGACGGTGCGGGGACTTGCCATGAACCCGGTCGACCATCCGCACGGCGGCGGCGAGGGCAAGTCCGGCCAGGGCAACCCGCACCCGGTCTCGCCCTGGGGCTGGAACACCAAGGGTTTCAAGACCCGCAACAACAAGCGCACGGACAACATGATCGTGCAGCGTCGCAAGAATCGGATTCGTTGAGGCAGAGCCAACATGCCACGTTCACTGAAAAAGGGTCCCTTCGTCGACCTGCACCTCGCCAAGAAAGTGCAGGTGGCCTCCGCGCGCAACGACCGCAAGCCCATCAAGACCTGGTCGCGCCGCTCGATGGTGGTGCCGGACATGGTGGGTCTCACGCTCGCCGTGCACAACGGGCGCCAGCACATCCCGGTGCTCGTCACCGAGAACATGGTCGGGCACAAGCTCGGCGAGTTCGCCCCGACGCGCACCTTCAAGTCCCACTCCGGCGACCGCAAGGTCGAGGCGGCGACCTGACATGCAAGTGATCTCCAAGCTGCGCCACGCGCGCATCTCGCCGCAGAAGTGTCGCCTCGTCGCCGACGTGGTGCGCGGCAAGAGCGCGGGCAACGCGCTCGCGACGCTGCAGTACATGCCGAAGAAGGGCGCGGAGCTCGTGCGCAAGGCGCTCGCGGCCGCCGTCGCCAATGCGGAGCACAACCACGGCGCCGACATCGACGAGCTGAAGGTCTCCCTCATCCACATCGATGCGGCCCCGGTGCTCAAGCGCTTTGCCGCCCGCGCCAAGGGTCGCGGCGCGCGCATCGTCAAGCGCAACAGTCACATCACCGTCGCCGTGAGCGACGGTAAGAGGGATTAACGCATGGGTCAGAAGGTCAATCCGATCGGCATGCGGCTCGGCATTACGCGCGACTGGAGCTCGCGCTGGTTCGCGGGCCGACAGCAGTTCCCGGCGCACGTGCACACGGACTTCCGCGTGCGCGAGTTCCTGCGGCGCAAGCTCGCCGAGGCCTCCGTGAGCCGCATTCAGATCGAGCGCGCCGCGAAGAAGGTCAACATCACGATCCAGACCGCGCGTCCGGGCATCGTGATCGGCAAGAAGGGCGAAGACATCGAGAAGCTGCGTCAGGAGACCGCGCAGCTGCTCGGCATGGCGGTCACCGACGTACGGCTCAACATCGCCGAGATTCGCAAGCCCGAGCTCGATGCGCAGCTCGTCGCCGACAGCATCGCCCAGCAGATCGAGAAGCGCGTGATGTTCCGCCGCGCGATGAAGCGCGCGGTGATGAGCACCATGAGAAGCGGCGCGCTCGGTGTGAAGGTGCGCGTCTCGGGGCGCCTCAACGGCGCCGAGATCGCCCGCACGGAGTGGTACCGCGAGGGACGCATTCCGCTGCACACCTTCCGCGCCGACATCGATTACGGTCTCTCGGAGGCGAAGACCACCTACGGCGTGATCGGCGTCAAGGTGTGGATCTTCAAGGGCGAGGTGTTCGACAAGGCCGAGCTCGAGAAGCAGTCTGCCGAGGGCGAGGCGCGTAGCGCCGAGCGCTCCGATACGACCTCCGGGCCGGGTGGCCCGCCGCCGCCCGCCAGTGGTACGCCTGCCGAGGCCCCGGCCCCGGCCCCGGCCCCGGCGCAGGCGTAAGGAAGCACCATGCTGCAGCCCAAACGCACCAAGTACCGCAAGCAGTTCAAGGGCCGCAACGCCGGCCTGGCGCAGCGCGGCAGCAACGTCTCCTTCGGCGAGTTCGGCCTGAAGGCCACGAGCCGCGCCCGCATGACGGCGCGCGAGATCGAGGCGGCGCGTCGCGCCATGGCGCGCTACGTCAAGCGCGGTGGGCAGATCTGGATCCGCGTCTTCCCCGATGTGCCGATCAGCAAGAAGCCGCTCGAGGTCCGCATGGGCAGCGGCAAGGGCAACGTCGAGTACTACGTCGCGCGCGTGCAGCCCGGGAAGGTTCTGTTCGAGATGGAGGGCGTCGATGAGACGACGGCCCGCGAGGCGTTCCGGCTCGCAGGCTCGAAGCTCTCGGTGTCCACCAGTTTCGTCAAACGGCAGGTTCGGTAATGAAGCTCGGAGAGATCAAGCAGTACCGCGACAAGCTCGCGAAGTCCTCGCCGGCCGAGCTCGCCGACGAGTTGGTGAAGCTGCGCAAGGAGCAATTCTCCCTGCGCTTGCAGCGCGCGACCGGCCAGGCGCCGAAGTCCGACCAGTTCGGCGCGGCGCGGCGCAACATCGCGCGCGTGAAGACCGTGCTGCGCCAGGCGCGCAAGAGCGGTGGAGAGAAGAAGTGAGCCAGAACGAGACCAGCACCACGTCGGCGGCTGCCGAAGCCCAAGGGGAAACCAAGGGCACGCGTACCCTCACGGGACGGGTGGTGAGCGACAAGATGCAGAAGACGGTCGCCGTCGAGATCGAGCGCCTGATCAGGCACCCCACCTACGGCAAGTACGTGCGGCGCACGACCAAGCTCCTGGCTCACGATGAGAACGGCGAATCGCATGTCGGCGATCTCGTGACCATCGCCCCCTGCCGGCCGCTCTCGCGGCGCAAGTCGTGGCGGCTGGTCGAAGTGCTCGAGAAGGCGGCGGCGCGCTGAAGGGGATGCCAAGATGATCCAGCTTCGCACGATGCTCAATGCCGCCGACAACAGCGGCGCGCGCACCCTGATGTGCATCAAGGTGCTCGGCGGCACGCGCCGCCGCTACGCCACCGTGGGCGATGTCATCAAGGTGAGCGTCAAGGACGCCATCCCGCGCGGCAAGGTCAAGAAGGGCGAGGTCTACGATGCGGTGGTGGTGCGCACGCGCCGCGGCGTGCGGCGCGCGGACGGCTCGCTCATCCGTTTCGACGGCAACGCGGCGGTGCTGCTCACCAACAAGCTCGAGCCGATCGGCACCCGCATTTTCGGGCCCGTGACGCGCGAGCTGCGCACCTCGCAGTTCATGAAGATCATCTCGCTCGCCCCCGAGGTGCTGTGATGCGCAAGATCAAGAAGGGCGACAACGTCGTCGTGCTGAGCGGCCGTGACAAGGGCCGCAAGGGCGCCGTCATCCAGGTGCTCGGCGACGGCCGCGTGGTCGTCGAGAGCGTCAACATGGTGAAGAAGCACACCAAGGCCAATCCCCAGGCCGGCAAGCCCGGCGGCATCGTCGAGAAGGAGATGCCGCTCGCCGCCTCCAAGGTCGCCATCTGGAATCCGGGCGCCAAGAAGGCGGACCGCATCGGATTCAAGACTCTGGCAGACGGCAAGAAGGTGCGCTTCTTCAAGTCCAACGGAGAGATGCTCGACGCGTAAGCGCCGGGCGCAAATCAAACGTATGGCCAGGCTACAGCAGTACTATCGCGAGCAGGTCCTCACCCGCCTGCAGCGGGACCTCGGGATCCAAAATCCCATGGAGGTGCCGCGCATCACCAAGATCACGGTGAACATGGGCGTCGGGGAGGCGGTCGCCGACAAGAAGGTGATGGATGCGGCGGTCGCCGACATCACCAAGATCACCGGCCAGAAGCCGCTCGTGACCAAATCGCGCAAGGCGATCGCCTCGTTCAAGATCCGCGCCGGGCTTGCGATCGGCTGCAAGGTGACGCTGCGCGGAGCTCGCATGTACGAGTTCCTCGATCGCCTCATCAACATCGCGATGCCGCGCATTCGCGACTTCCGCGGCGTCTCGCCGCGCTCCTTCGACGGCCGCGGCAACTACAGCCTGGGCGTCAAGGAGCAGATCATCTTCCCCGAGATCCAGTACGACCAGATCGACCAGATCCGGGGCATGGACATCACCATTACGACGACGGCGAGGGACAACCGTCAGGGCCGAGCGCTGCTCGAGGCTTTCAACTTCCCTTTCCGGAAGTAAGAGGAACCGGTACGCCTATGGCGAAGACGAGCATGGTCGAGCGCGAGAAGCGTCGCGCCAAGATCGTGAAGAGACACGCGGCGAAGCGGGCACAGCTCAAGGAGCTGATCCGCAGCCCCAAGACCTCCCCCGAGGCACGTGCGGCCGCGCAAGCGAAGCTGCAGTCGCTGCCGCGGGACGCGAGCCCCTCGCGCATGCGCAACCGCTGCGCAATCACGGGCCGCTCGCGCGGGGTCTACCGCAAGTTCGGACTCTCGCGGGTGAAGATCCGCGAGGTGGCGAACCGCGGCGAGATTCCGGGCCTCGCCAAGGCGAGCTGGTGAGGGGCGCCCCATGAGCATGACCGATCCAATCGCCGATCTCCTGACACGCATCCGCAACGGCCAGACCGCGGGCAAGGCCGAGGTCCGCCTCGCCTCCTCGAAGCTGAAGGCCGCCATCGTGAAGGTGTTGAAGGACGAGGGCTACATCGCCGACTACCGGCTCGATGAGGAGAGCGCCAGCCGCGCGCTGCCGACGCTCATCATCGGCCTCAAGTACTTCGAGGGACGCCCCGTCATCGACCGCCTGGAGCGGGTCAGCCGGCCGGGCCTCAGGATCTACCGCGGCAAGGACGAGCTGCCGAAGGTCCTGGGCGGCATGGGGACGGTGATCGTCTCCACCCCGAAAGGCGTCATGACCGACAAGCAGGCGCGCTCGATCGGACAGGGCGGCGAAGTGCTCTGCATCGTGGCCTAAGGAGCGAGCGCATGTCGAGAATTGCCAAAGCGCCGGTCGAGCTGCCCCAGGGCGTCACCGCCACGGTGGCTGAAAGCTCCGTGACGCTCAAGGGCGCCAAGGGTTCCCTGAGCCTGGCTCTCGCTCCCGGCGTGAGCGTGGTGCAGGCGGAGAAGCGCCTCGAGGTCAAGTACACCGACCCCGGTGTGCCGCGCATGCGCGCGGGCTCGACTCGCGCCCACCTCGCCAACATGGTGCGGGGCGTCACCAAGGGCTACGAGAAGAAGCTCGAGCTCGTGGGCGTCGGCTTTCGCGCGCAGGTGCAGGGCAAGGTGTTGAATCTCACGCTCGGCTTCTCCCACCCGGTGAATTTCCCGATCCCGGAAGGCATCACCATCGATACCCCGAGCCAGACCGAGATCGTGGTGAAGGGAGTCGATCGCCAGAAGGTCGGCCAGGTGGCCGCGGAGATCCGCGACGTGCGGCCCCCCGAGCCCTACAAGGGCAAGGGCGTGCGTTACGCGAACGAGCAGATCTCCCTCAAAGAGGGGAAGAAGAAGTGATCACCAGCAAGAAGGATCGGCGCCTGCGCCGCGCCGTGAAGACCCGCGCGCACATCCGCGATTTGGGCATTGCGCGCCTGACGGTGCATCGCACGCCGCGCCATATCTATGCGCAGGTCACCGATCCGGCCGGCGCGACGGTGATCGCCGCCGCCTCGACGTTGCAGGAGGCGGTGCGCCAGGGCCTCAAGGCCACGGGCAACCGCGATGCCGCCAAGGCCGTCGGCAAGGCCATCGCCGAGCGCGCCCAGGCCGCCGGCGTCAAGAAAGTCGCGTTCGATCGCGCGGGATTTCAGTATCACGGGCGCGTGCAGGCGCTCGCCGAGGCTGCGCGCGAAGCGGGCCTCGAATTCTAATCACGCCAAGGTATAGCAATACATATGGCAAGAGCGGACAAGAATCAGGCCGGTGACGAGCTCCTCGAGAAGCTGGTCGCGGTCAATCGCACGGCGAAGGTCGTCAAGGGCGGCCGGCAGTTCGGCTTCACGGCGCTCACGGTCGTTGGCGATGGCGCCGGCCGGGTCGGCTACGGCTTCGGCAAGGCCCGCGAGGTGCCGGTCGCCATCTCCAAGGCGATGACCCAGGCGCGCAAGAGCATGGTGAACGTCGCGTTGCGAAACGATTCGCTGTTTTACGCGGTCAAAGGCGTGCACGGCGCGACGCGCGTGTACATGCAGCCGGCCTCCGAAGGCACGGGCGTCATCGCCGGCGGCGGCATGCGCGCGGTGCTCGAGTGCGCGGGCGTGCGCAACGTGCTCGCCAAGAGCTACGGCTCGCGCAATCCGATCAACGTGGTGCGTGCCACGGTGAATGCGCTCGCCAAGATCCGCTCGCCGGAGGAGATCGCGGCGAAGCGCGGCAAGAGTCTGGACGAGATCACGGGCTGACGCGCATGAACGCCGCACAAGCGAAGGAAGTGAAGGTCACGCTGGTGAAGAGCCTGCACGGTCAGCTGGCGCACATTGCCGCGAGCGCGCGCGGGCTGGGGCTCCGCCGCATGCATCAGACGGTCTCGATCGCCGACACGCCGGAGAATCGCGGCATGATCCAAACCGCGATACACCTCCTCAAGGTCGAGCGCGCGAGCTAGAGATAAGGCTTTGACACACATGCGACTCAACACACTCAAGCCGGCCCCGGGCGCCAAGCGGCCGCGGCTGCGCGTCGGACGGGGTGCCTCCGCCGGTCAGGGCAAGACCTGCGGCCGAGGCGTCAAGGGACAGCGCGCGCGCAAGGGCGGCTACCACAAGGTCGGCTTCGAGGGCGGTCAGATGCCCATTCAGCGGCGCCTGCCGAAGGTGGGCTTCCGCTCCGCCATGGCGGCGACGCGCGCCGAAGTGCGGCTCGGCGAGCTCGCGCGGCTCGAGGGCGAGACCATCGATCTCGAGGCGTTGAAGAAGGCCGGCATCGTGCCGGCAGAGGCCGAGCGCGCCAAGGTCGTGCTCTCGGGCTCGTTGGGGAAGGCCGTGACGCTCAAGGGCATCAAGGTCACCAAGGGCGCGCGGGCTGCGATCGAAGCAGCCGGCGGCAAGATCATCATCGACGAGGCCTGACGGACACCCGGCGGACCGCCGCAGGCCATCGTTTCCATCGAGACGGACCGCAAGACAGTAACAGCGTGGCGAATTCGACACTCAGCAATCCCGCCGCCGCCTTGGGCGAAGCTGCGCGTTTCGGCGAGATCCGCTCGCGCGTGCTGTTCCTGATCGGTGCCATGATCGTCTACCGGATCGGCACCTTCATTCCGACGCCCGGCATCAATCCGGCCGAAGTGGCGCGCTACTTCAGCCAGAACTCGGGCACGATCCTCGGCATCGTCAACATGTTCTCGGGCGGCGCGCTCTCGCGTCTCTCGATCTTCGCCATGGGCGTCATGCCCTACATCTCCGCCTCGATCATCATCCAGATGATGTCGATGGTGGTGCCGAGCCTCATCGAGCTGCGCAAGGAGGGCCAGGCGGGCCAGCGCAAGATCACCGAGTACACCCGCTACGGCTCGGTGATTCTCGCCGCCTTCCAATCCTTCGCCGCGGCGGGCGCGCTGGTGAAGGGCGGCATGACCGTCATCGGTGGCTTTCAGTTCATGCTGGTCGCCACCGTGACCATGACCTGCGGCACCATCTTCCTCATGTGGCTCGGCGAGCAGATCACCGAGCGCGGCATCGGCAACGGCATCTCGATGATCATTCTCGCGGGCATCGTCGCGCGTCTCCCCGCGGCCATCGGCAGCATGGCCGAGCAGGTGAGCAGCGGCGAGATGCAGGGTCCGTTCGCCCTCTTCCTCATCATCATCGTGGCGGCGGTGACGTACTTCGTGGTGTTCATGGAGAGCGCCCAGCGGCGCATCACCGTCAATTACGCCAAGCGCCAGGTCGGGCGGCGCATGTATGCCGCGCAGAGCAGTCATCTGCCGTTCAAGATCAACATGTCGGGCGTCATTCCGCCGATCTTCGCCTCGAGCCTGCTGCTCTTCCCGGCGACGGTGGCGAGCTTCATGGGCGCGAACGCCCAGGGGCCGGTCGGCAACTTCATGCAGGATGTCGCCGCCGCCCTGGGCTACGGCCAACCGCTGCACCTCGTGATCTATGGCGCGCTCAACATCTTCTTCTGCTTCTTCTACACGGCGCTGGTCTTCAACTCCCGGGACACTGCGGACAATCTCAAGAAATCGGGCGCCTTCATCCCGGGCATCCGTCCGGGCCAGCAGACCGCCGATTACATCGACCGGGTGCTGACGCGGCTCACGCTCTGGGGCGCGCTCTACGTGGCGGCCGTCTGTATCCTGCCGGAGTTTCTCGTCTCCCAGCAGGGGACGCCGTTCGCCTTCGGCGGCACATCGCTCCTCATCGTGGTCGTGGTGGTGATGGATTTCCGGGCGCAGCTCTCGGCGCACCTCATGTCGCACCACTACCCCGGACTTCTCAAGAAAGCGAACCTGCTCGGCTATGGCCGCACGGGTTCAAGCGGGTAAGCCTATGAAAGTCAGACCCTCGGTCAAGAAGATCTGCAAGAACTGCAAGATCGTGCGCCGCCGGCGCGTCGTCTACGTCATCTGCTCCGATCAGCGGCACAAGCAGCGGCAGGGGTAAATGGCGGAGTTTTCTGTTAAAATACAACGTTTTCCCTTCGGTAAGGCACCATGGCACGCATAGCCGGCATCAACATCCCGATGAACAAGCACGTGTGGGTCGGGCTCACGCACATCTACGGCGTGGGACGAGCGCGCGCGCACAGCGCCTGCGAGGCCGCCGGCGTCAATCCGAACACGCGCGTCAAGGACCTCACCGAGGCCGAGGTCAATGCCATCCGCTCGCAGATTGCCAAGTTCGCGGTCGAGGGCGACCTGCGGCGCGAGGTCTCGATGAACATCAAGCGGCTGATGGACCTCGGCTGCTATCGCGGCATCCGTCACCGTCGGGGCCTGCCGGTGCGCGGACAGCGCACCCGCACCAATGCCCGCACGCGCAAGGGTCCGCGCAAGCAGGCCGTGAAGCTCAACGCGCCGCCGGGCAAGGCCTGATCGGCGAGGATTACTCGAGGTTTTTTGAACAATGGCTGATCAGAAGCAGCAACAGGGTGGCGCCGCTCCGGCCGCCGCCGCCAAGAAGCCGAAGAAGGCGCGCAAGAACGTGCTCGATGCCATCGCGCACGTGCACGCCTCCTTCAACAACACCATCGTCACGATCACCGATCGTCAGGGGAACACCCTCTCGTGGGCGACGGCCGGCGGGTGCGGCTTCCGCGGTTCCCGCAAGAGCACGCCGTTTGCCGCCCAGGTCGCCGCGGAGAAGGCCGGTGTGGCCGCTCAGGAGCACGGCGTCAAGAACGTCGAGGTGCGTGTCGGCGGCCCCGGTCCCGGGCGCGAGTCGGCGGTGCGCGCGCTCAACAACTGCGGCCTGAAGATCACCAGTATCGCGGATGTCACGCCGATCCCGCACAACGGCTGCCGTCCGCCGAAGAAGCGCAGAGTCTGAGGTCGAAGCATGGCGCGATATACAGGTCCCAAGTGCAAGCTCGCCCGTCGCGAGGGCACCGATCTCTTCTTGAAAAGCGGCGTCAAGCCCTTAGAAAGCAAGTGCAAGCTCAGCGTGCCGCCGGGCGGCATCAAGGGCGAGCGGCGCCAACGCCTCTCCGACTACGGTACCCAGCTGCGCGAGAAGCAGAAGCTGCGCCGCATGTACGGGGTGCTGGAGCGGCAGTTCGGAAACTATTACGAGGAGGCGGCGCGCCGCAGCGGCGCCACGGGCGAGAACCTGCTGAAGCTGCTCGAGTGCCGGCTGGACAACGTCGTCTATCGCATGGGCTTCGCAGCCACGCGCGCCGAGGCGCGCCAGCTCGTCAGCCACAAGGCGATTACGGTGAACACCCGGCCCGTGACCATCGCTTCCTACCAGGTAAAGCCGGGCGATACGGTCGAGGTGCGGGAGAAGGCGCGCAAGCAGCTGCGGATTCAGAGCGCGATCAACATCGCCCAGCAGGTGGGCCTCCCCGAGTGGGTCGAGGTCAACGACAAGGAGTTCCGCGGCGTCTTCAAGTCGGCGCCGGGTCGTGACGATGTCCTGCCGGACATCAACGAGAACCTGGTCGTGGAGCTGTATTCGAAGTAATCGGCCCTGGAAACCCGTTTTGGGGGGCCATCCGTTCTGGTTTGCGCCGGCGTCGACGCCGGTAAGGTGAGACTGCAATGCAGGGATCCGTTTCAGAGTTCTTGAAGCCCCGCGTGGTGAAGGTGCAGCCGATTGCCCCTCGCCAGGCGCGCGTCACCATCGAGCCGTTCGAGCGCGGCTTCGGCCACACGCTCGGCAACGCGCTCAGGCGCGTGCTGCTCTCGTCCATGCCCGGCAGCGCGATCACCGAAGCGGAGATCGAAGGGGTACTGCACGAGTACACCAGCATCGAGGGGGTGCAGGAGGATGTCGTCGACATCCTGCTGAATCTCAAATCGGTGGCCATCCGCATGCACACGCGCGAAAGCGCGGAGCTGCGGCTGCAGAAGAAGGGGCCGGGTCCGGTCACCGCCGGCGACATCCAGGCCGACCACGACATCGAAGTCGTCAACCCCGAGCTCGTCATCGCCAACCTGACCAAGGCGGGCGAGCTCAGCATGACGCTGCGCGTCGAGCGCGGCCGCGGCTACCGTCCGGCCGCTTCGCGCGCGGTGTTCGAGGAGCAGTCGCGCCCCATCGGCCGGCTGCAGCTCGATGCGTCCTTCTCGCCCGTGCGCCGCGTGACCTACTCGGTCGATGCCGCGCGCGTCGAGCAGCGCACCGACCTCGACAAGTTGGTTCTCGACATCGAGACCAACGGCACCATCGATGCGGAGGAGGCGATCCGCCGCGCGGGCGCCATCCTCAAGGACCAGCTGTCGGTGTTCGTCGACCTGCAGGGCGAAGAGGAGGCCACGACCAAGGTCTCGGAGATGCAGTTCGACCCGATCCTGCTGCGTCCCGTGGACGAGCTCGAGCTCACCGTGCGCAGCGCCAACTGCCTCAAGGCCGAGAACATCCACTACATCGGCGATCTGGTGCAGCGCACCGAGGTCGAGCTGCTGCGCACGCCCAACCTCGGCAAGAAGTCGCTGACCGAGATCAAGGAGGTGCTGCAGAGTCATGGCCTCATGCTCGGCATGCGCCTCGAGGGCTGGCCGCCGGCGAGCCTCAAGCACGATGACGGGCGGGATGTGATCTAAGGCGATTCCATGAGACACCAACTTTCCGGTCGGCAGCTGTCGCGCAACAGCTCGCACCGACACGCGCTGATGCGCAACATGAGCGTCTCGCTCCTGCGGCACGAGACCATTCGCACCACCCTGCCGAAGGCGAAGGAGCTGCGAAGGGTGGTCGAGCCGCTCATCACCCTCGGGAAGACCGATGGGGACGCCAACCGGCGGCTCGCGTTCTCGCGCCTGCGGGATGCGGAGGTGGTGGAGAAGCTGTTCGCGGACCTGGGGCCGCGGTTTAAGGCCCGCCCGGGCGGATACACCCGGATCCTGCGCATGACGCCACGGCCGGGGGATTCGGCACCCATGGCGCTGATGCAGCTCGTCGAGGGAATGCCCGCGGCTGCGCCGGTGGAAGAGCCCGAGAAGGAGAAGAAAAAGACCCGGCGGCGCGCAAAAGCGAAGACCGAGGGCGAGGCGAAGGCCAAGGGCGAGAAGAAGACCGAGTCCGAAGGCGGCGAGGCGAAGCCGCGCCGCACCAGGAAGAAGAAGACGGCCACGGCCTGATTTTCGGGGCCACCCGAGGCCTCGCGCCGAGTAAACTGGTCCTGGAAGATGGGTCGCCGGGGCGGCGTACAGCAAGTGATTGAGCTGGCCAAGGCCGTCCTTGGCCAGCGGGGTCGAGTGGGGTGGCTAGGCTGCTGGCCGCTGAAAGCGCCGCAGGCGGCTGTTAGCCAATAAAAAACCGAGGTGCGCCATGAGTCTCGTCAATGAGTTCAAAGAATTCGCCATCAAAGGCAGTGTCATCGATCTCGCCGTCGGCTTCGTGATCGGCGGCGCATTCGGCACGGTGGTCAGCTCGCTGGTCGCGAACGTCATCATGCCGCCGCTCGGTCTTCTCATCGGGCGGGTCGACTTCAGCAAAATGGCGGTGCAGATCGGCACGGATCCCAAGGGAGCGCCGGTGCTGCTGAAGTATGGGATGTTCGTCCAGGCGGTCTTTTCCTTCCTCCTCATCGCACTCGCACTGTTTGCGATCATCAAGGTGATCAATCGCCTGCGCCGCACCCCACCTCCCGCGCCGCTGGTGGCGCCGCCGCCGACGAAATCCGAGGTGCTGTTGAGCGAGATCCGCGACCTGCTCGCGAAGCGTGCCTGAGTGGACTTGCCCCGGGTTCCGCTCGCAAAGCGGCTTCCCCGGGACGCCGTGAACCCTTCCCTGGGGGCTCGCGCTTGCGATCGAAGCCCTCGGGTGAGTCAGCGCGACCCTGCGGCGCGGAAGGCGTCCCGGGTCAGGTTCTCGTGACCCGAGGCGGTGACCGCGAGGTCATCTTCGATCCGTATGCCGCCGAACTTGCGCAAGGAGTCGACGCGACGCCAGTTGATGCGGCTCGAGCGCGCATCGGAACGGGCTTCATCGAGCAGTTGCGGAATGAAGTAGAGGCCGGGCTCCATGGTGACGACGAAGCCCTCCTCTAGGACGCGCGTCAGGCGAAGGTAGGGGTGGCCCTCGGGACGGGGAATGTCGCCGCCGTCCGGTGAGCGCATGAAACCGCCGACGTCGTGCACCTGGAGCCCGAGCAGATGACCGAGCCCGTGAGGGAAGAAGACCCGGGTGATTCCCGCCGCGACCGCTTCCTCGAGACCACAGGTGATGATCTCGGCATCGCGCAGGACTCCAGCGATCAGGCGGTGGGCCGCAAGGTGCACCTCGCGCCAGTCGACGCCGGCCCTGACCTCCGAGCAGAGGGACTGCTGCATCCGGTCCATGCGCTCGATCAGGGCGGCGAACTCGCGGTCGCGATGCGAACGGGTCCGGGTGATGTCGCTGGCGTAGCCGGCGAACTCGGCGCCGGCGTCGATGAGGAGCGAGTGCCGCTCTGAGGGCGAGTGTCGCTCGAGAACCTGGTAATGCAGGACGGCACCGGCCTCGTTCAAGGCGATGATCGGGTTGTAGGGGAGGTCCTGCTCGCGCAGGCCGCAGGCGGCGATGAAGGCGAGCTCGATCTCGAATTCCGAGGCGCCGGCCTCGAAGGCGCGAGCGGCAGCGATCTGTCCCCGGGCGCCAATGCGGCTGGCCTGCCGCAGGCACGCGAGCTCGTAGGGAGATTTGACCGCGCGGCGGAAATCCAGGTGTCGGATGAGGCGGGCCGGATTGGGGTCGCCGACACCCCATGAGCCGAGCTCCTCGAGCGCATCGCCGAGAAAGGCGCAGGTCCGCAGGTTCGCCGGCAAAAGCCGTCGCGCTTCGTTCCGGTCGCGGCAGGGGCGAATATCGAACTGGCGGGTCCAGTAACCCGTGGGGAGCGATGGGGGCTTGTACCAGTAGTCCTCGGGCTGGTGAAAGAGCAAGAGCGGCCGGCGGCCGGGCTCGAAATAGAGGAAGGAATCGGGAGCATCGAGCAGGGGAGCCCACACCTTGAAGGGGGCGTGGACCTGAAAAGGATAGGTGTGATCGTCCTGGAAGAGGGTCAGGAGGGAGCCCGAATGTACGAGCAGCGCGGAATAGCCGCAGGCCTCGAGCGCCCGGGTGGAGCGGAGAGCGACCCCTTCCAGGTGGGAGGCGAAAAGCGCATCGAGCCCGGGGTCTGGGGTGCCAACGTCGGTCATCTGGGACGCTCCGGCCGGAAAAGGAGGCGATTGTAAGCCCTCGCCACCGGGGAG
>DATFCZ010000020.1:0-7897 GCA_035252605.1 Steroidobacteraceae bacterium
ACCCGCCCGCCAAGCCCTTCCACGGCTCGATCGGGTAATAGGTAAATTATGCCATAGCCCCCGATCGGGCACGACGCGGCGGTCCCGTGAGTGTGAGCGTTCCGGAAACCCTCTACAATCACGGCTTAACCGAACGACGCATGATTGCATGGCCGACGATTCCGCCCTGAATGCCGTCAGGACCGCCCTCAAGGGCTTCCTCGACCCCTACCTGCGGGAGACCCTGGGCGAGGCGGGCGCCCTGCGGGAGTTGGCCGCGGAGGGCGAGGGCTACCGGGCGCGAATTGCTCTCGGCTATCCGGTGGGCGGCTATCAGCAGGAGTTTGCGCGGGCTCTGCAAGCGCACCTCGCGGCGGCGGGGC
This sequence comes from Steroidobacteraceae bacterium, assembly GCA_035252605.1. Taxonomy (GTDB): domain Bacteria; phylum Pseudomonadota; class Gammaproteobacteria; order Steroidobacterales; family Steroidobacteraceae; genus 13-2-20CM-66-19. Next base: position 363 of record DATFCZ010000020.1, read on the forward strand.
TCACGGCGCCGCTCACGGTCGACCTCGAGGCGGACATCCGCTCGCACGCCGTGCAACGCAATTTGAAGCCGCTCGGGGAGATCAAGAACATCGTCGCCGTCGCCTCGGGCAAAGGCGGGGTCGGCAAATCCACCGTGGCCGTGAATCTCGCCCTCGCCTGGGCTGCGCAGGGTGCGCGCGTCGGCATGCTCGATGCGGATATCTACGGTCCGAGCCAGCCGCTCATGCTCGGTCTCGAAGGACAGCGGCCGACTTCCCCCGACGGCAAGCACCTGGAGCCGCTCGAGAGCTACGGAGTGGCTGCGATGTCGATCGGCTTCCTGGTCGATGCGGAGCAGCCGATGGTCTGGCGCGGCCCCATGGTCACTCAGGCGCTCACGCAGCTGCTCGCCGAGACGCACTGGGGAGCGCTCGATTACCTCGTCGTCGACATGCCTCCCGGGACGGGCGACATCCAGCTCACGCTGGCGCAGCGCGTGCCGGTGGCGGGCGCGGTGATCGTCACGACCCCGCAGGACATCGCGCTCGCCGACGCCCGCAAGGGTCTTAAGATGTTCGAGAAGGTGTCGGTACCGGTTCTCGGCATCGTGGAGAACATGAGCGTCCACGTTTGCTCCAACTGCGGGCACGTGGAGCACATCTTTGGTGCCGGGGGCGGCGCGCGCATGGCCGAGCAGTACGGGGTGAAGCTCCTCGGTGAGCTGCCGCTCGATCTGCGCATCAGGGAGGAGGCCGACGGCGGGCGGCCGACGGTGGCGGCGGCGCCTGATTCGCGGCGCGCGCAGGCGTACTTCGAGATGGCGCGCCGGACCGCGGCCGCGCTCGCGATGCGGGCGCGCGACCGCAGCGGCGTGTTCCCGAAGATCGTAGTAGAAGAAAGCTGACGCGGAATGGAATCCGCGGCGCGCTCCCCCTCCTATACCGGCATTTTGCCCTGCCAGAAGATCAGAGGAATGCTGGGTGCGGGCGAGATTCTGCCGCCCGCCATGAATCAGATCGCCCCCGATCAGGTTCAGCCGGCGAGCATCGACCTGCGTCTGGGCGAGTGCGCCTACCCTGTCGATGCGAGTTTCCTGCCCGGCAGGGAAATGACGGTGCTCGACAAGATGAGGGAGTTGGATCCGAGCTTCGAGCGCTTCAAGATCGATCTCGGCAACGGTGCGGTCCTGGAGAAGGGGCGCGTATACGTCATTCCGCTGCTCGAGACGATCAGCCTCAAAAGCGACGTCAGCGCTTTCGCCAATCCCAAGAGCTCGACCGGGCGCCTCGACATCCTGACGAGGCTGATCGCCGATCGCGCCACATTATTCGATCAGGCCGAGGAGGGTTACGAGGGTCAGCTTTACATCGAGGTGGCGCCCCGCAGCTTCAGCATCGTCGTCAAGACGGGCACGCGGCTCAACCAACTGCGCTTTCGCCGCACCCGCGGCGAGCACCCCCGGCCCATCACCGCTGCCGAATGGCGCTCGCTGCTCGCGGAGCGTCAAATCGCCGATTCCACCGGGACGACCGACAAGACCGCGGTCCTGCCCTTCACCATCGACTTGCAGGGATCGGGCGCCGATGATGCGCTCATCGGCTGGCGCGCGAAGAGGCATGTCAAGCGCATCGACCTCGATCGCCGCGACTACGATCCGCTCGACTACTGGGAGCCCATTCGCTTTCACAAGGCATCGTCGCTGATTCTCGACCCGGATGAGTTCTACATCCTCTCGACCAAGGAGGCGATCGCCGTTCCACCGGAGTTCGCCGCGGAAATGCTGCCGTACGACACCCGCGCGGGTGAGTTTCGCGTCCACTACGCCGGGTTCTTCGATCCGGGATTCGGCTGGGACATGCGCACGAGACGGGCGGGCAGCAGCAGGGGTGTGTTGGAAGTGCGCTCCCACGAGGTTCCCTTTCTCCTCGAGCACGGCCAGACGGTGGGGTGGCTGCGCTACGAGCGCATGGCGGAGCGGCCGGACATGCTTTACGGCAACCATGTCGGGTCGAACTATCAGGGCCAACAGCTCAAACTCGCGAAGCAGTTCAGGCCCTGGATCACTTCCTCGTGAATGCCTGGATCTCGAGCGAGACCTGCGTGCTGCCCTTGACGTGCTGCTCGGCGCGCGCGGGCATGTAATCGAGCGCCGGGGCGAGCCAGAGATAGGTCGTCTTGTCCGAGCCCGCCTCGTGGCTGGTGTAGAGGATGGTGCGCAGCTTCCCGAGCGGGGTATCGAGCGTGCTCTCCTCGTGCCGGCGGTACTCGAAGCGGTCGATCTCGTCGGTGTTGAGCATCCAGAAGCTCGCGGGCGCATTCTGCGCTTGCAGCTCGAGCATGATCGCGATCTGCACCGAGAGTGGATCCTGCGTTCCCGGTTGCAGCTTGAGGTCGAGGAGCCTCCCCTTGGCCATGCCGGTCACGTGGCCATGCTCCCAGTCGAACTGCGCCATGACTTCATTGCCGCCGCCCCCCGTCTGGAAGCTCAGCGGCTGCACATTCCCCGCGGTGATCCGGAAGCGGCTCGACTGACGCAACGGATGCGGAAAGGCGAGCCGGAAGAGACCGTAGGCCTTGTCGGTCGAGGTGTAGAGATAGGTCTGCGGGCCGGTCGAGCGCAGCTCGAGGGTCGAGCTGCCGGCGGTGATGCCGTGCCAGGCGATGCTGTAGGTCGCGACGAACTGCGGCGGCTGCGGTGCCTGCGCCGCTGCCGCCTGCGCCGCTGCCGCCTGCGCCCAAACGGCCGCAACCAACATCATCGTGGCGACGGCCGCGCGCTCACCTCTCCCGGCTGCCATCGAAATCCTCCACCAGCGGCGCATCGAGCGGCCGGCCATCGAGCCAGGGCCGCTCGTCGCGCCATGCGAGTCGACCGTCGGCGAGCCAGCCGATCACGCGCGGATAGATGATGTGCTCGGTGGCCTGAACGCGAGCTGACAGAGTCTCCTCGGTGTCTCCCGACCTCACCGCGACTCTCGACTGGAGAATGACCGGCCCGCCATCGAGCTCCGCGGTGACGAAGTGCACGCTGGCCCCGTGCACCCGATCGCCGGCCGCGAGCACGCGGCGGTGGGTGTGAAGGCCCCGATAAAGCGGCAGGAGCGAGGGGTGGATGTTGATAATGCCGCCGCTGCGCGCCTCGACGAATGGTTGCGAGAGGATGCGCATGAAGCCGGCGAGCACGATCAGGTCCGCTCGCGATTGCGCCAGCGTCTCAGCGAGCGCGCGCTCGAACTTCAGCCGATCGCCGGCGCCGGCCCATGCGATGGTGCGCGTCTCGAGTCCCAGGGCGCGGGCGGTGTCGAGGCCGGCAACACCGGCGCGCTCGGATATCACGAGCCGCACGCGGGCGTTGATCTCGCCGGCCGCGCAGGCGCGGGCGATCGCAGCCATGTTGGAGCCGCGGCCGGAGATGAGGACCGCGAGCTGCAAAGGGCGCGGGCTGCTCACTCTACGATCACGGCGCCACGGCTGCCGGAACGGATCTCGCCGATGATCTGCGCCGACTCGCCGCGGGCGGCGAGGAGCTCGACCGTCTGCGACGCATGCTCCTTCGGCACCACGGCAACCATGCCGATGCCGCAGTTGAAAGTCCGGTACATTTCAGCGCTCTCGATCCGGCCCACGCGCTGCAGCCAGTCGAACACCGGGTCGCGATGCCAGCGCCGGCGCTCGAGCACCGCTTCGAGGCCGTCCGGCAGCACGCGCGGGATGTTGTCGGTGAGGCCACCGCCGGTGATGTGCGCGAGCGCATGCACCGGCAGCGTCCGCGCGAGCGCCAGCACGGATTTCACGTAGATTCTCGTCGGAGCCAGCAGCCGATCGAGCAGCGGCTGGCCCTCGAGCTCGGCCGCGCCGCCCGGGTCGGAGAGCGCGAGGAGCTTGCGAATGAGCGAGTAGCCATTGGAATGCGGGCCCGAGGAGGCGAGACCGACGATGGCATCGCCGGCGCGGACGGCGCTGCCGTCGATGATGGCCTCCTTCTCGACTACGCCCACGCAGAAGCCGGCGAGATCGTAATCCTCTCCGTGGTAGATGCCCGGCATCTCCGCGGTCTCGCCCCCGACCAGGGCGGCGCCCGCTTGCGCGCAGCCCTCCACGATGCCGCGGACCACGGCTTCGGCAACATCGACCCGCAGCTTCCCGGTGGCGTAATAGTCGAGAAAGAAGAGCGGCTCGGCTCCCTGCACCGCGATGTCGTTGGCGCACATGGCCACGAGGTCGATGCCGATCGTGTCGTGACGCGCGGCATCGATCGCGAGGCGCAGCTTGGTACCCACCCCGTCCGTTCCGGAGACCAGCACCGGCTGCCGGTATCCTGCCGGCAACGCTACCATCGCGCCGAAGCCGCCGATGCCCGCCAGCACCTCCGGACGTCGCACGCGCGCGACGAGTGGCTTGATGCGCTCGACCAGCTCATCGCCGGCGTCGATATCGACGCCGGCGTCGCGATACGTCATGCCGCGGCCTTCGCCCAAGGAAATACCCTCGTGTAATAGGAGATCGCGCGCGCCGCAGCCCGGCATTCGCGCTCGGGGGATTGCGCGTATGGTATTGTACATTTTGCGCGATCCACGGCGCGATCCAAACACCCGAATGCCTCGCCGCAAGACAACCGCGAAGAGCCTTGTCCGTGAAGCGCTGCTGCTCGCAGCCTGCGCGGCGCTGCCCGCGGCTGCCTGGGCGGCGCGCCCGGTTGCCGTGTTCCAGGTCGATGTCGCGGGCCAGTCGGCCCCCGCTCTGCAGCAGGGCATGCGCGCGGCGCTGGTGCGCGCGACGGGGCGGCGGGAGTCGGCCACCGATCCGGTGTTCGGCGGGCTGATCGCCGATGCGCCGAAATACGTCCAGAGCTACGACCGCGGCCCGCAGGGTGAATTGCAGGTCATCTTCAACGCCGCCGCGGTGGATCAGGCGATCACGGCGCTCGATCGCAGCACCTGGGACCCGAACCGCCCATTCACTCTGGTGGTGATCTATCCGCCGCCGGACCAGACCGATCAGGCGGCCGATCAGACCACTCTGCAGCAGGCGGCCGAAGAGCGGGGACTGCCCATCAGCGTGGTGCCGCTGCCGGTGACCGACAGCAGCGGTAACCTGCTTGCGCGCGAGGCGCTGCTCGAGATGGCGCATCGCTACGGGGCGGAGCAGCTGCTCGTGGGACGTCCTCCGGCTCAACCCGCAGCTTCGCTTTCCGCGCCTCCGGCCTCTGCGCCGGCTCTGACCGCGGCCCCGACCGGCGCCGCCACGGCTTCCGCGGCAGCAGCGGCTAGCGCCGCGGCCGCTCCCTCTGGCTCTGGCGGCGTGTGGCAGTGGACGCTCTACACCGATTTCACCAGTCAGAGCTGGAGCGGCTCGCTCACCGCGGGAATCGATGGCACCGTGGACCTGCTCGCACCGCCCGCGGGGCCCGCCGCGGCCAACGTGCCCGGGGAGACGGAAGTCGAGATCGAGGGGGTGTCGAGCCTCGCCGATTATGCCAACATCGAGCTCATGCTCGGGGCGGTCCCGGGCGTGAGCAAAGCCAACGTGAGACAGATCGATGGCAACTCGGTCCTCTTCGATCTGACGGTGCGCGGCGGCGGCGCCGCGCTCGATCGGGTGTTGTCCGGGTCTCCCAACTTCGCGCGCGTCGGTTCCGCGGGCGCTCCCTCGGGCGGAGCGCTCGTATACCGGTATCGACCGGGGTAATGCGTCACCTTCCCAACCTCATCTGTCTGGTGCGCCTTGCGCTCATCTGGCCGGTAGCGGCGGCGCTCTACGGCGGCCGCTATGGCCTGGCGCTCGCGCTTTTCGTGCTGGCGGCGATCTCGGACGGACTCGATGGCTACCTCGCCAAGCGGTTCAACTGGATCTCGGAGCTCGGCAAGTTTCTCGACCCGGCCGCCGACAAGCTGCTGCTCGTGACGGTGTTCGTCGAGTCGACGTGGCTCGGTCTGGTGCCCTGGTGGGTGACCGCCGCGGCGGTGGCGCGCGATGTCATGATCGCCCTCGGCGCGCTCGTCTACCGCGCGTGGTTCGGGCCGCTGCGCGGGCGGCCGACCCTCATCAGCAAGATCAACACGGGGGCGCAACTGCTCTATCTGATGGCGGTCATGCTGGGAGCCGCAGTCGCCTTCCCGCCGCAGGATGTGCTGCGCGCCCTCGCGCTCACGGTGTTTGCCACGACCGTTCTCTCCGGCATCAACTACGTGCAGGCCTTCACTCGCCGCGCCTGGTCGCTCGCCGCGCAGCGCGAGGGCGAGTCGAGCCAGCGCAGCAGCGATGTGCGGCAACGGGCCGGCAATGGCCCGAGCGACGCCAAGCGCACGGCCTGAGCAACGCGCGTGCAGCAGCTTCCCCTCGGCGTGCGCCTCCCGGACCGGGCGGTCTTCGCGAGCTACCTGCCCGCGCGCAACCGCGAGGCGCTCGAGCATGCGAAGCGCGTCGCCGCCGGCGAGGCGGGCGGGGCTACCTGGCTCTGCGGCCCGGTGAGCGCGGGAAAGACCCATCTTCTGCAGGCGATTTGCTCCCAGGCGGGCCCAACGCGGCGCGCCGGATATTTTCCGCTCGCGCAGCTCGCCGGCCTCGGTGTGGGTGTGCTCGAAGGATTGCCGCAGCTGCAGTGCGTGTGTCTCGATGATCTCGAAGCGGTCGTCGGCCGTCTCGAGTGGGAAAAGGCGATCTTCGGCCTCCTGAGGGAAGTCGAGGACTGCGGTGGGGCGCTCGTCATGGCGGCCCGGCCGCCACCGGCCCTGCTTGCCTGGGCGCTTGCCGACCTGGGCTCGCGCTGCGCGGCCGGTGCCGTGCTGCAGCTGCGGGCGCTCGATGAGGCCGAGCTGCAGCAGGCGCTGCAGCTACGCGCCCGGCTGCGCGGCTTCGAGCTTCCCGAGGAGACTTCGCGCTGGCTGCAGCGGCGCTTCCCGCGCGACATGGGCCGGCTCTACGGGCTGCTCGATACGCTCGATGACGCGGCGCTCGCCGCCCAGCGGCGCCTGACCGTGCCCTTCATCCGCGAGGTATTGCGAGCCGGTGCCTTCCGCGAGCCGAACGGTACCTAACTCGAAAGTTTCACCGCCAACGCCGCAACCCGTTTGCCGAGCGCGTGCGCCAGCGAGCGCTCGTGTTCCGTCAGAGCCGGCTCATCCTGAGCGCCGGCGACGTGAGATGCGCCGTAGGGCGTGCCACCCGAGCGCGTCTGATGCAGGGCGCTTTCCGTATACGGCAGGCCGACGAGATACATCCCGTGGTGAAGCAGCGGCAGCATCATCGACAGCAGCGTCGCCTCCTGACCGCCGTGAAGCGTCTGCGTCGAGGTGAATACGCCGGCAGGCTTGCCCGCGAGCGCGCCTGAGACCCACAGGCCCGATGTTGAATCGAGGAAGTATTTGAGCGGCGCCGCCATGTTGCCGAAGCGCGTCGGGCTGCCGAGGAGAAGGGCGTCAGTGTGGCGCAGATCTTCGAGAGTCGCATAGGGAGCGCCGGCCGCGGGCACGAGCCGGGCGGGCCGCTCGCTTTCCGCGCTGACGGGCGGCACCGTGCGCAGCTTCGCGACGGCGCCCGCCACACTCTCGATGCC